>CAVPXI010000024.1:0-8502 GCA_963709585.1 Candidatus Dormiibacterota bacterium | reverse complement strand
GACGAAGAGCGCCCCTCGGTCGGCCGCACTGACCGAGGCGCCGCCGAGGTTTTGAGCGACACCGGCGCCGGGAGCAGCCCAGCTGCAAGCACGACCCGGAGAGTTTTTGTAGCTTCCATCACTTCCCCCTGGCGCTGGTCGGAGATCTCCCAGCTGTTGAGTACGACACGCCCCGCAGGGCATCGCGCAGTCTAGCCCTTCTCACGGGCAGGCTGCGGCCGGGTCTTGCTGAGTGTTTCGCCGCGTGCCGACGGCTTGTCTGCGTTGACCATGACGGCGACGATCAGTGCGGCCAGGATGAAGATCCCCGTCCCCCATGCCGTGGCCACGGACGCGGTCACGCCGCGTGTGAGACGGTAAGCGCCGCAGTCTCGTGATCATCAAGGAGGCCACCCGCAGTGAAGGAGAGGGCAACGCGACTACGACGACGCGTCTAAGATGTGCCGGACCATGAGTGCTCGGGAGGTGAAGGGCCTCGCCATGAGCCTTGTTGATCGCAGGCGAGTCGACGACGCACCGAATCGGTTACCACGAGGTGGCCGGTGGGCGCTGAGGCACGCCGGCGGGTTGCAGCTGTTCGTGACCATCGCCCTTGTTGCGAGCGCGTGCGGTGCCACCGCAATGACTACTCCGAAAGCGCGGCACGTCGCTGCTAGCACCCCACCGCCAACGAGCTTTATCGGGTCGGCGTATCTCCACGGGAAGATCTCATGGTCCACAGAACTTCAGGGACCCCCCGTCGGAATTCCCGGAGTCCGCTGGTACTGGTGCCTCGATGATGACGTGCCTGGGGGCTTGAAGTCGTAAGGCGCTGAACCAGAAGTCCTCTCAGACCGCGTAGCCGCGCATGACGCTGTCGACGACGCGCTCCGCGAAGTCGAGGTCGAGGACACCCCCGAACATCAGCCGAAATAGACGGGCCCGGCAAGCAGTTCGGTCGCGACCCCGGCGTCGGCATCCGCGCGCAGATCGCCGCGCGCGATCCCCCGTTTGATCATCTTGGTGATCTCGGCACGACGAGCCTCGACGACGGTCGCCCGAAACGGATCCCTGAGCGATGGGTTGCTCGCGATCTGCGACAGCAGAGCCCTGATGACCGGCCCGAAGTCCGTTTCGCTGACCGCCCGCATCGGGTTGGTGACCGCAGCGAGCAACTCGTCGCGTGTGTTGCCCGTATCGGCGATCGCGATGTGCGGCCCAGCGAGTTGCGTGAGCAAGTCCTCGGCGAGGGCTTCTTTCGACGCCCAGCGGCGGTAGATGGTCGCCTTGCCCACGCCGGCCGGGCGGCGACGTGCTCGAGGCGCATGGCGGCGAAGCCCTTCTCGATCAGAAGCTGGCGTGCTGCGGTGAGGATGGCCTGGTGGGCGCGCTCGCTTCTTGGCCGACCTCCACCCCCCGGGGCAGGGTGGGCTGGGCCGGACGGCGCGGGGGAGGAACGCTCAGTTGCCACTATTCAGCTATAATACGAAACGCATCGTATCGATGCAAAGGAGACCAGGAATGCCCACTAGAGACAACACCCGCATTGTGGCGATCATCGAGCGCGCCGAGCGCGAGACACCCTACTGCGACTGCGGTGAGCCCGTGGCCGCGATGGCTCGCAACCGCCAGATCTGGCTCAGCTGCACGGCCCATCAGCGTCCCTCCGGGGGCACCCTGCGCCGGCTCCTCGCCACGCTCGCGTCGGCCGGACACACGCACACGCTCCTCGTCGACCCGGTGTAGGCCAGCGGGGCGGGTCGCGATGTGGCCCTCGCCCGGTCGAGCGTCCTCCGGGTTCCGGACAACGCTGAGATAATCACTCGCTCAACATGGCTGACGACACGTCGACAGCAGAGCGCCGCCCGCCTGACGTGCGATGGCGGCTGGACGGCAGGGTCGCGTTGGTAACCGGTGCGTCGTCGGGTCTCGGGGCGCGTTTTGCACGCGTGCTCCACGAGGCTGGAGCGAACGTGCTGGTGACCGCCCGCCGCGGTGACCGTCTCGAGGAGCTGGCGTCCGAGTGCGGCGAGCGGATCGACACGATGACGGGCGACATCACCGACGCGCGCCACCGCCAGGCACTGGCCGAACGTCTCCAGCCGTACGGACGCCTCGATGTGCTGGTCAACAACGCCGGCATCTGTGACGACGGTCCCATCGAGGAGCAGTCGCTCGACGACCTGCGCCAGGTCATCGAGGTGAATCTCATCAGCGTCATGGACATGTGCCGGTTGATGGCGCCTCTGCTGCTCGCGTCCCCCGTCGCGAGCGTGATCAACATCGCCTCCATGTACGGGGTGGTGGCATCTCGCGGACCGATGGCGGCGTACAACGCCACGAAGGGCGCGGTCGTGAATCTAACCCGCCAGCTTGCGGCTCAGTGGGGCGGTCGCGGCGTCCGGGTCAACGCCCTGGCACCCGGCTACTTCCCTTCGGAGATGACCGGCTTCCTGTCGGAGGAAAACTTTGCGCGGTCCATCCGCGAGCGGACCCTCCTTGCCCGCACGCCCGCTCTGCACGAGATCGAT
Source organism: Candidatus Dormiibacterota bacterium (assembly GCA_963709585.1). GTDB lineage: Bacteria > Chloroflexota > Dormibacteria > Aeolococcales > Aeolococcaceae > Palsa-851. Next base: position 5,992 of record CAVPXI010000024.1, on the reverse strand, counting down.
GGCCCGCTCCTCTTCCTTGCCACTGATGCTTCGAGCTATGTGACCGGGCACGTGCTCCTCGTCGACGGCGGCTGGACCGCCGTCTGACGCTCCCCGCATGGGGGAGCTCACGGCTCGCCGACCTGAGCGTCGCAATCGGACACATCGGCTTGGAGCCCGCGACCGCGGCGGCGGCGGCGCTCCACCAGGTAGACCATCCCGCCGAGCACTGCGAAGGGCAGCAGTTGTAGGTCGACGAAGAGGCTCAACGCGGTCGCTGTGCCGAGCGCGACATGGGCTTGCACGAGAAGCAGGACGATCAACCCTTCGCGCACCCCGATCCCATTCGCCGAAATAGGGATGAATGTGGCCAGAAGCGCAACCGGCAGGATGAGCGCGAACACCGACCACGAGACGTGGTTGTGCAGCGCCAAGGAGAAGCTGTCCATCGAGAAGAGGTTGAAACCCCACGCGGCGATGCCTGCAGCGATGCTGCGACCCACGGTACGCAAAGGGCGGCCGCGATAGCCTTCGAAGGCGCTGCTGAACGGACGGACGAAGCGACCGATGGCGTGAGAGATGGTGTAGTGCTCGGGAATGCGCCGGCGCACCAAGTCCGCGACCAGTGCCAGCGCCCAGGCGCCCATCATCGCTGCGGCGAAGAGGATGAACGCAGTAACGCCAGGGATCTTGAGCCGATCGCGCGTGATGACAGCGGCGGCAAGCGCCCACCAGGACATCGCCAGCGTGCCTGCCATGCGGCTCGCGACCAGGGAGGCGACCATGGGGCCGTGACCGGTCATCTTGCCTACCTGGAGCGCACGCACAGCGTCGCTGCCTACCCCGGCGGGGGTTACCTGGTTGACGAATAGTCCCTTCAAGTACCAGGAACCGAGGAAACTCCAGTCGAGGTGGTGACCGCTGCCGCGGAGCAGCACCCCCCACTCCGCGATGCTCGCGACAACCGAGAGCGCGGCGAGGCCGAGGGCCAGGATTGTCCAGCCCGGAACCAACTGACCGTAGAGGCGCAGGGCCTGACCGAGGTCAACACTGTGCACGAAGAGCGCCACCGCGACGAGGCTCCCCGCCAAACGCACCCACGGGGAGCCGGTCAAGCTCGCGACGACGCTTCGGACGCGGCGCAGTCTCACGTTGCCAGCTAGGTCGTGACCGCCGCGATCGCGCGCCTCAGTGCATCAGGCACGTCAACGACCGTGTGGTGACGTCGGTCCGACACGATGCTTCTCCCACCCACCACGACTTCCTCGACTTCCGACGCTGTCGCGGCATACGCCACGGCCTCGAGGAGATGACCAGGATCCGCTCCCGCGAGACGCGGCGTGTCCACGTCAATGGCGATGAAGTCCGCGAGGCTGCCGACCGCCAGGCGGCCCGCCTCACCCCACCCGAGCGACGCTTGCCCTGCGGCAGTCGCCGCACGCAAAAGCGCGGCCGGCGTCCAGTGCCCCCGAGCCTCGACGCGGAGCCGCTCGTCGAGCTCCATCGCACGCGCTTCCTCGAACAGGTCAATGACGCTCTGCCCGTCGCTGCCGACGGACAGCGCCACACCTGCTTCGGCGGCATCACGCGCCGGGCCGATCCCGTCGCCCAGGTCTCGCTCCGTCGTAGGGCAGATGCAGAGACCGCTTCCGCGCGCCTGGAGCAGCAGCACGTCGGCGGGAGTGCAATGAGTCCCGTGAATCGCCGTGGTGCGATCACCGAGCGCTCCAGCGTCGTTGAGGAGCTGCGTAGGCGTGCATCCGTGCGCGATCTCGGAGGCATCGTTCTCCGCACGCTGTTCGGACACGTGCATATGGAGCGGCGACTGGTGGTCACGTGCCCACTCCGCGACGACCGTCATCTGATCCGCGGGCACGGCGCGAACGGAGTGGATCGCCGCACCGCGGCGAACCCCAACGGGGACCTTCAAATCCGAGACGCGCTCGGCCCATCGATGCGCGTCACCATCGCCAAACCGCCGCTGAACCGCTTGAAGTGGGGACCCGAATCCCCCGGCGAGATAACAGGTATCGAGCAAGGTCATGCGAATGCCAATCTCGGTCGCAGCAGCGATCAGGGCGTCTCCCATCGCATTCCGATTCCCGTATGGTCGTCCGTCAACGTCATGGTGCAGATAGTGGAACTCGCCGACGCTGGTGATCCCGGCAAGTGCCATCTCTGCGAAGGTGGCCCTCGCGAGCGCATGGTACGTCTCGGGATTGAGGCGCGCTGCGACCTCGTACATCGCCTCACGCCACGTCCAGAAGGTTCCTCCTCTCGCATTGGTGCGGCCACGCAATGCCCGATGAAAGCAGTGTGAGTGTGCATTGCAGAGGCCAGGCATCACCAGGCCGGCCAAGCGCCGTGCATTGGGTGGCGGTTGCCGAACATCGGTGGCAACGGACGTGATGCGATCCCCCTCGACCCCAATGAGGACACCCGACCGGAGCGCGTCATCCGTGCCAAGCCACGCCCATTCGGCATGCCACTCACTCATCGGCACAGAAGCTCCTCAAGAACCGTCGCCAGAGCGATGACTCCGTCGAGGCAGTCCGCGAGATCGGCGCTCTCCATCGGACTATGACTTACCCCAGTCCGATTCCGGACAAACAACATCCCGGTGGGAATGGCAGCCGCGAGAATTCCTGCGTCATGGCCGGCGCCCGTCGACAGCTCCGGTATCGACAAGCCATCACCGGCCAGCGCCTCCGCCATGCGGCCACGCAGCGCGCTGTCGAAGCGTACCTCGGGCGTGTAGGACTCCGACGTGATGTCGACGCTGAGATCGTGAACGGCCGCGGCCGAGGCGGCTTCCGAACTCGATGGCGTCTACGACGGCCTGAAGCCTGCGTGCATCCGGAGCGCGTGCGTCAAGCCACGCATTAACTGCCGACGGCACGCCGTTGGTCGCATTTGGCTCGACGGCAACGCGGCCAAAGGTCGCCAAACCACCGGTATCCAGAGCGATCCGTCGTGCGGCAAGCGCTGTCGCGGCAAACGGCAGCATGGGATCGTGACGATCGACCAGTCGCGTCGTACCCGCGTGGTTCGCCTCACCGCGAAAGGCGTACCTCCAGCGGCCATGCGGCCAGATGGAGGTTCCCAGGGCTATCGGCGAGTTGCGATCAGCAAGGCCTCTCCCCTGCTCGATGTGTAGCTCCACAAACGCTGAGAACTGCGAGACATCATGAATCGTCTCGGCCGCGTGAAGATCGACATCGGCGGCGAGCATCGCCTCCCGCATCGTGATCCCTGCCGAATCGCGCAGTGCATATGCGTCCGGCAATTGCAACGTGCCACTGAGCAGTCGGCTTCCAATACATGCGAGGCCGAATCTCGCGCCCTCCTCATCGGTGAACATGGCGACGGCGAGAGCTCGTTTGGGGATAATCTCCCGTTCCCGAAGAAGATCCACTGCGCACAAACCACTGACCACGCCAAGCGGGCCATCAAACGGACCGCCGTCGGGAACCGAGTCGAGATGACTTCCTGTGAGCACCGCTCCGCGCCGATCGTGTTCTGGGCCGTCCCACCATGCGACGAGGTTGCCCGCGGCGTCGCGCTCCACCGAAAGGTCGCGCGCGTGCGCCTGCTCTTCAAACCATCCACGACACGCCACGTCCGCCGGACTCCACGCATACCGGCGGTAGCCACCGGTGCTGACATCGAGACCGATCGGCAGCAGGGACTCCCACGCGGCATGAAACCGCTGTTTGACAGCGGCGGTCATTTGCAGGGTCCTCACACGCGCATGTCCGCTAGCTTCCTCCGATCGCGACTTCGCTGCCTCGCCCTGTGGGTCATCATGGACGCACCGATCACGATTGTGTCCGACGGCCCGGAACCAGCACGATCAATTGCTGGGGGAGGACTTCGCGCCACCCTTCGTTGCGGTCGCCTTCATCCGATGTTCGATCAGTCGCCGGATCGCTGACGTGGGCAGCGGGTGATCGAGAGGGAAGTGCAGCGTTGATTTGGCGGCCATGTGCTGCTCGAGCCCCACGGCACGTGCGTCCTCTACGTTGAAGGCGTATAGAGCGATGTGACGGGTGTGCGCCTGAAAGTAGGTTAGGCGAACACCGTTGAGGTGGTAATACGGCATGCCGTAGCTGATCCGTTCGTCAGCCTCCGGCGCGCTTGCCAAGATGGTCTCCCGGAGCTCCGTGAGCAACGGCCGCGCCCCCTCCGGAGCGGCGGCGATGTAGCTGTCGACATCGCGAGCTGGCTGTGCAGGCATCGGTACCTCCTCAACCGGATTGTTGGCTTATCCCCCGGTGCCGCCCGGGCACACGCACTATCTTCGCCGCCGCCCCGACCTCAGTCGCAACGCCGCCGGCAGTCTCAGTCCCCTCACATGCAGGCCAAAGGTACCTCACATGCGCTGCTGGCACTCTCTTCTTAGCAGCCCACCTGAGAGGAACGACATCATGAATGAGTACGACCCAACAAGCCGCCACGAGACCACTCCCGATCGCTCCGTGTCGAACGCGACGTCAGGGCCGCCGGCCGCTGAAACTGGAGGCGATGCCGGCTTTCCGCCGCCTCCCCCGCCAGCGGCATCGCCAGACGCGGCGGTCCCGGTACCAATCAACAAGCAGCTGAGCCGGCCAGGCGTACGGCGATTGCTCTCGAACAGAAGGAGTCGATGGACCACGGCCACTGCGCTCGTGGCTGCGGTGATCGGACTTTCCGCCTACGGCGCGTCCAGGGCATTGGCCACGTCGCCCTCCGCGACAGCGGCCGGTAGCGGCTCCGCCGGCGGCCTCGGATCCGGCGGCGCCGGATCCAACGCTCGGTCAGGACCGGCCGCAGGGGGAGCATCCGGCACCGTCGCCAGCGTGTCCACGCCGAGCTTCACACTGACGACATCAGCGGGTCAGAAGGTGACCGTCGACGAGGTGTCCTCGACGACATACCAGAACGGCACGAGCGCGACCTCGGCGAGCGCAATTACAACGGGCGAAGGCGTTCTCGTACTTGGGACGACTAGCGGAACGACCATCACCGCCACGCAGGTCATCGTGCAAGCGACTGGCGGCGGATCGGCGGCTTCATCGGCGGCAGGGGTGATCCCCTTCCAGCGCGGTGCAGCGACCACGTCAAAGCAGGTCGGTCAGATCCCGGCGAGCTACAGCCAGGGCTCGGGGACGATCGTCGGCGGAACGACAGCGAATCAGGCGACGGAAGCTGCGCTGGCCGCCTACCCGGGAGGCATTGTCGACCGTGTTGTGCAGCTGAGCAACGGCGAGTACGAGGTTCACTACATCGGCGTCAACTGGCCGCACCACATCTTCGTCAACCAGAACTTCACGGTCGTCGGCGCCAACTAGTGATCTGAGCCCAAGGTGAGGATTGAACTCACGGCCTACGCCTTACCAAGGCGTTCTCTGGCATCACAAGGCGTTGCTCACTCTCGTGAGCCGGGGGTAATTCGATAGCCGGAGCGGAGGTGGTGGGGGTAGCCGTGGGGGTAGAGGCACCCGTCATGACACGGAGCGGGCCTGGACCCCCCGGTAGGATCAAGGGGGTGAAGGGATACTCGGGTCGAAAATCCAGGCTAATGCGTCCCGGTCGCGTTAGGGATGTCACAGGTTGGTAACGACGGTACTGCTCGCAGGGAAAGTGTGCCAAACTCCATGCCCGCAAAATCTCCCATTCAGCGAACATATGTGCCATACTTACGGGAGTGGAACGTGGAACAAGAACCCTGACCGGAACCGTCAATGAGGCCCGCGTGCTCGGAGCCGTGGCCTACGCGCAAGGCGGACGCCCTCTGAGCATCCGCGAACTGGCGTCGGTCGCCGGTATGTACCCATCAACGGCTCAGCGCCACGTGAACCATCTCGTCGCGTCCGGTCGTCTGCATCGCAACCCTGGACAGGCCCGCTCCCTGACGGTGGCGTGGTGACCGACCAGAAGATGCCTGCCTGGCTCCTTGAGCGCGAAGCACGCGCCACCCTTGATTCCCCGGTCTTGACCGATGCGAAGGTACAGGCCGATGTCCAAGTCGTTC
>CAVPXI010000023.1:0-261309 GCA_963709585.1 Candidatus Dormiibacterota bacterium | reverse complement strand
GCCGAGGAGATGGTTGAGCCGGGCCTTCTTCTCCTGGAGCGGAACGTCGTCCTCGCGACGGGCCGCGGCGGTCCCGGGGCGGACCGAGTAGGCGGCGAGGTGCACGGTGTCGAAACGCAGCTCGCGCATCAGCGATTCGGTGCCGGCAAACTCCGCGTCGGTCTCACCGCAGAACCCGACGATGATATCGGTGCTGAGCGCGAGACGCGGCCCGACTGTGTCGATTGCGGCCTCGATCTTCGCCCGGTACTCATCGACGCTGTACAGGCGGCGCATCCGCCGGAGCAGGTTGTCGTCGCCTGCCTGAACCGGCAGGTGGAGCTGCTCGCAGACCGTGGGAAGGTCGCGCATCGCCGCGAACAGCTCGGGGACGGCGTTGCGCGGATGGGACGTGAGAAAGCGCAGCCGCCAGAGCCCGGGCACGGCGTCGACCGCCGCGAGGAGCTCGGGCAAACGGGCCTGACGCGGCTGGTCGTGATACGAGTTCACGTTCTGTCCCAGCAGGGTGACCTCGCGCACGCCCTGCGCCACCAGGCGCTCGACGTGCTCCACCACCTCGGGCAGGGGGCGGCTGAGCTCGCGGCCGCGAACGAATGGGACGATGCAGTACGTGCACATCTCGTTGCAGCCACCCATGACCGCAACGTAGGCGCTCAGCCGATCCGAGGCCGGCACGATCACCGGTCCGTCGAGGTTCGGGGCATGGAGTGCCTGGAGCTTGGCGAGGAACCCGTCGGGCTCGCGCACGTCGAAGACATAGTCGACCTCGGGGAGCCGCCCGAGCAGGGCTTCGCCATGCTCGACCGCCATGCATCCGGTGAGCGCGATCGCCCGTCCAGGACGGGCGCGCTTCCAGGGAATCAGCTCGCGGAATTTCCCGAAGACCTTCTGCTCGGCGTTGGCGCGCACCGTGCAGGTGATCAGCACGGCGATGTCGGAGTCGTCGAGGGCGGTTTCGGGGATGCAGCCGATATCGGCGAGCTGGCCTGCCAACTCCTCCCGGTCGGCATCGTTCATCTGACAGCCGATGTGCCAGAGGTGCACGCGCGGCGCTCTCCCGAGCACCGGCACCTGGGGCTCGCGGCGCGGCGCTCGCGCGATCAGGGGGAGCGGCCTGAAACCGCGAGCGGAGTCACTGAGGATCGGCACCGACATGGCCATCGTCGAAGCCTAGCAGTGTGTCCCGGCACCCATCGGGCGCCCCGATCGGGAGCTAGCGAACCTCCACGACCAGACGGATTCCGGTGCGCTCCTCGCCGTCGATGGAGATGTCGATGAACGAGGGGATGCACACGAGGTCAAGGCCGCCGGGCGCGACGTAGCCACGCGAGATCGCGATCGCCTTGACCGCCTGGTTGATCGCCCCGGCGCCGATCGCCTGGACCTCGACCCGCTTTTGGGTGCGCACCACACCGGCGATCGCGCCGGCGACGGCGACCGGTTTGCTTGTTGCTGAGACTTTGAGGATTTCCATTGGAGGTGTCACCCCGGGAGCGGGATGTGAGGGCGGCGATGAGTAGGACGTGGTCATTATCGGCCGCGATTGTCGCCTCTCGCTGCGCCGAGCACCGGCGGGCGCGATGCAATCGTTACTTCGCGTACTCCACGCTGCGGGTTTCGCGAAGGACGACCACCTTGACCCGGCCGCTGTAGCTGCCCTCGCCATGGAGGCGTTTGGCGATCTGGCGGGCCATGATCTGTGCCTCGTCATCGCTGATCTCGTCCGGTTTGACGAGAACTCGAAGCTCCTTCCCGGCGAGCACGGCAAAGCTGCGCTCGACGCCGCGGAACTCATTGGAGATCGCCTCGATGCGTTCGAGCCGCTTGATCGTCGAGGCGAGCAACTCCCGGCGCGCCCCCGGTCGTGCCGCGCTGATGGCGTCGGCGGTCATCAGGATGGCCGCGGCCGGCGAGCGCGGCTCCTCGTCGTAGTGATGCGAGCGTACCGCCTGGACGACCGCGGCAGGACGGCCGAGGCGCGCCAGGATCTCGCCACCGATGATCGCGTGGGGGCCGTCCACGTCGTGTTCGACGGCCTTGCCGATGTCGTGGAAGAGCGCCGCCTCCTTGGCAATCTGCTCGTCGAACCCGATCTCCGCGGCGATCATCCCGGCGAGCGCGGCGGTGTCCTGGCTGTGCGAGAGCACGTTGTGGCCGTAGGAGCTGCGGTAACGCAGCGTGCCGAGCAACCGGGCAAGCTCGGGATGGACGTTGGTGAGCCCGATGTCCTGGCAGGCCTGCTCGCCCTCGTGCTTGATCTGCTGGGCGAGCTCGTTGCGAGCCTTGACGACCATCTCCTCGATGCGCGCGGGATGGATGCGGCCGTCGCTGAAGAGGCGTTCGAGGGTGGCCCGGGCGACCTCGCGGCGCACCGGGTCGAAGGAGCTGAGCACGATCGCCTCGGGTGTGTCATCGACGATGACGTCGACGCCGGTCGCGGCCTCGAGCGCGCGGATGTTGCGTCCTTCCCGCCCGATGATCCGGCCCTTGAGCTCGTCCGAGGGGAGGTGGACGACCGTGACCGACGCCTCGCCGCTCTGCTCGGACGCCTGGCGCTGCATCGCCGCGATGAGAATCTCGCGGCTGCGCTCGGCCGCCTCCTCACGGACCTGGACCTCGGCCTCGCGGATCCGTTCGGCGATCTCGGGAACCAACTCGCCCTCGACGCTCCGCACCACCTCGACCCGCGCCTCCTGCTCAGAGAGCGCGGCGACCCGCTCGAGCTCCCTGGTGATCAGGCTGCGCTCGTCCTCGACGGTCTGGCGGAGGGTCTCGAGCTCCGCATCGCGACGGGTCAGCCGTTGCTCGTTGAAGTCCAGCTCGCGGAGCCGGCGCTCGAGCCCCTCCTCGCGCTGGTTGGTCCGCTGCTCGAGCCGGGCGATCTCCGCCCGGCGCTCACGAACCTCCGCTTCGGCCTCGTCCCTGCGGCGTGCGGCCTCCTCCTTTGCGGCGAGCAGCACCGATTTTGCTTCCTGCTCGATCGCCCGGACCTGTTCGAGACGGCGTTCAGCGTCCGCGTCGTGCGTGACCCGGCTTTGCGCCACGGTTCTGCGCGCGTAGACAACCGCTGCAGCCGCAAACGCGGCCGCAACAATCACCAGCCCTGCCAGGGCGAGGATCTCGATGCCGATGGGATGGAACCTCGGAGGTCGGGCGCGATGCGCCCTGCTTGGAATGCCTCACGACGGGAAGGGGACCGGGGCGAGACCCACAGCGTCTCGAGATCCAGTCGGGGCCGGCCCGCGGTGGCCGGTCGTTCACGACGTCAGACAATCCCATTGTACGAGCCAAAGGGGTTGCTCGCATGTTTCGATCAATGTCACGTGGCGGGATACCCTAGAGGCGTGACCGACCAGCAGGTTGCCGGCGTGCTCGAGGCACCCGGCGACGACGAGCTGCGCCACACGGCCTCGCGAGCGATTGGAGCGCTGCTCGTTGCCAGTGGTCTGCTTCGAGTCGGGGCGGTGGGAGTTGGGGTCGCCGTCCAGTTCCGGCTCAGCGACCTGGCCCACGGGAGACCCAGCGGAATCGACATCGGTCTGGTGGGTGCGGCTCAAGCTCTGACCGAGATGGTGTTCGCGCCGATCCTGGCGCGCTACGCGGATCGGTTCGGCCGGCGCCGCTTCCTGGTGGCGGGTCCGGTCATCTGCGTCGTGGCGGTGTTGCTGGTCGCGCTTGGTGTGCGTCCAGCGGAGCTTGGCGGGGCACGCCTGCTCGAGGGCCTGGGTGCGGCCGCATTCGTCCCGGTCGCTTTGGGCACGGTCGCCGCCGCAACGTCCGGCGATCGTCGCCGCCGCGCCGGCGCCAGCGGTGCGTTCGAGGCGTCGACGCTCATCGGGTATGCGGGCGGGTTTGGGCTGGGCTCGGCCGCGTACTTCGGCCTGCACCGCGGGGCGTTCGTGCTGCTCGCGGGGTTGTACGCCTGCGCGGCAATCGTCTGCCTCGTTTTCGTCCCACGCGTCCCTCCCCTCCCGGTGCACTCGTTGCGCGTCGTCTTCCAGGCCGCAGTCGGTCCGGGACCGATGCGCACGTTCCTCCCCGCATGGATCATGTCGTTCGCGCTCATCGGCGCCTTTGTCGCCAATCTGCCCTCGCTGCTTCGCCATCAAGCGGTGGCGTCCCAGTCGCTGATGCATCACTTCGACGTGCGCGTCATCGGCCTGTTCCTGATCGCCTGGATCGCCGTCTTCCTGATCGGCATCCTGCTCTGGACGCCCTTCGTGACCCGTCTCGGTCCGGCAGTCGTGATGCGCAGAGCGGTGCCCGGGGCCTGGCTGACGATGATCGCGCTGCTCGCCATCAACCACCTGCCGTTCCTCGGCATGCTCCTGATCGCGCCGTTCCTCGTCCTCGGCATCGTCTGGCTTGCCGGCTTCGGTCCCGCCGCGGTGACCTACCTTGCCGACTGCTCCGAGAGCCTGAGCGCGGATCGATCGGCGCTCATGTCCTTCTATACGGTGGCTTTGGCCGGGGGCGGCGCGCTCGGTGCGGTCATCGGCGGCTTTGCCGCGCACCTGCTCGGCATCGACGGCCTCGTCATCCTCGGGGTGCTGCTTGCGACAGCGACCTTTTTCACGCTCGGACCGGTGGTCCGCTTCGAGCGAACCAACACGTCGGTCGCCGGCGCCTGACCCTGGTCGCTACCAGGCCCAGACTTCGGGAGCCGGCCCCGGACCGGGAAAGATCGCCTCCAGCTGTTCCAGCGCCGCGTCGTCGAGGTGAACGTCGAGCGCGTGCAGGTTGCTCTGGAACTGCTCGGTGGTCCGCGGACCGACGATCGGCCCGGTGACCCCAGGCCGCCGGAGCAGCCATGCGAGCCCGACGGCCGAAGGATGCTCGCCGAGCAGTGCGCACAACGCTTCGTAGCGCTCGATCTTCTCGTGGTGCCTGACGAGGAGGCTTTGCGTGGTCTCCGATGCCGACCGGCCGGTGTCGCGCTGCTTCGCCAGGATGCCGCCGAGCAGTCCGCGCATCAACGGGCTCCAGGGGATGATGCCGACACCGTAGTGCAGCGCCGCCGGTATCACCTCTTCCTCGACGTGTCGCTCGACGAGGTTGTAGAGGCACTGCTCGCTGACGAGTCCGAGGAAGTGGCGAGCTCGTGCCGCCTCCTGCGCCTGAGCGATTGTCCAGCCCGCAAAGTTCGACGAGCCGACGTAGAGCACCTTGCCCTGCTGCACCAGCACCTCCATCGCCTGCCAGATCTCGTCGAACGGCGTGCTCCGGTCAATGTGGTGCATCTGATAAAGATCGATGTGATCGGTCTGTAGCCGCCGGAGCGAGGCGTCGCACGCATTCCGGATGTTCCGGGCAGAGAGGAATGTGTCATTCGGCCAGTCGCTCATCGACCCGTAGAGCTTGGTCGCGATAACCACCTTCTCGCGGCGTCCACCACCCTGTGCGAACCATCTCCCGACGATCTGCTCGGTGATCCCCTCGCCCTTCTTCCAGCCGTAGACATTGGCAGTGTCGAAGAAGTTGAGACCCGCCTCGAGTGCGGCATCCATGATCTGGTGGGACGTGGTCTCATCGGTCTCGGGACCGAAGTTCATCGTCCCGAGGCATAGGCGGCTGACCGACAGACCGGAACGACCGAGATGCGTGTACTCCATCGAGGGAGTTCTGACAGTCAGGTCAGTCCACGCAGCACGCGGGCGACCAGCGACGACGAGAAGCCCCGGCGTTGGAGCGCGCCGGCGACGCGCATCCGCGCCCGCCGATCGAGCGGCCCCGCTGTCCCCGTGCGCTCCCAGAGCTGCTGGGCGACCGCCAGCGCAGCGGCTTCCTCGGTGTCGTCCTGGCCGTCGAGTGCTTCGCTGATGAGCTCGGCGGCGACGCCCTTCGCGCGAAGATCGGCGGCGACACGAGCGCGACCGTGGCCGGCGCGGCGATGCCGAGCGGCCACTGACGCGGCCATGGCCGCGTCATCCACGAACCCGGACGCAGCACAGCGGAGCACCGCGGCGCCGGCAGCGTCGGCGGTGTACCCGCGTCGCTCCAGCTTTCGCTGCAGCGATGCCGCCGACTGGCCGGCACCACGGAGGATGCGCAAAGCGGCATCCTCCGCAGCGTCCGCACTCTCGGGCTCCACTGCTGGAGCGAATGAGCGCACCGTCGCTCCCAGCGCCGCGCTAGACGGCGGGCGTGGGCAGGATCGGCGCTTCGCCGTTCAACTCGACGATGGCGTCGTGGAGCACCGGTTCGGGTAGCGCGGCGATACGCACCTTCGCCGCCACCTCCTCGAGGAGGTCGGGATTCTGGCGGAGGAAATCGCGGACGTTCTCGCGACCCTGCCCGAGGCGCATGTCCCCATACGAGAACCAGGCGCCGCTCTTGTCGATGATGTGCGCGTCGATTGCCATGTCGAGCACGCTTCCGGCGTATGAGATGCCCTCGTTGTAGAGGATGTCGAACTCGGCGGAACGGAACGGCGGCGCAACCTTGTTTTTGACAACCTTGACCTTGACGCGGCTGCCGACCACGTCCAGCCCCTGCTTGATGGAATCGATCTTGCGAATGTCCATGCGCACCGAGGCGTAGAACTTCAGCGCCCGGCCACCTGTGGTGACCTCGGGATTGCCGAACATCACACCGATCTTCTCGCGGAGTTGGTTGATGAAGATGACCGACGTGTTCGACCGGCTGATCGCTGCGGTCAGCTTGCGCATCGCCTGGGACATCAGCCGGGCCTGCAGGCCGACGTGGCTGTCCCCCATCTCACCGTCGATCTCCGCCTTCGGAACCAGCGCGGCGACCGAGTTGATCACCACGACGTCGACCGCTCCGCTGCGTACCAGCACCTCGACGATCTCGAGAGCCTGCTCGCCGGTGTCCGGCTGTGAGATCAGCAACTCCTCGGTGTTCACCCCGATGCGGGAGGCGTACTGGGGGTCGAGCGCGTGCTCGGCGTCGATGAACGCGGCGACCCCGCCGCGACGCTGCGCCTCGGCGATGATGTGCAAGGTGAGGGTCGTCTTGCCGGACGATTCAGGGCCGTAGACCTCGGCGATGCGGCCGCGTGGGATACCGCCGACCCCGAGGGCGATGTCCAGGGTCAATGCACCGGTCGGGATGATGTCGATGTGCTGAGCATGCACGTCGCCGAGACGCATGATCGCTCCCTTTCCGTGGGCACGCTCGATCTGTCCGAGGGCTGTCTGCAGCGCCCGATCCCGCTCCGTCGTCACCGGCTCACTCCTCTCGTCACGGGGCGCTCGAGCACGCCGCCCGCTCACTTCTACGACCGGCTCGACAGTATCGATGGTACGACTTGCTAGTGTGTTCGTCAAAGCTGTACTCCAAGGGATAGTGGAAGTTGTTGGAGACGTGGCTGGGATGCCGTAGGGGCGTCGCGACGGGCGATGCGTCCGGGCTCACCGGGTGGGGCGAACATTTGTACTGTACAACCTTCACGAGGACGTGACAAGCCCGAAGTTGAGAGTGCTCGGACGGCACCCAGGTCACCGCGCTCACGAGCCTCCAGGCCGAACTGGACCACCGCCGGCTGCAGTGCGAATCACCTCGGCGCAGAGACGGAGCGCCGCCTGGACCGCGTGGGCACGGTTCAACTCGCGCCCGTGGTCATCGTCGAGATGGATCACCCGAACCGTCGTGGGATCGGCGACGGCGACGAACACGAGTTCGGCGGGCTTGCGCTCGCTGGCGTCGGGTCCGGCGACCCCGGTGATGCCGACGCCGAGACTCGCCTTGAATCGCAGGCGCACCCCGGAAGCCATCGCGCCGGCGACCTCGGGGCTGACCGCGCCGTGGGTCCAGAGCAGGTGCCGGCCCACACCGAGATGCTCGGCCTTGACGTCGTCCGCGTAGGCGATCACCCCGCCGCGGACGTACGCGGACGACCCGGCGACCGCGGTCAGCGCCGCCCCGAGCAGGCCGCCGGTGGACGATTCGGCGACGGCGATGGTCATCCCCGCTTCGGTGAGCGCTCGCCCGAGCGACACGGCCTCGGGGAACGCCGTCTCGAGCATCGGGAGCCGGTCGTCGTCATCGGGATGCGGCGTGGTCGCATCGTCCATGTGTCAGCCGGCACCGCCGATGACGAGCGCGACGCAGTCCAGGCTGCGCCTCGTCACCGGTAGTTGGTGAACTGCAGGGGAACGTCGACGTCGAGATCGCGCAGCTGCTGGATCACCGCCTGCAGCTCATCCTTGTCTTTGCTCGACACCCGAAGCTGGTCGCCCTGGGTTCGGACCTGCGCCTTCGGATGCACGCCGCGGATCCTCTTGGTCAGGTCCCGCGCCAGCTCCTCGCCGATGCCCTTTCGGAGCTTGACCACCTGACGCACGTTGCCCTTCGCCGCCGGCTCCGGCTTCTGCGGATCCAGCACCTTGAGATCGATGCCGCGTCGGTGCGCCTTGCTCTGCAGGACGTCGATGATCGACTTGAGCTGCGCGTCGGTGCCGGTGAGCAGGGTGATGGTCTCGTCCTCGAGGGTGATCTCGACGTTGATTCCCTTGAAGTCATACCTGGTGGTGATTTCGCGTCGCGCCTGGTCGACGGCGTTCACCAGCTCCTGGCGGTCGAATTCGCTGACGACGTCGAAGCTGTGGTCCTGGGGCATGCACGATGAGGATAGCGACACGCGAGCCGGCGCAGCGCCGAGCGACGCCCTGGCAGCGGGGTGACCGTCGCCCGCTTACTCGTCGCCCAGGTCTGCGAGCAGCTCGTCGACCTGAAAGACGTCCATGAGGACGTCGCGCGACTTGCTGCCTTCGAACGGTCCGACAACCCCATGCTCGGCGAGCTGGTCGATGAGGCGCGCAGCCCGCGTGTACCCCACGCTGAGCTTGCGCTGGAGGAGGGACGCGGCCGCCCGGCCTTCGGCGGCAACCGTGTGCGCGGCCTTGGCAAAGAGCGGATCGCGCTTGGACGCGTCGCGCGCCCACGACACCGTGGCTTCGACGGTGAAGATCTCCTCCTGGTAGTCGGGCTTCCCCTGCAGCTTCCAGTGGCCGATGAGCGTGTCGAGCTCGCGATCGCTGACGAACGCGCCCTGCAGCCGCCGAGGCTTGCCCTCGTCGATCGGCAGATACAGCATGTCGCCGCGGCCGAGCAATTTCTCCGCTCCCATCTCGTCGAGGATTACACGCGAATCCACGCCGCTCGAAACCGCGAATGCGACCCGGCTCGGGATGTTCGCCTTGATCAGGCCGGTGATGATGTCCGCCGACGGACGCTGGGTCGCAACGATGAGATGGAGCCCCACCGCGCGCGCAAGCTGCGCGATCCGGCAGATCAAATCCTCGATCTCCCCCGCCGCAACCATCATCAGGTCGGCGAGCTCGTCGATCACGATGACGATGTAGGGCAAGGGTGCGACGCCGAGGCCGGGAGCCTTCTCGTTGAACGCGACGATGTTTCGCGCGGCGTGGGATGCGAAGAGCTTGTATCGCTCCTCCATCTCCTTCACCGCCCAGCGCAGCGACGCGACCGCCGCCTCGGGCTCGACGACGACCGGGACGAGAAGATGGGGCAGGTCGGCAAAGTTCGACAGCTCGACCCGCTTCGGGTCGATGAGGATCATCTTGAGCTGCGCGGGCGTCGCCTGCAGCAGGAAGCCCCCGAGCACCGCGTTGATGCACACCGACTTGCCGCTGCCGGTCGCACCGGCGATGAGCAGGTGGGGCATGCGCGTGAGATCGCCGATCACCGGGTGTCCACTCACATCGGCGCCGAGGGCGACGCTCAGCTTGTGGCGCCTGTCGGTGAACGCCGGCGACTTCGATCGTCTCCTTGAGGCTCACCAGCTGCGCCGCCTTGTTGGGCACTTCGATGCCGATCGCCGATTTGCCTGGGATGAAAGGCTGGATCCGGATCGGCGCGGCCAGCGCAAGCGCGAGGTCGGTTTGATACCCGAGGATGCGGCGCACCGGCACGCCGACCGCCGGCTGCAACTCGTACTGCGTGACCGTCGGCCCGCTGTTGGCCCCGACGATGCGGGTTTCGATTCCGAACGACTGCAGAGTGCTCACGATCTTGTCACCTGTGGCACGAACCTCAGCGGCCAGGCGTTCACGCTTGCCGGTGATGGTGTCGAGCAGCTCGGCGGTCGGCAGCACCCAGACCTTCTCCGGCTCGTCGCTGATCATCACGGCGTGACCGAGGCCGACCTCCGGAACCGGCCCGATCAGCGGCACCTGCGCGTCGCCAGGGGTGGCGCGCACGCCCTCGAACTCGCGGGTGAAGCCGTGTTCGCCGAGGTCCTCGCCGGTGGCCTGCGGCTCCTCGGGGTCGAGGAAGGCGGTCAGCGGCGGCGCGGTCACCTTGGGCGGGTCGAACGGCAGCAACATCGGCACCCCGGTCAGCTCGGTGGACGGCTCGGACGCCTGCGAAGAGAACCCGCGGGCGCGTGCCGCGGACGCCCTCGCCGCTCGATCGCGGCGCAGCCCCTCGCCTTCGGCGGCGAACCACCGGCCGAGTGCACGGATCACCGTGCCGGTGCGGAGGTCGGTGGCCAGGATGACTCCCAGGACAGCGATGACCACGAGCGCGGCGCCCGCCCCGGCGCCACCGAGCACGCGCTCGACGCCCGAGCCGATCCAGCGACCCAGCGCACCCGCGTTGGCAGGCCTGATCATCCCGATCAATCCGAGGAGCGCGACCATGGCGACGGCGCTGCCGAGCGCCGCAAGCGTGCCCGCTCGCCACTCGGGTGTCATGCACAGACGTGCGCCGGTGAGCACGAGCCCGGCAACGCCGATCCAGGCGCCGATCCCGAAGGCGCCGAAGAGCCCGTCGTGTACCGGCCCGGCGACCGCCCCACCGCCGGGAAGGACCAGCACCGCGGCGAGGATCACGCCCGCGCCGATCGCCCCGATGCCGGTCAGCTCACGGCGCAGGTCGCGGTGGAGCAAGGGAGACCGCGACCTGGACGGGGCGCGCGAGCGTGCGCGCGCCGCTGGACGCCGTGATGGCGTGCGCTTGCGCTTGGGCCGGGTTGGGGCGGAGCGAGCCATGTCGTGAACTCGATGTGGAACGCGTGGAAGACGGGCTACCGAGGCCCCTGGATCGGGCCCGATGCTATCAGCAAATCGACCGCCGCAAATGCGGAGTCGCGTGCCGGTGGCTGGGAGATGACCTCGAACATCCGTGCCTATACTACACGGATGTGTTGTCGCGGTGACTGTTGTTGTGCCGGCATCTTCCGTGTGGGAGCGGTGCGTCGACGTACCCGTCTGACCGAGATCAGACCTCGGTGACCAGGGGCAGGATCAGCGGCCTCCGCTTGGTTTTCTTGTAAAGGAATCGAGAAAGCCCCTCGTGGATCGCCCCCTGCCACGCCGTGTATCCGGCGTCCGGAGTGAGCCGCGACACCAGCGACAGGACATGCTCGCGCGCCTCGTCGAACAGCGCGTCGGCATCGTCGGCGACGAAGCCCCGGGACACGAGGTCCGGTCCCGCCACCACTCCACCGCTGGAACGTTCGACGGTCAGGACCACCAGGATCACCCCGTCCTGCGCGAGCTGCTGGCGATCGCGGAAGACGACGTCGCCCGCCTCTTCGATGCTGAGCCCGTCGACGTAGACGTATCCCGTGCGCACTCGCTCACCGGTGGCGCGAGCGCCGTGCTCATCGAAAGCGACGACGGTGCCGTTGTCGATGGCGAGCACTCGCTCCGCGGGGATGCCGACCGATCGCGCGAGCGCGGCATGGAGCGCGAGGTGTCGGTACTCGCCGTGCACCGGGATGAAATAGCGCGGTCGTGTGAGTGTGAGCAGGAGCTTGAGCTCCTCGCGGCTTGCGTGCCCCGATGCGTGGACCCCGTGGCGTGAGGAGTTGAAGACGCGGGCCCCTTGCCGGTAGAGGTTGTTGATCGTCCGATGTACCGATTCCTCATTGCCTGGAATGGGGTTTGCGCTGATGACCACGGTGTCGGCCTCGCGCAGGCTCACCATGCGGTGCTCGCCGGCCGCGATGCGCACCAGCGCCGAGAGTGGCTCGCCCTGTGCGCCGGTGCACAGAATGGCGAGCTCGTTGTCGGGAAGGCGCTCGTGCTCCTTTGGGTTGACGAACATGCCTGGTGGCACGTGCAGGTAGCCGAGCTCCTCGGCGACCTTGATGTTCTTGAGCATCGAGCGTCCGACGATGAAACAGCGCCGACCGCAGGCCTGCGCCGCGTTGATCGCCTGCTGCAATCGCGAGATGTTGGACGCGAACGTCGCCATCAGGATCCGGCCCTGGGCCGCGGCGAAGATGGGCGCGAGCCCCTCCCCGACGGTCCGCTCGCTCGGGGTTGTTCCTTCCTGTTCCGCGTTGGTGCTGTCGCTGAGCAGCAGCAGCACGCCCTCGTCGCCGATCCGCGCCAGCCGTGCCAGGTCGGGGGGCTGTCCCTGCACCGGGGTGCTGTCGATCTTGAAGTCGCCCGAGTGGATGATCACACCCGCCGGCGTGCGCACCACCAGCGCGCACGCATCCGGGATGGAGTGGGTCGCGTGCACCCATTCCACGTCGAAGCACCCGAGGCTGCGCATGTCCCCGGGGCGGACCGTATGCAGCTCGGTGGTTTCGATCAGCCCGTGCTCGCGCAGCTTGTTGCGCAGAAAACCGAGCGTCAGCGCCGTGCCGTAGACGGGCACGGGCAGGCGCGGCAGGACGTACGGCAGCGCGCCGATGTGGTCCTCATGCCCGTGTGTCAGGACGATTCCGCGGATGTTCGCGACGCGGTCCTGAAGCCAGGCGATGTCCGGAATCACCAGGTCGACACCGAGCATCTCCTGCTCCGGGAACATGAGGCCGGTGTCGATCACCACGATGTCGTCGCCGCAGCTGAGTGCGAGCATGTTGCGGCCGATCTCGCCGAGCCCCCCGAGCGGGATCAGCGTGAGCTGCGCTGAGCTCGGCGCGTCGATCAAAAGAGGTCCATCTGGTCACCGCCGGAGGCAGCCGCGACCTCGCGCAGCTCGGACGCCGAGGCCCCGCCGGCGCGCCGGGCTCGCGCCGCCTCAGCGTCGGCGAGATAGCCGCGCACTCGCCGCATGTCGGCGTCGAGGGTATCCTTGAGCCCGGCGTTGTAGAGCGCGGCCGCCGGGTGATACAGGGGGACGAAGACGCGGTCGTCGTGGCGAACGCGTTCGCCGTGCAGGCGCGAGATGCCCCCGGCGCCGGGCAGCAGTCGGGTCAGGGCGTGACGGCCGAGCAGGAGGATCACGTCGGGCTGGAGCATCTCGATCTGCTCATCGAGATAGTGGCTGCATGCCTCGACCTCTGCGGGTTCGGGATCGCGGTTCCGGGGCGGACGGCACTTCACGATGTTGGTGATGTAGATGTCGCGACGGTCGAGCCCGGCCGACTTCGAGCAGGCTGGTGAGCAGCCTGCCCGCCGCGCCGACGAAGGGTTTGCCCTCACGGTCCTCGTTCTCGCCGGGAGCCTCGCCGACCGCCATCACGCGCGCGGTAGCCGGGCCGTACCCGGGAACGGCCTGGATGCGGGTGAGGTGCAAGGGGCACGCGGTGCACGCGCGAACCCGGCCGTGGAGCTCGAGGACCTCTTCGGTCGTCGCCACCATTTGGCGGAGTTTAGTGCACCACGCGGGGCATGCCCGAGCGATCCGGAGCCGTGCCTGCAGCGGTGCGAACCAGGAGCAACTCGGCAACCTGTACGGCATTGGTCGCGGCTCCCTTGCGCAGGTTGTCGGCGCTGAAGAAGAGTGCGATCCCGTTCTCGCGCCCGGCATCGCGGCGTATGCGCCCCACCTGGACGTCGTCGCTGCCGGCGACCGCTCGGGGCATCGGATACCGCTGCGTCTCAGGATCGTCGACGACCACGATCCCCGGCGCGGAACGCAGCAGCGCGCGCACATCGTCAGGGTCCGCCGGCACATCGAGCTCGATCCACACCGCGACGCTGTGCCCGACCGTCACCGGGACGCGCACGGTGGTAACGCTCATACGCAGCTCGGGTGCGTCGAGGACGCGGCGCGTCTCGGCGATGACCTTGACCTCTTCCTCGGTGTCCGCGCCCTGCATGGCCCAGCCTCCGGGCACCACGTTGCCGTGGAGCACGTACGGGTAGACACGCGCGGTCGGGCTGGTGCCCGCGGCGTCATCGCGGGTCTGGGCGGCGAGCTCATCGGCCAGGCCGAGGCCGGCTCCGGTGGCGGCCTGGTACGTCGCGGCGGTCACGTGGCGCAGTCCGTAGGCGCGTTGCAAAGGCGCGAGCACGATGCTCATGGGGATCGCCACACAGTTGGGGTTGGCGACAATCCCCCGATGCATTTCGAGCGCCCCGGGGTTCACCTCGGGAACAACCAGCGGCACGGCAGGATCCATTCGGAACGCGCTCGACTTGTCGACAGCGATCCCGCCGGACTCCGCGACCGCCGGAGCATGACGGCGCGACGTCGCGGCGCCCGCGGCGAAGAAGACGATGTCCGCTCCGCGGAGCGCATCCCCGGAGAGCTCGCGCACCTCGAGGTCGCCCAGGTAGGTGGACACGTGCCGGCCCGCGCTGCGCGAGCTTGCGTACAAGACCAACGCCGACGCCGGAAACGACCGCTCGCCGAGGATGCGCACGAGCGTGCCCCCGGCAGCGCCGGTCGCACCCACGACGGCGACGGCCGGCCCGGGGGAATTCCCCCGCGGTCTAAGCGGGCCCGCCGGCGCCGTTGCCACCGGCTTCCTGCTGCTTCGAGAGCTCGCGGATCGCTTCTCGCCTCGAGAGGTTGACCCGTCCCCGGTCGTCGACCTCGATCACCTTGACCATGATCTCGTCGCCGATGTTGACCACGTCCTCGACCTTGTCGACGTGGTGTTCGGCGAGCTGCCCGATCCGGACCAGACCTTCTTTCTTGGGCATGATCTCGACGAAGGCCCCGAAGCCCATCAGGCGCGACACCTTGCCCTTGTAGATCCGCCCGATCTCGATATCGTCGGTCAGGTCGTGGATCATCGCCATCGCCTGCTCGCGCGATGCGGCATTGGCCGACGCGATGAACACGCGGCCGTCGTCCTCGACGTCGATCTGCGCACCGGTCTCCTCGACGATCTTGCGGATCATCTTGCCGCCCGGGCCGATGACGTCGCGGATCTTGTCAGGGTTGATGTTGATGACCTCGATGCGAGGCGCCCATGGGCTCAGCTCGGGTCGCGGAGCGGCGAGCGCCTCGGACATCTTGCCGAGGATGTGGAGGCGGCCAACGCGAGCCTGCTCGAGCGCCCGCTCCATCAGGTCCCAGCTGAGACCTTTGATCTTGCAGTCCATCTGCATCGCGGTGATGCCCGTCTCTGAGCCCGCGACCTTGAAGTCCATGTCACCGAGCGCGTCCTCCATCCCCTGGATGTCGCTGAGGATCGCGGCGTGTTCAGCACCCTCGTCGGTGATCAGGCCCATGGCGATGCCCGCGACCGGCGCCACAAGCGGCACGCCGGCGTCCATGAGCGCAAGGCACGAGCCGCACACCGATGCCATCGATGTCGAGCCGTTGCTTGAGAGGATCTCGGTGACGATGCGCACCACGTAGGGGAACTTCTCCTCCTCGGGCATCACGTTGTGCACTGCACGCTCGGCGAGGGCGCCGTGGCCGATCTCGCGGCGGCCCGGTGAGCGCAGCGGCCGCGCCTCCCCCACCGAGTACGGCGGGAAGTTGTACTGGTGCATGAACCGCTTGAAGTTCTCGAGGCCCAGGCCGTCGATTTTCTGCTGATCCTGACCAGAACCGATGGTCACGACCGACAGCGCCTGCGTCTGTCCACGGGTGAAGAGCGCGGAGCCGTGCGTGCGCGGCAGCACGCCCACCTCGGCCCAGATGGGCCGGATCTCGTCGGTACGGCGTCCGTCCGGACGGATGCCCTCCTCGAGAATCGCGGCACGAACGGCTTTCTTGACCTCGGACTCGTACGCCTTGCCGATGTCGGACCGACCTTCGGGAAAGCGCTCCTCGAGTGCGGAGACCGTCTCCGCCTGGAGCTGATCGATGGCTGCTTCGCGCGAGGCCTTGTCGGGGTTGCGCGCGGCGCTGCCGACGCGCGATGCGACGTGCTCATGCACGGCCGCGGTGATGTCCGGCGAGACCTTCTGCGAGGGGTAGCTCATCGTCGGCTTGCCGATCGAGTCGTGCATGCCGCGCTGGAACTCCACGAGCTTGCGGATCTCGTCGTGCGCCATACGCAACGCCTGCAGCATCACCTGCTCGGAGATCTGATGCGCCCCCGCCTCGACCATGACGATTGCGTCCCATGTGCCCGCGACGATCAGGTCGAGCGCGGATTCGTTGATCTGGGTGAGGGTGGGATTGAGCAGCAGCTGCCCGTCGAGCATGCCGACGCGGACGCATGCGACCGGCCCGCCATGCGGAATTCCGCTGATCTGCAGCGCGCACGACGCGCCGGTGACTGCGAGCGTCGCCGGATCCTGCTCCTGGTCGCTGCTCAGCACCGTCGCGACGATCTGCACGTCGTTGCGGAAGTCCTTGGGGAAGAGCGGCCGCATCGGGCGGTCGATCATCCGGCTCGTGATCGTGGCGGCTTCACTCGGCCTGCCTTCACGACGAGGGAACGACCCGGGGATGCGCCCGACTGCGTAGAGCTTCTCCTCGTAGTCGCAGGTGAGCGGGAAGAAGTCGATGCCCTCCCGCGGCCCCTTCGATGCGACCGCGGTGACGAGCAATGCGGTGTCGCCGAGGCGGAGCATCACCGCGCCGTTCGCCTGCTCGGCGATGTACCCGGTTTCGACGATCAGTCGCTTGCCGCAGAAGTCCGTTTCAAATGTTTTCTTGAGATTGTCGGGGATTGCCACGCGTGTCTCCTGGTGGTGACCCGCGCCGGAAGCGCTCCGCTTCGCCGCGCTCGACAGCGGTGAGGTGTTGGGGACTGAGCATCAGGGCTTGCGGCTCGCGCTGCAGCTGCGGTACCGCTTCCTGATACACGGACCCCAACGTCTCACCTGTGAGTGCGACGTCGCCGGAAGGTGCCGGCTCCGGGTCGGTTGATGGTGTGTGTTGCTTGGGTCTGATGAATGGTCGCGCCTGACACTATCGACGCAGGCCGAGGCGCCCGATCAGTGCGCGATAGCGCTCGACGTCAGTTCCCGACAGATAGTCGAGCAACCGGCGGCGCTGGCCGACGAGCTTGAGCAACCCGCGGCGCGACGCGTGGTCTTTGGGGTGATCGCGAAGGTGTTCGGTGAGCGACGTGATGCGTTCACTCAGCACTGCAACCTGGACCTCGGTGGAGCCGGTGTCCGTTTCGTGGCGCCGATGCTCCGCGATGATCTCGGATTTGGATCTGACGATTGGCACGATTGTTCGCCGCAAGTCTAACAGGAGATCATCGATCGGCGGCCTTGCGACTCGCGACTCGCGGCGATCACGACGGGGGTGGGAGTCGCCGCACGATCTCGCGGGTGTGCGCGATGTCGCGAGCCATTGCCGCTGTGAGCGCCGCGACCGTGCTGAACGCGCGCTCGGATCGAATCCGCCGCGCCAGTGCGAGCCGCGCGTGTCGCCCATAGAGGTCGCCCTCGAAGTCGAGCACGTGCGCCTCGACCGTGACCGACCCCGCTCCAAACGTGGGCCGGGTGCCGATCCCGGTCGCAGCGGCACGCCAGCCATCACCGACGTGCAGCCAGCCGGCGTAGACGCCCGGCGCGGGGATGCAGCGTGTCCCGTCAACTCCGAGGTTGGCGGTGGGGACGCCGAGTCCGGCGCCGCGACCCTCTCCGCGTTCGATCACCCCTTCGAGCACGTAGGCGCGGCCGAGCATCGCGATCGCCTCGGAGAAGCGGCCGGTGGCGATCGACTTGCGAATCCGCCTCGACGACACCGCCCGGCCGCCTCGTCTCGACGGTGCCACGGTGGTGACCTTGAAGCCGCGCCGGGCACCCAGACGTCCCAGAAATTCGAGATTACCCTCGCGCCCGCGGCCCAGGGCGAAACCCGGCCCGACGATGAGCCGGCGCATCCCCAGACTCTCGGTGAGCGTTGCCGCGAAGCGATCCGCGCTCCAGGTGCTCAACTCCTGGGTGAACGGGATGACCACCACTCGTTCGGCACCGCATCCTGCGAGCAGCTCGATGCGGTCGTCGAGACTGCAGAGCAGTGGAGGGCAGCCCGACGGATCGACGACACAACGGGGATGCGGGTCGAAGGTGACCGCGACGGCGGTCATAGCGCCGCCGGCGGCCGCAGTGCGGACGCGCCTGAGCAGACGTTGATGGCCGATGTGGACGCCGTCGAAGCTGCCGATCGTCACCACCGACCCTGGGCCGCCCGCCTCCGCCGCGGGGAACTCATGGAGCAACTCCATCGGGTCGTCAGCCGGCCAGCACCTTGGTCGGCCGGAGCAGGCCGCCGTTGAGCTCTCCGATACCGATCAGCTCGCCGGTGGGATCGTGCATCCGGCACTCTCCGGCAACGTCGGGCAGGATCGATCGGGGCAACCACACCGACTGGCCGCGCCGGACCTGGAGCACCTGCGCCGGTCCGAGATTGACGAGGGGCAGATGCGCGACCGCAACATCGGGAGGCAGGAGAGCCAGCCACGGATCGTCCATTGCGGAGAGATGGTCGAGCGTGATTGACGCAGCGAGCCCGAGCGTGCCGTAGCTCGTCCGGGAGAGCCAGCCGAGGAGTCCGCCGGTGCCGAGCGAATCGCCGAGGTCGGAGGCGAGCACGCGCATGTACGCGCCCTTGCCGCTGACAACCACGATCTCTGCCTCCGCTCGGGCACCCGGCCGGAAGTCGACCAGCTCGGCCGAGTGGATGGTCACTCGTCGTGGCTCCCTGATCACCTCCTCGCCCGCTCGGGCGAGCTCGTAGAGGTGCCGCCCCTCGTGCCTGACCGCCGAATGCATCGGTGGAATCTGCTCGATCTCGCCGATGAACCGTGCGAGCTCGGCGCGAATCTGCTCGGCGGTGATCGCGCTGGCGTCGGCGCCGGCGACGATCACGCCCTCGGTGTCGCCCGTGTCACTTCGCTCGCCGAGACGAACCACGCAGTGATAGGTCTTGGGCTGGGCGTGGAAATAGTCGACGAAGCGGGTGCTGCGGCCGACGCAGATCGGGAGCAGACCGGTCGCGGTGGGATCGAGCGTCCCCGCATGGCCGACTCGTCGCTCGCCGAGGATGCGTCGAACCTGGCGGATGGCGTCGAACGATGTGATCCCGGCGGGCTTGTCGAGGGGGAGCACGCCTCCTCGGCGCGCGGCCGCCGACCCCGGGCGTGGGCCGGCTCCGGGCACGGCGACGCCGGTCACCGCGCTGGATCGATCAACCGGCGAGCCACCTCGAGCACCTTCCGCTCCGCGACCGCGAGGGGATCCCGGAACTCGGCGCCGGCGGCGCGTCGGTGGCCTCCACCTCCGAACGGGGTGCAGACGTCGGTCGCGTCGATGGGATCGCGGGTGCGCACGCTGATCTTGCTGCGGTCTGCCGAGATCTCCTTGAAGAGAATCGCGATCTCCATGGAGGCGATGCTCTGGAGCGCGTCGATGATGCCCTCGGAGTCCTGCAGGTCGGCTCCCGCCTGCTCGAGCATGGGCAGGGTCACCTCGGACCAGAGCAGCCGGCCGTCCATCTCGGAACGCATCTGAGCGATGGCAAGGCCTTCGAGGCGCACCTGCGCGAGGGTGCGTGACTTGTAGCTCTTGAGCGCAACCCAGCCGGGGTCGGCTCCCGCGGCGACGAGCGCGGCCGCGAGACGGAGAGCCGCTTCGGTGGTGTTCTCGTGCCGAAACCCGCCGGTGTCGGTGAAGAGCGCCGCGTAGAGGTTGGTCGCCACCGCGGGGCTGATCGGAGCGCCGAGCTCGCGGAGCAGGCGGTGGATCACCTGGCCGGTCGCGCTCGCCGACCCGTCGACGAGATTGATCGTGCCGAACCCGGTGTTGCTGAGGTGGTGGTCGATGTTGACGACGGTGCCGGCGCGCTCCACTTCGACGCGCCGCTCACCAAACCGTCCCAGCGTGGCGCAGTCGAATGTGAAGACGGTCTGGCCGAGGGGCGCCCCGCCCGTCTCGACCGTCTCGAATCCTGGGAGATGCTCGAGCAGTCGCGGGAGCGGCTCGGGGACGACGACGCGAACCCTGCGCCCCATGGCGCGAAGCGCGAGCGCGAACCCAAGTGCGGAGCCCAGGCTGTCAGCGTCGGCGTCCTTGTGCGCCAGGCAGGTGATCTGATCGGTGCCCTCGATGATCTTGCGGATCGGATCGACGACATCCTGGAGACGGGGCCAGGCGGCGGCTGCTGCAACAGTCACTCGGGAACCTCCACGGCTGCCTCGGCGGGAAGTTCGCCGGCGAGGTCTCTCAGCAGCGTGCTCACCCTCACGCTGTAGGCGATCGACTTGTCGAGCTCGAAATGGAGCCGGGGAATGCTCCGCAGGTTCTCGAGCCGTCTGCCCAGTTGAGCACGAAGGTACCCCTCGGCGTGTTCGAGGGCCTCGACGACATTCCGGCGTTCGGCATCATTCCCGAGCGCGCTGACGGCGAGCCATGCCTCACGCAGATCCGGGCTCACCCGGACTCGCGAGATCGAGGCGAAACGGACCCTCGGATCCTTTATCTCGGTCAGCATCATGGCCGAGATCTCCTCGCGAAGCTGCTCGCCCACTCGCTCGCGGCGTGGGCTGCGAGCGCCGGAGCGAAGCGTCATGCGTTCTGCTGCTCCATCGTGAAGGCTTCGAGGATGTCGCCCTCGCGGAAATCGCTGAAGTCGGCGAGGGTGATGCCGCAGTCGTACCCATGGGTCACCTCGCGGACGTCGTCCTTGAACCGCTTGAGCGCCTCGATGCGGCTCTGGGCGATCTCCTTGGAATCGCGCAGCACGCGGCACGTCGCGTTCCTCGTGATCCTGCCGTCGAGCACGTGCGCACCGGCGATCGCCGGCTTGCCGTCGACCTGGTAGACGCGGCGCACCTCGGCGCGGCCCTGGGTCACCTCGATCATGGTCGGCTGATACAGACCCTTGACCGCCTTCTCGATGTCGTCGGTAACCTGGTAGACGACGTCGTAGAAGCGGACATCGACGCCCTGCTCCTCGGCGGCGGCGCGGGCGTGATCGTCGGGACGGACGTTGAACCCGATGACGATGGCGTCGGTGACCGCCGCCAGGTTGACGTCGGACTCACTCACAGCGCCGACCCCTTCGCCGACGACCTTGATCTTGACCGTCGGGTCTTCGATCTTGGCCACCTGGCTGCGCAGGGCTTCGAGCGAGCCGTTGGCTTCCGCCTTGAGGACGAGGTTGAGCGACTTCATCTCGCCGTCCGAGACGTTCTGCGCGAGGTCGGCGAGCGTGATCCGGCGCACCGGCTGCGCCAGGCGTTGCTTCTCGTCGAAGCCGCGCTGCTCGGCCTTGACCCGGGCGCCGCGCTCGGTCTCGACCACCTCGAAGATCTCTCCGGCCATCAAGACGTCTGAGAGCCCGGTGACCACGACGGGCGTGCTGGGCCCGGCTTCCTTGATGCGCTTGCCGGTGTCGTCGACCAGCGAGCGCACCTTGCCGAATGCAGAGCCTGCGACGAGGTTGTCGCCGACCCGAAGTGTGCCGTTCTGGACCACCAGCGTCGCAATAGCCCCGCGACCGCGCTCCAGGTACGAGTCGATGACCGTCCCCGCGGCACGGCCGCTCGGATCTGCCTTCGGCTCGACGAGGATGTCAGAGACGGTCAGCACGCTTTCCAGCAGATCGTCGATGCCTTCCCCGGTCCTGGCGCTCGTCCTCACGACCGGCACATCGCCGCCATACGGCTGCTCGGCAACGACGCCGCGCTCGGCGAGTTGCTGGAGCGCGCGATCGGGGTTCACACCTTCCTTGTCCATCTTGTTCATCGCCACGACGATGGGTACATCCGCGGCGTGGATGTGCTGGATGGCCTCCTCGGTCTGCGGCATGACCCCGTCATCGGCGGCGACGACCAGAATCGCCACGTCGGTCACGTCCGCTCCGCGGGCGCGCATCGCCGTGAACGCCTCATGGCCCGGGGTGTCGATGAACGTGATCAGGCGGCCGTTGCGCTCGACTTGGTATGCGCTGATCACCTGGGTGATTCCGCCCGCCTCGCCGGCGGCAACCTTGGTCTTGCGGATGGCATCGAGGAGCGATGTCTTGCCATGGTCGACGTGGCCGAGCACCGCCACGATCGGCGGCCGGGTGACCAGCGTCCCCGGAGCGGCATTCGAGAGATCGATCAAGGGGTGCTTGCGCCGGCCTCCGGGAGGCGAAGTGCCCCTGGCCTGCTCCGCGACCGATTCCTCGGATTCCGCCTCGAACCCGAAGTTGTCGGCGGCAAGGGCGGCGGTGTCGAAGTCGACCGTCTGGTTGAGCGCGGCCATGACGCCATTGCTCATCAGGTACTTGATCAGCTGGGGACCCGACACCTCGAGGCGATCGGCGAGCTCAGCGACCGTGAGACCTGCCGGCAGGGTGACTTTCTTGACCGTTGCTATGTCGATTCCTCCGTGACAAGCTCCCCCAGCGCTGCGGCGAGGGTGGGCTCGTCGATTACATCATCCCCGACCCG
Organism: Candidatus Dormiibacterota bacterium; assembly: GCA_963709585.1. Taxonomy (GTDB): domain Bacteria; phylum Chloroflexota; class Dormibacteria; order Aeolococcales; family Aeolococcaceae; genus Palsa-851. Next base: position 238,835 of record CAVPXI010000023.1, on the reverse strand, counting down.
CAGCGAGCGCGCCAGGGATCGGTGCCGCCGTGACTGGCGCAGACAGGTGATACCCGTTTCCCGGCAGAGATACGCGCCCCGACCGGGAGAGCGGCCAGACGGGTCAAGAGTAACCCGACCGGAGGAAACCAGGACTGCCAGCCGGATCAACTCATACTTGGGACGTACCTTCCTGCAGCCGGCACACGTCCGGAGCGGCGTCGAACCGGTCAATCAGGTCAGTCCGTCGCCCGGCTCGTCTTCCCGAGGCGCGTCTTTCTGCGGCTCGTCCTCCTGCTGCTCGTCTCCGCGGATGTCGATGCGCCATCCGGTCAGCCGCGCCGCGAGGCGGGCGTTCTCGCCACCCCGCCCGATTGCCAGCGAGAGCTGGTCCGACGCAACCGAGATGTGCGCAGTCCGCGACTCGAGGTCGAGCTCGACGCCCCGGGTCGCGGCGGGGATCAGCGAGTTCATGACGAACGTTGCCGGGTCGGCAGACCAGGCCACGATCTGCACCTGCTCATCACCGAGCTCGGACGTGACCGCCCGCTGGCGCACCCCGTTCCGGCCGATGCACGCCCCCTGGGGATCGACGTCGCCCTCGGGTGCGTCGACCGCAACCTTGGTGCGGCGCCCGGGGTCGCGGGCGATCGCTCGGATCACGACCTGGCCGCTCTGCAGCTCCGGCACCTCCTGCTCCATGAGCCGCTGGACGAGCTGCGGGTGGGATCGAGACACCACCACAACGGCGTCGGGTCCCTTGCGGCGGCCCTCGACGATGACCACCTTGATGTGATCCCTGATCGCGAGCCGTTCACCCGGGATCTGTTCCTCGGGGGGCAGCATCCCCGGCACTCCGGCGGCGTCGACGTACCAGATCGCTCCCATTCGTCGCTCGACGATCGCGTCGCGGAGCACGCCCCGCTGGCTCGACCCCTCGCCGAGGATCCGGCGCTGCTCGACGCTGGCCAGGCGCTCGGCGACCGCGGTTCGCGCGGCCGCAGCCGCCTGCCTTGGGAAATCCGGTACATCAACCTCGAGTGACTGCTCGGCGCCGTCCTCGCCAACGCGGTAGACGACAAACGTCCCGGTCTCGAGGTTCACCCGGGCGCGCACGTGGGGATCGTCCTCGACGACGCGGCGGTACGCGGTTGCGACCCCCTGCTCCACTGCGCTGGTGATGTCGGCCTCGCTGAGCGGGGTCGCGGCCGCGAGGTCACGGAGCGCGCTCAGGGTCACAGCCGGAGCGGCCATCAGATGGCGACGACGATCCTGGCCGCCACCACCGCGTCGATCGCGAACGCGACGGCCCGGGTCGTCCTGCGATCGCGAACCTCGATCTCTGCCTCGCCTCCCGAGACCGAGACGAGCTTGCCTTCGAGCACCAATTCCGAGTCACCGTCGCGCAGCCGGGCGTTGACGCGACGACCCACCGCGGCGGTCCACTCATCGGCGCGGCGAATCGGCCGCTCCGCGCCGGGTGAGCTGACCTCGAGGCGGTAGGGGTGGTCGATCGGATCGTTGACGTCGAGCACGGCCGAGGCCGTGTTCGATGCGCGCTCGCAGTCGTCGAGGGTGACGCCGCCGCCGGCGCGGTCGATGACCAGGCGCAGCACCGCGCCGCGCCCGTGGCCCGACCACTGCACGTCGACGAGGTCGATGCCCAGATGGGCGAAGGACGGGCGCAGCAGACAGGCGATGCCGGAGACGTCGTCGGTGTTCATATGTCGTGCCCTGCGGCGGGTGAGCCCTACGCCGTCCGCGGAGCGACCCGTCTCCTGCCGGCGGGTGGTGCCACGCTCCGGGAACCGCGAGCTTTCTCCCAGGCGACGAGCAGCGTGCTGGCGTTGAAGATCGAGCTGTAGGTGCCCGTGACGATGCCGATCAGGAGCGCGAGGACGAAGCCGCGGATCGAGTCGCCGCCGAAGATGACCAGCGACAGGAGCACGAACACGACGGTGAGCGACGTGTTCAGTGAGCGCGTCATGGTCTGCACCGTCGAGAGGTTGATCACCTGGTCGAAGGTCAAGCGCGGTCCGACGCGCAGGTTCTCGCGCACCCGGTCGAACACAACGATGGTGTCGTGGATGGAGAACGCCACCGAGGTAAGCACGGCGGTGACAAAGAGCGAGTTGACCTGTCCTAAGTTGGAGAAGTGCCCGAGGATCGCCCAGATCCCGGCGAGCACGAACACGTCGTGGAGCAGCTTGAAGAATGCGCACGCGCTGAACCGCCACGGCGAGATCGCTCGCTGCCGTCGGAAGGCGAAGGCGAGGTAGACCGCAATGGCTCCGGCGGAAACGAAGATCATGATGATCGCGCCGGTGACGAGGCTCGCGGCGATCGTAGGCCCGACCTGCTGAACGCTGATGTCCTGCTGATGCGTGGTGCTGTTGATGGCTATCCCGAAGTTGCTGCTCAGCGTGTTCTCGATCTGCACCAGCTGCGCGCTGTCCGACGGCAGCGTGGAGATGGCGAAGTGGCTGGCCTGATTGCCCGTCGTCCCCTCCGCCTGCACCTGCGGGCGCAGACTGGCGAAGTCCCTGTCCATGACAGCGGCCACCTGCGCCTGGGTCGCCGCCTTCGCAAGGCCGACGTCGATGACGTTGCCGCCCTTGAAGTCGATGCCGAGGTTGAAGCCCCAGAACAGGATCGCGAGGATGCCGGGGATGATGACCGCGAGCGATCCGGAAAAGTACCAGTTGCGATTCTTGACGATGTCGAAGCGCCCCCGTGGCGGATGCTCGGCGAACTCCTCGTGGATCTCGGTGTAGAGGCGCGGGTCGCGCCCAATCCGCCAGTTCAGCACCCAGGCGAACAGTGAGCGGGTGATCGTGATCGCGGTGAAGAACGACACGATGACGCCGATTGCGAGGGTGATTGCGAACCCACGGATCACGTCGGTACCGAAGAACGCGAGGATCGCGCACGTGATCAGCGTCGAGATGTTGCTGTCACGAATGGCGGGAAATGCCCGCCGGAAGCCGGTCTCCACCGCCAGTGGCACGCTTCGCCCATGGCGTAACTCGTCGCGGGTGCGCTCGAAGATAAGCACGTTGGCGTCGACCGCCATACCGACGCTAAGGACGAAGCCGGCGAGCCCCGCGAGCGACAGTGTCACGGGGATCAGCTTGAAGAGCGCCAGCACGATCGCCGCGTAGACAAAGAGGGCGACGGTGGCGAGCAGTCCCGGGAACCGGTAGTAGCCGATCATGAAGATCACGACGATCAGGAGGCCGATCCCACCCGCGACCAGGGAGAGGGTCACCGACTGCTGGCCGAGCGTCGCGCTGACCGTCGTGCTGGCCACCGTGGTGATCTCGGCGGGCAGCGCTCCGGCGCTGATCAGGTTGGCGAGCGTGGTCGCCGAATCCGAGGTGAACCCGCCGGTGATCTGGGTCATGTTGCTCTGGCCCCCGCCGGTGACGGCCGGCGCGGTGAGCACGTCGTTGTCGAGGAAGATCGCGATCTGCGCGAGCGGGCTGGTTGGGTTCGACTGATAGACGGTGTTTGCGGCGGTGGTGATCTTGGCCCACTCAGTCGCGCCCGCCGAGTTGAAGTTGATGTCCACGGTGATCTGGCCGGTGGTCGAGTTGGTGCCCACCGTCGCGGAGTTGACATCGGTCGCGTCGAGCTTGTTGTCGATCTGCCAGTGGTATCCGGTCGGATAGAAGAACGTGCTGCCGAACTGAGCGGGGTCGTAATGCCCCTGCTGGTCCTTGATGAGCGCCGCGCTCGGAGGATTGGTGGCCGCACCAGCGACGGGCGTTGCGAAGTACAGCCTCGAGGTGGTGCCGATGGTGTCCACGGCCTGCTTGAGGCCGACCCCGGGCAGCTGCACCAGGATCTGGTCGTCGCCCTGAGCCTGGACGCTTGCCTCGGAGACGCCGAGCGAGTTGACGCGGAGGTCGAGGATCGGGATCGTGGCTTGCTGCGCCTGGGCGAGGGTGGCTCCATTGGGAGGTCCGTTGCGGCAGTCGATGTTGGGATTGTCGAGCCCGTGACAGATCTCGATGGTCAGCTCGGTGCCGCCCTGGAGATCCAGCCCTTTGTGGATGTACAGCTGGCGCCCGAGGAACGTGGGCACGGAGGTCAGCGTCTGGCCGAGTGGCTGGTGGACCACCAGGTAGCGGTAGATCAAGCTGTAGCCGTCGATGAAGAAGGCGCCGACCACCACCAGGAGGACAACGGCCAGGCGGAAACGCGTGATCCTGAACACCGGTCGTCCAGTCTACCGGGGCACCGAGCGGAGCCGGCCATCCCGGTCCGCCCGGAACGCGGCGAACCGGCCATCCCGGATCGCCACGCGGGCCCCATCCATCAGTCGCGCCAGGTGGGTGATGTTGTGGAGGCTCACGAGGCGGTGGGCGAGGATCTCGCCTGACTGGAAGAGGTGGCGGAGGTATGCGCGCGAGAATCCCGTGCACGCTGCGCACGGGCATTCGGGGTCGATGGGACCGAACTCGTCCCGAGCCGCGGCGTTGCGCAGGGAGAGGCGACCGTCCAGCGTCAGCGCGCTGCCGTTGCGCGCCAGCCGGGTCGGCATCACGCAGTCGAACATGTCCACGCCGAGCGCGATCGCGGCGAGAAGCTCGGAATCCGTGCCCAGCCCCATGAAATAGCGGGCGCTGTCGGCGGCAAGCTCGGCGAGGCTCGCCTCAGTCATGGCGAGCATGGTCTCGAGGGGCTCCCCGACCGAGAGACCACCGATCGCCACGCCGTCGAAGCCGAGCCCGGACACGAACCGCGCCGACTCGCGCCGGTCCCCGGCGTCGAACCCTCCCTGGGCGATGCCGAAGAGCAGGCGTCCATCGCCGGGGTGCGCCGCCCGGCAGCGCTCGGCCCAGCGGTGGGTGCGCTCGGTCGCCTCCCGCGCCGTGGCCGCCGCGGTGCCATGCGCAACCGGGTGATCGAGGCACATGAGCACGTCGGCGCCGAGCCTCGCCTGGTTGCGCACCGCCTCCTCCGGGGTCACCCGCAGCCGCGAGCCGTCATACGGCGAAACGAACGTGGCGCCGTCGTCGTCGACCGCCGCGACCTCGACCAGGCTCACCAGCTGATAGCCGCCGCTGTCGGTGAGGATCGGGTGGTCCCAGCCCATGAAGGCATGCAGCCCGCCGGCCCGCTCGATGAGGTCGATCCCCGGTCGCAGCGCCAGGTGATACGCATTGCAGAGCAGGATGTCGGTGCCCGCGGCACGCACCTCGTCAGGGTGCAGCGCCTTCACCGTGGCATGGGTCCCGACCGGCATGAACGCGGGAGTACGGACCGGGCCGTGCGCCGTCGTCAGCGTTCCGGTGCGTGCGCTGCCGTCGACGGCAGCGAGCGCGAATGCGGGCGTCACTGCGAGCGCCAGCAGAGCATGCAGTCACCAAGGGAGAGGAACCGATATCCCGCGCTGATCGCGTGCGCGTAGGCGCCTCGCCAGCGCTCGTCACCGATGAATGCGGCGAGCAGCACGAGCAGCGACGAACGTGGCTGATGAAAGTTGGTCAGCAGACCGTCGACCGCCCGAAAGCGATGACCCGGATGGATGAAAAGGCTGGTGGAACCGGCTCCCGCGCGCAGCCTCCCGGCGTCGCGCGCGCAGGTCTCGAGCACACGGACGACGGTGGTCCCGACCGCGACGACGCGCCCACCGCTGCGCTGCGTCTCCTCGATCGCCGCCACGGTGGCGGTCGGGAGCACGTATCGCTCGGCGTGCATGGGGTGGTCCTCGACACGGTCGGTGCGGATTGGAGCAAACGTCGCCAGCCCGACATCGAGGCGCAGCGTCGCCCAGCCGATGTCCGCATCGCGCAGCCGCCGGATCATCGCTGCGGTGAAGTGCAGCCCTGCGGTCGGGGCGGCAGCCGAGTTCGGGGGCGCCGGTTGCGTAGGTGGTCTGATACCGCTCGGGGTCGCGCAGCTCCCTGTGAATGTAGGGGGGCAGCGGGGCGACGCCGGCACGCTCGATGGCGGCGTCGGGGTCCGCGGCGTCGAAGATGACGCTACGTCCACCTCGATGCACGGATGACACCGCGACCACCGTGGCGCTGAGATCGGCGCCGATGTGAACCACGGCGCCCGGGGTGGCGAGGCGCGCCGGCCGAGCCAGGCACTGGTACTCGCCGCTGTCCTCGCGGGCCAGGATGAGGAGCTCGACGTCGCGCCCACCCTCATCGAGACCGTGGAGGCGCGCCCGCCGGACCCTGGTGTCGTTGACGACCAGGAGGTCCCCCGGTCGGAGCAGCGCCGGCAGCTCGCGGAACGAGCGGTCCTCGAGGCCGTCGCCACCGGGCAGGACGTGCAACAGGCGCGACGCGTCGCGCTCCGTGAGGGGCTCCTGCGCGATCCGCTCCGCTGGGAGCGGGTAATCGAAGTCGGCGGACCTCAACGCTCGAAGAGCGCGGCCTGCGCCTCCGCCGCCCCGGGGGCGCCGGCCGGGACGGATAGACCGAGATGCTGGTATGCGGCGGCGGTGGCAAGGCGGCCGCGCAGGGTTCGAGCCAGCAATCCGCGACGGATGAGGAAGGGTTCGACGACGTCTTCGATGGTGTCCGGGTCCTCCTGGACGCTCACCGCGATTGTCTGGACACCGACCGCATGGCCGCCGAGCGTCCCGCAGAGCACGCCGAGCACGCGACGGTCGAGCTCGTCGAGCCCGATCGAATCGACGCCGAGGACGTCGAGCGCCGCGGTGGCGACGGCGATGTCGATGCGGCCGGCGGCACGAACCTGCGCGTAGTCACGGGCGCGGCGCAGCAGCCGGTTGACGATGCGCGGGGTCCCGCGAGCTCGCCTGGCGATCATCGCCGCACCCTCGGGGTCGAGATCGATGCCGAGCAGGCGCGCGGATCGATTGGCGATGGCGACGAGATCGTCGGTGTCGTAGAAGTCGAGGCGGAACGTGACCCCGAAACGATCGCGAAGCGGTGCGCCGAGCGCGCCTGCTCGCGTCGTGGCGGCGATCACCGTGAAGCGGTTGAGCGTGAGCCGGAGCGTTTGCGCGCCCGCTCCCTTGCCCGCGACAAAGTCGAACGCGAGGTCCTCCATCGCCGGATAGAGCGCCTCCTCGACCGCACGATTGAGGCGGTGCACCTCGTCGATGAAGAAGACATCGCGTTCCTCGAGGCTCGTCAGGATCGACGCCAGCATCCCCTGGTGCTCGAGCGCCGGTCCGCTGGTCAGGCGGATGTTGACCCCCATCTCGACGGCGATGATCTGCGCGAGGGTCGTCTTGCCGAGCCCCGGCGGTCCGTACAGGAGCACGTGGTCGAGCGCGTCACCACGCTGCCGGGCCGCCTCGACGAGAATGCGGACCTGGTTCTTGATAGCCGCCTGGCCGACGAAGTCGTCGAGCGTGCGCGGCCGGAGCGCGGTATCGGCGACCCGCTCAGCCTCGAGCTCGTCAGGGCTGACCACGCGCTCGTCGGTCATCGACCGGCACCCGCGGTGTCGAGCTGGCGCAGCGCCGCGCCCACCAGGTCGGCAACATCGTGGCCGTCGGCGTCGATGGCGATCGCAGCGACCGCGGTGCGCGCTTCGGCCTCGCGGAACCCGAGACCGATCAGCCCGGCGATCGCCGCCGCGACCGCCTCGTTCTCGCTCGTTGCCGCGGGATGATGCGTCCCCGGTGGCTCGAGCGAGCCGACCTTGTCGCGCAACTCGAGGATCACGCGTTCGGCGGTCTTGCGTCCGATGCCCGGGACGGTCGCCACCAGCGCGATGTCGCCCTCGGCGATGGCGCGGACCAGGGTCGGAAGCTCCGCCCGTCCAAGGATCCCGAGCGCTGCTTTCGGGCCGATGCGCTCGACGCCGATGAGCAGGCGGAAGAGTTGCAGCTCGTCGTGGGTGACGAAGCCGTAGAGGCGAATCGCGTCCGCGCTGACGCTGGTGTGCACGTGCAGGGTCACCTCGGCATCGCGCGCCGTGTGCAGCGTCGCAATGGTGCGCAGATGGCAGAACACCTCGTAGCCGACTCCGCCGGTGTCGACGACGACGTGGTCGTCCCCCACCTGCACGAGTGCGCCGCGGAGGAGCGCGATCATGGAGCGCTGCGCAGCAGTGCGGTGCGCGCACGGGTCACCGCAACGTCGAGGGCGCTCTCTCGGTGGAGTCGCGAGCGAGACGTCAGGTCCCCGAGGCGCCCGCGATGATGGTGGCACACCGCAACCGCGCAGGCGTCGGCAACGTCGTCATGTCCGGGAATGTCAGGCACGCCAAGGAGATTGGCGACCATGCGCGCCACCTGGGGCTTGCGCGCCGCGCCATACCCGCACACCGCCTCTTTCACCTGCGTCGGTGTGTACTCGGCGATGGCGACGCCTTCGCGAGCGAGCGCGCAGAGGACGACGCCGCGCGCTTCGCTGACGCGCATCGCGGTTCGTCGGTTGGTCGAGAAGAACAGCTCCTCCACCGCGGCGACCTCGGGTCGCAGCGACGTGCACGCCTCCACCACCAGGTCGAAGAGGATCGCGAGCCGCATCGCTTCACTGGTCTGCGGCACCGTCTCGATGCACGCCGCGTGCAGGAGTACGAGGTGCCCTGGTGCGCCATCGACGACAGCCACGCCGGTGCGCGCCAGACCGGGGTCGATCCCGAGCACTCTCATCCGCGTCTGCGGATGCGGTGATCAGCCGACAGCGTCAAGGACGTCGTCCGGTATCTCGGCGTTGGCATACACCTGCTGGACGTCGTCGTGCTCCTCGAGCCCGTCGAGCAGACGGATGACCTGGCGAGCCTGTGACGCGTCGAGCGCCACCGAGGTGGTGGGGTTCATGGTCACCTCTGCCGAGTTGACCGGGTAGTCATGCTCCTCGAGCGCGCGCCGGACCTCCTCGAATCGAGACGGCGCGACGGTCACGACCACCTCGTCGCCTTCGACGCCGACGTCGCCGTCGTCCCCGACATCGACGACATCGAGCAGTTCGAGGGCGAGCTCCTCGGGATCGCGTTTGCCCGCCTCGATGCGGATCACGCCCTGTTGATTGAACATCCAGGCGACGCTGTTGGCCTCGCCGAGCGTGCCACCGGAGCGGGTGAACGCGTTGCGGATCCCCGCGACCGTGCGGTTCCGATTGTCGGTGAGCGTGTCGACCATCACCGCGACGCCGTGGGGGCCATAGCCTTCGTAGCGGACCTCCTCGAGCTGCGCGCCGTCCTTGCCGCCGGCGCCGCGCTGGACCGCCCGTTCGATGTTGTCGGCGGGCATGTTCACCTCGCGTGCCTTCTGCATCGCCAGGCGCAGCCGGAAATTGCCCTCGACGTCAGGGCCGCCCTCGCGGGCGGCAACGGTCAGCTCGCGCGTGACCTTGGTGAACACCTGGCCGCGACGAGCATCGACGATCGCCTTTTTGTGCTTGATGCCAGCCCATTTGCTGTGACCGGACATGGATCCTCCGAGACGAACAGGTGTTCCGATTCTAGCGCAGCTCGGAACCCAGTCTAGGCCTCGCGCTCCTTGCCGTCAGCGGCCGACAGGTCTATGGTTGAGGGTAGTATCGGCAATCAGACGGAGGTAGTCGTACCAATGTTGAGAACCGTCTGGCAGCGTTTTCGGCACGGCCGAGCGGAGGGTTGAGGCCCGGCTGACGGGCCCCCGCACCGCACGACCATGACGCCCCCGTCGAGGTCGCTGGGCAATCGGCGTCCCACGGGACGGCCCGGATTTGGGTGAGTGCGCGTTGTGCGGGCGAGGAGTTCGTACCGGGCGTTTCCGAACCTGGCACCGGTAGCGGTGCCATATGAGGCCCGGGAATTTTTACCGGGCTGCCGTATCAACTACGGTGAATTCAATCAAGGGGCCGGCTCAGTCCGGCCCCTTTCCTTTTTGCGTGGTCACGGCGGGTGGCTCGCCGGAGTCGCGCGGCACGGGGCGCGAGACCGCCGGGTCGCCGAGCCAACTGAACCGCAGCAGGCGGTCGGCGGCCTGCCGCAGCCCGACTCGCGTGCCGATGGCAATCGGAGGTGTCCCCGGGCGCTGATCGATGTGGATCCGCGATGCGGGGTCGAGCAGGTCGATGCCGTCGTCGGCTCGAGTGATGCCCAGACCGCGGCAGAGGTTGCCCGGCCCGCGGAGCAGCGCAGCGCCGGTCACGCCGCCGCCGCGTCGACCCGCCACCGTCGAAAGGCCCTCCTCCACAGCGGCGGCACGGAGGAGCACCGCGCCGGCGACACCGTCCCGCTCCGTGACCACGTTCGCGCAGTGGTGCATGCCGTACGTGAAGTACACGTAGAGATGAGCGGCCGGGCCGAACATCACGCTCGACCGGGCAGTGGGGCCACGGAACGCGTGTGAGGCAGGGTCGCCGGTGCCGAGATACGCCTCGGTCTCGACGATCCGCGCGATCACGCCGCCCGACGTCTCCACATCAACCACGAGCGCGCAACCGACCAGGTCGCGGGCGACCTCCTCGGTCGGGCGCGCGAACCACTCGCGTGGTGGCCCGGCTACCGGCGAATCTCCGCATCGCAACGCTGAGCCAGGGCGGTCGCGATTGCGTCCTGAGCGCGCTGCGCCTCGTCCCCGGTGAGGGTTCGGTCGGGCGCCCGGAACGTCAGCCGGAACGTCCAACCCTTCCTGTCCTCGCCAAGGCTGCCGCCGCGGTACTCGTCGTACAGCTCCGCGTTCTCGAGCAAGGGCTCGTGGGTGTCCCGGATGGCGTCCATGGCGTCGCCGGCGCGCCGGTCGGTGGCGACCGTGACCGCGAGGTCCTGCACGATGGCGGGAAATCGAGGTGGCGGTGCGTACCGGACCCTTCGCGGCGGCGAGGGAGCGATCACGTCGACGCGCAGCTCTCCGACCGCGACGCGTCCCCGGATCTCGAACGCGGCGGCGGTCTCGAAGGAGAGTTCCCCCAGGATGCCGACCGTGTCACCGCCGAGGCACAGTGCCGCGCTTCTCCCGGGTGGAGCCCCGCTTCCTCGGAGGGCTCGGCGCGGAGCGTGGCGCCGGCGAGGTCGTCGGTGATGCGGTCGAAGACGGACTGGACCCGTCGAACCTCGCGGGCGGCGTCCTCAGCGGAGCCGCTGGCGACGTGCACCGCGACGCTCACCAGCAGCGGCTCGAGCGGCAGCGCCGGGAGTGCGAGGTCGGCGTTATCGGGCGTCGAGCCCGGCGCCAGCCCCACTCGCTCGCCTTCCCAGAACGCTCGGCCAAGCTCGAAGAGCATCACATCGCCGCTGCCGCGGTTGACGTTGGCGGCGAGCGCGGCGCAGAGCCGGGGAAGCTGGGAGGTGCGCATGACGCTCCACTCGTCGCTGAGCGGATTGCGCAGTGGGATGGGTGTCCGTCCGCGCCCGAGGCCCGGCAACGTCGTGGCTTCGAGCGGGCCGACGAAGGCAAAGGTGATCGCCTCATCGAAGCCCGCGCCGACGCACACGTCACGGACCGCGTCCTCGAGCGGCGGCGGCGGCGCGGTGCTGGTGACCGCGACGCGACGTCCCGGGAGCGTGCTCGGCACCCGGGAGTACCCGATCATCCTGCCCACCTCCTCGACGAGGTCCTCCGGCAGGGACACGTCGCGGCGGAAGTACGGGGGCATGACCGTGAGCGCGGCGCCGTCCTGCTCGACCGCGAAGCCGAGTTGCGCGAGCGTCGTGGCGATCTCGGTCGCGTCGATGGCGATACCGAGGAGGTGGCCGGCGGCGCGCGCCGTCAACGCGATCGGGCCCAGCTCGGGGAGCGGACGCGGCCACTGGTCGATTGCGCCGCCGAGGACGTGGCCTCCCGACAGCTCGGCGATCAGGCTCGCCGCACGATCGAGCGCCACCGGCGGGAGGCGGTCGCTCAATCCCTTCTCGAAGAGCGTCGAGGCGTCGGTGCGGAGCCCGAGCCGCTTTGAGGTTGCCCGGATGGTCGGCCCATCCCAGGTCGCCGCCTCGAGCAGCACCGCCCTGGTGGAGTCGGTCACCGCTGTCGAGCTGCCACCGATGATCCCGGCGATGCTCGCGGGCACCTGGCCGGAGCAGACAACGATGTCCTCGGAGGAGAGCCCGCGGTCCGTGCCCATGAGATCGACGACGTGCTCACCCGGCTTCGCTCGTCGGACGACGATCTCCCCGATCCTGCCACCGCCCGCTTCGACAAATCGATCGAGATCGAAGGCGTGGAGTGGCTGGCCGAGCTCGTGGAGCACGAAGTTGGTGATGTCGACCACGTTGTTGATCGGCCGCAGTCCGACGGCGCGGAGCCGCTGGCGCAGCCATCCCGGCGACGGGCCTACGACCACGCCCTCGATCACCCGGGCAGCGAAGCGCGGGCAGGCCTGCGCGTCATCGATCTGGACCCGGGCGCGCAACTCCGCCGACGTGGCCGACAGGAGGTCCTCGGGTATCGATGCCGGGGGCTCGTTGAGCGCTTCTCCGAGTGCTGCCGCCAGCTCGCGGGCGATGCCCAAGTGGCACAGGCAGTCCGGCCGGTTGGTGGTCACGTCGAGATCGAGGACCGTGTCAAGGGCCAGGACCTCGCCCAGCGGCTGTCCCGGTCTCCCGTCATCGAGGATCAGGATGCCGTCGGCGTCCTCCCCCACCCCGAGCTCGATCGCCGAGCAGAGCATCCCCGGTGACTTGTGGCCACGGATGCTCTTGACGCCGAGGCGTTCGTCCATGGCGGGTGGGCGCGTCCCCGGGGGCGCGTAGGGCACGAGGTCGCCGGCCTTGACGTTCGGCGCCCCGGTCAGCACCCGGACCGTCCCGGGCACCACGACGAACGGCGCCAGCGATGCGGGCACCTTGCCGCCGAGGTCGAGGTCCGCGAATTGCAGGTGGGATGAGCCGGGAACCGGCGCGACCGAGGTGATCCGCGCGACCACGAGCCCCTCTCCGCCGGGCTCGACCGCCCCGACCTCGGTGCCGGTGTCGACCAGCGCCTTGACGATCGCCGCAACGGGCGCATCGAGGATTGCGTAGTCGCGCAACCAGCGCAGCGAGAACTTCACTGTGACGCCCGTTCGGCCGGGGTGTCGATCACCGTCTCGGGGACCAGGAAACGGACATCGCTGTCGTAGAGGAGGCGCATGTCGGGGATGCCCCACGCCAGCATGGCGGCCCGCTCGATGCCCATTCCGAAGGCGAAACCCGAGTAGCGCTCGGGGTCGACCCCACCGTTGCGCAGCACCTGGGGATGGACCATGCCGCTGCCGAGGAGCTCGAGCCAACCGCTGTATTTGCACACGTTGCAGCCGGATCCGCCGCACACGACGCATGCGAGCTCCAGCTCCAGCGACGGCTCGGTGAACGGGAAGTGGTGGGGGCGCCACTGCAGGGCGGAGCCCGTGCCGAAGAACGATCGCGCGAAGTACTCGAGGGTCCCCTTGAGGTCGCTCACCGCGATTCCCTCGTCGACGCAGAGCCCCTCGACCTGGTGAAACATCGGCATGTGCGTGGCGTCGTGATCGCGGCGATACGTCTTGCCGGGGACGATCACCCGCTGCGGCGCACCTCGGATGAGCATGCTGCGGATCTGCACCGGCGAGGTGTGAGTGCGAAGCAGCCGCGAGTCATCGATGTAGAACGTGTCCTGCGAATCGCGAGCGGGGTGTCCGGGGGGCTGGTTGACCAGCGTGAAGTTGTAGCGGTCGTATTCAACCTCGGGGCCCTCGATGCTCTCGAAGCCGAGCTGGGCGAAGATCCGCCGCATCTCGCGGGCGGCGAGCGTCACCGGGCTCAGGCGGCCGCGACGCAATCGCGGCGCGGGCCGGGTCAGATCGAGCGTCTCCATCTCCAGGCTCTGCGCTCGCGCGGCGCGTTCGATGGCGCGCTGGCGTTCGTCGAGGGCATCACCGACCCGCTGGACCAGCTCGTTGACCATCTGCCCCATCTGGCGGCGCCCGTCCGCGTCGGGGATTTTGCCGAGGCCACGCCGAAACGAGGTCAGGACACCGTCACCCCGACCGAGATACCTGGTCCGCACCGCGTCGAGCGCGGCGAGGTCCGGCGCGGCGGCGACTGCCTCGAGGGCTTCCGCCGCCACGCTGTGGAGGTCGGCGGTCACGCCTTGGTGAGGGCGCCCCGGGCGACTTCGACGAGCTGCTGAAACGAGCCCGAATCCTTGACTGCGATATCGGCGAGCATCTTGCGATTCACCTCGACGCCGGCCTCCTTGAGGCCGTGCATGAACTGGTTGTACGCAAGGCCGTTCTGCCGCGCTGCCGCGTTGATGCGCGCGATCCACAGACCGCGCATGTCACCTTTCCGCTGCTTGCGGTCGCGGTACGCGTAGGCGAGCGAATGCATGACCGCCTCGTTGGCGTTCTTGTACAGCCGGTGACGAGCTCCCTGCATGCCCTCGGCCATCTCGAGGATCTTCCGGTGGCGAGCCTTGGCCGTCACCCCACGCTTCACTCTGGCCATATCGCTCTCCTAAAGGTAGGGTGCAAGCCGGATCACCTTGCGGCGGTCCGACGAGGACACCTCGTGTTGCATCCGGTACGCGCGCTTGCGCTTGGCGCTCTTGTGCTCGAGCAGGTGCGAGCGAAACGCCTTGCGCCGCATCACCTTTCCGGTCGAGGTGACGCGCAGCCGCTTGGCGGTTCCCTTATGGGTTCGTATCTTTGGCATCGACGTTGTTACTCCCTGATTCGGCGACCTGCTCTTCCTCCGGAACGGTGACGCTCACCTCGATTTCCTGTGTCGGACGCCGGTCATTGGTGTGCTGGTCGCCCTTGGCGTGCTTCTTGTTGAGCGGGCTCATGATCATGATCATGTTGCGGCCCTCCACCAGCGGTGTCCGCTCGATGATCGCCACCTCTTTCAGTTCCTCGGCCATCCGGTCGAGCAGCTTGCGCCCGTACTCCTGGTGCACCATCTCGCGCCCACGAAACATGATCGTGAGCTTGACCTTGTCGCCGTCGTGGAGGAAGTGACGAACCGACCCGAACTTGGTCTGGAAGTCGTGCTCCGAGATCTTCGGACGCAGCTTCATCTCCTTGACGTTGATGGTGTTGTGCTCTTTGCGGCTTTCCTTCTCCTTCTTCAGGGCTTCGAACTTGAAGCGCCCGTAGTCCATGAGGCGGCACACCGGCGGTTGGGCCTGAGGTGCCACCTCGACCAGGTCGAGTTCACGTTGGGCGGCGAGCTCTCGCGCTCGTTCGATGGTCACGATTCCCAGCTGTTCGCCGGTGGTGTCGTCAAACAGCCGGACCGTGGGGATGCGAATCTGGTCGTTGACCCTGAGCTCTCGGAATGCGATCGGCGCGGCCTCCTTGTGGATATAAAAAACTGGACAGCGGTTCCGCTATCCAGGGTTCGGGTGCTGGACCTTCAAGGCAAGCCCGGAAGGTGAGGGCCGTACCTGGCGGTCCTGCTTTGCGGCGCCCAACCATGGGCGTCGGCCGCTGAATATAACACGCGCGCGGAGCCCCCAAACCTGCCGCGAGGTCATCGTGATCTCCGGGCGTGCACCAGGGCCTCGACTGCCCCACGCCCACCGAGCACCGGCGATGGCATGGCGCTCATGACCTCCCAACCGGCTGCGACGATGCCCGCCGAGGCACGCTCGGTCGCGGCGTCGACGATCAGCGGGTCGGACGGAGCTGTCGCCAGTCGGAGCTCGAACATCGGCTTGACGAGGCCGATCAGGTCCGCGTCTGATGCGATCGTGATGCGATCGAGCTGGACGACCGCGGCAGCCAGTGCAAGGTACGAGACGTCGATGGCGACCACCTCGATCGGATCGGGAACAAGGCGAGTGTCGAGGGCGGCCACGTTGGTAGCCTCGAGGTTCACGACGCGCGGATCCTGGCGGAGCGATCCGAGCAGCTGACCGAACCCCGCGTCGACCGCGTACACGCGCGACGCGCCCGCCTCGAGCAGGACCCGAGTGAAGCCACCGGCCGCCGCGCCGAGGTCGAGGCAGACCCTCCCGGCGACGCGCACGTCGAATCCGGTGAGCGCGGCGCGCAGCTTGGCCTCGCCGCGAAGTGGCGCGCGGGTAGAGAGAGTTTCCTGCGCGCTGCGGGGCCGGACCCGTCTCACTCGGGACGCCGCTCGCTCACCTCGGCGGCCAGACGATCGATGAGCGCGCCCGTCGAGACATCCTCCTGCGCGTTGCGGCGCACGTCCCGGACACGAATCACGCCGTCACCGCGCTCAACGTCGCGCTTGCCGATGACCACCACGTAGGGAATACGCTTGAGTTCCGCATCACGCACGCGCGCCTGCATACGTTCGCCATGACGTTCGTCGATCGACGCGCGCAAGCCCCGGTCGCGCATGGCCGCGGCGAGACTGCGGATGTATGCCATCACCTCGTCACTGTCGTCCTGGACCGGGACGATCGCACACTGCACCGGGGCGAGCCAGAGCGGGAAATGGCCGGCGTAATGTTCGAGCAGAATCCCGAAGAAGCGTTCGATGGAGCCGAACAGCGCGCGGTGGATCATGATCGGCTGCTGCTCGGCGCCGCTGTCATCGACGAAGTGCAAGTCGAATCGCTGCGGGAACTGGAAGTCGACCTGAATCGTCGACATCTGCCACGTCCGTCCGATTGCGTCCCGCGCCTGCACCGAGATCTTAGGCCCGTAGAACGCGCCGCCACCCTCGTCGAGCACGAGCTCGAGGTTGCGACCCTCGGCGGCGAGGCGGAGGGCGCCAGTTGCGACGTCCCACTCCTCCACCGTGCCGACCGCCTTGTGCTCGGGTCGGGTCGAGAGCTCGAGGTAGAAGTCGGTGAGCCCGAAATCGCGAAGCAGCCCCAGAGTGAAGTCGAGCAGGGAGATGAGCTCGTCCATCATCTGCTCGCGCGAACAGAAGATGTGCGCGTCGTCCATGGTGAGCCCGCGCACCCGGGTGAGCCCATGGATCACGCCCGACTTCTCGTAGCGATAGACACTGCCGAATTCGAAGAGCCGCAAGGGCAATTCGCGGTACGAGCGCATCCGGCTCTGATAGATGAGGATGTGCATCGGGCAGTTCATCGGCTTGAGGTAGTACTTCGTGCCCTCGTCGAGCTCCATGGGTGGGAACATCCCTTCGGCGAACCACTCGAGGTGCCCGGAGACCTTGAAGAGGTCCTCCTTGGTGATGTGCGGGGTGTTCACGAAGGAGTAGCCGGCTTCCTCGTGGCGCTGGCGTGAGTAGTCCTCCATGAGCTTGCGCACGAGCCCGCCATTGGGATGGAACACCGGCAGCCCCGAGCCGATCTCGTCCGGGAACGAGAACAGGTCGAGCTCGGCGCCGAGCCGCCGGTGGTCGCGTTTGCGGGCCTCCTCGAGACGGTGCATGTACGCATCGAGCTCGTCCCTCGTGAACCACGCCGTGCCGTATACGCGTTGCAGCTGCTCGTTGCGCGCGTCGCCGCGCCAGTACACGCCGGCGATGCGGAGCACATGCACAGCCGCGAGCCACCCGGTGTCAGGAACGTGCGGGCCACGGCACAGGTCGACGAACTCGCCGGTCCGGTAGATGCTGACCGTGGCGACATCGTCGGGCAGCCGGTTGACGATGTCCACCTTGAAGTCCTGGTGCATGGCGGTGAACATCTCGACCGCCTGCGAACGCGGCACCTCCTCCTGCACGAACGCGATCTTCCTGCCGGAGAGAACGTTCATGCGTGACTCGATCCGCTGGAGGTCGTCGTCCACGAAGTGCTGTCCACCGGGGAGGCGGAAGTTGTAGAAGAAGCCGTCTTCGATCGCAGGCCCGACGTCGTACTGGGCGCCGGGAAACAAATCGACCACCGCGGCCGCCATCAGGTGGGCGGCGCTATGGCGAAGGATCTCGAGAGTGGGCTCGGCAGGCGCTGGAAGTGGTGCGCCAGCCTCAGCGGCGTCGTCGACGATCTCGTCTGGCATGCGACGCCGATTCTACGCAGTCCACCCGACGGCGCTCGGTGATCTGGGTGTGTGCGTCAGCCGGTGAGGCGGGACATGCCCGAGGGGACGTCCTCGCGTGACTGACACAGCACGGTCAGTTGCGCCTCGGGGTCGAAGCCTGTGGCCTGGAACTCGAACCGGAGTTGACGCAGCATCGGGATCGGACGTGCGGACGCGCGGCGTGCCTGGTTGCGCAACCGCTCGTGACGCGCGGGATCGATCGAGCAGCACTTGATGCTGCAGTACTTCGCCGTCGGCTTGTGCACCGGCTCGTCGCATCCCACCCGTGCGCAGATTCTGCGCGGCATGATGGCTCGCTCTGAATGCCTCAACCCGCCCGCCTCCGATGTCACTGACTGAGTGTACGCCGCGCCCATGACCCCCTGTCAACCATCACGTTGCATACTGCTGCACGCGGAGCGCGACGCGTTTGAGACGCACAACCCTGTGCACAATGTGGACAACTGCGCACTTTGTTTGTGCAGTAAGGCACATGCCTGTGCGCAACTTTGGTGGTACCTAGTTTGTGCGCGTGGCGCACGTCGCTTGCCCGAGATTGAGGAGCGAACTTGTCCGCTGCGGCCGGTGCGTGTGACCGTTGTGTCACGTCCTCAGTCGGGTGGTCACGGCGTGTCGTGTGGACGAGGCACGACAACTCTGGAACCGTCGGCTGCGTACGGTTGCGAACAAACCCGCTGCAGCCCCCTGCCCCGCGCAGGCGCAGGGCAAGGGCTTGATTGCAGTGGTTTCGCGAGCTTATCGAGCAACCCCGTCGGCGACTGCGGACGACGCGCCGGTCAGCTCGCGGTCGGGTTCGATCTCACCCAACCGGCCGGTGGTGACGTCATACACGAATCCGCGGACGCTCTCGCGGTTCGGGATGAATGGGCTCGCCTTGATGCGAGCGATCGACTGTCGGACGTCGTCGGCGACGTCAGGGAACGCCTCGAGCGCGAAGGGCGGGCGGATCCCGGTGTCCTCCTTGATCTGCGCCTTCACAGCATCGTCCGTGAAGGTGACCATCCCGCAGTCGCTGTGGTGGATGAGGATGATCTCCCTGGTTCCGAGCAGTCGCTGTGAGATCACCAGCGAACGGATGGCGTCATCGGTCACGACCCCACCGGCGTTGCGGATGATGTGTGCGTCGCCGATCTCGAGACCGAGGATCGCGCTGACATGCAGTCGCGCATCCATGCACGCGACGACCGCAACCCCAAGCGCGGGCGGAAGCGGTGCGCTGCCCTTGTCAAAACTGGCGGCGTACTGCTCGTTGTTCTTTACCAATTCATCGGTGACAGACATGACATAACCTCATTTGAACGACGGTTGATGAGTGGCATTGATGTCCACGGGTCGCACCCTCGTGAGCGGACGTGACGGCGGGTCGCTGATCAGCGACTACAGATGGCGGAGCCGCAACAGCCGTCGTCGAGCCACAGGCAGCGCGTCAATCCGTAAACCGGGGCGCCCATCGCCACCGACGGTAGCAAATCCAGACTGGAATGGTCAAGTTTCGAGGCTTGCTTTGCTCATCAGAGCCACAGGCGGCCGTTAAGTCGCAGAGTTGCACGGTGTCCGAGGAGCCACCGCCGCACACGCGCGCGACGCCGGATCCGCAGATGGAGTCTCGGCCGGCGAGCGAGACCGCCCGCACGCGGCGATCGGCCGTGCGGCGGCACGTCACATCGCTCGCGATCGATGTCACGCCGCTTCGTGAGTCGAGAGAATTCCGGCTGCTCTTCATCGGCCAGGGCGTTTCCTTCGCGGGCAGCATGATCACCTACGTCGCGATACCGTTCCAGGCGTATGAGCTCACACGCTCATCACTCGTGGTCGGCTTGGTCAGCCTCGCCGAGTTGGCCCCGATACTCCTGATGTCCTTCGTCGGAGGGGCGCTTGCCGACACGGTCGATCGGCGGCGCATGGTGCGCATCACCCAGATCAGCGCCTGCGGCATCGTCATCGTCCTCGTCGTCAATGCGGCGCTGCCCCGACCACAGCTCTGGGTGCTGTTCGTCGTTGTCGTTGCCGCAGCCGGGGTCGACGCGTTGGAGCGGCCCTCGCTGGACGCCCTCGTGCCCCGAATCGTCCCCCGTGACAAGCTGACCGCCGCGGCCGCGCTCGAATCGCTCCGGGGCAACCTTGGCCAGGTGCTCGGCCCACCGGTTGCCGGCATTCTCATCGCAACCATCGGGCTGCCGGTGACCTATGGGGTTGACGTGGCAACGTTTCTCGTGGCCACGGTGGCGCTGACGCTCATGCGTGCCGTGCCGCCCGCGCCCGACGCCGAGGGAGTAAGTCTTCGAGCAGCGCTCGCCGGCCTGCGCTACGCGGCCGGCCGCCAGGATCTGCTCGGCTCGTACCTGGTCGACATCAATGCGATGTTCTTTGGCATGCCGATGGCGCTCTTCCCGCAGATCGCGTCGGGGCTCGGCGGACCGGCGGCCCTCGGATTGCTGTACACGGCGCCCTCAGTCGGCTCGCTGCTCGCGACGGTCACCAGCGGTTGGACGCGGTCCGTCCGCCACCACGGACGTGCGATCGCTTTCGCCGCAGCGAGTTGGGGCGTCGCGATCGTGGCGTTTGGGTTCGCGCCGTCGCTCTGGGTGGCGCTGCTGGCGCTTGTCGCCGCCGGTGCGGCCGACATGATCAGCGGGCTGTTTCGGACCACGCTCTGGAACCAGACGATCCCGGACGCGATGCGCGGACGCCTTGCGGGTATCGAGATGATCAGCTACACGTCAGGGCCGGCGATGGGCAACCTCGAGTCGGGAATCGTCGGATCGCTTGCCGGTGTGCGCGCGTCGGTCGTGAGCGGCGGCATTCTGTGCGTGGTCGGTACTGCGGTATTGAGCGCGGTGCTCCCGCAGTTCTGGAGGTACCGCGCCTAGGCCGTGAGCACGGCGTATGCGACAAATCCAGCGTAGACCAGGAGAAGCAGAGCTGCGCCGCGACGGTTGAGACCGGCTGCAAGCAGGATGAGCGCGAGCACGCTCGTGCCGACCAGCCATACCATGTAGCCTGCCGGGACCGAGCCCCGCAGCGCCGGAAAGAGAATGATCGGCACCGCGATGCCGGCGATCAAGTTCAACGTGTTGCTGTTGAAGGTCGCGCTGACAACGGCTGCGCCGCGGCCATCCCGCCCCAGTCGAATTGCCGCATACGCATTCGGAAGACTTGTCGCCGCGGCCAGCGCAACCACACCAACCAGCACGCTGGCGACGCCCCAGCGCTCTCCGAGCGTGACGGCACCCTGCACCATGAGCAGCGACCCGACCACGATGACCAGCAAAGCTGGTGCCATCAGCACGACCGGGCGCCAGCTGCGCGCCGGGGCGCTTTGGCTCCGCTCCTCGAGCTCGGTCTCGAGTTCGATTCCCTCAACGCCTGCTTCACGCGACGCACTGACGAGCAGGGCTTTCAGCCGGTTGTCAAGCGGCAGCCGCGCGATGGTCGACGTGCGCAGGATCAGAAAGACGACGTACGGGACGAACACGACGAGCATCAGGAACAGGCCGACCACTACAGGTAGCGCGCCGAGCACGACCAAACCGATCGCCAGTGTCACCAGGATCGCGACGCCCGCGTCGATCGCCAGCGCTGCAGGCGGGATCCTCACCGACCCCGCGGCGAGCGCTGCCCCACCGAGGAGCACGGCGATGTTGAACACGTTCGAGCCGAAGACGATGCCCGCCCCGGTTGCAGCCGACCCATTGGCGACGGCGGAGACCGACGACGAGATCTCCGGCGAATCCGCGCCGAGGGCTACGATCAAACCGACGACGCCACCGAGCAGGCCGAGGTTGCGAGCCAGACGCCCGACGCCGCGCACGAGGAACTCGCTCGCCGCTAACGTGGCGACGAGTGCGATGACCGAAATCCCGATGACCATAGCGGTCGCCAATCCGTGCATCGGTCACAGTGGACCACGCTGTGCACGCGTCGTGGTGCCGTCGCATTGACGACCGTTCTGTTCCGTCAGGCGCGCCTCGCGCCGCAAGCGCCACCCCAGGACGTCCTGGTTGCCGACGGGCATGTGGCTGAAATCGGCGACATCGAGGGCCGAGCGCAGACGGCAGAGGTGGTCGATGTCGATGGCCGGTTTCTGCTGCCCGGGCTCTGGGACCGCCATGTGCACTTCGACCAGTGGGCGCAGATCAGGGCGCGTCTCGATCTTTCCGGTGTCGACACAGCGGCCGCAGCGGCGCGCTTGCTTGCGACCCACATCGCCAGCTCCCAACAGGATCTCGACATGCCCGTGGTCGGATACGGATTTCGCGATGCGCTCTGGCCGGATGCGCCGCATCGCGAGGTGCTGGACGAGATGTGCGGCGAGCTGCCGGTGGTGCTCATCAGTGCCGATCTGCACAGCGCGTGGCTCAGCACTGCCGCGCTCCGCCGGTTCGGACACGCGGGCCACACGACCGGGCTGCTGCGCGAGGACGCGGCGATGGGGGTCATCGGTCAGGTCGGGATGGTTGCCGATGAGGTCGCCGATGCGTGGTGCCACGCCGCGTCGCGGGCCGCGGCTGCTCGAGGCGTTGTCGGCATCGTGGACATGGAGAAGCCGTGGTCGCTCGAGGCGTGGCGGCGCCGGATGACGGAGGGCAATCGATCGCTGCGCGTCGCCAGCGCCGTGTGGCCGGAGCAACTCGACGACGCCATTGCGCAACACCTGCACACCGGGGCCGTCATCGGCGGCACCGGCGGGCTGCTCATCGCTGGGCCTCTGAAGATCATCACCGACGGCTCGCTGAACACACGCACCGCGTTCTGTTACGACGCGTATCCCGCGTCCGCGGCGCTGCCGAGGAGAATGGCGTTCTCCTCGTAACGGCACGCGAGCTTTCGCGACTCATGCTGCGCGCCAGGGACGCCGGCTTCGAATGCGCGATCCACGCCATCGGGGATCGTGCCAACGCCATCGCGTTGCAAGCGTTCGCGCAAACCGGTGCGCGCGGCAGCATCGAGCACGCGCAATTGCTCGACGACGCGGACCTGGGCCGCTTCGCGCAGTTGGGAGTGATCGCGAGCGTCCAACCCGAGCATGCTCTCGACGATCGAGACGTCGCTGACCGCTACTGGGCCGAACGCTCGCGGCGCGCGTTCCCGCTCCGCTCGCTCCTCGATGCCGGCGCGGTCCTCGTCTTCGGCTCCGACGCGCCGGTTGCGCCGCTTGACCCGTGGTTGGCCGTCGGCGCCGCTGTTCACCGCACCCGAGATGAGCGTGCTCGCTGGCATCCCGAGCAGGAGATCACCGTCGCCGAGGCGCTCGCCGCGTCGATGCCCCCGGGACGCGGTGACGCGACGCTCCGCGCCGGCGACCCTGCCGACATCATGGTGCTCGACGGCGACCCGTTCAGCGCTGAACCGAGCGCCCTGCGAACCATGCCGGTCGCGGCCACGATGCTCGCGGGAGATTGGACCCACCGGACCGGCATCTGAACGCTCGAGACGCGACGCTACCCCACGCGTATGCCGGCCATGCCACCGTCGACCGCGAGCATCGTGCCGGTGGTCGACCCCGACAGTGGGCTGGCCAGGTAGGCGATGGCGAACGCGACCTCGTCGGCGGTGACCAGGCGGCCCATCGGCTGGCGCGCGCGCAGGGCGGCGGCGGCCGCATCCGCGTCGGACGCCTGGTCGAGCAGCCGTCGCACCCATGGGGTGTCTGCGGTTCCCGGAGTGACGGCGTTGACTCGGATGCCCTCGGTGACAAAGTCCGCGGCCATCGCGAGGGTCAACGACCGCACCGCCCCCTTGCTCGCCGAGTACAGCGCGCGCTGGGGGACGCCGACGTCGGCGACCACGGAGCAGGTGTTGACGATCGCTGCATTGCTCGACCGGCGCAGATACGGCAGCGCAGCGCGGGTGACGCGGGCGATGCCGATGACGTTGACGCTCAACACGCGATGCCACTCGTCATCCTCGTTCTGAGTCACGTCGCCGGTCGCTCCGATCCCCGCGTTGTTGACCAGAATGTCGATCGATCCGAGTGCGCTGGCCACGGTGTCGACGGCGGTGCGCGTGGAGTCGGGGTCTGCGACGTCGCACGGGACCTCCAGCACCGCCGCGCGCGTGACTGCCGGGTACACGCGATCAAGGACCGCCACGGTGGCGCCGCGCCCGAGGAGATGGGTTGCGGTGGCGGCTCCGATGCCGCTTGCGCCACCGGTGATCACCGCGACCAGTCCGTCGAAGTCATTCATGTGCGTGCACTCTCCATGTGGTGTCGTCTTGCAGTCGTGGGTCGATGTGGAGCTTCGGTCCCCCAGATCCCGTGCGGGGTCGCCATCCGGCCAGCACGTCACCAACCCGGTGGAGCCCGACCGTGGCAGCGACGAGCGGTCTCGGGTCGACCGTGCCGGCGGCGTAGTGCTCGATCGTCCCGGCGAGACCCTGAGACGCGGCAAGGATTCCCACCGCGGTGACGTCCTTGAGCGCGATCGTGCGGGTGTCGACGAGGCTGGGGGTGCCGGAGAGTCCAAGGTAGACGACCCGCTTGCCCGGGCTCCACCAGATCGAGCGCGAGTGCCGGGAGTTCGGCTGCGTTGGTGGCGTCGATGACCGCGTCCCAGCGCAGCCGCGGTAGATCGGCGCGCCGCCAGAACTCCGGCGAAACCAAGGGCCTGGGCGAAGTTGAGGCCATCCGGCGATCGGCCCATGAGATGAACGTCCACGCCCCCGGCGCGGGCGAACTCGGCGGCGAGAAGCCCCATCGTCCCGGTGCCGAGCACCAGCGCACGGTCGCCTGCCGAGAGTGCGGCCGCCCGGACCGAACGGAGCGCGTTGCCGCCAGGCTCGACCATCGCGCCGGCGGCATCGTCCACGCTGTCCGGCAACGCCAGCAACGCGGTTGCCGGCACCGCCAGCTGCTCGGCCAGGGCGCCGGGGAAGCCACCGCCGGATGCCGATCTCGACGCGCTCCTCGCAAACGTTGTGATGACCGGAACTGCAGCGATCACAGTGCCCGCAGCCGAGCATGGTGTCGCCCGTCACCCGCCGACCCAGCCAGGTTGCGTCCACCCCGGCACCGAGCGCCGAGACCACGCCGCACCACTCGTGCCCGGGCCGAAGCGGGTATCGGGCGTGTCCCTGGTGTAGGTAGGCCATCTCGCCGGTCCAGAACTCGACGTCGGTGCCGCAGACCCCGGCTCGGGATATGTCGACGACGACCTGTCCAGGGCCGGCGATCGGGTTGGGAACCTCCTGGACGGCACCTTCGTGCGGCGCCGTGACAACGAACGCCCTCATGCGGTGTTCGCCTTGAGTGTGAGGCCGGAGATGGCACGCCCCTGGAGCCCGCCCAGCGGTGCACGGGCAGCCCGCTCACGCCGACTCTGGCGGTGAACAACCGGCCGGAGTCGGGATATCGCGCGCGCTGCGCGTCCGAGAGTTGCTCCGACGCGGTGGTGATCAGGAGCGTGTCAAGGGACGCTCCAACGAAGGCGGCGCTGGTCGTATTCGGCGCGGCCACGTCGACGACCGCACGGTGGGCGCCCGATGGGGAGTAGCAGCGCACCTGCCCAAGTCCCCACATGGCGATCCAGAGGTTTCCCTCACCGTCCACGCAGAGGCCGTCGGGTTGGTCGCCCTCCAGACGCAGGAATTCGCGACGCCGACCGGCGGCTCCAGTCGGCGGAGTCGTAGTCGCGGACCCACACGATGCCGGGCGTGGTGTCGACGCTGTAGAGCTGGTCGCCGTGACGCGAAAACGCGAGGCCGTTTGACATGCCGAGATCCTCGTCGAGCACCACGAGCCGGCCGTCCGCTTCCACCCGGACCAGGACCTCCGCGTACGCCCGGTCGTCGAGGGCAAGGCTGCCCACCAGAAATCGTCCGGCCGGATCGCACCCGCCGTCGTTCAGCCTGCTGTCGACGTGCTCGGGGAGGATGCTCGGGCCGGGGCTGACGGCACCCTCGGGAGACACGTAGTACAGGCGTCGTGCTCCCGCGACCAGGAGCTCACCCTGTCTCGAGCTCACCACCGCGCCGACCGTCTCGGGGAGGTGCAGCGCCGTCTCGTGGATCACACGCTGCGCGGAGAGGGTTGCGGTGTGCACGTCTCCGGCGTTGATGTCGACCCAGAGCACCCGCTTTCGGTCGCCGTCCCAGTACGGACCCTCGGCGAGGCCGTAGCGCTCCTCGGAGGCGGGAACTGCGTGAAACCGCTTCACGAGGTGACGGCGAAGCGGCGGCGACGCACTGCCATCAGCGCTCGACAATATAGAGCCTCGCTATGGAGCCTCGTCCGGGATTGCAAAGGTGGTGAGCGTGGTGCGGCAACGAAGCGCGCAGTGGTACGGGGGGACCGATCGCAACGCGTACATCCATCGGGCGTGGATGCGTCGCGGTCTCCCTGCCCACGCCTTCGACGGCCGTCCGCATATCGCCATCGCCAACACCGCCTCCGACCTGACTCCCTGCAACGCGCACCTCAACGAGGTTGCCGAGAGCGTCAAACAGGGCGTCTATGAAGCCGGCGGCATTCCGCTGAACCTGCCGGTGATCTCTCTCGGCGAGACCCTGGTCCGCCCGACGGCCATGCTCTGGCGAAACATGGCCGCGATGGCGACCGAGGAGATGCTCCGCGCCAACCCGATCGACGGGGTGGTCCTGCTCGGCGGCTGCGACAAGACCATCCCGGCGTTGCTGATGGCGGCAGCCTCGGTCGACCTTCCCGCCGTGGTGATTCCCGGCGGCCCGATGCTGACCGGTACATTCCACGGCCAGGCGCTGGGGTGTGGCACCGACGTGTGGCGCCTGTCGGAGGAGGTTCGCGCCGGGACCCTGTCCGAGGCCGAGTTCCTCCAGTCGGAGTCGTCGATGATTCGCAGCCGCGGCCACTGCAACACCATGGGCACCGCCTCGACGATGGCGCTGGTCGCCGAGGCACTCGGGATGGTGTTGCCCGGTGTGGCCGGGACGCCTGCTCCCGACAGCCGGCTGCTCCAGAGCGCCCATGACACCGGCAGGCTTGCGGTCGAGATGGTCGCGGCCCATCGAACGCCATCTGCGCTGCTGACTCGCGGCTCGTTCCTCAACGCGATCGTCGCGCTGGCCGCGATCGGGGGCTCGACCAACGCGGTTGTCCACCTGCTCGCCATCGCCGCACGCCTGGGCATCGAACTCACCCAGGACGACTTCGACCTCACCGGTTCCCAGGTTCCGCTGCTCGTGGATCTGCAGCCGGCAGGCCGTTTCCTGATGGAGGACTTCTTCCGCGCCGGCGGTCTGCATGCCGTGTTGAGTGAGGTGAGGGACCTGCTCGATCCCACCGCACTCACTGTCACCGGCACACCGCTCGTCGAACATCTCGCCGGTGCCGCGATCTGGGATCACGAGGTCATCCACACCCGCTCGGAGGCGCTGCAGCAGCACGCGGGCATTGCCGTCCTCTACGGCAACCTGGCCCCGGGCGGCGCGGTGATCAAGCCTGCGGCGGCGTCCGGCCACCTGTTGCAGCACCGCGGACGGG
The DNA here is from genome assembly GCA_963709585.1 of Candidatus Dormiibacterota bacterium. GTDB lineage: Bacteria > Chloroflexota > Dormibacteria > Aeolococcales > Aeolococcaceae > Palsa-851. The sequence goes on along the minus strand of CAVPXI010000023.1, from coordinate 211,583 downwards.
CCCTCGTCTTCGACTCGATCGAGGACATGCACGCTCGCATCGACGACCCGGACCTGGACGTCGACGCCAACTCGGTTCTGATCCTCCGTGGGTGCGGCCCGAAGGGCTATCCCGGCATGCCCGAGGTGGCGAACCTGCCGCTGCCGGCCAAACTCCTGCGCCAGGGCGTGCGCGATATGGTTCGCATCTGTGACGGCCGGATGAGCGGAACTGCGTATGGCACGGTGGTGCTCCATGTGTCGCCCGAAGCCGCCGCCGGGGGTCCGCTCGGGCTCGTTCGCACCGGCGACTTTGTGATCCTCGACGTCCCGGGACGACGGATCGACATCGACATTCCCGCGGCCGAGCTGGCGGCGCGGACACCAAACCAGGCCACCGTCGACGCCTACGCGAAACCCATACGCGGCTGGGAGCGGCTCTACGTCGAGACCGTCCAGCAGGCCAACACCGGTGCGGACCTCGACTTCCTGGTCGGGTCCACAGGCGACAGAGTTTCTCGCGAATCCCACTGACAGAGGGACTGATCACCAATGCCACTCCCAATCGCCGACGGCCGACCGATTCGCTGGGGCATCCTCGGCGCCGGCTATATCGCGGACATCGTCAGCGGCGATATCAACCTGACCGACGGCAACGTCGTCGCCGCCGTGGCCGCGCGAGATGCAGACCGCGCCGCGCGGTTCGCCGACCGCCACGGCGCTGCGCGAAGTTACGGCGATTACAGCGCTCTGGTGAACGATGACGAGATCGATGTCGTCTACGTGACCACCACACACCCCCACCACCGTGCGCACGCGCTCCTGGCGATCGAAGCCGGCAAGGCCGTCCTCATCGAAAAGCCCGTGTGTCTGAACGCCGCCGACACGCGCGAGGTCTTCACAGCCGCGACCAAGGCCGGTGTGTTCGCGATGGAGGCCATGTGGACTCGCGCCAACCCGCTGATCCGCCAGGCCCAGCAGTTGATCGCCGACGGGGTCATCGGTGCGGTCCGCGGTCTGCGCAACGAGTTCGGACTCGGACTCGCGTTCGACCCCACCCACCGGCTCTACGACGTCGAGAACGGGGGCGGCGCCCTCCTCGACCTCGGGGTCTACCCCGCCACCTTCGCGTACCTCTTCCTCGGTCGTCCGGACGAGGTCCGGACCATCGGCACCCTGTCACCGACCGGATCCGATGACACTGTCGCCATGGAGTGGCTGTACGGCGGCCGCCCGGGCGCGCAACTCTGGGCGTCGGCATCCATCCATGCCCCCAACGAGGCAGCCATCCTCGGCAGCGAAGGCTGGATCTCGTTCCTCCCGGTGGCCTACCGTCCCGGCGGGATGATCGTCCACAGCGACGCGGGCGAAACTCACTTTGACGACCCGCTGGCCGGACGGGGTCACGGCTACGGACCCGAGATCGAGGAGGTCGACCGCTGCCTCCGCGCCGGGCTCATGGAGAGCCCGCTGATACCGCATGCCGACACGATCGCCATCCTCGAGATCCTCGACGGCGCGCGAGCCGCGCTGGGCGTGGTCTATCCGAGTGAGCGATGACCGGCGACCGCGACACCATCGCCTCCGGGCGCGACCCGCGAGGTAGGTCATGACCCCGGTACGGTTCGGCCTGGTCGGCTATGGGTTCGGCGGCCGCTACTTCCACGCCCCGCTGATCGCGTCGGCGCCCGAGTGCGATCTGGTCGGGGTCATGACCTCCTCTTCCGAGCGCCAGGCGCTGGTTGCCCGTGAGCTGCCCGGCACGCGGACCTTCGCGTCGCTCGCCGCGCTCGTCGATGCCGGCGTCGAAGCGGTGGCCATCTCGACGCCGGCGGAAACCCATTCCAGCCTCACCGAGCAGGCCCTACAGCTGGGTCTGGCGGTCGTGTGCGACAAACCGTTCGCGCTCGATCCCGAGGCTGCGCGGCACACGGTCGATCTCGCCGAGCAGCGCGGGCTCCTCCTGAGTCCGTACCAGAACCGGCGCTGGGATTCGGACTTCCTCACCGTTCGGAAACTCGTCGACGATGGCGAGCTCGGGATGGTCACCCGTTTCGAGTCACGCTTCGAACGCTACGCACCGCAGCGAGGGCCAGGCAAATCCGGTGGTGGCACCTTGCGCGACTTCGGCAGCCATCTCGCGGACCAGGCCCTGGTGTTGCTCGGCCCGGCGGTGAGCGTTTACGCGGAGTGGCGGATTCGCGACTCCGGCCTCGACGACGACGTGTTCATCGCCGTGACCCATGCGAGTGGCGCCCAGTCCCACCTGTCGGGAAGCTGGAGCCAATTCGCGCCTGGCCCGCGCTACAGGGTCACGGGCACCGAGGCGACCTACGTGCTCGGACCCGCCGACACCCAGGAGAACGATCTGATCGCCGGTGAGACTCCCGCGTCCCTCGGCGCGGGGTGGGGCGTTGAGCCACCCGAGAGCCACGGCACCCTGTACCGGGGGACGGCGGCCGGGCCATACGCCACCGAGCGTGGTCGATGGGATCGGTTCTACCCGGCCTTCGCGGGAGCGGTTCGCGGCAGCAACCCGCCACCCGTGAATGCGCGTGATGCCGTCGCCACCGCAACCCTGCTCGAGGCAGCCAGGTCCAGCGCCACCACCGGCGCCGTCGTGCCGGTGCCCGCTCCGTGAACGAAGCCGCCGCCGAACAGCTGGCCGCGCTGCTGGCGGAAGAAGAGCGCCTGGTCTTTACGCGCTTCGACCACGACGTCGCGTGGGAGCTCGGGTCACGCCTGCGCGCCGCGGCGCGGGAGGCGCGCCTGCCGGTCGCAATCGCGATCCGGCGCAACGGCCAGTGTCTGTTCCACGCCGCTCTGCCAGGGTCCTCGGCGGACAACGACGTGTGGCTCTCGCGCAAGGCAGCCGTCGCCGAGCGTTACGGTCACTCGTCGTATTTCGTCGGCTGCACATTCCGCGCCGACGGCCGCGACTTCGATACCGACTCTCGCCTGGACGTCAGCATGTTCGCCGCCCACGGCGGTGCATTTCCGGTGATGCTCGGAGCCAGCGGGTGCATCGGCACGGTGGCGGTGTCAGGGCTGCCCCAAATCGAGGACCACCGCTTCGTGGTCACCCACCTCGAAGCGTTCCTCGTGGAGAGCAAGCAGATTCCGAGCAGGGAGACGTGACCCCGACACCACTGTGATCATCGACGAGATCCGGCGGGTCGACTTCGGGTACTTCATCCGGCCGGCGTCGGAAACCCTGACCGGCGAAACGCGCGTGGAATCCCTCCTCGGCTACCTGATCGCCCATCCCGCTGGGTTCGTTCTGTTCGATACCGGCCTCGGCGTCGCCGACGCTGAAACCGAGGCGCACTACCGTCCGCGGCGGCGACCCCTCGCAGAGGCGCTGCGCGGTGTGGGGTCGGCAGTGGAGGACGTGCGCTGGATCATCAACTGTCACCTGCATTTCGACCACTGCGGCGGTAATCCGGCGTTCGCCGGGCGTCCCATCGTCGTGCAAGCGACGGAGCTGGCGAGCGCGCGTGAACCCGGGTACACCATCTCCGAGGCGGTCGACTTCGCTGACGCCGACTACCAGGTCATCGACGGCGAACTCGAGCTCCTGCCAGGGTTGTGGATCCTCCCGACGCCAGGACACACGCCGGGGCATCAGTCGGTTGTCGTGCGTTGCGACGACGGCACCGTCGTCCTCGCGGGTCAAGCGCACGATACCGCGACCGAGTTCGCCGCCGACTTGCGCGCTGCAGTGGCGCACCGAGACAGCGACGACGCGGAGATTCCACCGCATTGCGCCTGGATGGATCGGATGTTGCAGTTCGACCCGCGACGCATCGTCCTCGCCCACGATCTGTCCGTTGTCGAGCCGCTGCGGTAGGCAGCCCCCACACCATGCCGGTGGACAACGAGATCTACAACCGGTCCGGCGACATCTGGTGGGACGAACACCAGCCCTTGAACGCAATCCGGACTGCGATCAACCCGGCAAGGCTCGGCTATTTCACCCGAGTGCTTCGCGATCGCGGCGTGGACCCAAGCGGTAAGACCGTGGTGGACATCGGCTGTGGTGGCGGCCTGTTTGCCGAGGAGCTCGCTCGGCTCGGCGCACAGGTCATCGGGGTTGATCCGTCCGCCGCGTCGCTCGCCACGGCGCGTTCGCACGCTGCAGCGGCCGGCCTGCACATCGACTATCGCGTAGGATCAGGGGAGCATCTTCCGCTCGACGGGGCGAGCGTGGACATCGCCTGCTGCGTTGACGTGCTCGAGCACGTCGATGACCTCGACGCGGTCATCAGCGAAACCGCTCGCGTGCTCCGGCCCGGCGGTGTCTACCTGTTCGACACCATCAACCGGACGCGCACGAGCAAGTTGGTGATGATCACGCTCTTCCAGGATTGGCGTCTCACGCGGTTGATGCCACCCAACCTCCATGCCTGGGAGCAGTTCATCACCCCGGATGAGCTCAGCGGGATACTCCGCCGCCACGGCCTCGAGGGCCGCGACATGACCGGCATCGCCCCCGGTGTGAAACCACCTCAGCTGATCCGCATGCTTCTGCAGGCCCGCAGAGGTCGGATCTCATATGGAGAGCTGGGTCAGCGAGCGCGTTTCGTCGTGACCAGGGACCTGCGCGTTTCGTACATCGGCTACGCGATCAAGGCGGCGTGATCGTGCTATTGAGCCAGACTCGCCGGTTCTGTCCCCACCCGCTGCCCCGCGATGCGCGCTCGTTGCACCCAGGGGATTGCACGCAGCTGCTCGAACGTTGCGCGAGCAGAGGCCAACTGCTCCTGGGCGTCTGCTTGGCGACCCTGAGCAACCAACCACTCTCCAAGTTCGCAGCGGGTTACCGCAAGCCAGAAAGGACGCTGCAACCGGGCGAAGCTTGTCGATCGCGGCGGTGAACTTGCCGCCGGCCCGGTCATTGTCATCGAGCGCGGCTGCCATGCGCGCCTCCCATCGGAGAATATGCGCGTCAACCGACGGCTGGCGTCCGGGCCGAAAGTTGTCTCGCACCAGCTGCAGCAACTCCACGACCTTGGAAGCCTGGCCGAGCAAGAAGGCCGCCTCCACCGCCTCGATGAGAGCTAACCTCATCCCCACCGGGAAGGACTCATCGATACAGGCTCGAAGCGTTGACTCCGCCGTCGCAAGCGCCAGGACGTGATCACCGTCGGCGTTCGCGACCGCGGCGCGAGCGGCATCATGCTGGGCGCGGATCTCCAGCTGCGAATGTGCGACCAGGGGCGCGCTTTGCTCGACCAGGCGGCGCCCGGCTGCTGCGTCGCCGCGGTAAACGAACAGCCAAGTGGCGTTGGCCGCGACCGCGCCCGGCCACAGGCGAGATCCGAGCTCATCAGCGTCGGCCTCGAGATAATCGGCGAACATCGCCTCTACCTCATCCCATCGGCCGAGCTCGAGAAGCCCCTGGACGCGGTTCAGCCTGGCGCCGACAGCATTAGGACGATCTCCCAGCCGCTGCATGAGCACCTCGGCCTGCTCGTACATCTCGAGTGCAGGCTCGATCCGGTCTTCCTCCTCGAGGGTCGAGGCCAGATTGGCGCACGACGAGCAGGCGCGCTCGGTGAGATCGTGTTCGAGTGCGACGGCGAGTGCCCCGCGGATGAGCACGTCAGCCTCGGCGCGACGTCCGCGCGCAGCGAGAATTGCGCCCTTGGTATCGAGGGCCAGACAGAACACATCCAACAAGCCTTCGGTCTCGGCAACCTGCAGCGCGTGCTCGACGTATGGGAGGGCCGAGACGTAATCGCTGCTGAAGTACATGAACCTCGCGAGCCTTGCCTCGATGTACGCCAGCGTCGCCTGATGCTCTGCACCGGTCCCGCTCTCGGGGATGGCGGCCAGCGCGTCCTGCGAGCGTTGTAACGCGCCGACGAGGTTGCCATCGTCGTAGTCGCACTTACCGAGCTCGCTGAGCGCCGTCGCCCGGCCAAGCGGCCGCCCTGTCGCGGCGTACAGATCCTGCGCCGTTTCGAAATGCGCTCTCGCCTGCGTTCCGTGGCCCTGCAACCGGGCAGCTAGTCCAGCCTTCTGATTGAGGTCGGCTCGCGTCTCATCATCGCCGCTGAGCTCGAGCGCATGCTCGTAATAGCGCTGAGCCGACGCAGCGCCGCCGAGCGAGTCTGCGTGCTCCGCGGCGCGCACGAGCGCAAGCCGCGCCCGATCGCGAATCTCTGGAGCGTCGGCTGCAGCGGGTTCGGCGTCGTACGCCTCGACGAGATGGGCCGCGACGACCTCGGCAATCTCCTCCTCGTCAATCCGGGAGCCGGCCAGGTACGTCGCCGCCGACAGGTGACGCAACTTGCGCTCGCGCCGCGCCAGCGTCCCATGGGCGACGCTGCGGATCAGGTCCTGGACGAAGACGTACTGGCCGCGCTCGGGCGAGCGCGGGTCCGCCTGTATCGCGAGCAGGTCCTTGCCAACCAGCGAGGTGAGCACCGCCTCGACGTCGGATTCCGGGATGTTGGTCACCGCGCTGAGCGCGGCGACGGTGAACGACTTGCCCAGGACCGCCGCGTCCTGCAACAACGATCGCTCACTCGGCGCGAGGCTGTCGTGGCGCGCTGCGATCAGCGCATGGAGGCTCTCAGGAACCTCGAGCGCCTCCAACGACCCCTTGGCGCGGTACGTGCCGCCATCCTCGACGAGCAGCCCCCGGTCGATGAGCATACGCACTGTCTCAACCGCATACAGGGGGACGCCGGCGGCCCGATCGAGGATGAGCGCGCGCAGATCCTGAGGCAGACCTGGCACCAGGCCTGTGAGCAGCTGCCCCATCGCATCAGGCGATAGTGGTTCGAGAAAGAGCGACGTGAGGCCTCGCTTGCCGGTACCCCACCCCGGACGCCGTTCACCGAGTTCGGGACGAGCGAGGGCGACCACCATGATCGGCGAACTGCGCGACCATTCGAGCAGGTACTCGATGAAGTCGAGGAGTCCGCTGTCCGCCCACTGCAGGTCCTCGAAGATGAGCAGCGTCGTGTGCTGCGCCGCCATACGCTCAAAGAAGACCCGCCAGGCCGCGTACAGATCCCGGGGGTCGGCGCCGGCGCGCTCCTCGAGCCCGAGAAGATGGGCCACACGTGGCTCCACCCAGGCGCGCTCCTCCTCGTCGTGAATGAACTCCTCGACGCTCAGACGCAATTTCTGTTTCGCCGTGTCCGGCGGCTCGTTCTCCACAATCCCGGTTCTCATCCGGACCATCTCGGTCAGCGCCCAGAACGCCACACCTTCGCCGTAGGCCAGGCACCGGCCGCGTTGATACCAGATGGTCTCGGTGAGCCCGTCGATGTACTTGAAAAACTCCCAGGCCAGCCTTGACTTGCCCACCCCTGCGAGGCCAACCACCGAGAGCAGCCGTGCCCTACCCTCCGCTGACGTGGCGTGGAGGAACTCTTTGAGCAGCCGCAGCTCTCGCTCCCGCCCAACAAAGGGCGGCTCGAGACCGGTGGGACGCAGCGCCCCACCCGCCCCCGCGATCACCCGAGCCGCGCGCCAGAGTCGCATCGGGTCAGGTTTGCCCTTGAGCTGATGGCTCCCCGCGTCCACATACTCGATGGCGGCCTCGCTCGCGCTCCGAGTGCTGTCGCCGACAAAGACGATGCCCGGCTCGGCAACCGACTGCACTCTGCTCGCGGTGTTGACGAGGTCGCCCGCGACCATGGCCTCGTCGTCGGCGTCGAGGTTGACCGCAGCTTCGCCGGTGAGTACGCCTGCCCGGGCGCGGAGCCCGGGTATCCCCGCCCGCTCACCGAATGCGGATACCTCGTCCACGAGCTCGAGGGCTGCTCGTACCGCACGCTCTGCGTCGTTCTCCTGGATGGCCGGGACGCCCCACACGGCCATCACCGCATCGCCGATGAACTTCTCGATACGCCCGCCGTAGCGACCGATGACCGTTCGCGCCAGTGCGAAGTAGTCACTCAACAGCTCGCGGACATCCTCCGCATCGCGTTGCTCTGACAGCGATGTGAAGCCGACCAGGTCCGCGAAGAGCACGGTGATGTGACGCCGCTCCGAGGCCGGCCGCGACGGCTCGCCCGCTGGACGGCTGCTCGTCGCGGGTGTGTTCAGCGATGGATTGCTCGCAGCCGGATCCGCTGCGAGCTTCGCCCCACACTGGCCGCAAAACAGCTGATTGGCGTCGTTGGTTGCTCCGCACCCTCGACAGAGGATCGCCAGCGAGCCCCCGCACTGGCCGCAGAAGCGCATGCCGGGCCGATTCTCAGCGCCACAGGCCGGGCAGATCACGCCGCCAAGGGTACGTTTCTCAGCGGGCTGCACTCAACCAGGGCGATCCCCGCCTTATGCCGACGACCGGTCAGGCGCCTCTCGGGGCCGCGCATCGGAGGCAACGCCGACGTCAAGAATGTCCCACTCGATCGCCGCAGTGACCGGCAGCGAGGCGTCGGACCAGCGGGTGACGATGCTATCGAGTTGCTCGTCCGATCGCCAGGGGTCGTGATGGAAGAGCACCAAGCGCCGCGCTCCAGCGTGTACGGCAAGCCCCACGGCGTAATCGATGCTGGAGTGGCCGAAATGCGCCCGCGCGGGGAATTCTTCGCTCGTATATTGCGAATCGTGCAGTAGCATGTCGACGCCTAGCGTCAAGCGCACTGCCGTCTCGTGATACGGCCCGAACTGCTCAGGCCCGGGACCGAGCGAGGCCGGCGCGTGGTCCGGCATGTAGGCGAAGGCACTCCGACCGTCAGAAACCCGGTATCCGAACGTTCGCCCCCCTTTGTGTGGAATCTCCAGCGCGAGGACATCGAAGCCCTCGATGCGATGTTCGCCGGGCGCGAGATGCTTGAACTCCCAGGATCCGCGCATCTCGCGAGGGCGTATGGGGAAATGCGGTGGCGACATCGCCCGGGCAAGGATCTCCTCGGCGTCACCACCCGGCTGCTCCGGGATGTACAGCGTTGTGTGCGCGTCCGGGTTGTCGACCGAGGGGCAGAAGGGCAACCCATGCGTATGGTCCCAGTGCAGATGGGTGAGCAGCATGCTGCCTGTGAACGGCTTGCCGTGCAACGCGGCCGGCAGTCGGCGCAGGCCGGTGCCTGCGTCGAGGATGAGCCGGCACTCACCGTCATCCGTGATGACAGCCACGCACGACGTCTGGCCACCATAACGGGCGAAATCGATGCCAGGCGCCGGCGTGGACCCTCGCGTACCGCAGAGACGCAACCGCATGGTGCGGACAGTATCGCGGCGAGTACGCTTCCGCGGGTGAATCGCACCGCCATCGGTGGTATCAAGGAGCCCGGCGACATCCGATGACGGAACTCGCCACGGAGCCGAAGCCGCCCTCGATCAGGCGCCGTGTGGTTGCGCGGCTCACCGGACGCACGCTCGGCGAGAGGACACCGCGAGTTGGGTATCGCTCGCTGTTCGCCAACCGCGACTACCGCCTACTCTTCAGCGGGCTCACCATCTCGATGAGCGGATCGTGGGCATACAACGTCGCCCTGGTCGTGTTCGTCTTCAACGCCACCCACTCCCCTGCGTGGGTTGCCGCGGCCTCAATGACGCGCTTTCTCACCGCACTCGTCACCAGTCCCATCGGTGGGCTGGTCGCTGACCGCATGGAACGCGTGCGTCTCATGGTGACTCTCGATACGCTCGCGCTCTGCTTCCAGACGGCTCTGGCCGTGGTTGCGGCGCTGAATGGGCCCGTCCTCCTCGCGATTGCGGTTGCCGCTCTGACGTCGGTGAGCACGTCCTCATACGACCCAGCGGCACGCGCGACCACTCCAGCAGTCGTCGGGGAGGAACATCTCGCCGCCGCCAACAGCGCGCAGTCTGCCGTGGAGAACCTCTCCATCATCGTCGGCCCGGCAATCGCGGGCGTGTTGCTGCTGTTCAGTCCGCCGGCCGTGGTGTTCGCCATCAATGCGGCCACCTTCGGGTTCTCCGCGCTGGTGGTGAGCCGCATGCGCATACGCAGCCGTCCGTCGGACATCACCGAGGGCGGGGCGGTCGGGCCACTCAAGCAGATGGCGGCCGGGATGCGCGCCTTCGTTTCGTCCCCCAGCGTGACCCTGCTCGCCGGTTTCAGCATCCTCGCGAGCTTCGTGTACGGGACTGACACGGTGCTCTTCGTCGTGGTGAGCAAGGACCAGCTCGGCACCGGCAGCACCGGCTACGGATACCTGCTCGCGGCGCTCGGCGTCGGCGGCATCGTGATGGCAGGATTCATGAATCGCATCGCCGCTGCCCGTCGCCTCGGAGCGATCATCGTCATCGGGATGGCGGTGTTTTGCCTGCCAACTGCGCTCCTGACGATCGTGCATTCACCATGGATCGCATTTCTCCTGGAGGTGGTCCGAGGTGGGGGGACGATCATCGTCGACGTGCTGGCGATCACGGCATTGCAGCGGCTCGTGAGTCCGGACGTCGTCGCGCGAGTCTTCGGGGTTTTCTTCGCCCTCGTGCTGGCGGCAATCTCGCTGGGCGCATTGCTCATGCCCATCCTCCTCGGCAGCCTCGGGCTGAACACGACGCTCTTGATCATGGGATTGGCGATTCCGGCGTTGAGTGTTGCTGCGTATCCATGGATCCGGGCACTCGACACAAGAGCGCAGCGCGAACTGGCCGCGATCGAGCCACGTGTCACGGCCCTGCAGAGCCTCGACATCTTCGCCGGCGCGACCCGAGCGGCATTGGAGCGCCTGGCGAGATCAGCAGTCGAGGAGACGGTCGAAGCTGGCGCGGTGCTGATTCGCGAGGGCGCCGAGGCCGATGACTTCTTCGTGCTCACAGCCGGCGAGGTCGAGGTGCTCGCGGCCGGCGAGGCCGGCGCGGAACATACGCTCGGCGTGTTGGGACCACCCAACTACTTCGGTGAGATCGGTCTGCTCGGGCACCGTCCGCGCACGGCGACTGTGAAAGCGATTGCGCCCTGCACGCTCTACCGTATCAACGGATCCGACTTTGTCGAAGCGATGACCGTCGCCTCCCTGTCACCCTCAGCGCTGGGCAGGGCACAGGCGCGGCTGGCGCGGACACATCCGTCGGCCTCGCTGGCGTTCGGTCAGCCCACCGCGGAGTGAGCCGCCGCCGCCAGTCAGTATTGGCGGCTCTCCCGAAGGGGAACGCATGACAGCCGGCAATCAAGAAACCGTGACCGCCCCAGGGGCTGATTGCCTCGCGCGGTCGAGCCACGGGCGCGCCTCAAGGCGCTCGAACTCTTGCGTCGCAAGGGTCATCATCGGGGTGGCCTCAGCCTGCCTGCCATTTGTCGAGAGCCATTCCGCGTGCTCAAATCGAACTACCGCGAGCCAAAAAGGCATCCCCAGCTCAGCGAAGCTCTCCTCGGCCTCGATGAACGACGGTTCAATGGCTTCCGTGTCGCCTAGTCGGGCGTGAAACCGCGTCGCTTGAGCATGCAGATACGGTGGCCGTTCGCCTGGACCAAGACGGTCGACGAAGGCGAGGAGTTCATCCATCTTTGCTGTGTCGCCCAGGGCGAACGCAGAGTTGCACGCCGTCCGAAATCCGGCCTTGACGGCCTGATGTCCCACCCCGCCGAATTCGACAGCCACCTTGATCGCCTCCTCGGCCTCCGCGAGCGCCTCGCGGTATCTGCCCTGGGCACGCAGGAGGCACGCGCGACCTGAGACGAAAGAAGTGCGCGCCTGCCAATCATCTGACGACGCAAGTTGCGCGGTCCAGGACAGAAGGTTCTCGACCTCCACAATCTGGCCCCGATCGGCGTACATCTCACCGACAACAAGTAGCGAGATGACGTCCGTCGGCGCGCTGCGCATGTCCTCTTCGGCGATGGTTGCGGCAAATTCGGCGGCCTCATCCCATTCGCCCACTCGTACGAGGTTCAGCGCAAGGTCGCAGATCGTGCCGCGCTCGAATGATCTGTCTCCGATCTTCCTCGACAGGGCAAGCGCGCTGCGATAATGATCGAGGGCCTCAACGTAGCGGTCCCGCTGGCACAGCAGGTCTGCGAGATTGAAATGAGCGCGAATCGTGGCTGTGGGCAGGTCATTGTCCAGCCCAAGCTTCAACGCATGAGCGAAGAGAGCCATCGCCTCCTCGCCGTGCCGGCGTTGCATAGCGAGAATGGCCTTAACGTTCAAGGCTTGGGAGAGGACCTCGGGTAACCCCAGCTTCTCGGCGATGTCGAGCGCGGCCTCGATACGCTTGCTCGCGGTATCGGTATCGCCATTGAAATACAGCACCGATCCGAGCCGGACCGCGAGCGTGGCAAGATCCTCATCCGGCGGGTCGTTGGCCAGAACCGCGAACGCGCGCTCCATCCGCTGCACCGATCGGTCCAACTGCCCGCTCACGGCCTCCACCAGACCCAAACGAGACAGCGCGCGTGCCGCCGGGTGGGGCAGGTTCTCGCTCTCGTACAGCGTGATGGCTCGTTCCAGGTGCGAGATGGCAACCGCGTTGCGGCCTGAGCGCGCCGCCATCTGACCAGCGCGTTCGTGCATCTCGGCCTGCCGTGCCGAGTCCGGCACCAGGCGGGCTGCTTGCTCGAAGTAGCGCTCTGCCTCCGAGTTTGCAGCCAGGGACGCTGCGCGCTCGCCAGCTTGGAAGAGCACGTCCGCGGCGCGGTCCTTCACCCGGTCGGCATCGGGATCCTGCGGAGCGAGGTTGTACGCCTCGAGGTAGTGCGCAGCGACCACCTCGACGACGTCGCTCTCCTCGCCGCCCCAGGAGTTCTCGTACCAGGCAGCCACGGCGAGATGCCTTTCTTTCCGATCCCGCTTGGAGAGCGTCTCGTAGGCCACCCGTTTGACCAGGTCCTGCAGGAACCCGTATTGGCCCCGCTCCGGCGAGCGTGGATCCGCCTGCACTGAGAGCACCTCCTTGCGCACCAGCTCGGTGAGCATCGCCTGGAGGTCCACCGGCGGCAGCCCAGTCACGGCGGCCAACGAGTTCAACGTGAAGGTCTTGCCGAGAACAGCCGCGTCCTGGAGCACCCGCCGCGCCTCCGGACGCAGTCCGTCAAGGCGAGCTGCAATGAGTTCCGTGCGTTTGGGGTACCTCCAGGTCCTCGACGGCCCCCGTCAGCCGATACACGCTTCCGGCGCGCTCGAGCAGGCCGCGATCGAGCAGCATGCGCACCGTTTCCACTGCGTACAGAGGGACCCCTTCCGCCCGTTGCAGGATCTGCTCCCGGAGCTCGTCGGGCAATCCAGGCACCAGCCCGTCGAGCAGCTGTTCCATCGCGGTCGCCGCGAGAGGCTCGAGGAAGACCGCGGTGAAGTTGCGCTTGCCCGCTCCCCAGGTCGGGTGCCGATCGACCAGCTCCGGCCGAGCAGCGGTCACCACGAAGAGCGCGTGGTTACGGGACCACTCCAGCAGGTATTCGATGAACTCGAGCAGCGAGGTGTCCGCCCACTGCATGTCCTCGAATACCAGCACCGTCGGCTCCCTGTCAGCGAGTCGTTCGAAGAAAAGTCGCCAGGCGCTGAAGAGGTCTTCGCGTTCCTGGGGAGCGCGCTCCTCGAGAGCCAGGAGTTGAGCCAACCGCGGCTCCACCCAGCGCCGCTCATCTGGATCGGGCACAAACTCGGCAACGCAGGCTTGCAGCTTCGCAAGCGCAGAGGCGGGGTCCTCTGCCTCTGTGATTCGTGCGCGCATCCGGACCATCTCCGCCAGTGCCCAATACGTCACGCCCTCGCCGTAGGCGAGGCAGCGGCCACGATGCGTAAAGACTCCTTCAGCGATGCCGTCGATGTACTTGAAGAACTCCCAGCAGAGCCGCGACTTGCCGATCCCCGCGATTCCCACAACGGAGACGAGGTGGGCTTTGTGTTGTTCCGCACTGGCGTGGAAGAGATCCTTGATGAGGCGCAGCTCGCGGTCGCGACCCACGAACGGCGCCTCGAGCCCCTCAGATTTCTGCGCGCCACCACGCATGGCCACGACACGACGCGCTCGCCACAGGCGTATCGGCTCAGCCTTCCCTCTGAGCGAATGCTCGCCGGTGTCCTCGTACACCACGGCCGCTTCAGTCGCCCCTCGGGTGGCGTCGCCGACGAGGACCGTGCCCGGCTTAGCCTCGGCTTGGATACGCGACGCAGTGTTGACCAGGTCGCCGGCGACCATGCCCTGGGTGTCCGCGCCAACCGTGACCGCGGCCGAGCCGGTGAGTACCCCGGCCCGGGCCTGCAACCCAAGCTCCCCGATCTCGCCACCGAGCGCGGATACCGCCTCGATCAGATCCAACGCAGCGCGTACGGCCCGCTCGGCATCGTCTTCGTGGGCAGCGGGCGCGCCCCACACGGCCATCACGGCGTCCCCGATGAACTTCTCCACCACTCCGCCGTAGCGGCTCACAACGGAACGGCAGGTGTCGAAGTAGCGGGTCAGCAGGTCGCGCACTTCCTCCGCATCGCGCTTCTCTGACAGTGCGGTAAAGCCCACCAGGTCGGCGAAGAGCACCGAGACCAGCCGGCGTTCCGCTGTCGCCGTGTCGGCGTCGTTCGACGGTGGCGAGGAGCTCGCGAAGACCCGACCTGTGGGTGCGGCCCCCAGGGGCGCGCCACACTCGCTGCAAAAGCTCGCATCCGGGTCGACCGGTGTAGAGCACTTCGGACAGGTGCGCGCCATCGCAGCGCCACACTGCTTGCAGAACTTACTGCCCGCGTGATTCTCGGACCCACAGTTGGAACAGGACAACCTCGACGCTCCCTTGGCCGCGGATAGAGCCAGAGGGAATCATGGCGGACGGCCGGGACCATCTGGGCTTTGACCGGCGTCCGCGTCCCAACATCCCAGGCCGGCAGCATCCGAGATTGCTGAGCTCGCTGTCCCGGAAACGCCGCTGGGCGGCATCGCGCTTTCGTTCAGGGTGGCGGATCCACGACGGCAATTCCGTCAGCGATGTGGATGCGCCAACCCTGCTCGTGCACCGCGCGGTGGTGCGGCCGGCAGAGGGAGACCAGATTGTCGACCTCGGTTGGACCGTCCGGCCAGTAAATGATGTGGTGTCCATCGGTCCACGCCGGCGGGCGGTCGCACCCCGGGAAGCGGCAGCCCTGGTCGCGGAGGTTCAGCGCGGTGCGGATGTGTGCGGGGATCGTGCGTGTGGCCCGGCCGACCGAGAGCGGCCTCACACTCGTACTCCTTGCCGTCCAGGCCAAACCATCAGCAGGCGGCGCAACCGTCACCAGCGTTCGCACCGCGTCACAGGCGATGCGGCGCGCGGTCTCCGGGTGGATCGGGCCTACGCCGCTCAACTCGGCAGGCTGTGCATCGGCCCCAGAGCGCAGCGTTTCCGCGCTCACCGTGACCATGAGATGCGGCCGCTGCCCGTGCACGTCGCGGTGGTCACCGCAGCGCAGCTGGGTGGCGGCAAGATCGACCAGCGCGTCGGCACGGCGCTGCGACCCCGTCCGCGTCTCTCCACGGCTCATACCGTGACTGAGCGCATCGATCGCGGTCTTCACCAGCGCACCGCCTTCGGCATCGAGCTCACCACGCAGGACGAACACGCCGCCATAGGTCTGGTCGCACTCGAACCAGCGGCGCTCGTGGGCGTGGTTGTCATCGGCGAGCACGCCATCGGGGTCGAGGCGCAGCCGGGTCACCTGGGTGAGGGTGCGCATGGCACCAGGATCGAGCGACTCGGCCGCTCCGACCAGGATGCTCTCGAGCGGCGCCACCTGCTCCACGCCGACATCCTCGGCGAGGTGGGCGATCATGGTCACGTTGCCGAAGGAGGCGCGACCGGCACGGGCGCTGTCGAGCGTGGCCGGCAACTCGCCCAGCATCCGTGCCAGGTGCACGCGGTAGGCGGCTGCCTTCACCGTCATGCCGCAGTTGGATCGCAGCCAGGACACCGTGCTCACCCCGCCATCGGCCAGCGCTCCGCGAGCGCAATGGAAGCGATGCAAGCGACGGATGAACTCTGCTTCGAGCCGATCGACGGCCCGCCGGATGTCGGCCAGGTCCGCACCCAGGGCGTGCGTCGAGAACAGCTTCGTCTAAACGCTCTCGCGCATCCGGTACGGCGAACGCTTCCATTGGCACATTGTACCAAACACCTGTTCGTCGCAGCACGGACAATGTGGTCCCCCGCGTGGGTTACCGCCATTTGCGGCAATAACACCTGAGGGAGCGCGGCGCCGCTCCAAGTCCGAGGCGATGAGTTGCCGTCGTCGCGGCTAGAGATCCCCTCGAGCGGTGACCTCCGTGGGTCGGAGGCTCGCCAACGCGAGCTCATACCGCGCTCCTTGCCGGCCGCCAACCTCAACCGGTCCAACGCCAACAAACCCTGCCCTCGTCAGCACCCGCCTAGAAGCGGCATTCTCGTTGCTGGTCGACGCCCAGAGCGTCCGAAGCCCGTACTCATCGCGGGCAAGCCGGCACATGCGCTGCAATCCGGACGTCGCCACGCCACGACCCGCGACGAGTTGCGCGATGCGATAACCGACCTCCGCGGTCCCATCCACGAGCTCGTACAGGTTGAAACGGCCGACGACCGTCCCGTGCTCATCGACAAGGACGTGACCGATGCTGAGCCCGGCTTCTTGCTCGGCGAGGAGCGTGCGGTATCTCTCCGCGAAGTGCTCATAGAAATCATCGCCACGATCGCTGATCGACTCGGCGAAGTACGCGCGGTTCGCGAGCTCAAAATCGAGGATCGCCGCCTCGTGGTCGGGGCGAAGCCGCTCCAGCTCGAACACCTGTCAAACCTACTCTGAGTGAGCGTCCCGGCCAACGTTTGCCGTGTCTCCGAACGGCTTCGTCGAGGACGCGCGTTCCGGCGCGCTACATCGCGCAAGGACGCAGCGCCGATCGGCAGCTATGGCGCTGCTTCGTCCAACGGCTGGGTTGGCCAGCTCGCGTTGGTGGATCGCGCGCCGTCGCGGGAACGCGTGCCGGTCGCATCCTGTTTCGTTCCGACGATGCACCGCGCCACGCCCGGAACCCGGATCTTGCCGTCCTTCTCGAACGCGCTCACCTTCGCAATGGCGTTTGCCCGAATCCGCTCGCGCGCCGGTTCGTCGACCTGCTGAAGCGCCGCAACGGCGAGCGAGACGTGCTCGCTGATCATCTCCCAATACTGCTCGGGCGATCGCGTCACGAGTTCGACGTCGACGTCCCACTCGACAACGTCGCGCAGCCCCGCGCCCTCGTACAGGGTACTGACATATCCTGGGGCAGCGCACCGAAACATATTCGGCCCATCCCGGTCGGGTGGCGCCACCACCTCCTCGGTCGCGATTGCCCGCATGGCGATCATCGTCCACGGGTTTTCCTCGGGCTTGACCCATACCGACGAGCAGAGACGTCCGCCCTGCTTGAGCACGCGCGCGAACTCGGCCGTCGCCTTGGCCACGTCGGGGAAGAACATGTACCCAAAACGCACGGACACGCTATCGAATGTGGCGTCGTTGAACGGCAGATCATCGGCGCTGCACACCTTCGTCTCGATATTGGCGATCCCTTGCGCCCTGGCTCGTCGCGCGGCTATGTCCAGCATCTCCGGAACGAGGTCGGTCAGCATCACGCGTCCCTTCGGCGACCGTCTTGCGATGCTCAAACCCGGCTCACCCGTACCTGTGGCGATGTCGAGATGCTGATGATCTTCAGCGATGTCGAGACGCTCGATAATCGCTGCGCTGACTGGGCCCAGCTGATCCATGATGACCGAGTCCCACTTCTCCCAGCCCGAAGAGAGCCCGGCCCACGCCGCCCGCTGACTGTCTCGGATCTCATCGGCGCTCGGCATCGCCCCTCCCGGCTATCGATACACCCACCGACTACTACGGCACTCCTGGGCGGGAGTGCATGATATCCGCGCTGGTACCCTTGCGCTTACGCGCACATAACGATGGCCGAACATGTCTCCTGAGCGCCTACGTTCTTCTGGAGGCAGTCAACGGACCGCTGTAGCCAGTTGGTCTGTATTCAAAACCAGTGGTGGGCGCAATAGGGATCGAACCTATGACCTCTGCGATGTCAACGCAGCGCTCGTACCAACTGAGCTATGCGCCCCTGGCTCCCAAGCGTGAGCGCCCTCGATGATACCAGCGCCTCCCCCGGGACTCCGCGATAGCGACCTCAGACCCAGGCGACCGGCTGGCTCTTCTTGCCAGTTGCGTGCTGGGCCGCCTGTAGGTCACCCATGGTCACCTCGACCCGCAGCACGCCTTCGCAGCTGTGGCAAATGAGGTTGAAGGACTCAGGGTGGACGATCTGGCGGGCAATCGCCTGCCGGTGTCCGCAGCACTCACACGTGACGACCGCTCGCATGACTCCTCCGCCGGGGCCGGCCAGTCCGGTCCGCAAGGCCTCGGAGCTTCCCACCGGCCTTCGCGCGCGCCAGTCAATCCACCGGTCCGCGACACCGTCGTTGCAGATTTGCGATCAGGTCTGGTCGAGGCTCACCGCGACAGACAGCGGATCCGGTTCGAGCACTTTGAGACGCTGCCACCCAAACCATCGGATCGCGACCGCGAGGACGATGAGAATCGCGCCAAGCGCGGCGACTACGCGGGCCACGCCGATCAGGTCAGAGATGACACCGGCGAGCAACAGCGGAATCGCCACCGCCGCATTGATCACCGTGAAGATGCCGCCGAAGATCCGACCACGACTTTCGGTGTCGGTCCGTTCCTGCAGCACCGTGAAGCCTGGGATGAGCATCGCGCCCAGCGCGCACCCGAACAGCACTCCAACGGCAACCGCGAGCGGAACCATCAGCCCCGGAAGACCGTGGGTGCGGAGCACATCCGGCACGATGCCCATGATCAGCAGCGACAGGCCGGCTGCGCCGATCGCCGCGACCAGCGTTTTCGCACGCGGGAAATTCGGGCGCTGGGCGAGCAACGCGGCGGTCGCGATCAGCCCGAACATCGCCGGGACGAGGACGATATAGGTCTCGGTATCCGAGCGATTGAGCACTTCCACGAGGTACACGGGCCCCAGCGCGAAGATGGTGAAAACGACCACGATCGCGAGCGTGAGCTGGTAGAGGCCGAGACGCAGCGGTGGGCTCCGACGAAGGATGTCGATGCCGTCGCGCAATTCGCGAAGAATGTTCGTCGCGGTTCCGCTGACGACCTTCTCGGCGCGAAGGCTGACGCTCACCTTCCACACCGAGAGAGCGGCAAGCCCGAACAGCCCGGTGGCGATGTAGAAGGGCGCCTGGTTGCCGAAGAAGCCGATCGCGATGGTTGCCGCGGGGACGCCGAGCACCAGCGTGAGGATGACCGTGGTCATGAACAGTGATGTCGCCTCGGTGATCTGCTGCCGGTTCACGAGGGTTGGAATGCTCGCTGCCTCGGCCGGTGCGAAGATCTGCCCCGCCGAGCTGAACAGCAGGGTGATCACGATCAACGGCCACGCTTGGCCTCGGAGCACCGGGATCAATTGCGCGAGCGGGATTAACAGGATGAGCGCGCCTCGGACGACGTTGGTTCCGACCATCAGCGCTCGCTTGTCGTGGCGATCCGCGTACACGCCCGCAGGAGCGCTGAGCAGGACACTCGGCAGCGTGTACGCGATCATCAGCACCGACTGCAGCGATGCGCGCCGCGTCAGCGTGTACATGAAGACGAGCAGCGTGAACATGAGGAACTTGTCGGCGAGCTGCGACGCCAATTGGGCGCCCCAGAGATAGCGGAAGTCGCGGCGGCGCAGGACGGCGGCGAATCCCTGGCGCTGTTCGGAAGCTGCCCCGATCGCGGGGCGCGAGGCGTGGAGGGGCGCGACCACACCGTCCTCCTCGGGCTCGCTTGGGGGGCTGGTGATGGGCTGCCGCCTCATCGCCTCACCAACCTCACCTCCGCGACCGCGCGCGCGAGGAGTTCCCACTCATCAAGGCGAAGCGTACCGGGCCGGCGCCCCGGATCGATGCCCGCGTCCGCCAGCGCGACCCCGGCGCCGGCGAGGTCGCCGCCGAGCACCCGCGACACGCCGTTGCGAAGGGTCTTGCGCCGCGACTGGAAGAGTGGTTTGGCAAGCGCCAGCATCGAGGCTCGAATCGCCGGGTCCGCCTTGGCCGCCGGCACGATCCTGATGATCGACGAGTGCACCGCCGGGGGCGGATCGAAGGCGCTCGGCGGCACGTCGAGGATGCGCTCGACGCCGGCGAGCGATCGAATCGCGACGGTCGCAAGGCTCCAGTCCCCGGGCCCGGCGGCGAGCCTCGCCGCCACCTCACGCTGCACGAGCACGACGGCGCGAGCGGGTGGCTGCTCGGCCTCGACGAGGCGCATCAAGACAAGGCCGGTGAGCTGGTACGGAAGGTTGCCCGTCGCGAGCCAGCCGGCGGTGAAGCCGAGCGCGGCCGGATCGAGTGTCCGGGCGTCGGCTTCGAGCACGGTGACGTTGGGATGCGCCCGCTGCGTGATCTCGGTCCCCGCAACGCACGCCGGGTCGATGTCGATGGCGACCACCCGGCGGGCTCGCGCCGCCAGCGCGCCGGTGAGCGTACCGAGCCCGCAACCGATCTCGAGCACCTCGCTGTCGGGTCCCGGTCCGAGCGCCTCGACAATGGCGTCCAGCACGTCGCGATCGACGAGGAAATGCTGGCCGAGGCTCGTGTCCCGTCGGAGCCCGACGCGCCGCGCCACTGCCGTGAGCGTCCTGGGATCGGTCAGATCGAGCGGATGGCGTGCGCGCTCGGCGCGCGCGTCCTCAGGCACGCGCTGCGGCCGCTCGGGCGGTTGCAATCCCGAGCACACGATGGGCGGTGCGGGTGGTCACGGCGCGCACCTCCTCCACTGTCTCTCCGCGCAGGCGTGCGACCGCTGCCGCGGTGATGGCCACGCGCTCGGGAAGATTCGCTTTGCCCCGTTCCGGCACCGGGCTGAGAAACGGCGAGTTGGTCTCGACCACGAATCCGCCCGGCGCGACCGTGCGCGCCGCGTCCTGGATGCCCTCGGCGCGAGGAAACGTGACGATGCCGGAGAACGAGGCGATCAGACCTCGGTCGGCACAGCGTCGAGCGAACGCGGCGTCGCCGCTGAAGCAGTGCATGATGCCCCGGCTGCCGGGGACAGCGCTCACGGCTGCGAGCACCTCCTCGTGCGCGTCGCGGTCGTGGATGAGCACCGGTTTTCCCGCGGCGCTGGCGAGCTCGAGCATCGCTTGAAACGAACGCTGCTGGATGTCGAGCGGCACCTCGTGGTACCCCGGCCGGAAGAACAGATCGAGTCCCACCTCCCCCACCGCGACGGCCTTGGGGTGGCCGAGCAGCTCGGCGAGCGCCTCGAGCTCGCGTGCGTCGGGCGCTGCCGGCTCGTGCGGATGCCATCCGCACGTGAAGTAAACACCGGGGTGGCGCTCCGCGATCTGCCGGTTGCGATCCGAGTCCTCGAGGTTGAGACCGACGGAGATGATCTCGTCCACTCCGGCGGCGGCGGCGCCGTCGAGCGCCTGGTCGAGCAGGCCACGCTCCTCGAGCAGCACGAGGTGACAGTGCGTGTCGACGAGCGCCGGCAGCGCCCCGCTCACGGGCGAGCCCCGACGACCACGGTGCATTCGCCGCGGGGCGGCCGCGCCGTGAACTCCTCGACGAGTGTCGCCGCCGTCCCGCGGTGCAAGGTTTCGTGCAGCTTGGTCAGCTCCCGGGCGACCACGACGGGGCGATCGCCGAGCACGGGCGTGGCAAGTCGAAGCGTCTTGGTGATCCGCATCGGCGACTTCGAAAAAGGCGATGGTGCGATCCTCGCGCATCGCCTCCTCGAGCACGCGGATGAGCTTGCCCGCGGTGCGCGGGAGAAAGCCGAGAAAGCAGAACGCGCTCGCCGGAAAGCCGCTCGACGCGAGCGCCGCGGTGAGTGCCGACGCGCCGGGAATCGGGGTGACATGATGTCCGCCGTCGAGTGCAGCGCGTACTAGGATGGCGCCAGGATCGCTCAGCGCCGGCGTGCCCGCATCCGTGCAGAGGGCGAGCATCTCTCCGCGTTCGAGTCGCTCGATCAAATGCGGGACGCGGCGTCGCTCGTCGAAGGCGGGCAGCGACAGCACCGGTTTGCGCACGCCGTGCGCGTTGAGCAGCGCCCTCGTGCGCCGTGAATCCTCGGCGATCACCGCGTCGCACTCGCCGAGGACGCGCAGCGCGCGCAGGGTGATGTCCTCCAGGTTTCCGATCGGGGTCGCGATCACCGCGAGGGTTCCGGTCTGATCGCTCATCGACCCCAGTCCCGCGGATAGCGGAACTCCCGGTCGATCGTGCGGTTGCTCAACTTCGCGATCACCGGTGGCCGGCGCTTGTACTGGCTGCCCCGCACCCGCGCGACGATGGCGTCGACATCGGCGGCGTCGAATCCGAGCGCGATCACTTCCGCCCGGCTGCGCCGCTCGTCGACGAGCAGATGGAGCACGGCGTCGACCACCGCGTAGCGCATCCCCAACTCGTCTTCGTCAGACTGCCCGGCCCAGAGATCGGCGCTCGGCGGTTTGGTGAGCACGCTGTGCGGTAGCCCCAGCGCGCGAGCAAGCGCATACACCTGTGTCTTGTACAGGTCGCCGATCGGGTTGAGCGCGCTCGCCATGTCGCCGAAGAGCGTGCCGTACCCGAGCAGCAACTCGGTCTTGTTGGAGGTGCCGAGCACCAAGGCGCGCTCCGCCATCGAGTGGTCATAGAGAATCGACATGCGTTCGCGCGCCATCTTGTTCCCCCTGCGGGTGCGATCCGCATCGGGAAAGCGCGCGAAGTAGGCATCCACCTGGGGCGTGATGTCGACGATCTCGACGGCGATGCCGAGGCTGTCGCACACCGCCAGAGCGTCGATCTGCGACTGCGGATCGCTGCTCCGATACGGCATGAACACGGCGACCACGTTGTCCGTTCCCAGCGATGACACCGCGAGCGCGGTCACCAGCGAGGAATCGACGCCACCGGAGAGCCCGACGATGACGCGCTCGAACCCCACCTTGCGCACTCCGTCGGCGATGAAGCCGCGGAGCAGCTCGGTGACGAAGGCGGCGTCAACCGCGAGCGCGTCGGCGTCGGAGGCGATCGGTCTCGGCGTCGTTGACATCGTTTCGTTCGTCGCGCAGGAGCGGATAGGCGACCCGCGCGCGACGGACCGCGCTGCGCTCGAGTTTGTGGAAGAGCACGGATTCCTGGGCGCCGTGGAGCTCGGCGACCACGCTGCCCACCGGGTCGACCACGCGTGACCCGCCCCAGAAGCCCACGCCGTCCTCGAACCCGGATCGGTTGCAGTACAGGACGTACGTGGTGAGCAGTTGGGCATATGTGCGGGTCATGACGTCGTAGCTGCTCGCGGTGCCGACTGCGTCCCCCTGGAGCACGCCGCGCCCCGGCGACGCCGACGGGCAGATGATCAGGTCCACGCCCTGGCGCGCGAGGAGCGCGGGGGCCGACGGATGCCAGAGGTCCTCGCAGATGAGAATCCCCGCACGCCAATGATGTTGGGTGCGGCGGCCGAGGGGCGCGTCGAATGCGCGGAATCGATCACCGGACGCGACATATCGCTGCTCATCGAACAGCCCGTACGTCGGCAGATAGACCTTGCGGTGAACGTGTACCACTTCGCCACCACTGACGTAGAGCGCGGCGTTGTGGAATCGATGCCGGTCGCTCTCGAGGATCAGCCCGGCCACGATGTCGATGCCGCCGTCGCGGGACGCGTCGCGGAGGGTGCCCACCTCGGGGGAGTTGATGGTCAGCGCCACCTCACTCACCTGGTCCTTCAGGAAGTACCCGGTGAGTGAGAGCTCGGGGAACACGACCAGGCCGGCGCCCTCGGCAGCCGCGCCGGCGACGGTGGTGAGATGGGCGGCGAGATTTGCCGCGACGTCGCCGAGCCGCGGGTAGAACTGGGCGAGCGCGATGCTCACCGACCCGGCCGGATCGGGGGTGACGTCGGGTGCCGTTCCGGGCGCATCGCGCAGCCTCTCGGGCACGCCCGCCGAAGTTGGGATCACGCCGGATCGAGATCGTTCGAGGACCATCCTCCTGATTCTCCCACGGTCTCAGGCAGCGCCCCCGAGTTCACGAACTCATCAACCATCGCCGGCACCCGATCGAGTGCGGTGACCACCATCGGCGCCGGAGGCAGCGCGCGGAGGAATCCGAGCCCGTACTGGCGGGTGCGCAGGCGCGGGTCGCAAAGGACCACGGCGCCGCGATCGGATGCGCTCCTGATGAGGCGCCCGAACCCCTGCCGAAGCCGGATGATCGCCACTGGGAGAATGTATTCGCCGAACGGGTCGCGCAGCCGCTCGGAGCGGGCGCGTACCAGGGGATCGGTCGGCACCGGGAAGGGCAGCTTGTCGATCACCACGCAGCGCAGGCGATCACCGGGGATGTCGATCCCCTCCCAGAAGCTGCTGGTCGCCAGGAGCACGGTACGTGGGTCGGCGAGAAAGCTCTGCAGGATCTGCCGCCTGGTGCCGTCGAGCCCCTGCGCGAGACTCGCGATGCCGCGTGCGTCGAGACGTTCCTGGAGGAGCGCCCAGATGCGCTTGAGCGGCCCATAGCTCGTGAACAGCACGAGCGTGTGCCCGTCGAGGCGCGCCGCGATGGCGTCGATGAGCTCCGTCATCTGCAGATCGTGCACGGGGTCGTCGTAGGCGGTTGCGTCCTCGGGAAGGATGCAGACCGCCTGACGGAGATAGTCGAACGGCGACGGGAGCATCAACTCCTCCGCGGTCGCGCCGATTCCGATGCGATTGCGGATGAAATCGAATCCGCCCGCGACCGAAAGCGTGGCCGAGGTGAGCACGACGGACTCGGCGGGATCGAAGACAGTCTCGGCGAGGGGGATGGACACGTCGACGGGTGCCTCGTGCAGCTCCGCCTGCTCGCCGCGCATCTCGATCCACGTGACCATGCCCGGGCGTGGTCGCAGGATCACGTGGTCGATGGCCGCCGCGAGTTCGGTCAGCGCCACGGCAGCGTGCTCGAGCTCATCGTCCATGCGGTCCGGTTGGGGCAGCAGCTCCGCCTGCACGCCCGCCGACTCACCCGAGGCGAGCACGCTCGCGGTCCGCTGGAGCACGCCCGAGGCGTGGACTGCGGAGCGCTCCACGAACCCGAAGCCCGGGTCGCCGCGAATCCCCTCGGACAAACCGACCCGTCCGTTGGCGGCGTGCTCACCGCCGAGTTTCGCGGACATGAATCCCTTGGCGTCGCCGAACAAACGCTGCCCTGCCTCGCGGCATCGTTCAAGGTCGATGCCGAGCGGCGTACCGGGCGGCGCCGGCAGGCGATCGAGGACGAGCGTGAGATCCGCGAGGCGCACCGCTATACCGAGCTGCTCGGTCGCGACCGACTCGAGGTGATGGGCCTCGTCGATGACCAGCGCCTCGTAGGGTCCGAGCACCTGGCCCTGGCGCTCATTTCCGGCGAGGAGGAGCGCGTGGTTCGTGACAATAATGGCTGCATCTGCCGCGCTTCGACGCGCCGCCACCATGTGACAGCGCGCGTTGGGCCAGTTGGCACACGCAGGGCCGAGGCAATCGGTCGCGTCGGACGCGACCCGGCGCCAGAGTTGTTCCTCGTCACCGGCGAGGTAGACCTCCGCACGGTCCCCGGTGGTGGTGGTCGCGAGCCACGCGAGGATCTTCAACTTGAAGCGGATCGACACGACGTCGGGCTCGTGCCCCACCACGTCGGAGGTGGCGAGGAATCGCCGCCATCGGCGAAGGCTCAGATAGTGGTTGCGCCCCTTGAGGACCGCGACGGACACCGGTTGGTCGAGCAGTCCGGCGACGGTCGGCAGGTCGCGGTCGGCGAGCTGTTCCTGGAGATTGACGGTGTGCGTGGCCACGACGGCCCGCTTGCCGGTTCGCGCCGCCCACAGCGCGAGCGGCGTCAGATAGGCGAGTGACTTGCCCACCCCGGTCCCGGCCTCCACCATGAGACGCCGTTTGCGCTCGAGCGTCTGACCGATCGCCATCGCCATCTGAAGCTGGGCCTCGCGGTATTCGTAGCCCGCCTGTGCCGCGAGCGGACCGTCGGGGCCGAGGAGCGCGGCTGCGGCCTCGCCGACGCTGCCGCCGTTCGACGCGGCCCCCGGCTCGCCGGTGGGTCGGTACGACGGTGGCGCTGTGGACACCGCCGCGTGGTCGACCGGAGCGGCTGCATCCACCGCCGGGCGGAGCATGACGTCACTGAGGAAGGCGTCGAGTGGTCCCGGCGCTTGGGATGCGACCCGGCGCATCTCGACCAGGGTCGCGACCGGCAGTTCCCGTCCGGCGCCGACCAGGACGCGAAACAGGTCCCCGGTGGCGCGAGCATCACTCAGGGCGCGATGCGGGCGATCATGGCTGATCCCGAGCCGCCGGCTCAGCAGCGGAAGGCTGTGGCTCTCGTAGGTCGGCAGCAGGATCCGCGCGAGGTCGAGCGTGTCGTAGATCAACCGAGATCCGAACGTCTCGGAGAGGAGCGCGCGCAGGAAGAGCAGATCGAACGTCCCGCCGTGGGCGATCAGCGCCGCGTCGCCGCAGAATCCGGCAAGTCGAGCTGCTCCCTCGGCCGGCGGCGGTGCTCCCAGAACGTCCTCGTCGGTCAGGCCGACCAGCCGCTGGATGGCGAGCGGGATCGGAATCTGCGGATCGACAATGACCTGGAGCTCGTCGATCGGACACAGCGCGCTGTCGTAGCGGACCGCGCCGATCTCGAGGATCCGGTCGCTCCTGGGCGAGAGCCCGGTGGTCTCGAGGTCGAAGGCGACCACATGGTCCGGCTGCGAGAAGCCGCTGGTCACGCCGGCGGAGAGCTCCGCCGGATCACCCGCGCGCGCCGGCCAGTGCAGCCCACAGCTCGAGCGCGGTCTGGGCCACTTCGTCAATCCCGAGCACGCCGGTGTCGAGCACATGCGCGTCGGAGGCGGGCTGCATGGGTGCAGCGCTGCGCGAGGCGTCGAGCCGATCACGAGCGCCCACCTCGCCGCGCATGAGAGCGCTGTTCGCGTTCGCGCCCGCTCGCAGCTGGGTGGCGCGACGTTGTGCGCGCACCGGTTCCGACGCGTCGAGATAGAGCTTGAGCTGCGCTTCGGGGAACACCACGGTGCCGCAGTCCCGGCCGACGGCAACCGCGCCGTCGCGGGCAAGCCTTCGCTGCCGGTCGAGCAACACCGCGCGGACTCCGGGAATGCTGCTCATCGACGCGAGCAGGGGCGCGTTCGCGGGATCGCGCAACGCGGGACCGGCGGCGATACCGTCGACGCTCGCGGCATGGTCCGCGTCGTCGTGGGTGGGGTCGGTATCGATGACCACGACCGTCCGCCGCGCGCAATCGATCAGGGCCTCGCGGTCGTAGGGGTCGATCCCGGCTCGGGCTGCAGCAACCATGACACCGCGGTAGAAGAGGCCGGTGTCGACCAGCGGGAGCCCGAGGGTCGCCGCCAGGCGGCGGCCGAGGGTCGTCTTGCCGCTCCCCGCGGGACCGTCGATGGTGATGACCGTGGGCGTCACCGCGGCCGCCGGGCTGGCGGGCGGGCGGGCGCAGTCATGCCCGCGGCCGCTCGAAGCGAAGAAAGCTCGCCGGGGCGCAGCGCCCGAGCCTCGCCTTCGGGAAGCGCTCCCAGTTCCAGGGGGCCGACAGCGATCCGAACCAGGTCGCGAACCTCGATTCCGACCGCGGCAAACAGACGCCGCACCTCGCGCTTGCGGCCCTCCGCCATGACCACCTCGACGACCGAGTCGGAGCCGGAACGGCGGGCCGCGACGGCTCGAGCCGGACCGTCTTCGAGATCCACACCGGCGGTGAGCTGCTCGAGTTGATCAGCCGAGATCGCGCGATCGAGGGTCGCCAGATACCGTTTGGTGACGCCGTGGCGTGGATGCGACACGGCGTGCGCGAGGTCGCCGTCGGTGGTGAGCACGAGCAGCCCGCGGCTGTCGGCGTCGAGCCGTCCGATCGGGACCAGGCCGGGGACGGGTTCGATGAGATCCATGACGGTGCGGCGCTGATACGGATCGCTGCGCGTGGTGACCACGCCGGCCGGCTTGTTGAGGACAATCGTGATGGAAACTGCACGAGAGGGGATCCGGTGTCCGTCGACGATCACCCGGTCCAACGACGGGTCGACGACAGCCCCGAGGCGGCTCACCTCACCGTTGATCGTGACCCGTCCGGCGGCGATGAGCTCGTCGGCGCCGCGCCGGGAGGAGACGCCTCGACGGGCAAGAAATCGATTCAGCCGCTCCGGCGAAGCGGCGGTCATTCGAAGGTGGGGAGCGCGGCGCTCTCGGAGACCGGGGGCAGGTCTTCAATCTGCTCGAGGCCCACCAGCTGGAGGAATCGAAGCGTGGTACCGAACAGGCGCGGATGCCCGGGGGTTTCCTGGCGCGCGACCTCGGCGACCAGGCGCCGCTCGACGAGGTGTTCGAGCACGGCTTCGCAGTCGACGCCACGAATCGACTCGATCACGGCTTTGGTCACCGGCTGGCGGTAGGCGATGATCGCGAGCGTCTCCATCGCCGCCCGGCTCAGGCGCGACGGGCGCTCGGGGTGGAGCGCTCGCTGCACCGCCCAGGCCATCTCGGGGCGGGTGACCAGCTGGATGGCGTGTTCGGAGCGCTGGAGCATCAGCCCGCGGCCGCGGAGGTCCATCGCCAGCACCCCGGCCGACCGGGCCACGGCGGCTGGACTGCGCTCCAGGATCGCGGCCGCCTCCGCGATGCTCACCTCACGGCCGAGCGCGAAGCAGAGCGCCTCGAGCGCCGGCGCCAGGTCCTCCGGCTCGGCATCGGCCGTTCCCTCGGGGACCGTCGCCCGGCCGAAGACGTCGAGCACGAGCACCTCATCCACTGCCGGTCACCGTGATCGGGCCGAACGCGTCGCGTTGCTCCACCGTCGCCTCGCCCCGCTTCAACATCTCGAGCAGCGCCAGGAAGCAGGCAACCGCCTCGAGGCGGCTGCGTACCCCGGCGAAGACCTCCTCGAACTCGAGCGGTCCGAGCATGAGGTCGATCGCGAAGCAGCCGGACCTTGTCCTCCACCGAGTACGTGATCGCCACCGGAAGTGGCTCGGCGTCGCTGAGGCGCTCGAGCACCGCCCGAAATGCCGCCGCAAGGCGCTCCGGCGCGATGCGGAGCCGTTCGACGGGGATCACCTCGGTGGAGACGAGGCCGAGGAAGCTCCGGGCTCCTTCGGTCGCCGCTTCGGCCAGGAGCGCCTCGGCCGCGGCCTTGAAGAGCCGGTACTCCGCGAGCCGCCTGCCCGCGTCGGTGGACTGGTCGTCCTCGGGCTCGATCACGGTGGTGTCCTGGTCGGGCAGCACCGCCGCCGCCTTGAGTGCGACCAGCCGGGCGAGCAGGGTCAACGCGTCGGAGACGGCACGAAGATCCCCCTGGCGCTCCGGGCTCTCGAGCGCGTTCCGCGCGTCGTCAACGACGCTGCTGACCGACATCTCGGCCAGGTCGAGGTCGCCGCGATTCGCTCGGGCGACGAGCTCCTCGAGGCTCCCGTGGAATCCCGGTGCGTCCACGATGATCGCGCCGGCGCCCGATTCCTCCCGCTGCATCGCTACATGGTACGGACGCCGGGGGTACCCCGATCGCCGCTCGCACCCTCTTCGAGGAGCTCCTCAGCTCGCGTCAGAGCAGCCTGAGTTGTCCTGCCCGACATCAATCGTGCGATCTCGCGGACGCGCTCCGGACCGGACACCGCGGCAGCCGTCGCCGCCGGTCCTCCGGTTCGCTCGAGCTTCGTGATGGTCAGGTGGGCGACGGCGCGAGCCGCGATCTCGGGACGGTGGGTGATAGCGATCACCTGCCGGGTCCGCCCGATCCGCGCGAGCACGTCTCCGACCCGTGCCGCGGTTTCGCCGCCGATGCCCGTGTCCACCTCGTCGAGCACGAGCACCGGCGCATCGTCCTCACTGACCACGGCGCTCAGGGCGAGCGCGAGGCGGCCGAGCTCGCCTCCGGAGGGTCCTTCGTCGAGTGGCATCGGCACGGAATCGCGATTGGGTGCGAGCCGAAAGTCGACCTCGTCGATCCCGGAGAGGCCGCAACGCACCGGAGTGCCGTCGCCGGTATCCACCCCGCCGACCTCCAGGGTGCGGGTCAGCACAACCCGGAAGCGGGCATGGGGGAGTTCCAGCGACCGGAGCTCGGCGGTCACCGCCCGTTCGAGGCGGCGCGCCGCGGACGTCCGGGCGGTGCTGAGCGTCGCCGCCGCGGTCGCGGCCTCCGAGCGGCGCTCCTCGGCTGCGGCTTCGAGGCTGCCGATCGCGCCCGCCTCGCCGTCGACACTGCTGACCAGAGCAGACGCCCGATCGAGCTCCTCGAGGGCGACCTCCAGCGAGCCGTGTCGCCGGGTGATGTGTGCGAGCGTGTCGAGCCGTTCCTCGATAGCGGTCAACCGCGCGTCGTCAACGATGATCTCCCCGGCATGGCGGCGGGCGTCAAGCGCGAGCTCACGAAGCCGGTCGACGAGCGCATCGGCGTCCTCGAGCAGTGTCGACAGCCCGGGGTCGACCGCGGCCAGGTCAGCGCCGCGAGCAATCGCCTCGGCGACCCGGTCGGCGGCGGACTGCTCGTCACCACCAGTCGCCTCGGCAAGCGACAGGGCGGACTCGGCGATCCGAGCCGCGTGCCGCAGAAGGAGCCGTTCGGTTTGCAGCTCGGCGTCCTCACCCGGACGGATCCCCAGCGGTCCGAGGTCATCGACGAGGTCGCGGGCTCGCTGCAGCTCCGCGGCGCCGGTGCTCGCGGCCCGCTCGGCGGAGGCGACGGCGTCCACGGCGGCACGCCACGATTGCACCGCGGCGGCGGTGGCCGCCCGCGCGCCGGTGCACTCCCGCCCACCGAAGGAGTTGAGCAGCTCGCGCTGCCAGCTGCGTCGCAGCATGCGGTGGCTCGTCCCCTGAGCGGTCACGTCAACGCACAGCTCGCCCAGCTCGCGAAGCACTGCCTGCGAGACCAGCGCGCCGTCGATCCGGCACGTGGCTCGCCCCGATGCCGGCATCTCGCGTGAGAGCGTAATCAGGTCGTCGTCGGGAATCCCGAGCTCGGCGCGGCGCGCACGCAGGCGCGGACTCGGATCGTCGAACACAGCCGCGACGCGCGCGGCTGCCGCACCGGAACGCACAGCGTCGGGTTCGAGCCGGCCACCGAGCGCGGCGCGCAGCGCGTTGACGCACATCGACTTCCCCGAGCCCGTCTCACCGGTCAAAACGGTGAAGCCATCGTCGAATGCCAGGCGGGCCTCCTCGATGACGGCGAGGTTGCTGACCCGAAGCTCACGAAGTGCCACGGAGCTCCCCCTGTGCGCCGGCCGCGTCGGGCGTGTCGTCCTCGATCGGCTCGAGCAACAGGTCCTTGTGCGGAATCCCATAGCGGAACTTCTGTCGGAGTCTCGAGTTGAACGACGGCGAGTTGGCGAAGCGAACCACCTCGAGCTCCGGACCTGGTCTGACGACGATGCTCCCGCCGTCGGCGAGCCAGGCGACCGAACGCCCATCGGCGGCAACGAAGACGCGCCCGCGCTCGACGGTCACCCGAACGTCGAGGTTCTCCGGGATCACCACCGGCCGGCTGATCACGGCGTGGGCGGCGAGGGGCACAACGATAACGGCTCGGACCCTTGGATCGACAGGAGGGCCTCCCGCGCTCAACGCGTATGCGGTCGACCCGGTGGCCGTGGCCACAACAATGCCGTCGGCGTCGAATGCTCCGAGCAGATCACCATCGACGTCGACCCGAAGCCGGACGACATTGACGTCGCGCGCCCGCACGACGATTTCGTTGATGGCCAGCACGGGCTCGTCCGTATCGTCGATGGCGATCTCGAGCAGGGCACGACGCTGGGTCGTGTAGTCGCCACTGGCAAAGCGGCTGATCGCCTCGGGCAGCGCGTCGATCTCGACGTCGTTGAGGAATCCGAGGCGGCCGCGATTGACCCCGACCACGGGGATCCCGAGCGGGGCAGCCAGGCGAGCCCCATAGAGAAATGTGCCGTCCCCGCCGAGGGTGACCAGCAGCGCCGTGCTCGAGCGGTGCTCGCGCATCGCCGCCTCGGGATCCTCGAGCGCCGTCCACGCCACGAAGCCGCAGGCCTGAGCACGGGCGATCGCGGACTGTACGACAACCTGCTCGCCAGGATGGAGCAGGAATCCGATGCTCGATTCGGCGCTCATGATTCGCTCGGGCCGGCAGGGTCGAGACGCGCGACCCGCGCGCCGACCAGCCATTCCTGGTTGCCCTTGGCCCCGCGAACCGGCGAAGCCATCGGGATGCGGGCGACGGCGCCGAACGCGGACTCGAGCCACCCGGCAAACTCGCCGGCGGCGCGTTCGGCGGCGTCGGCGTCGCGGACGATGCCGCCCTTTCCGATCGCCTCGCGACCCAGCTCGAACTGCGGCTTGAACAGCGCGACGAGATCAGCGCCACCCGGGGCGATCAGTCGCACCACCGCCGGAATCACCAGGCGCAACGAGATGAACGATAGGTCGAGGGTCACGAGGTCCGGCTCGGGGCCGGGGAGCGATGTCAGCGAGCGCAGGTTGGTCCGGTCCATGACGCGCACGCGCGGATCGGTGGCGAGACGCGGATCGAGCTGCCCCCGTCCGACATCGACGGCGTAGACGAGCGCCGCCCCGCGGCTCAAGAGCACGTCGGTGAAGCCACCGGTCGACGCTCCGGCATCCAGGCACACCCGACCACTGCAGTCGACGCCGAACGTATCGAGCGCCGGAGCCAGCTTGAGCCCTCCCCTGCTCGCCCACGGGTGATCGCGGCCGAGCAGGCGGATGGCGGTGGTGGCGCCGACGCGCTGGTCGGCACTCGTGGCCCGGACGCCGTCGAGTTCGACGAGCCCGGCGGCGACAAGCGCCTGGGCGCGCTCACGACTTGGTGCAAACCCGCGAGCGACGAGCTCGAGGTCAACCCGTCGGGGTTCGGACACCGCTGTCATGGTCCCCATCTATACCACATCTATGTGTATTCGCGCTGTCAGAAAGGGACGTCGTCGGGATCGATCCGTGGCTGCGCCGCCCGCACCGGCGTGCCGGCGACGGACGCCCCCCGGACCTCGGGTGACGGTGCGCCGGGCGCCTCCAGAGGGCGCTCGCCGATGGCGCCGCTGGCGCTGACCACGAGCTGATTCACCCGTTGCTCGGTGCGCGCCAGCAGCTCGGCGCAGTGCTGCGCCAGCACGACTCCTCGCTCGTAGGCGCCGATCGCCTCCTCGAGCGCGATGCTGCCGCCCTCGAGTTTGATGATCAGGGTGTCGAGCTCGGCCAGGGCCGCCTCATAGGTCAGGGCCGTGATGTCCTCCGCTGGATTGAGCGTCATGCGCCGCCCGATTCTGTGTTGGCATCGTACATCCGTTCGCTCTCGGCTGGAGAGTCAGGATCGATTCGATCCACGGTGCTCTCCAGGCTGCCGTGGCCGAGGACCGTGCGCAGCCGCGCGCCGGCGGGCACGGTGGCCGCGTCGGTGAGCACGCGCCCATCCGCGTCGGAGGTGATCGAGTACCCGCGCTCGAGCGTGCGTCTCGGTGACAGCGTGGCAAGCCGCGCCGCACGCGTCGTCAAGGCCGCGCGACGCGCCACGGTCACGCGAACGCTCGCCTCCTGAAGACGTTCGGAGGCTCGTTGCAGGCGGAGCCGCTCGACCTCGACGCGGCGGGAAGGATGAGCGACGGCGAAGCGCGATGTCTGCTGGTCGAGGGCGCGCCGCTTCAGCGAGGTCTCCTGCATCAATGCCTGACGCAGACGGAGTGAGGCGATGTGCACACGATCACGGCGCACGCTGACCAGCCCGACGATGGCGAGTCCGAGGCGCGCGTGGCGTGCGGCGACGTCATCGCCCAATATGGCGACGTTCGGCGCGACCAGCTCGGCCGCGGCCGACGGGGTTGCCGCGCGGCGGTCCGCAGTCAGGTCGGCGACCGTCGTGTCGGTCTCGTGCCCGACGCCGGTCACGACCGGGAGTCGCGTCGCCCGGATCGCGCGCGCGAGCGACTCGCTGTTGAACGCGATCAGGTCTTCCAGCGAACCGCCGCCGCGCACCAGCAGGATCACATCGGCGTCGCGAACCCGATCCGCGCGTTGCAGCGCGCGGATCAGTGTATCCACCGCTCCGTCACCCTGTACGGTCGCGGGTGACAGCACCACGCCGATGCAGGGCGCGCGGCGTGCGATCACGGTGCAGACATCGCGCAACGCGGCGCCGCTCCGCGATGTGACCACGACGACTCGTCGCGGCAGCAACGGCAACGGGCGCTTACGCCGCTCGTCGAACAGCCCCTCGGCGCTCAGCTGTTGCTTGAGTTGTTCGACACCGAGGGCGAGTGCGCCGACTCCGCTGGGCTCGAGCCGGTCGACGTAGAGCTGGTAGCGTCCCTGCTGTCCGTACACCTGCACCGATCCGTGCGCGATCACGGTCATGCCGTTGTCGGGACGGAAGGGGATCTGCAGGGCATTGGCGCGAAAGCACACGCAGGAGACCGCGGCGTGCGCGTCCTTGAGCGTGAAGTAGAGGTGCCCGGACACGTGCGCCTTGAGGTTGCTCACCTCGCCCTCGACGAGCAGATCTTCCAGCTCGGGACGCGCCGCGAGCGCGTCCCGAACCAGCACGGTCAGGTCGCTGACCGTGCAGACGGCCGCGGTCACACCCGCTCCCGCGCCACGTGGCCGAGGACACCGTTGACGAACTGCGCCGCCTCGTCGCCCGCGTATGCGCGCGCCAGCTCGATGGATTCGTCGATCACCACAGCGACGGGCGTCGTCTCCGTGTAGAGCAATTCGAACGTCCCCAGCCGAAGCACCGCGCGCTCCACCTTCCCGAGGTCGACCAGCGACCAGTGCTCCATCGCGGCGACCAGCGCGGCATCGATACTGTCGAGATGATCGACACAGCCGACCACGATGCTGCGCGCGAAGGCGCGGACATCGGCCGTGGCGCGAAGGTCCTCGCCCTGATAGCGCAGCGCGACGTCGGGATCCTTCGCGGTTCCCTCGATCTCGAAGAGCACGCGAAGCGCGAGCTCGCGACCGCGCCGTCGACGTCCCGTGCCTGACACGGCAGGACTCACGCGAAGGCGACCTCGCTGACGAAGACGTTGACCTCCTCGACGCGCAGCGCGAGCATGCGATCGATCGCGTCGGCGACGCGCCGCTGCACCTCGGCGCCGACCACCGGAACGTTGCCGCCCGAACTCCATCACCACGTAGAGGCTCAGATGCAACGCGTCGTCACGCATCTCCACGCGGACGCCTCGATGCGCGTGCGATCGGCGGACGATCCGGTCGAACTGCTGGCCCCCGGGGTGGTACATCGAGTGGATCCCCGGCACCTGCAGCGCCGAGAAAGCCGCGATGGATGCGACGACCTCATTGGCCACCCGAGTCGTGCCGAGCTGGCGGCGGCCGTTCATGGTCGGACTCAGTTGAAGGCGCTCCGGCTCCTCGACGTCGGTCACGCGCGCTCCAGGTACCGACCGGTGCGTGTGTCGACCCGGATCAGATCGCCCTGGTTCACGAACAGCGGCACATCCACGGCGAGACCGGTCTCGACGACTGCGGGCTTGAACGACGCATTTGCGGTGTCACCCTTGAACCCGGGCTCGCTCTCGGTGACCTCGAGCACCACCGAGGTGGGAAGGTCGACGCCGAGGATGCGATCGTCGAAACGCAGGAGAAAGAGGGTGTCATTCTCCTTGAGGTAGTCGACGCCACTCCCGAGTTGCTCCGGGCTGAGCGTGACCTGGTCGAACGTCGTGTTGTCCATCACCACGTAATTCTCGCCGTCCTTGTAGAGCAGCTGAGCCTCGCTGCGCTCGATGCGGACGCGACCGAACTTCTCCTCGGGGCGGAACGTCTCGTCGGTGACCGCGCCGGTTGTCACGTTGCGCAACTTGGCGCGAATGACGGCGGTGCCGCGACCCTGCTTCATGTGCGAGAAGTCGATGACCTCGAAAAGGTCGCCGTCGCGTTCGACGGTCGCGCCCGGGCGCAGGTCGGAGGCGGTGATCATGCGGTGCTCCCAGTCGTTGAACGGTCTGCGAGCAGCTTAGCCAGTCCCTCGACGGCGAGGACGTAGCCCTCCACTCCCAGGCCCGCGATCACCGCCACCGCCGCCTCCGCTGAGAGCGAGACCCGCCGGTAGGGCTCGCGGGCGAGGATGTTCGAGAGGTGCACCTCCACGACCGGACCGGTGAAGGCGCGGAGCGCGTCGGCGAGGACCACGCTCGTATGGGTCAGCCCGCCGGGGTTGACGATGCAACCCGCGGCGCGCCCGCGCTCCGCTTCGAGGATGTCCACCATCGCGCCCTCGTGGTTGGTCTGCTCGCACCGAACCACGAGCCCCAGCGCGGCAGCGCGGTCGCGCACCGCGGCCTCGATCTCGGCGAGGGTGACCGCTCCGTAGACGTCGGGCTCTCGCTCACCGAGGCTCGCGAGGTTCGGCCCGTTCAGGAGCAGGATCGCAGTCATCGAGCGAGCACCAAGTCGAGGGCACCGCGGACCTCGACCTCCGGAACGCTCCGGCCGGTGCGGGGGTGTCCCCTGGATTCGAGGAGGACCCAGCCGAGACGTTCGCCGATGGTCTTCTTGTCCGCGCGCATGTAGCCGAGCACGCGCTCGGGGTCAAACACCAGCGCCGTGGCGAGCCCGCACCGGACGATCATCTCATCCTGCCATCCGATGTCCCCGGGTGGGCACCCGAGGATGCGGATGCTGAGCAGGCCCGCCGCGCGCATCCCGACCGCCACCGCTTCGCCGTGGAGCAACCGGTTGCCGAGCCCGGCCGCCGCCTCGAGGGCGTGGCCGACGGTGTGGCCGTAGTTGAGCACGGCGCGACCCGCGCCCTCGCGCTCATCGCTCGACACGATCCGGGCTTTGATCGAGCAGCACTCGCGGATGGTCTCGGTCAGCGCGTCCGAGTCGCGATGAAGAAGGCGATCGAGGTGATCGTCGAGATCGGTGGCGAGCGCCGTCTCCACAACCATCGAGTACTTCACGATCTCCGCGAACGCCGAACGAAATGAACGGTCGTCCTGGGTCGCGAGAAGATCCGGGTCGCAGACCACCGCGCTCGGCTGCCAGATCGCCCCCGCCAGGTTCTTTCCCCGGGTCAGGTTGACCCCGGTCTTGCCGCCGATCGCGCTGTCGACCATGGCGAGCAGAGTGGTGGGCACGTTCAGCCAGGCGATCCCGCGCAGGTAGGTGGCGGCCACAAACCCGGTGAGGTCCCCGACGGTGCCGCCGCCGAGCGCGATCAGGCAGTCGTTGCGCTGCAGGCCGGGCAGTCCCGAGACGCGCGAGCATCCGACCGGCGGTGGTCCATGTCTTGAGCGACTCGCCCCCATCGACCTCGAGCACCGTCGTGGCGATGCCGGCACTGCGCAACGCGGCGACCAGGCGCTCAGTGGTCGGGTGCACCGCTCGATCCGCAAGCAACGCCATCCGGGTCGCGCCCGCCGGGACGTGCAGGACCACATCATCGAGCGCGCCGGCGCGTACCTCGACGTGGTAGGCGCGTTCGGAGAGGTCGATGCGGATCGCGCCCTCGACGGCGGCGGCCACGCGCGATGCGACCGCCTCCGGCGCCTCGCCGGCGCTGATGCGCAGGTGCGACGCCTGGTGGGCTCGGGCGCGGCCGGCACGAAGGTGCGGGATGCCCGCCGCGGCGGAGTCGCCGAGCATGGGACGGCCGGCGCCATCGCCGACCCGGCTGAGGAGCACGTCGTCGGGTGCGTCGAGCCACACCACCGTGCAGAGCTCGGTCAGGAGACGGCGGGCGGCCGGCTGGGTGATCAGGCCTCCACCGCAGGCGATGACCACGGGACCAGGGCGTCGGAGCGCGTCCTCGAGCGCGGTGAGCTCCAGGTCGCGGAAGTGAGGTTCGCCGTCCGCTGCGATGATCGCCGCCGGCGAGCGTCCCGTGCTCGACGCAATCTCGCCGTCAAGGTCGACGGCCGTCCACCCGAGTTGTTCCGCGACCAGGGGGGCGACTGTGCTCTTGCCCGATCCCGGCAGGCCGACCAGGGCGACACGGCGAACCGCGCTCATCGCAGCCGCCTGACCGCGCGGCGATGGGCGGCAGCGGCCCGGCGCATCTCGCCGAGGTTGTCGCCGCCGAATTTCTCCATCGCGGCGGCGGCGAGGACCCACGCCAGCATTGCCTCGGCGACGACGGCACCGGCAGGGACGACGCAGATGTCGCTGCGCT
Source organism: Candidatus Dormiibacterota bacterium (assembly GCA_963709585.1). Classification (GTDB taxonomy): domain Bacteria; phylum Chloroflexota; class Dormibacteria; order Aeolococcales; family Aeolococcaceae; genus Palsa-851. The sequence continues at coordinate 173,522 of CAVPXI010000023.1, read as the reverse complement.
CGTAGTGGGCGTTGATCTCCGCCCCGCTCCGGATGTCGACGCTGCGCAGCGGATGGAGGAGCGTCGAGATTGGCTTGAAGTGGACCAGCGCCCAGACCGGCTCGCCGTCGCTCACGCCGCCGGCGAGACCGCCCTGCCGGTTGGTGAGGTGGTGGAAGCCGCGCTCGGCATCCCAGCGCGGCTCGTCGTGGACCTCCGACCCGGGCGACTGTGCCGCGAGCGCGGCGGCGCCAAGCTCCACGCCCTTGACCGACGGGATGCTGCACATCGCCTGGGCGATGAGCCCGTCGAGTCGCCGGTCCCACTGCACGTAACTGCCAAGTCCGGCCGGAACATTCGAGGCCGCGACGTATGCGGTGCCCCCGAGCGTGTCGCCATGTTCGCGCGCCGCGTCGATGGCGGCGACCATCCGCGCTGATGCCTCCTCGTCAGGGCAGCGGACCGCGGAGCGCTCGACCGCGTCCCACGAAATTTCACCGTCGGGCGCGGGCACGTGAACGGCGCCGATCCGGAGCACGCACGAGTGGACGGCGACACCGATCGCCGCGATCAGCGTCCGGCCCACCGCGCCGGCGGCCACCCTGGCCGCGGTCTCGCGCGCACTGGCGCGCTCGAGGACATCGCGGGCGTCGCCGAATCCATACTTCAGGACCCCCGCGAGGTCGGCGTGACCGGGGCGGACCCGGGTGACCCGCTTCGATGTGAATCCCCGCGCCTCCACCTGCATCGGTCCCTTCCAGTTCTCCCAGTCGCGGTTCTCGATGACGAGCGTGATCGGCGAGCCGAGAGTCCTGCCACCGCGGACGCCGCTGACGATCCGGGCCGTGTCGTGCTCGATCTGCTGGCGTTTACCCCGCCCGTGTCCCCCCTGACGGCGGCGGAGGTCGGGGTCGATGTCGCGGGCGGCGTCGAGCGACACGCCGGCCGGGCAAGCCCTCGACGATGACCGTGAGCTGTGGCCCGTGCGATTCGCCGGCCGTGAGAAATCGAAGCATCTGCAACGGATTGTATTGGCGAGCGCCGATTTCCCCCGTACGCGCCGTCGAATGCGGTTCCAGTTTGTCCGTGCCCGGTCTGGTTTGGCCTCCAAGACTGGAGACCATGAGGGAAGAGCCGCGCACGCGAACGAGCGCTCACGAGCACCTGCGCATCGCCCGGCTCCTCGACGCCCATGGCGATGTGATCGGGGCGATCTGCGCGTACCGCGAGGTGATGCGGGCGGGCCCCGAGGCCGCGGCCACCGAGGCGCTGCTCCGGATCGCCGCCCTGGCCCGGCGGGGTTAGCCGCTCGCGGGGTCCTGGCTCAGAGACCGGTGGGGCGCGGTGGCCCTCCCGCGGAAGTGGGCGGCGCATTCATAGTGGCGAGCAGTTCGTTGTAGAACGTCTCGGCTTTGGGGATACGGTGGAGCACCTCCACGCCATCCCGCCCCGCGGACTCGATCTCGATGTCCCCGGCGCCGATCAGGCGGTCGCCGAGCGGCCGGTGGATCACCGTGTTCTGGATCCGGTCGAGTGGAATCGTCTCCGCGGTCCTCGAGAGGACCCCGCCCTCCATGACGATCCGCCGGTCGGTGAGGTGATACGTGGCGAAGCGCCAGCGCAGGATTCGAATGCCCGCCCAGAGCAGCGACCCGATCACCAGGACGAGCACGACGACCGTCTTCACGGTGGTGATCGAGACCGAGCCGACCGTCGACGGCAGCTTCGCGTTCAGGATGATCGCCACGACGATCACCACGATCGCTCCCAGCACGTGACCGGCGAGCACCGACCAGTGCTGGCGGACCAGCGCGATCGACCGCTCGCCCGGCATCAGCTGCGTCGGCATTGCCTCACCTCATCGAACCCCTGGACTGGTGCGGGTCAAGGACCGAGGTACAGGATGAGCGCTGCGCCCGCACAGAGGAACGGACCATAGGGTATCGGGTCTTTGAGCCCGCGAACGCGAGTGACCAAAAGAACCAGCGCGGTCGCGCCGCCGATGAACACCCCCGCGACCACGGCGTAGACCGCGCCCAGGTGGGTCGAAGTCGGACCCGCGCCGGACACCGCGCCCACCAGCGCACCGAGCTTCGCGTCGCCTAGTCCGATGCTCCCTCTCGACACCAGGTTCTGCACGAAGAAGAAGGCCGCCACCCCGACGGCGCCGATGATCGCGCTGGTCAGGGTCAGCCCCGGCGACCATGTGCTCAGCACCAGCGCGGCCAGGATGCTCGGGTAGGTGATCACGTTGAGGATGAGCTTGTGCTTGAGGTCGAAGTCGACCACGTGCACGAAGATCGCGATCCAGAGCACGTGGATGAGCAGTTCGGATCCGAAATCCTCGTGCGCGGCGAAAGCGCCGAAGCCGATCGCTCCGAGCGCCGGAGAGAGCCAGCGTTCCAGCCAGGTCCAGCCATAACGTTCGCCGACCCACGGGCGAGCTGCCGCCGGCTCCTCCCCCGCTGCTGCGGCCCTGGTCAGCTCCTCGGCGACATCCCGTTCGTACTCGAGGCGCTCCTGGCGTTCCTCCTCCTCGAGCTTCTCGACCTTCTCCAGCGCGACCGCGAGCCAGCCGGATCCCAGCCCGACCAGACCGCCGGCGACCGTGACCCCGGCGATGACCAGCGGAGCATTCACGCCTCGACTGCCCGGTGCAGCGCGTTGCGCACCGCGGCCACAGGCGCGACCATTCCGGTCCAGATCTCAAAGCTCAACAATCCCTGCTGCAGGAGCATCTCGAGGCCGTCGCTCGCTCGGTGTCCGGTTTCGAGCGCCGCGGCAACGACGTCCACGGGGCGCGGGCCGTAGCGCAGGTCGACGACGGTGCACGCGGCGGGGATGGCTCGCGGGTCGAATGGGAGCGCGTCCAACCCCGCCGGCGTCGCGTTGATGACGATCGAAGAATGCGCACAGGTCGCGGCGATGGCGTCGCGATCCCATGGCACGGTCGCGATATCGCCGGAGCCGCGAAGCCGGTCGGCGAGCGCGCCGGCGGAGACCTCCCGCCGAGCCGCGATGCGAAGACGAAGGAGCGGTACCCGGGTGAGCGCCAGCGCGACCGCGGCGGCCGCGCCACCCGCCCCGAGCACGAGCGCTGTCGCCCCCTGACGCGGCCACATCGACCCCAGGCTCAGGGCGAGCTCGAAGCCGTCGGCATCGGTGGTGACGCCGACCAGGCGTCCTCCACGAACGGTGATCGTGTTCACGACCCCGAGCGACTCGGCGTCACCTTCGAGGCGGTCGCATCGCGCTGCCATCACGCCCTTGTAGGGGGCGGTGACGTTGCACCCGGTGTAGCGTCCCTTGCGTAACTCCGCGACGAAGCCTTCGATGTCATCGGGTACAAGGTCGCGAAGCACGTAGGTGCCCTCGACACCCGAGGACTGCATCGCAGCCTGGTGGATGACCGGGCTCGGCGAGCGGGCGATCCCGGCGCCGACGAGGCACAGCCGCAGCGGCAGCGTGCTCACCGCGCGGCGCGCGCCGCGGCGATCCGGCGTGCGTCGATCCAGCTCTGCAGCAGCACTGCCGCGGCCACCGAGTCGATCACCTCGCGCCGCCGCTTTCTGCGCACGCCACTTTCGATGAGCGATCGCTCGGCGATGGTCGTGGTGAACCGTTCGTCCCACAGCTCGATCGCCGCCGACGTGCGTCGCCCGAGCTCGGCCGCGAATGTCCGCGCGTTCTCGGCTGCGTCGCCCTCGCTGCCGTCGAGGCGGCGAGGCAACCCGATCACCACTCGTTCCACCTGGCGATCTTCGATCTCACGCGCGATGCGTGTCCACAGGGTCCGAGGGTCGTTGGCGATGGTGGCGACGGGCGACGCGAGGATGCACGTCTCGTCGGAGACGGCGATCCCGATCCGCACCGAGCCGACGTCGATCCCGAGGACGCGCGTGCGACCGGAACTGTCCCCGGCCGAGGTCACGGCGACTTGATCGAGGTGACGACGAAGTTCTCGTCGATCGCGATCTGCGATGCGCGCAGCGGCAGATAGAAGAGCTGGAAGGGCGATTCGGAGACATGGACGTTCTGGACCTTGGCGATGTTGCGCTCGACGATGCTCTGCGCGTTCCCCGGGTTCCGCCCGGTGAGCTGCGCCTTCAGGGTGTTCAGGTTGACGGTGGGCTGGCTGAAGTCGGTCGCCGAGCAGGCGAGAATCACCGTGCCGTTGGTATTTGCCTGGGTCACCGCGCATGGCGGCGTGGTCAGCTTGCCGGGAGCCAGCTGGTCGCCGGGCTTGACCAGCTTGTCGAGGTCGGCGATGACGTCGTTGCGGACAGCGATCGGGTCGTAGATGGCCGCTTCAGCTGCGGCGGATACGCTGATTGTGGTCGCCGTGAAAGGCGCGCCGGCTGCCGGGAGCTTCGTCGGGCTCTGGGAGTAGGACGTGAGCGCCCCGCCGCCGGTCGGATCCTTGGCGAATACCTTGCCTGCCGCCTTCGCCTGGAGGTCGGTCTGGAGCTGCGCGGTCAGCGCACCCATGATCTGGGTCACCTGGGCCGTCCAGTTGGCAACGTCGGTCGCGCTCGCCGCGGTGACCTGTTTGGAATCGGACCCGCCTGAGGCGCCGCTGTCGTTGGTCACGCTGATGTGGGTCCCCGGGCACTGGATGGGGTCCGGGCAGGGATCGCCCTGCCAGGATGTCAGGCTACCGGTGGCCACATTCCCATTCGCCCCCGCCGTCTGGTCGGCGTACGGCGCCGTCGCATTGTAGGAGTGCCCCGCGCAGGCTCCGGCTGGCGGCGGATTGACCGGACCGATGCAGATGAACGTGTTCCGGGTGGGCGCGAACGTGCTGGATTGGTCAGCGGTCTGGACATACGAGCTGGTGCTGTTCGGCGGCAGGTTGAACCCGATGTCGGTGGGCGAATCGGTCGAGAACAGGAGGATGACCTTCGCCGCCACCGCCGGAACTGTCGTGGTTCCGGTCGGAGTTGCCTGAAACTGCTGGTTCCTCGTGGCCGTGACCACGCCGGTGAGCACGTGATCGGGCAGGGTGGCCGAGGTGGCACTGGTACTCCCCTGAATGGTCGAGTTGACTGAGAGCGGCGTCGCGGCGATCGTGATGGTGATCCTTGCCGACGGGGCAAGGGCCATGAACAGCACGATGCCGATGATCGCGACCGCAGCACCTGCGACATAGAGGAAGCGACGCCGGTCCCATCCGCGAGGGGGTCGCGCCGGCGGAGCTGGGTGATGACCCGCCGCGGCTCGAGCCGTGCCGTCGCCTGTGCGGGCGGACCGACGGGCGGTGGCGCCGGCGGCGGCAAGGGAGGCGGCTCAAGCACCGCGGCGGCAGCCATACCACCTGCACCGGCACCGGCGAGGCCTCGCCCCAGGCCCGCGCTCACCCGCGGGCCGCCCAGTTCGATGCCCCGCTCGTAGGCCGGGACGGATCCGTAGACCTGAAGCCCGTTGGCGCGCGCGAGCTGCTGGACGCGCGGATCCTCGGTCACGATCGAAGTGCGCCGGCCCGATTGGTGGCTGAACTGGGCGAGCAGCCGGACGTTCAGCGGGGTCTGCAAGGCACGGCTGGAGGTGGGCACGACCAGGCCCACATCCGGGTCTGCGGACGAGCGAACTCGATCGATGAGATCGACGATCTCATCGTCCGCCCTGGCAATGACAACAGCCGGCATCGGCGCCTATACCTTCATCGTCTTCAAAACGCGGCGCATGAGCCCGCCCAGGGGCTCGTCCGCGTCATCTTCCAGCGTCACGGCGTGTCGCGCAAGCCCCATCGGGGTGACGTCCTGACTGCCGACCAGGAGCCCGGTCGTGTCGTACACGCCGGTGACGTCACTCGGACCGAGGACCTTGACCGTCGGCGGGCGGGTGAACGGCACCGTGTCCGACCAGTCGAGGATGCGAAGCTGCTCGGCGACCTCGGGCAGCGCCGCGCCGCCACCGGCAAGGCAGATCGACCCCGGCAGCGGGTCCGGTCCGGCGAGCTCCTCGAGGGTCAGCGCGACGCCCTGGGCGAGGACCTCGGCAGTCGGGGTCAGGGCTCGGCGGGCCATGGCGCTCTGCTCGGCGGCAAGGTGGCCCTCGGCGTGCGCGACCTTGAATCGCTCCGCCTCGTCGAGGTCCATCGAGAGATCTGTGGCGAGTCGCTTGGTGAACGACCGTCCTCCGAGGGCGAACATCCGGGTCGCTTCGATGCCGCCGCGCCGGACCACGGCGATGTCCGTGGTCCCGCCGCCGACGTCAACGAAGATGGCGCCCAGCTCGTGGAACTCGGCGGACGCGCAGCCGCGTGCCAGGGCGTACGGCTCGGCGACCGTGGCCACGAGCTCGAGGTCCAGCTCCTGAGCGATCGCCTGCAGCGCCCCGATGTGGGTGAGCGGAGCGAAGGTGTTGAACACGGTGATCTCGACGACGTGCCCCTGGAAGTCCACAGGATTGCTGACCGCGTAGCCGTCGATGCGCACCGAGGTGATCGTGCTGTGGACCAGCTTGACGTTGACCTCCTGGACGCCGAGATCGTGGGACATCTGGCGGACCGCTTCCCGGAGCGCCCGTCGCTGCACGGCCTGCAACGCGGTGGCGAGATCTGCTTGGGTGATACGCGCCTGTGGCTGCGGCCTCGGCACGGTCATGGTCGTGCTGAAGCCGCGCACCTGCTCGCCGGCGATGCCGATGACCGCCTGACCGGGGATCGTCTCGCACATGTCCTCGGCTTCGGTCAGTGCGCGGTCGCAGTTGTCGATGACCGCCTGGAGGTCGGCGACCGCGCCCGCCTGCATGTGCGTCTGCGCCTGACGGACCTTGCCGACCCCGAGGACGATGCCCTTGTCGTTCTCCCGCTTGACGATCAACGCCTTGACGAATTCGGTGCCGATGTCGAGCACGGTGTAGTGGCTCTGGAACTCCTCGCGCCGCTTGAGGAGCGCGAACTTTCGCTTGGGCATCAGGCGGCGTGCCCCACCGTCTCGGTGATGGCGTTGCGCAGCAGGGAGACGGCTGCCTCGCGTTTGGCCGGATCGCCGACCTTGCCCCGGCCGAGATCCGGGCGTCCACCGCCCCTGCCGCCGGTGATCTCGGCGGCGCCGGTCACCAGCGTGCCCGCGTGGATGCCTGCCTGAAGGGCGCGTCCACCGACTTTGACCACGAGCGTGGCTGGGCCGAGCACAGCAGCGACGCCATCACCCTGGAGCCGGTCGGCCAGGAGGCGGTCGCCGGCCTCGGAGACACCGTCGGCGTCGACGTCGCCGTCGAGCAGGAGGTGAGCGAAGGGGACGCCTCCGGCATCCTCGACCACCGCGGCGTCGGTCGGCACGCTCGAGGGGCCGGCCTGGCGAGCCTGGGTGACCTCGCGAGTGAGCTTGCGGACCTGGTCCTGGAGTGCGGCCACCCGCTCCGGGACCTCCTCCGGACGCGTCTTCAGTGCGCGTGCGGTCGCCTGGAGCGCCGCGCCGGTGCGCCGCCAGCGCTCCTCGGCGCTCTCCCCGGCAACCATCTCGATGCGCCTGATGCCCTGGCCGATGCTGCTCTCGGAGACGATGATCGCCGCGCCGAGGTCGCCGCTGCGGGTGACATGGGTGCCGCCGCACAGCTCGCGCGACCATCCCCCGAAGTCGACCACGCGGACGTCCGGCGAGTACGCCTCATCGATCAGCGCGATCGCTCCGCTTGCGCGCGCATCCGCGAGCGGCATGAGCGCGACCGTCCGCTCCAGGTTGCGCCGGATACCGTCGTTGACGCGGTGCTCGATGTCGGCCAGTTCCTCCGGGGTGAGCGCCCTCGAGAAGGCAAAATCGAAGGTCGTGTGGTCCGGTCCGACGAACGCGCCCCGCTGCACCACCGCGTCGCCGAGGACCTCGCGAAGCGCGCGATTGAGCAGGTGGGTCGCACTGTGATGACGCGCGATCCGGCCTCGCCGGTAGGCGTCGACCGCTGCGCGGACCTGCTGCCCCGGACGGAGCTCCCCGGCCTGCACGAGCACATCGTGGGCGCGGGCATCGCTGCCGGCGACCGGCTGCGTGTCGCGCACGAGTGCGCTCCCGCCGGGCCACGTGAGCGTCCCGGTATCGCCGACCTGGCCGCCGGCTTCCGCGTAGAAGGGCGACACGTCGAGCAGCACCGGGCCGCTCTCCCCGGCGCCGAGAACCTGCGTCTCGCTGTCGAGTCCGATGCGAACCACGGTGGTATCGGTTTCCAGGGAGTCGTAGCCGATGAACTGGGTCGGCGGCAGGGTGTCGGCCCCCGCGAAGCCGACACGGCGCGCTGACGCCTGCCCGCGCTCTCGCTGCTCGCGCATCGCCGATTCGAATCCTTCGAGATCGACGGTCGCCCCTCGCTCCGCTGCCATCTCGATCGTTAACTCGATCGGGAGCCCGAAGGTGTCATAGAGACGGAATGCGTCAGCGCCATCGATCCCGGTCGGATTTCTCGACAGCAGCCCCGCCAGCCGTTCGGTGCCGGCGTCCAGGGTTCGGGCGAACGCCTCCTCCTCGATGCGCAGCGTCAACTCGATCAGTCCGCGGAACTCGACGAGCTCCGGGTAGACCGGGCCCATGACGCCGACGAGGTCGGCGGTGCCGGCCGCGAGGCCGCCCCGCAGCCCCACACGACGCGCGTGCACGGCGGCACGGCGGATCAGCCGGCGGAGCACGTAGCCACGACCCTCATTTGCCGGGAGCACGCCCGCCGCGATCAGGAAACCGGCTCCGCGAAGGTGGTCGGCGAGAACGTAGAAGGACCGCACCAAGGCCGGGTCGGAGCCCGCGCCGGCTGCGCGAGACCTGAAGCCGTCGACCATCGGGGCGAAGTGATCGGTGCCGTACCCGGTGCGGTCGCCCTGCACGATCGCCACGATCCGGTCGAAGCCGAGCCCGGTGTCGACCGTCGGATTGGGCAGCAGCGGCCGTGACCCGTCGGGCTGCTGGTCGAACTCCATGAACACGAGGTTCCAGTACTCCTCGAAGCGATCGCCGCCGCATTCGTCCTGGGGCGTGCAGTCGCTCCGCCCGCATGAGCATGGGCCGCCCCAGTCGAAGTAGAGCTCGCTGTCATACCCGCACGGACCGGTCGGCCCGGCCGCCCACCAGTTCTCGGTCAGCCGCGAGATGCGCTCCCTGGGCACGCCGATCTTCTCGACCCAGAGGCGCTCCAACTCGGTGTCGCCGGGGTAGATGCTCGGCCAGAGCCGGGCGGGGTCGAGACCGAGGACCTCGGTGGAGAACTCCCACGCGTAATCGATAGCGCCCTCTTTGAAGTAATGACCGATCGACCAGTTGCCGAGCATCTCGAAAAACGTGTGGTGCGTGGGGTCACCAACGGAGGCCATGTCGTCGTACTTGAGGCCCGCGCCCCGAAAGCATTTCTGACAGGAGACGAGGTCGCGTGACGGTGGCGTGCGCTGACCGGTGATCCAGGGCTTGAGCGGCACCATTCCGGCCACAGTGAAGAGGAGCGACGGATCGTCGTGGGGAATGAGCGGAAAGCTCGCGAGCCGGTAATGCCCGCGCTCCTCGAAGAAGCGAAGAAATCGCTCCCGGATCTCAGAGCTGAGCACGTGCAAAAGTATTCGACAGCAACTTGTCGAATTCTACACGGGCGCCTCGGACCCGAACTCCTTGCGAAGGTGCTCGACTGCCGCGCGCTGCAATCGTGAGACGTGCATTTGCGAAATGCCGAGTCGTTTTGCGACCTCGGTCTGCGGCAATTGCTCGACGAAGCGCAGCGCGAGAATCTTGCGCTCGCGCGGCGTGAGGTGCGCCATCACCTGCTCGAGGACCTCCTGCATCTCGACGCGTTCGAGGTTGTCGTCCGAGAGTCCGAGGCGGTCGCCGAGGGTGAGCGGCTCGTCGCCGCCGCCGACCGGGCCGTCCAGGGAGATGGTGTGCTGGGCCGGCGCGACTTCCATCGCGGCGAGGACCTGGTCGGGGTCGAGCCCGACCCGCGCCCCGATCTCTGCGACCGACGGCGACCTGCCCAGCTCGTTCTGGAGCTGCTGGGTTGCGGCATTCACCTTGGCGAGGTTCTCCTGGAGACGGCGAGGGACCCTGACAGCCCAGGAGCGGTCGCGGAAGTGACGCCGGATCTCGCCCGCGATGGTCGGTGTCGCAAAGGTGCTGAACTCGTTCTCGAGGGACGGATCGAATCGCTCGATCGCCTGGATGAGGCCGAGAAATCCGACCTGCTCGATGTCCTCGAGGGGTTCGCCGCGATTGGCGAAACGGCGCGCGATGTAATGGACGAGGTCGCTGTTGAGCTCGACGAGCCGCTCCCGGATCCGTGGATCTCGGGTCTTGTTGAACTCGCGGAGCAGGCGCCGCATCTCGGCCCGCTCCGCCGTCTCTGCCGGCTTCGCGATGGTTCGCTCGCGGGTCGCCACACCCTCGCCGCGCCCCGGCGCGGGGGTCACGATGCCTTGTATTTGGTCAGCCGGACGCGCAGGCTCCCAGTTCGCTCATCGACCCGGTACGTGCTGTCGTCGACGAAGAGGCCCATGAGCCGGAGCGCCAGGTCGCTTGCGGCGACGAGCTCTCCCTCGCGTCCGAAGCCGGCCTGCTCCGCGCGGGCTCTGAGCTCAGCCTCACGATTGACCGTGCTTCGGACCGTGACCTCGAGGCCGGTGTCGCTCATCTTGAAGACGATGCGGACCTGACCGGCGATCGAACCGGAGTGCTCGAGGCAACGGATGGCGTTGTCGCAGGCCTGAGCGACGGCGATCGTGAGGTCGTCGATCGCGTCCATGTCGAACCCGGCGAGCGACCCGAACGCTCCCGCGGCCCGCTTGGCGACGAGGATGTGCTCGCGATCAGCCGGCAGCCGGATCTCCGAAACGGTTCCCATCGCGCTGTTCACATACCCCTGCGCGAGAGCGCCGAAACAGTCAGGGCCTGAGGCCTAGACGCTGGACGGCTCGGACGAGGGCGTCGACGACGCCGCCGAGCCGGCGGCGCGACCCTCATCGACCGCTCCGGCGATCTCGGCTTCCCACTCGCGGGCTTCGGCCTCCTCCCGACGGCGTGCGCGAACGCGCCAGAAGAACATCGCACCGGTGATGGCCGCGCCTGTCGCCACAAGCCCTTTCTTACCGAACGGTACGCGCATTCCACGAGCCTCCCGAATTGCCGACCCGGTGATTATGGCCCTCGGCGGCGCGCCGGCGCGAGCACCGCGCCGGTCACCTCGAAGAGCGCGACGCCGACCGCGTCCGCAACCGGGTGGAGCGCGCCGAGCTGCGGGCCTCCGGTTCGGGTGGCGATGGCGACGAGCTCGCCTGCGACCACGCCGGCGGCAGCGAGAAGCAACGCGAGCGGAAACGAGCCGCGCCGGGGCATCACCAGCGTGGACAGGGTGGAACCGATGAGTACGAAGAGGATCGCGAGGCCGAGCCCCGGGCTCACGGTCTGGGGGTGGTCGGGAGAATCCCAATGCCCAGCTCGCGAAGCTGGGCGGGTTCGACGGGGGCCGGCGCATCGGTCATCGGCTCCTGTCCCTGCTGGTTCTTGGGAAAGGCGATCACGTCGCGGATGTTGTCGGTGCCGAGCCCCTCCATGACCATGCGATCGATGCCGCCGGCCCAGCCACCGTGCGGCGGCACGCCGTATTCGAAGGCCTCGAGCAGAAAGCCGAACTTGCGATGCGCCTCCTCGGCGTCGATGCCCAGCGCGGCCAGCACTCGCTGCTGGATGGCGGGGTCGGTGATCCGGATGCTGCCGCTACCGATCTCGCGTCCGTTCACGACGAGGTCGTAGGCGCGCGATCGCACGGCGAGCGGATCCGACTCGAGCAGGTCGAGATCGTCGGCGTGGATCATGGTGAAGGGGTGATGCGCCGCGCCGATCTCGCCGGTCTCGTCGCTGCGCTCGAACATCGGAAACTCGGTCACCCAGAGCATGTCGATGCGCTGCTCGTCGTACAGGCCGCGCGCCCGCCCAAGGTGGTTGCGGACGGCGGCGAGGGCGGCGTTGACCACACCGGGACGGTCGGCCACCATCAGGATGCAGTCCCCGATCTCGGCGCCCGTTGCGGCGGCGATCGCATCGAGCTCGGCGGGGGTGAAGAACTTCGCGATGCCCCCCTGCCAGCCGTCGGCCCGATCCCACAGGTACGCGAGCCCACGGGCTCGGGCGCCGCGCGCGACCTCGGTCAGCTGACCTTCGATATCGCTGCGGGTGAGGTCGTCGCCGCCCTTGACGCAGATCCCCTTGACGACGCCGCCCGCCGCCACAGCTTCGGCGAAGACGCGGAATCCCGAGGTCCGGACGATGGCGGTGAGGTCGTGCAGCAACAACTCGAAGCGCGTGTCGGGTTTGTCGACACCGTAGCTGTCCATCGCCTGCCGCCAGGTCATGCGCGGGAAGGGCACATCCAGCCGGCCGCCGCGGAAATCGCACGCCTCCCAGGCACTCGGGATGGCATGCTCGAGCGCGGCGAACACGTCGTCCTCGTCGATGAAGGACATCTCGATGTCGAGCTGGGTGAATTCCGGCTGGCGATCGGCGCGCAGGTCCTCGTCGCGCATGCAGTGAGCGAGCTGGAAGTACCGGTCGAAGCCGGCGACCATGGAGAGCTGTTTGTAGAGTTGCGGCGATTGCGGCAGCGCATAGAAGCTCCCGGGGAACAGCCTGCTCGGCACGAGGTAATCTCGAGCGCCCTCCGGCGTTGCCCGGATCATCACCGGGGTCTCGATCTCCAGGAAGCCGATCTCGCCCATCGCACGGCGCAGCTCGGTGCAGAATTTCGCCCGGGCGCGCAGGTTGCGCTGCAGGTGCACCCGGCGCAGATCGAGATATCGATGGCGGAGGCGCAACTGCTCGTCGACCTCCGAATCCTCGTTGACCGGAAACGGCGGAGTCTTGGCGATCGCGAGCACCGTGCAGGCGCTCGCACGCAACTCGACCTCGCCGGTCTCGCGTTTGGGATTCACGTTCTCGGGAGCGCGCAAGCGGATCTCGCCGTCGAACCGGAGTACCCACTCGAGGCGCGCGTCGCGCGCAGCCCGGTGCGCCTCGGGCGCGTCGTTGGCGTCGATCACGACCTGCAGGATGCCAGTGTGGTCGCGAAGATCAATGAAGACGAGGCCGCCCTGGTCGCGCCGCCGGTCCACCCAGCCGAACGCGGTCGCGAGCGTTCCCGCGTCGCCGGCGCGCGGCGTGCCGCAATAGGTGCGAGCGGTGCTCACGACCCGCCTTCGAGGATGCGTGTGACGGTGGCGGCGAGCTCGGTGGTCGGGACCGTCTGCTGGCTGCGGCCGTCGAGGTCGCGCACCACGGCGCTCTCGCCGGCCACTTCGTTCTCGCCAATGATGACCGCAACCCGCGCGCCGACGCGGCTTGCGCCGCGTAACTTGCGATCGAGTCTCCGGTCGGACACGTCGAGGATGGTGCGTGCCTTGGCGTCGCGGAGCAGGCGCGCAATGGCCGCAGCCACTGCCGCCTGACCGGGTTCCACCGAGCAGACCAGCACCTCGGCGGCGGGCTCAACCCCGGGAACGGTTCCCAGAGTGCGGGCAACCATCAGGATCCGCTCGACCCCGAGGGCGTAGCCGGTCGCCGGCGTTGCCGGGAAGCCGAGCAGCTCGGCAAGACCGTCGTAGCGGCCTCCCCCACCGAGGGAGCTCTGCGCTCCCTGGAGGGTGTCGTGCCAGAACTCGAAGACGGTGTGGCTGTAGTAGTCGAGCCCGCGCACCAGCCGGTCATTGCGGATCGCGTCGATTCCGGCTGCCTCGAGATCGCGAAGCACGGCGGTGAAGTGGTCACGGCTCGCGCTGTCGAGGGAATCCCAGAGCAGCGGCGCGGCCGCGACCAGCCCGGCGTCGCGCTTGCAGTCGAGGAGCCGGAGCGGGTTGGTGTGCAGGCGACGCCGGCAGTCGTCGCACAGTGACGCCTCCAGTGGGGTGTAGTACTCGACCAGCGCGGCGCGGTAACGAGCCCGATCCTCGGGGCCGCCCAGCGAGTTGACCTGGAGTTGGATCCCGGCGACACCGAGCGCTGCAAAGAAGCGCCACGCGACCTCCACGATCTCGGCGTCCAGCGCCGGCGAGCCCTCCCCGATGCACTCGATGCCGACCTGCGTGAACTGATGCTGGCGTCCTGCCTGGGGGCGTTCCGCACGGAAGAACGGCCCCGCGTAGTGCACCCGCACCGGGCGCACCTCCTGGTCGAGGTGCGCGCCCAGCACCGCGCGGAGCGAGCCCGCCGTCCCCTCCGGCCGGAGCGTGAGCGAGCGTCCGCCGCGATCCTCGAAGGTGAACATCTGCTTCTCCACGATGTCGGTGTCGGTGCCGACCCCGCGGCTGAACAACTCGGTCGCCTCGATGATCGGCGTCTCGATCGCGCGGTATCCAAAGGACTCCACGACCGCGCGGTGGGCGTCGAGCAGCCATCGGCGAGCAGCAAACTCGTCGGGCAGGACGTCGCGCGTTCCTCGTGGCGCTGCGATCTCGGGCATTGGCGTCCGAGTGTACGGGCTTGCGGCTGGAGCGCCCCGTGAGGGCTGGACTTCAGCGGAGCCATTCGGGAAACCGCGTGGCGTTCACGGGGTCTGTAAAGCGGAGTGTCGGTGCGAACTCAGACGGGAGGTCGTGCACCATCCTGAGCGTGCGATCGCAGCCCTCCGCGAGCGCTCGCGGACCGGACTTGCCGTCGTGGCTCAGCGGGGAAATCGCCATCAGAATCGACGATTGGTGCCCGACTCCGACCAGAACGCTGCATCCCAGCGCGGTGATCACGATTGGCTCGCAGTCGCTTCCCCTGACTCCGAGCACCAGCGATCCATTGGTCTCAGATTCGAGCAACTCGAAGGCGGCGTGTTCCAGTAGGCGGATGCGTGCGTCAGCTTCCATGGGCGCACGCTGCTCCGGGGATACGACAGATGACTGTCGCGAGGGCGGCGTGATGCGCTGCCGAGGCACAGCGTCCAGGACCGAGAAGCGAGACGGCGCCGCGAACATATGTTCTATACTACAGAAATGTGTAGTGCCGAGGCGATGCGTAACCCGCTGGAGACGCTCATTGAGGCGATCCAGCACTTTGTCGAGGTGCCGACCCTGGAGCTGACTCCGGCGGAGCTCGGGGACCACGTGGTTCGGCTCCGACATGGCATCGATCTCCTCGAGCTCGCCTTCGCGTCCGATGCCGCCACGTTCGCGGCGACCGACGAGTACCACGCCCAGGGCTCTGTCACCCCGATCGACTGGATCCGCCATCACTGCCACATGTCCGGCAACGCCGCTGCCAGGGCGGTCGCGGCTGGAGAGCAGGTGAGCCGTCTCCCCGCCAGTCTCACGGCGCTCGACGCAGGGGACATCGGTTTCGCCCATTTTTCGCTGCTGGCGGGGGTTGCTCGTGCCGTCGGCGCCAGCTCCAGCGCTGACGGCACGGATGACCCCACGCGTGTCGGCGCCCCCAGCTTCGATGAGGGCCCTCTGCTGGAGCTGGCCCGGGAGCACTCGGTCGGCCGCTTCGGTCGTGACTGTGACCACGCTCGCCACGTCCACGACGCGGCCGCAGTTCTCGAGGAACACGTGACCGCCGCGGAGCGCAACCGCTGCGAGTTCATTCCCTGCGAGGGCGGCTTCATGGCGATGCGTGGTTTCTTCGACCCCATTGCGGCGGCCACGATCAAGACCGCGGTGCTCCCGCTGAGCAGACGCACGGGCGCAGGCGACGACCGGCCGCTCCCCCGCCGCCTCGCCGACGCGCTGGTCGAGGTCGCGAGCCACGCCCTTGACCTCGGAGCGATCCCGACCACGGGCGGGGCGCGCACCCACCTCCAGCTCACCGCCTCGGTCGAGACGGTGATGGGCCTGGAGGGAGCACCTGGCGGCGAGCTGGAATTCGCCGGCGCTGTTCCAGCCGCCACCGTGCAGCGGCTCGCCTGCGATGCCCGCGTCCGCCGCGTCCTTCTCGGACCTGATTCCGCGGTGATCGACGTCGGCCGCGCGCTCCGGTTGCCAAGCCCTGCCGCCCGAGCGGCGCTTCGGGTTCGGTCCGGTGGATGCGAATGGCCCGGCTGTGATCGCCCGGTGGCGTTCACCAGTGCGCATCACGTGGTGCACTGGGGCCACGGCGGCCGGAGCGACGTGGACAATCTGGTCCTGCTCTGCTACCGCCATCACTGGATGGTCCATGAGGGTGGCTGGCAGCTGGCCCGGGTCGAGCGCCGGCAACTCCTTGCGATACCGCCCTCGCGGACTCATCGCAGCTGGATCCGAGCGCCAGACCGCGCCGTTGGTGGATAGGAGCCTCGGGGCCTCGCGGGAATCTCCGCACGCCGTCCTGGCCAGTGGCGCCAGTCCCGAGTGCGCGCGAAGCGAGGCTTGCGTCGCCGACACCCGGAGATATCCGTGAGTCGAAGCCGACCGAGAGTGCGCCGCGCGCGTGACGTTCTTACTTCTGCAGGCTCACGGTTACTCGGATCGTTCCCGGACGCAGCGCGCAGTGCGTAGGGAATCACTCAAGGCGCGAGATCTGGCCCACGCGAGCATCCGTAAATGTCCCCTTGAAGGCGCAATCATCGCCTGGCATGGAGCCACAATGAACATGTGAGTCAGGGTCCAGTGGTTCGACGGCGCCGCCGCTGGCCCTCCGTTGCGCTGGCGGCGAGCACGACGGCGCTCGCAGCACTCGCAGCCGTCGTTCTCGGCACCGAGTCCAGACAACCGGCGTACATCATGCCCATATGGGTTGTCGCTGTCGCCGCGATCTGCGTAGCGCTGACGGTGATCGGGGGCGCGATCGCGGTCCGCCGCGGGCGGATAACCCCCTGGTTGGCGCCAGCCGTGACGGGCGTTCTGCTCGTGGCGAGTTCTCGAGTTGTTCGTTATCACCGTCCCACTGCTCCTCATCCTGCTGATACTCATCTCCGTGCGTGCTGTGCGCCGGGGACTCGGTCGAATCCCCGCCGACCAGAGTGTGGGAGCACCAGGATTGCTGCTGACGATCGGGCTCGTTCCGCTCTTTCTTCTGATATTCCTCGGCGGTCCAGTTGTCGAGTGCATGTCTGGTGGCAGCAGCAGCGCAATCCCGGTGTGGGCCTGGTTTGCGAACGGCGCGGGCGTTTCCGTCTCGGTTTCGGGTTCGGGTTCGGGTTCATCTAATTCCAGCGTCACAACTGGCACAGAGAGTGCGAACGGAGCCACCTATTCATGGGTATGCAATGGCAGCAACGTCGTCCGGTTCACCACGAAGCGATAGGCTACTGACGACAGCGGATGGTGCCCGAAGCCCTCAGCGCCGATAGATAACAGTACGATCGCCGTTGGGCGCCCAACAACGCTCATATCTGCCTAACACTTCCAGGCACGCTGCTTATCAGGTCTGGAAGTTCGAGGAGATCGTCGCCGTACTTGAAGCTAGTGGGGGAGCTCGTGAGTGGCGACCAATCCGATAGTGACGATAATTTCGGAGACGATCGCGCCCGCCACGATAGCTGCGAGGCCAATGAGAACCCAGATGAGTAACTTTGATCGCATCCGGCGCCGTGGCCTAGTCACCTCGGGGGGCAGTGGCACCGCCTGCCATTGATGGCCGTCAAAGAAGAACCGTCCATCGGGCGTCAGGCTGTTCGGGGGCGTGGGTGCAACTGAATCTGGAAGTGCGGTCCCCTCTCCTGAGGTCATCTGACCGACCCTAAAGGCACCGCGAGGATCTGAGGTGACGCGCCCGAAACGGGCCGCCGCTTCACGGTGACGCAGTACCGGCGAGTGTGCCGTACCCGAATGGCGACGCCGCCTCGGAGCCTTTTCGTCCCTAATGGTGAGCTATCGTTCAGCGGGCCATGAAGGAATTTGGGAAGCTGGGGCAACAAAGGCCACCCCGCTGGGATTCGTTCCCTCTGGGCACAGTAATCCCTCGCTGGGACGCGGGTGTTCGCTACTGGCCGGGCGACGTCCTGCTCCTGGGCGTGCTGGTGCTCTTCGTCGGGTTCACCGTCGCGTTCGAGCTTACCAACGGGCCGCTCTTGACCGCTGCTGTTGTCGCGAGTTACCCGATTCTGCTGATCGCCGCACCGACGCGCAGACGCCTCGTTCCCCGAGAAGTGGGGGCCTCAGCATCGCCGGTACCGTTGCGTGTCTGGGTCCTTGGCTGGCTGCTGATAGCTACTGCATGTGCGATATACCCGCTGATGTTCAATGGTCTGATCGGAACCTCCGACATGCGCTATGTCTTCCTCGCTGCCACGGCTGCCTGTGATGTGATGGCGATCGAAGGTGCACTTCTCATCCGGATGGCGCCCTCGTGGGAGCAGCGGCGTAATCGGCCACGGAAGCGGGGTCGTAAGTCGCCGCAGAACGGTAATGGTGCGCCGACGGGAGCAGCGACTTTAGAGCTGTGGTGCGGGGCGTGAAAGCTCTGAGGTAGGAGGCGCTCCATCCAGTCGGACTTGAGGCCGTCCCCGTCCGCAACCAGCTACGACGCTTCCACGACCTTGGAGACCACCCAGCGGTGCTTGCCAATTTTGCGGTCACGCGCGAACCCGAGCTGTTCGTAGGTCGACAGCGCGCCGTTGAAGAGAAAGCCGGCGGGTACCGAAGCTGGCTTCTTCGGGATAGCCCTCGACACTTCCACCGCCGAGGGACGCGATGAGGTCGAGGGCCCCGGAGAGAGCCGCTGCGGAGACACCCTGGCGCCGGTGACCTTTGCCCACAAAGCAACAGGCGATTCGCCAATCTGGCAACGCGATCGCTTCCTTCTCGTAAACGGCTCGATTCTTGATCCGTGGCACTTCGTTGGGTCTACCGAACTGGCACCAGCCGACGCAGTCGGCACCGTCGAAGACTAGCGCCGCATGGGCGGATCCAGCGCGGACGCGGTCGTGCTTGCGCTCTCGGTTGAGAACCGGTGCGTTCCGGCCACCGCCCTCCGGATGGAAGCCGATGCACCAGCATCCGCCGAAGACTTCGTTGTTGCGTTCGACGAGCGCCGCGAACGCTGGCCAGGTCGACTTGTCGAGAGCCCTGATCCTGTAAGCAATGCCCACCAACCGGAATCTTCCACAAGCCTGCGCAGTGGTCAAGTCCCAGGTTGTGGTGTAAGTCGATAACCGCCGTGCAGGCGGGAGCGCTCTCGCTCGAGGCATCCCCCGTGAAAAGGTTCAGACCGTGTCGCGGGCGACGGTGTGGACGTCGCGAACCGACTCGAGGCGCTCCAGGAGGCGGCTCAGCTGCGAGAGGTTTTGGATCTCGACGATGGTGCTGATCACCGCGGTCTTGTCGTCGTAGACCTGCACGTCCGCGCCGCTCAGGTTGATCTTCGATTCGGCGATGACGGCGGCAATGTCGCGGAGCAGCCCGGTGCGGTCCCAGGCTTCGATCTTGATGCTCACCGGGAAGACCTGGCGCGCTCCGGTCTCCCACTCGACGTCGACGATGCGCTCCACGTCGCCGGCGTTGCGCACGTTCACGCAGTCGGCGCGGTGCACGGTGACGCCCTTCCCCCGGGTGACATAACCGCGGATCGCATCGCCCGCCACCGGCTTGCAGCAGTGCGCCAGGGTGGTGAGCATGTCGACGTGTCCGTGCACACGCACCGTCCCGGTCGGCGCCGGGGTGCTCGTGAGCGGGATGCCGAGGATGCGGTCGTCGTCAGACTGCTGTTCGTCGGCGCCGAACTTGAGCACGGCGCTGCGCGCGCTGATGTCGCCGTACCCGATGGCGGCGACGAAGTCGTCGATGGTCGCGATCTTGAATTCCTGTGCGAGCTCCAGGAGCTGATCGTCCTTCACGCCGCTCAGTGACATCTGGCGGAGGCGCCGGAACTCCTTGTCCAGCATCTCCCTTCCCTTCTGGATATTCTCGTCGCGGCGTTCGCGCTTGAACCACTGGCGGATCTTCTCCCGCGCGCTCGACGTCTTCACGAAGTTCAGCCAGTCGCGCGAGGGTCCGTGCGGCGCCTTGGTGGTGAGCACCTCCACGATCTCGCCGTTCTCGAGGCGATGATCGAGCGGCACCATCCGTCCATTGACCTTCGCGCCGATACAGCTGTGCCCGACGTCGGTGTGGATGCGATATGCGAAGTCCACCGGGGTCGACCCCTGGGGCAGCGAGCGAACGTCGCCGCGCGGCGTGAACACGAACACCTCGTCCTGGAAGATGTCGACCTTGACGGTGTTGACGAAAGCCTCGGCGTCGAGCACCTCCTTCTGCCAGTCCATCAGGAGGCGCAGCCACGTGAAGCGTTCGTCGATTTTCGCCCCGTCCTGTCCGCCCTTGTATCGCCAGTGCGCCGCGACTTCGTACTCCGAGGTCTCGTGCATGTCCTGGGTGCGGATCTGCACCTCCATCGGCTCGCCGGTGTGGGACAGCACCGTGGTGTGCAGCGACTGATAGCCGTTGCCCTTGGGCATCGCGATGTAGTCCTTGAACCGGCCCGGCAGGGGCTTCCAGAGCGAATGCACGACTCCGAGCGCGCCGTAGCAGTCCTTGATGGAGTCCACGAGCACGCGGATGGCGATAATGTCGTAGATCTCGCCGAATTCCTTCTGACCGCGGAGCATCTTCTCGTGGATGCTGTAGGTGTGCTTGGTACGGCCGGCGATCTCCGCCTCCATGCCCAGCGGAGCGAACTCGCGCCCGAGGATCTCGGTCACATCGCGTACGAAAGCGTCCCGTTGCTCGCGGGTGCTCGCCAACCGGGCTTCGATCAGGTGGTAGTTGTCGGGGTCGAGTTGCACGAATGCCAGGTCCTCGAGTTCCCCCTTGATCTCCCAGATGCCGAGGCGATGTGCCAGCGGCGCATAGATGTCCAGGGTCTCGCGGCTGATGCGAAGCCGGCGCTCGGTGGTGTGCGCGCTGATCGTGCGCATGTTGTGGAGGCGGTCGCCGAGCTTGATGAGCACGACGCGCACGTCCTCGGCCATCGCCACCAGCATTTTTCGGATGTTCTCGGCCTGGTGCTCCTCGGCGCTGCGCACGTGGATCTTGCCGAGCTTGGTCACTCCGTCGACCAGCTTCGCGACCTGGTCGCCGAAGAGTTGTCGCACCTCTTCGCGCGTCACCTCGGTGTCCTCGACGGTGTCGTGCAGGAGCGCGGCCATCAGCGTCTCCGGGTCGAGTCGAAGGTCGGCGAGGATGCCCGCCACCGCGAGGGGATGCTCGATGTACGGCTCGCCGGTGAGCCGGGACTGTCCCGCGTGGGCGCGATCGGCCACATCGAAGGCGCGCCGGATGGACGTTCGATCCTCCACCGGGAGGTACTCCACACGGGCCATGAGGTCGGTGATAGGCACGTCCTTTACGAGTGTAGGGCCAGACTGCTTCGTTCAAACACGATGTAACGAGAGTATGTCCAACGAGTGAATTCTCGCGACTGATTGCCCGCGGCAATGGGACGCAGGGTTGTGCGGAGGGGTGCACCCGGTAGACTGACCTGGATGACCCTGGAATCACGCGAGCCCCGAGTGGCAGAGAAAGAGGCAACCCTCGTCTCACCGCTCGGGGGAGCGCTGGTCGATCTGTTGATGACCCGAGACGAGCTTGCTGAGTTCAGCGCGCGCGCCGGCGACCTCACCTCACTGCGTATCTCGGAGACTGCGTCCGCAGACCTCGGGCTCCTGGGCAGCGGAGCCTACTCGCCGCTCAACGGCTTCCAGGGACGCAGCGACTACGAGAGCGTTGTCGAGCACGCCGAGCTCGGCGATGGAACGGTGTGGACGCTCCCGGTCACGCTCCCTGCCGGTGAGCACGGGCGGAAACTCCGCGAGGGCGCGGTCGTCTCCCTTCGCGACGCCGACGATCGTCTGCTCGGCTCGCTCACGGTGACCGAGATCTACGATCGAGACCTCGACGCCGAGGCACGCGAGGTGTACCGGACCAACGACCAGGCGCACCCGGGTGTCGCCGCCCTGTTCGCGCAGGGACCGACGGTGGTCGCCGGCCCGGTGCGGGTCGCGGCGCAGCCCTCCGGCGATGTGCCGTCAACTCCCGCGGAGACGCGCGCGGCGCTCGCCGATCGTGGCTGGTCGACCGTGGTCGGATTCCAGACTCGCAATCCCGTGCATCGCGCTCACGAGTACCTGACGAAGGTCGCGCTCGAGCAGGTCGACGGACTGTTGCTCCACCCCCTGTCGGGTGTCACCAAGGGCGACGACGTTCCCTTCGACGTCCGGATGCAGTGCTACCGCGTGTTGCTGGACGGCTATTACCCGCCGAACCGCGTGGTGCTGGGGGTCTTCCCGGGCGCGATGCGCTACGCGGGACCCCGCGAGGCGATCTACCACGGCCTGGTGCGCCGCAACTACGGCTGCACCCACTTCATCATCGGCCGCGACGCGGCCGGGGTCGGCAACTACTACGGTACCTACGACGCCCAGACGCTCTTCGACGAGCTCGGCGGTGCGGAACGTCTCGGCTTCGCGGCGTACAAGTTCGAGCACTCCTTCTACTGCCGGGCGTGCGAGAGCATGGCCAGCACCAAGACGTGCCCGCACGGCGCCGACGATCGCGTGATCCTGAGCGGGACCCGGGTTCGCGAGATGCTCACCCGCGGCGACCCGATACCGCACGAATTCACCAGGCCCGAGGTCGCCGAAATCCTCCGCGCGGCCTACGCTGTCGCCGCACCGATCGCTGGATGAGCGGTCTTACGATCTGGTTCACCGGTCTGTCCGGTGCCGGCAAGTCGACGATCGGTCAGCGCATCGCGACCGAGCTGCGTGCCCGCGGCCTGCGCGTCGAGGTGCTCGACGGCGATGAGGTCCGTCAGACCCTCAGTGCCGGGCTCGGGTTCAGCAAAGAGGATCGCGATATCAACATCCGGCGCATCGGGTTCGTCGCGGAGCTGCTCACCCGCAACGGCGTCGTCGCCATCACCGCGGCCATCTCCCCGTACAAGGACACTCGCGCGGAGGTGCGCAGGCGCGTCGGCCGCTTCGTCGAGGTCTACGTCCGCTGCTCGATCGACGTGCTCTCGGAGCGCGACGTCAAGGGGCTGTACAAGCGCGCGCTTGCCGGCGAGATCGACCACTTCACGGGTATCTCGGATCCGTACGAGGCCCCGGACGCACCCGACGTGATCGTCGACAGCGGGACCCAGACCGTCGACGAATCGGTTGCCGCGGTGCTCGCGGCAGTCGACGCCAGCGGCCTCCTCCCGGAACCGGCGCCTCGCGGCTGACGCCGCGATGCGCACGCCGCAGACGCGTCCTCGACACCCGCGGCCCCGGATCACCCTCGATCAGCTGCATACCTTTCTCGCGGTCGCCGAACGCGAGCACGTGACCGCCGCCGCCGAGGCGCTCGGCCTCTCCCAGGGATCGGTCAGCGGCGTGGTGCGACGCCTCGAGGCCACCCTCGGTCTGCCGCTGCTCCAGCGCGTAGGTCGGAACGTGCAGCTCACCGACGTCGGCCGTGCGCTCCGCCAGCTCGCGGTTCGCGTCCTCGAGGATGTGGGCCAGATCGAGGAGCTGCGCGCCGGGTACCTCGCCTTCGAGCGTGGTGAGCTGACCGTTGCGGCGGGACGCGTCATGGGCGCGCATCGATTGTCGGACTGGCTCGCGCCCTTTGTCGCCGAGCATCCCGAGATCAACGTGCGGCTCGCGCTGGCGCCGATGCGGTCCCTGGTCGCGATGCTCGTCGAGGGTCGGGCCGACATCATCCTCGCCGGGTCGTCGGTGCGCGTCCCCGGCGTCGAGACGGTTGTCCTCGAACACACGCAATTGGTGACCGTGGTCGCCGCGCATCATCCGCTGGCGTCGAGCCGCACCGCGGTGCGCGACCTCGTGACCCATCGCCATCTCGCCCATGAGCGCGGGAGCGCGACCGAGGCGCTGGCCGCGCACGCACTCGGCGCCCACGTCGACCCCGAGAACACGCTCGAGCTCGAAGAGGGCGCGCTCCACGCGGCACTCCTTGCCGGGCTTGGGTTCGCGGCCATGCCGCGCTCGGTCGTCGAACAGGACATCGCCGCCGGACGGCTCGTGATCATCCCGCTCCCCGGGCGCGGAGTTTCGCAGTCGTTCGCCGCGGCGCGACGCCGCGACCTGCACACTCCCGCGGTCGATGCCTTCTGGGCGCACCTCGAGCGGATCTCTGTCGATCAGTCCTGAGAACGCGCCTCAGTACGAGCGGGCGAGGAGCGCGTAGAACTCGGCGGGTTTCCCACAGGCGATGCACGGCGCACCGTCCGCGGGCCGGTCGGCACGCAGCACGCGCACGGTCAGCGCATGCACCGCATTCTTGACCGCGGTCTCGCACTCCTCGGTGTTGCACATCGGCGCGGTCGCGAAGACCGGGCGCTCCGCGAATGCCGCAATCAACTCGTCGACACTGGAGACGTCGACGCTGCGCTCGTCGAGGCGCCTGCGAGCGCGTTCGAAGATCGCCCGCTGAGATGCCTCGAGCAGGCGCGGGAGTTCGGCCGCCAGCCCGGTGAGGGGTACGGTCTCCTGTGTGCCGTCGACGCGATGCACCAGGGTGACGTTGCCGCCGGCCAGATCCTTGGCCCCGACGACGATGCGCAACGGGACGCCGCGCAACTCCCAGTGCGCGTACTTCTCGCCGGGGCGCATCCCCTCGCGACGGTCGACTCGCAGGCGGACCCCTGCGGGGCACTCGCGCTCGAGACGCGCGGCCGCCTCCTCCACGACCGCGGCGCCCGCCTCGTCATTGCTGCGTGTGATCGGCACCACGACAACCTGCACCGGAGCCACCTTCGGCGGGAGGATCAGTCCCATGTCATCGCCGTGGGCCATGATCACCGCGCCGACCGTGCGCGTCGAGAGTCCCCACGACGTCTCAAATGGGTGCTGGCGCTGGTTGTCGCGGTCGCTGTACGCGACGTCGTACGCGCGGGTGAAGTTCTGACCGAGGTGGTGGGACGTGCCCGATTGCAGCGCCCAGCCGTCGCCCATCATCGCCTCGATGCTGACCGTGTAGCGCGCGCCGGGAAACGTCTCTGATTCCGTCTTTCGCCCTTTGATCACGGGGATGGCCAGCCAGTCCTCGGTGAGCTCGCGGTAGCAGTCGAGCATGGTGTCGACCTCGTAGGCCGCTTCGCTGTCGAGCTGATGGAACGTGTGGCCCTCCTGCCAGAGAAACTCGGTGGTGCGCAGGAACAGCCGGGTGCGATGCTCCCAGCGCACGACGTTGCACCACTGGTTGATCTTCACGGGGAGGTCGCGCCACGAGTGGATCCAGCCGGCGAACATCGAGGCGATGATCGTCTCGCTCGTCGGCCGCACCGCAAGCCGCTCCTCGAGATCCTTGCCGCCGCCGCGGGTCACCCACGCCACCTGTGGGTCGAAGCCCTCGACGTGATCCGCCTCCTTCTGCAGGTACGACTCCGGGATGAAGAGCGGGAAGTACATGTTCTCGTGACCGGTGCGCTTGATCATGTCGTCGAGCGCGCGCTGGATGTGCTCCCACAGCGCATATCCATACGGACGGATGACCATGCAGCCGCGCACCGGCGAGTAGTCGGCGAGCTCGGCACGACGGACCACGTCCGTGTACCAGCGATCAAAATCCTCGCTCTGCGCGGTGATTCGCTTTTCGTCGGCCATGGCCGAGCAGTCTACGTGAGGACGGCCTCGCGCTCGCTCAGACCGACGGGCAGCGGTTTGCCGTCGGCGATCAGCCGTGCATCTTCCTCGGCGATCTCGTGCAACTCATCGAGCAGCGCGCTCACGAGCTCACCCTCGGGCAGGGTCGAGACCACCTTGCCATTGCGATACAGAATGCCCTTCTGGCGGCCGCCGGCGATGCCGATGTCCGCATGCATGCCCTCGCCGGGCCCGTTGACGACGCAGCCCATCACCGACACCGTGATGGTTCGCTTCACGCCCTCGAGTGCCTTGGACACCTGCGCGACCATCGGCATCATGTCGATCTCGAGCCGGCCGCAGGTCGGGCAGGCGACCAGGTTCGGCCCATCGCCGCGCTCCTGGAGATTGGCGAGGATCTGACGCGCGACCCGCACCTCCTCCTCGGGCGAGCCGACCAGAGAGACGCGGATCGTGTCCCCGATCCCCTCGGCGAGCAGGAGGCCGATCCCGAGAGCACTCTTGATGCTCCCCGTGTCCACCGGCCCCGCTTCGGTGAGCCCGAGGTGCAACGGGTAGCGGTTGCCGAGTGCGACGAAGGCTCGGTTGGCCGCGAGGTTGGTGAGCACGTCGCTCGCCTTGAGCGAGACCTTGATGTCGCGGAAGTCGAGCTCCTCGAGCACCCGGATATGGCTCAACGCGGCGGCGACCATGTTCTGTGCCGTCTCCTCGATGGATCCGCCGCGTCCGCGGGTCAGCTCCTTGCGCTGCGGGATGCTGCCCGCGTTAACGCCGATGCGAATGGGCACGTTGCGCGCCTTCGCCTCGCGCGCGATGTCGGCGACCTTCGCGCTGTCGGTGATGTTGCCCGGGTTGAGGCGCAGGCAGTGCACCCCGGCTTCGAGCGCGAGCAGCGCGAGCGGTGCGTCGTAGTGGATGTCGGCGACGATCGGGATCGGCGACTCGCGCACGATCTCGTGCAACGCCGCCGCGGCATCACGGGTGTCGCACGTCACCCGGATGACATCGGCGCCCGCCTTGGCGGCACGCTCGATCTGGGCGATGGTTGCGGCAGCGTCCTCGGTCTGGGTCTTGGTCATGGTCTGCACCGCGATCGGTGCGGCCCCACCGATGACGACCGTCCCGACGCGAACCGGAACCGTCGGCCTGCGCTCTTTGGTCTGCGCGTTCTGGGTGGTCATAGCCGGGTCACGTCTCCGATGGTGACATACACGGCGAAGACGACGATCACCGCCAGCCCGACCGCGGTGATGGCCGCCTCGACCTTCGGGTTGAGGCGGCGGCGGCGCACCGATTCGATGAGGATGAAAAGCAGTTTTCCGCCGTCGAGGAACGGGATCGGCAGCATGTTGACGAATCCGAGGTTGAGGCTGATGAACCCGATCCACCACACCAGCCCGTTCGGTCCGAGAAATCCATTGTTGGTGGCGACGGCCGTCTCCTGCGCGATGCCGACAGGCCCGGTGAAGCCCTGCGGACCGTTGATCCCGCCCTGGGGCGGGTGGACGATGAGGCCGTAGATCCCGGTGACCTCAGCCCAGATGAACGTCGGGATCGCGCTGAAACCGGTGGCGATCGCAGCCGGCGCGCTCAAGCCGTCGAAGCCGGGGACGACGCCCATGATCCAGCTCGCCCGGATCGCGTTGTTGGTCGCGTAGCCGTCCTTGATCCCGGACACGGTGACGTTCGTGAAGTACCGGGATGGCGATCCGTCGGCGTTCTCGAGGAAGCCGCTGATCGTGATCGGGGAGCCGCTGCCCAGCAGCGTCGCCGGGTCGCCGCTGCCGACCGGGGTTCCGTTGATCGACGTCACCGCGAGTGCACCTTCGGGCAGCGTCCCGCCGCTGACGATGTTGGTGATGGTGAGCGTTGGCGTCAGCGTCGTCGTGTGGGTGCTGCCGTCCGAGGCGCGGTAGAGAACCGTCAGCGGGTTTCCCTGGCTTGCGATGGTCGCGTTGTGCAGATCGGTGGTGACATCCGCGGCGTTGTCCTGGCGGATCACATGCCCATTGATCGCGAGGATGGTGTCGCCGGACACGAGCCCCGCCTTCCCCGCGGCTGCGTGCGATGCAAAGTTGTACGGGGTCGGCTGCATGTCGACGATCGCGAAGATCAGCCCGCCGAAGATGAAGTTCACGACGATGCCCGCCGACACGGTCGCGAAGCGCCGGGGACGCGACGCGCGGTAGAAGTTGCGTTCCCCGGCATCACTTTCGCCGGTGAGCCCGAGCATGCCGGCCATACGCACGAAACCGCCGGCGGGGATCGCTCGAATCGCGTAGAGGGTCTCGCCGATCCGGCGCGAGTAGAGCTTGGGACCGAACCCGATCGCGAATTCCTCGACCTTGATGCCCGAAAGCTTGCCGACCGCGAAATGTCCGAACTCGTGGACGGTGATCACCGAGACGAGGACGAGGATGAAGGCGCCGGCGTAGATGAGGAACTGGGTCATCGCGTCGCGATCGCCGGAGCGGTGCTCGCGCGGACGAATCCGCGCGCCCAGGTGTCGGCGGCCAGCACGCCGTCCACTGTCGACGCGTCGCCTTCGTCGAAGGCTGCCAGCGCGGCACCAACGAGCGGGACGATCTCGTCGAAGCGGCACGCTCCGGCCATGAAGGCGGTCACCGCCTCCTCGTTGGCGGCGTTGAAGACGCAGGGGGCGAGCCCACCGCGTTTCCCCGTCGCCCGCGCGAGCGCCACAGCCGGGAAACGGGCCCCATCGACGGGAAGGAACTCGAGCGGCGAGGCGTCACGAAGGTCGAGGGACGGCCCGACACCGGGAAGCCGCTCGCCATCGGCCAGCGCCAGCGCGATCGGCACACGCATGTCCGGAACGCCCAGCTGGGCGACCACGGCGCCGTCCTGGAACTCGACCCAGCTGTGCACGATGCTGGTCGGCTGGATGGCGACGTCGATCGACGGGTAGTCGGTGTCGAAGAGGAAGTGCGCCTCGATGATCTCCAGCCCCTTGTTCATCATCGTGGCCGAGTCGATGGTGACCTTCGGTCCCATGTTCCAGGTCGGGTGAGCGAGTGCCTCGGCCGGTGTGATCGTAGCAAACGTGTCGATCGGGCGCCGGAGGAACGGCCCGCCGCTCGCGGTGAGCACCAGCCGGGACACCGAGGCCGGGTCTTCACCACGCAGGCATTGCCAGAGCGCCGAGTGCTCGCTGTCGATCGGGATGATGCGTGCCCCGGCCGCGGCGGCGCGAGCTTTGACCAGCTCGCCGGCCATGACCAGGACCTCTTTGGTGGCCGTCGCGACCGTGGCCCCGGCATCGATCGCGGCGAGTGTCGGCCGGATCGCGGCGGCCCCGGTGATCGCGACGCAGACCACATCGGCTTCCATAGCGGCGATCTCACATGCCGCATCGATGCCGGTCGCACACCCGGGGGGCGCCGAACCCCGCGGGTCGCCGTGCACGAGCGCAGTGCGGGTCACCCCGAAGCGAGTCGCGACCGCCGCCAGCGCGGCGCCATCACTCCCCGCCACGGCACCGACCAGCTCGAATCGATCGGGGAACCTGGCGATGACGTCACAAGCCTGACGGCCGATCGAACCGGTCGCGCCCAGCAGGACGACGCGTCGGCGGGGCGTGGGTTGGGTCACTTGTGAGCAGATCCCTCGATTCGAAGTAGAGCAGAGCACGCCACCGCTTTCAGCGGAGTTACGGGAATGCGATCAGCTTCAGGTAGCAATATACGACCGGCGCGAGCAGGACAAGGCTGTCTGCCCGGTCGAGCAGGCCCCCATGGCCGGGGATCAGCGTGCCCGAGTCCTTGACCCCGGCCTCGCGCTTGATCGCCGACTCGACGAGGTCCCCGCCCTGAGCCGCGACCGCGGTGAGGGCGCCGAGGACGGCGCCGAGGGGGACGCTGATGCCGATCAGCAACGGGCCGGCGATGGCGCCGACCAGTATCGAGGCGATCGCTCCTGCGGCCGCACCCTCCGCAGATTTGCGCGGAGAGATCGAGTGGAAGAAGGGATGGCGCCCGAGCGCGGACCCGACAAGGAAGGCGGCGGTGTCGCCGATCACCGCGCCCGCGAGTGCGAGGATGACGAGCCGGAACCCCAGATGTGTCGAGTCGGTCGTGTGCCACCGGTAGATCGCCACCCAGAACCCGAGGCAGAGGCCGACGTAGGTGGCGCCGCCGACCGCGAGCGCCCAGCCGCTAAAACGCTCCCGTGTCCCGAGGCCGGCCAGCAGGCCAACGACCGCGGCCGCCGCGAAGGCCCAGTCCGTCGCCATGTCCGACGCGGGCAGGACGAACCGGATCCCGAGCCAGACGCTGAGCGGCAGGATCAACCACGCGGGCGGCGGGGTCGGCCCGATCCGCCCGAGGAGCCCGCGCAGCTCCCACGCGCCGATCAGCGCTCCCGCTCCGACCACGGCGGCGACCGCAGCCGTCCCGATCCAGAGCGCGGCGACGATGACCCCCACGAGCACCAGCCCCGACACCACCCTGACGGCGAGGTTCATTCCGCCCGGGTGGCGTGCTGAACGGTGCCGGCGTGGGCGGGGACACGCTCGATGGGCGCAGGGATGGTCCCGAATTTGCGCTCCCGGCTTGAGAAGTCGGCGAGCGCGTCGTGGATCGCCGTCTCGCCGAAATCGGGCCAGAGCGTGTCGGTGACGTAAAGCTCGGCATACGCGGCCTGCCAGAGCAGGAAATTGCTGATCCGGAGCTCGCCGGCGGTGCGCACGATGAGGTCGGGATCGGGAAGACCGCGGGTGTAGAGGGCGTCGCTGATTGCCGGCTCGTCGAGCGATGTGAGGTCGGCGCCGGTGCCGGCCAGCTCGCGAATCGCGTCGACGATCTCGCGGCGGCCACCGTAGTTGATGGCGACGTTGAGGATCGCCGATGTGTCGCCCGCGGTGAGGGCCTCGGCTTGCGCCACCTTCTCCTGGAGCGATTCGCTGAGCCCCGCCCGGTCCCCGAGTACCCGGATCTGGACACCGTTCTCGTGCAGCTCGCCGACCTCGCGGTCGATGGTCTCGCCGAACAGCCGCATCAGCGCCGTCACCTCGCCACGCGGCCGCTGCCAGTTCTCGGTGCTGAAGGCGTAGAGCGTGAGGATGTGCACACCTGCCTGGTGACACGCCTCCATCACCGGACGGATCGCCCTGACACCCGCTCGGTGGCCGGCGACGCGCGGGAGGTGGCGCTGGCGGGCCCAGCGTCCATTGCCGTCCATGATGATGCCGACGTGCCGCGGCAGGTCCGCCCTTGCGGGAGGCGGGATCGCGGCGGGAGCGGGTGGGCGCTGCATTGTGGGGCTCTGGGTCAGAACGCCCCGAAGGCGTCGGCCGTTTCGGCGCGGGTCTCCGTCAGACCTCGAGGATCTCAGCCTCCTTCCTCTGGATGGCGTCGTCGATCCTGGCGATGAACTGATCGGTGACCTTCTGGACATCGATGAGCTTGGTGGCCACCTCGTCCTTGCTGACGTGGCCGTCCTTCTCCACGCGGCGCAGATGGTCGACCTCGTCGCGGCGGATGTTGCGCACCGCAACGCGCGCCTCCTCGGCCTTGCGATGAATCACCTTGACGAGCTCCTTGCGCCGCTCCTCGGTGAGTTGCGGGATCGCCACTCTGATCACCTGGCCGTCGTTGCTCGGGTTGAGCCCGAGGTCGCTCTTCTGGATCGCCTTCTCGATGGCGCTGAGCGAGGTGCGGTCGTAGGGCTGGATGACCAGCATGCTGGCCTCCGGGACGCTGATCCCGGCGATGGTCTGGAGCGGTGTCGGCGACCCGTAGTAGTCGACGTGCAATCGCTCCAGCAGCGCGGGCGACGCGCGCCCGGTGCGCACGGTCATCAATTCGCGATGCAGGGCCTCGACGCTCTTCTCCATGCGCAGGTTCGCGTCCGCGATCCGCTGCGCGATCTGTTGCTCGGGGTCGTCGGGCTTGTCGCGGTCGGTCACCCTGCGTCGCCCTCGGCGTCGACGCGGGTCCCGATCTGCTCACCGAGGATGACGCGCTCGATGTTCCCCTGGGTGAAGAGGTCGAAGACGATGATCGGCATGCGGTTGTCCATACACAGCGTCACCGCGGTGCTGTCCATGATCGCGAGGCCGCGATTGAGCACGTCCATGTACGTCAAGTTCGGCAAGCGCGTTGCGGTGGTGACCTTGTGCGGGTCGGCGCTGTAGATACCGTCGACTTTTGTGGCCTTGAGCAGCACGTCGGCGCCGATCTCGACGGCGCGCAGCGCGGCGGTTGTGTCCGTCGTGAAGAACGGGTTCCCGGTGCCTGCGGCGAGGAGGACCAGGCGACCCTTTTCGAGATGCCGCACCGCGCGCCTCGGGATGAACGGCTCCGCCACCTGCTGCATCGCGATCGCGCTCTGCAGCCGGCACACGATCCCGAACTGCTCGATGGCGTCGCGCAGCGCGAGCGCGTTGATCACCGTCGCGAGCATGCCCATGTAGTCGGCGGTGACGCGGTCGATCCCGTGCTGGGCGGCCTCGGTGCCGCGCACGATGTTGCCGCCACCGACGACGATCGCGACCTGAACACCGCGCTCGACGATGTGGGTCAGCTGCTCGGCGATCTGGCGCGCGGCTCCGTAGTCGATGCCGTATCCGGCGGTCCCGAGCAGCGCCTCGCCGCCGAGTTTGAGGATCACCCGTGAGAACACCGGCCGGCGTCCGTCGCTCGCCCGTCCCGCCACCGCGGCAAGTTCCATGTTGATGGCTTCGACGCTCACTCGGCCACAGACGCGGTCGCGGTCGCGGTCGCGCCGTCGCTCTCGGTGCTCTCAGCGCCGACGGCGAAGCGTGCGAATCGGGCCACGGAGATGTTCTCGCCGAGTTTGGCGATCGCTTCCGTCACGAGGTCGCCGACCTTCTTCTTGTCGTCCTTGATCCAGGGCTGTTCGAGCAGGCAGATCTGTGCGTAGAAGGCATCGAGCTTGCCGGTGAGGATCTTCTCCACGATGTTCTCGGGCTTGCCCTGCACCTGTTCGCGATAGACGGCGCGCTCGCGCTCGACGATGTCCGCGGGAACATCCTCGCGGCGGACGTACGTCGGCGCCATGCCGACGACCTGGAGTGCGAGCGTGTGCGCGAGATCCTTGAAGTCGTCGGTCTTGGCGACGAAGTCCGATTCGCAGTTGATCTCGATGAGCGCGCCCTGCTTGGCGATGCCGCCGGCGTGGTGGATGTACGCGTCGACGAGGCCCTCATTGGTGCTGCGCCCTGCTTTCGCTGCTGCACGGGAGAATCCCTTGGCACGCAACCAGTCCTCGGCCCGGTCCATGTCGCCGTCGCAAGCGACCAGGGCGCGCTTGCAGTCCATCATCCCTGCGCCGGTGCGCTCCCGCAAGGCCTTGACCATCGCCGCGGTGACCTCGGCCATCAGCTCTTCGCCTCCCCCGCTGCGGCGGCGGCTCCGGCTGCCGCCGGCTCCTCGGGTGGCGCAGCCGCAGCCTGCTCCGCCGCGATCGCGTCGGCGTGCGCCGCAGCTGCTGCAGCCTGCTCGGCGGCCACGACCGCTGCCGCTTCGGCCGCGATCGCCGCCTCGCGCTCGCGCTTCTCGGCCTCCTGGCGTTCCTGCAGCTCGCGCTCGCTGAATTGCTGCAGCCCTTCGGCGATCGCCTTGCCGATCTCGGTCACGATCAGCCGGCAGCTGCGCATCGCGTCGTCGTTGCCGGGGATCACCACCTGGATGTCGTCAGGATCGCAGTTGGTATCGACGATCGCCACGATCGGGATGTTCAGCTTGTTGGCCTCGGTGACCGCGATCCGCTCCTTCTTGCAGTCGATGACGAAGACCGCACCGGGAAGCCGCTTCATGTCCGCCATGCCCGCGAAGTTGTTCTCGAGGCGCTCGAGGTCGTCGCGGGCGTCGTTGGCCTCCTTGCCGCTCATGCGCTCGAAGTCGCCCTTCGACTGCATCACCCGAAGCTCGGCGAGGCGGCGCAGGCGGCGCTGGATGACCGTGAAGTTGGTGAGCATCCCGCCCATCCAGCGGTGGGTGACATAGGCCTGCCCGGTGTTGCGGCAGACCTCCTCGATGACGTCCTGCGCCTGCTTCTTGGTACCGACGAAGAGGACCTTCTGGCCACTCCCGACGATGTCTCGCAGGTATTCGCAGGCGACGTCGAGCTGCTTCTGGGTCTGCTCGAGGTCGATGATGTGGATGCCGTTGCGCGCCGTGAAGATGTACGGGCGCATCCGGGGATTCCACCGGCTGGTCTGGTGGCCGAAGTGAACTCCGGCCTCCAGCAGCTGACGCAGTGTTACTGCCGGCATGGTAGGTCGCTCCTGTGGTGTGGTGCCTCCGTCCGGGGTGAACCGCGGCGGCGACCCGGGGGCACCGGGCACCCGCCGGCCGCGTGAAACCGGACGTGTGAGATGACCGGAGTGTACCAGCCCCGCCGGCTGCCTACACCTCCGCTCGAGGCGTCAAAGCACGTAGCGGCGGAGGTCCTGGTTCCGCACCAGGTCGCCGAGGCGTCCGCCCACGTAGGCGGCGTCGATGACGACGGTGGTGTCGGCGAGCTCCTCGGCGCCGAAGGAGACGTCCTCGAGCACCTTCTCCATGATCGTGAACAGGCGGCGGGCGCCGAGGTTCTCGTCCTCCTCGTTGACGCGGTACGCCTGGGCCGCGAGCTCGCGGATGCCGTCAGGGGTGAAATCGAGGGTGACCCGCTCGGTGCCGAGCAGGGCCGCGTACTGCCTGGTCAGCGCGTTGCCGGGCTCGGTGAGGATGCGGACGAGGTCGTCCTCGCTGAGCGGCTTCAGCTCCACCCGGATCGGGAAACGGCCCTGGAACTCGGGGATCAGGTCGCTCGGGCGCGCGGCGGTGAACGCGCCCGCGGCGATGAAGAGGACGTGGTCGGTGCGCACCGGGCCGTACCGGGTGTGCACCGTCGAGCCCTCGAGAATCGGCAGCAGGTCGCGCTGCACCCCCTCGCCGCTGACGTCGGGACCGCGGTCGGATGCGGGACCGCAGATCTTGTCGACCTCGTCGATGAACACCACGCCCGAGTCCTCGACCAGACGAATAGCGTCGTCGTAGACACGGTCCATGTCGATGAGCCGGTCGGTCTCCTCGTCGATGAGGACGTCGCGGGCTTCCGCGACCGTCATGAGCTTCTTGCGCTTGCGCGGCGGAGCGAGCTGGGAGAAGAAGTCGGACAGGGACACGCCCACCTCCTCGAGCCCGGTCCCGGTGAAGCCCTCGAACGCCGGCTGGAAGGGCTCCTCGACCTCGATATCGACGGTCGCGTTCTCGAGGTCGCCTGCCGCCAGCAGGCGCGCGAGCCGGCGCCGGCGGGCACGCGTCTGGCGAGTCTCCGCCGCGGCCTGATCGGGTGGGGGGGCGTCCTCACCGGGACGGGGCCGCGCTGCGCGTTGCCGCTCGCTCGCCTCGTGGAGCGTCTCCACCAGCCGAGCGTCGGCGAGTACGCGCGCCCGCGGCTCCATCTCGGCGACGCGATCCTCCTGCAGCTCGGTGATGGTCTGCTCGAGCAGGTCGCGAAGGATCGACTTGACGTCGCGGCCGACATAGCCGACCTCGGTGAACTTGGTTGCCTCGACCTTGATGAACGGCGACTCCGTCAGCCGCGCCACCCGTCGCGCGATCTCGGTCTTGCCGACGCCGGTCGGACCGATCATCAGGATGTTCTTGGGCAATACCTCGTTGCGCATCTCCTCGGGCAGCATGCGGCGGCGAACCCGGTTGCGCAGTGCGATGGCCACCGATCGCTTCGCTTCGCGCTGACCGATGATGTATTCGTCAAGCCGGCGCACCACCTCGGCGGGGCGGAGCGTCTCCCCGGCTACTGCCTCGATCAGGTTATGGGGAGCGTCGTCGCTCTCGCCAGGGCCGGGCTCGAGGGCCGCGGCGCTGCTCACGCGAGAACGGGCGCAGCCGGCGCCGGAGTGGCGAGCTCGAGGGTTTCCACGGTGATGTTGTCGTTGGTGTAAATACAGAGCCGGGCCGCGATCAGCAGCGCCCGCCGGGCGATGTCCTCGGCCCCGAGGTCGGTGCTCTCGAGCAGCGCGGCTGCGGCCGCGTGCGCATAGGGTCCTCCACTGCCGATCGCGACCACGCCGTCGCCGTCGTCGGGTTCGATGACCTCGCCGTCGCCACTCAGCAGCAGGATCCGGTTGGCATCAGCCACGATGAGCATCGCCTCGAGACGGCGCAGGTATTTGTCGGTGCGCCACTCCTTGCTGAGGCCGATCGCGGCGCGCACCAGATTGCCATGGTGCTTGTCGAGGTGCTGCTCGAACTTGTCGAACAGGGTCAGGGCGTCGGCGACCGCGCCGGCGAACCCGCAGACGACCTGCCCATGGAAGAGCCGGCGCACCTTCGAGGCGCGCGCCTTCATCACGATGTCGCCGACGGTCACCTGGCCGTCGCCGGCGACCGCAACCGTTCCGCCGCGCTGCACCGCCACGACGGTCGTTGCGTGCGCGCCGGTCATGCGTGGACGGCCTTGGGCGGGCGGTACTTGCAGGCCGGGTACCCGGAGCAGCTCACGAAGGGACCGTACCGGCCCTTGCGGGTCACCAGCGGTTTGGAGCACTCGGGACAGTCCTCGCCCGTCGGCTCGGGTGCGGGGCCGGCCGCTCGGGCTCCGGGTGCGCCCGGCTGGATGTACTTGCAGTCCGGGTAACCGGTGCACCCGACGAAGGTGCCGCGTCTCCCGCTGCGGCGCCGGAGCGGTTTGCCGCACTGCGGGCAGACGCCCAATTCCTCGGGCTCGGCGCCTTCGGTCTCGGCTGCGGCCGGGGTCCGATCGTCCTTGATGTACGTGCAGCTCGGATACCCCGAGCACCCCACGAAGGGTCCACGCCGACCCTGGCGGGTCACCAGCGGCTTGCCGCAGCGGGGGCACATCTCCCCCGTCGCCAGCGCCTCGGTGGTCTTGCGGTCCTTGATGTATTTGCAGTCGGGGAACCGCGAACAGCCGACGAACTCGCCGAACTTTCCCTCGCGCACGACCAGACGCCCGATCTCGCACTCCGGGCACTCCTCGCCGGTCTCTTTCGCGGGGACACGGACCCGCTCCATCGATCGCTCGGCGCGCTCGAGGGTTTCCGCAAACGGCTCGTACCATTCGCGCACCGTCGGCTCGTAGGCGCGGCTGCCCTCCTCCACCGAGTCGAGCCGCTTCTCGAGGTCGGCCGTGAAGGCGACGTCGACGATCTCGGGAAAGTTCTGGCGCAGGACGGCGTCGACCGTCTTGCCGAGCTCGGTCGGATGCAGGCGTCGCTCCAGCTGGCGGACGTATTGCCGCTCCTGGATCACCTCGATAGTCGCGGCGTAGGTCGAAGGGCGGCCGATGCCGCGTTCCTCGAGCTCCTTGATGAGGGTCGCCTCCGTGAAGCGCGGCGGCGGCTGGGTGAAGTGCTGCTCGGCGGCGATCTCGAGGCACTTGAGCTCCTCACGCTCGGCGAGAGCCGGGAGCATCGTGTCCTTGTCCTTCTCCTCGTCGCGCTTCCACACCTTCTGGAAACCCTCGAAGGTGATGAGCGATCCGGAGGCTCGGAACACGTAGTCGGCGGCGTCGATCATCGCCGTGGTGTTGAGGTATTTCGCGGGGCTCATCTGGCTCGCGACGAAGCGACGCCAGATCAGGTCGTACACCTTCAGCTGTCCTGGGGACAGGCTCGAGGAGACCGAGTCCGGGGTCCGGTTCACGTCGGTGGGCCGGATCGCCTCGTGCGCATCCTGGACGTTGACGGCTGCCTTGCGACGCACCGCCCCGGTGCCGACGTAGTCCTTGCCGAACGCCGCGGTGATGTGTTTCGCGGCATCGTCACGGGCCGCGTCGCTGATCCGGATCGAGTTGGTGCGCATGTACGTGATCAGACCGGTCGAACCGGCAGGGCCGAGCTCGACCCCTTCGTAGAGCTCCTGGGCGATGCTCATGGTTCGCTTGGGCGACATGCGCAGCCGCGAGCTCGCGTCCTGCTGAAGTGTGCTCGTGGTGTGTGGCGGGAGCGGCCGCCGCGTCGTCTCCTTGACGTCGATGGAGCGCACGACGAATGCAGGCGTCCGTTCGGTGACCGCGCCGCTGGCGTCGAGTCCGAGCGCGGCGATGACCTCACCGGCTTCGGCCTCGGTACCGAGCTCCAGCTTCTCGCGCTCTGCGGCATCCGTATCACCGCGGCGGGCGACCAGCCGCGCGCTGAAGGGGTTGTTGCCATCCTTGGCAAGAAGCGCATCGATGGTCCACGACTCGACGGGCACGAACGCGTCGATCTCGGTTTCGCGATCGACGACGAGACGCACTGCCACCGACTGCACGCGGCCAGCGGAAAGTCCGGCGCGCACCTTGCGCCAGAGCAGCGGTGAGAGCCGGTAGCCGACCAGGCGGTCGATGACCCGGCGGGCCTCCTGCGCGGCGACGAGCGAGCGGTCGATCTTGCGGGGATGCGCGAGCGCGGCGTCGACGGCGAGCTTGGTGATCTCGTGGAAGACGATCCGGTCCGGATTGTTGAGGCCGAGTGCCTCGGCGAGGTGCCAGGCGATCGCCTCCCCCTCGCGATCCGGGTCGGCCGCGAGCAGCGTGGATGACGCCTTCTTGACGGCCGCTCGGAGGTCGCGGATCTGCTTTTCCTTGCCCTTGATGAGCTCGTACTGCGGAGCGAATCCCGCATCCACGTCGACGCCCATCTTCGACTTGGGGAGATCGCGGACGTGGCCCATCGAGGCGAGCACGATGTACTCGGACCCGAGAAAACGGGCGAGCGTTCTCGCCTTGCTCGGCGACTCGACGATGATCAGACGTGACACTTTCTGGACTTCCTATGGGGCTCGGGCGCCGGTTATACGGTACGGGCCACGAGGCCTCCGGGCAGGGACATTACGGCTCCGGCAAGCTCGAGCGCACCCAGCCGGCTGGCGACCAGCGCCGGTGAAAGGCCGAGCGAGACCCCGACCTGATCCGGGTGGACCGGTTGCGTTCCCATGCGTGCCAGTATCTCCCGCAGCGATGGGCTGAAACGCTCGAGGCCACTCTTGGCAAATCCTGGGAGGGTGTCGAGGGCGGTCTCTGGGACCGCCGCCCACAGGGCGGGGACGGCGTCGACGAGATCGCCGATTCCCAGGAATGGTCGAGCGCCGTCCCGTATCAGCAGGTTGGTGCCGCTGCTCTGGCGCGAGCGGATCG
The DNA here is from genome assembly GCA_963709585.1 of Candidatus Dormiibacterota bacterium. Lineage (GTDB taxonomy): Bacteria > Chloroflexota > Dormibacteria > Aeolococcales > Aeolococcaceae > Palsa-851. Next base: position 134,948 of record CAVPXI010000023.1, on the reverse strand, counting down.
ACCCGGGCACGGCGAGCACCTCGCGACCGAGGTCAGCGGCCCAGCGCGCGGTGCTCAGGGCTCCACTGCGTTCGGTGGCCTCGACCACCACGACGGCGTGGGCGAGTGCGGCGATGATGCGATTGCGCCTGGGGAAGTTGTGCTTGAACGGCGGCGTCCCGGCCGGCTCCTCGGTGATCAGGCACCCGTGGGCGATGATCCGCGCGCGCAGCTCGGCGTGCCGGGACGGATAGCAGACGTCGATACCGCAGCCGAGCACCGCAACCGTCGAGCCGCCGGCGTCGAGGGCGCCGGTATGAGCCGCGGCATCGATGCCGAGTGCCATGCCGCTGACCACCTGGATGCCCGCGGCGCCGAGCTCGCTGCCGATCGATCGGGCGATGTCGACACCCTGGAACGTCGCGCGCCGGGAGCCGACCACCGCCACGCAGGGCGTCACCGGGCCGGTGGTCCCCAGCTGCCAGAACCCGGGCGGCGGGGACTCGAGGTGGGCGAGCCGATCGGGCCAGGCGGGCGACGACGAATCGACCCAGCGCGGCTCGGTCATCCGGTCATCTCGATGCGGTAGTGCAGGGCTTCGGCGAGCGCGTCCTCCCCCACCCGATCCTCGCCCGCGAGGTCCGAGATCGTGCGGGCGACCCGGAGCACCCGAAAGAAGCCCCGCGCGCTGAGGTGGAGACGTTCACCCGAGAGCGCCAGCAGGCGCCGCGCGGGTGCCGTGGACCGCGCGGCGGCGAGGATCTCGCGCCCGGTCATCGCGGCGTTGCCGTGCCCGGCACGGTCGCCCCGCCGGAAGCGGGCGGTCTCCACCCGGCGGCGCACCGCAGCGGAGCGTTCCTCGTCGGCGCCGTCAAAGATGTCGCGATACTCCTGGCGCGGCACCGAGACGACCAGGTCGATGCGGTCCTTGATCGGTCCGCTGATCTTGCCGTTGTAGGCATTGAGCTGACGGGGTTCGCAGCTGCAGCCCTGGGCGTCACCAAGATGGCCGCACGGGCACGGATTGGAGGCGCCGACGAACATGAAGTCGGCCGGATACGTGACCGCGGATCGAGCCCGGGCGACGGTCACCGAGCGCTCCTCGAGTGGCTGGCGGAGCGCCTCGAGGTGCTGACGGGAGAACTCGCACAGCTCGTCAAGAAAGAGCACTCCATGGTGCGCGAGGCTGATCTCGCCGGGTTGGGCCAGGCCGGTTCCGCCGCCGACGAGCCCGGCGCGGGAGATGCTGTGGTGCGGTGCCCGGAACGGGGGCCGCAGCGTGGTCGGCGGGCGCTCGCGCAGGGTGCCGCGCAGCGAGTAGATCGCGGCCACCTCGAGGGCCGCATCCGGCCGCAGGTCGGGGAGCAGCGACGGCAGTGTCCGGGCGAGCATCGTCTTCCCGGCACCGGGTGGTCCAGTCATCAGCAGGTTGTGCCCGCCGGCCGCGGCGATCTCGAGCGCCCGCTTCGCCTGGCCCTGGCCGCGCACGGCGGCGAGGTCGGGCTCCGGCGACGGCGCGGGCGGCGACGCGTCGCGGACCCCGGCGACCAGGCGTCCGTCACCGCGGAGGTACTCGACGCACGCCTGCAGCGACGAAGCGCCCAGTACTTCGATGCCGTCGGCGAGCGCTGCTTCAGAGGCGTTCTCGACTGGGACGACGAGCCGCCGGATGCCCGCGGCCGCGAGGCATCTTGCCATCGGGAGAACGCCCGTGACGGGGCGGACCGACGCGTCCAGCGCGAGCTCGCCGAGAAAGGCCAACCCGTCGAGCCGGAGCGAGAGGTCTTCTGCCCGGAGTATCGAAATCGCGATGGCCAGGTCGAACGCGGTCCCCTCCTTCGGCAGCTCGGCCGGCGCGAGGTTGACCGTGACCCGTCGCTGAGGGAATTTGAAGCCCGCGTTGCGGATCGCCGGCTTGACCCGCTCTCGCGCCTCCTGGATCGCCCGGTCGGTCAGCCCGACGATCGTGAAGGCCGGGAGTCCGTTCGAGATGTCGACCTCCACCCGCACCGGCACCCCGGCGAGGCCTCTGGTCGCGCAACTTATAGCGCAGGCAATCACACAAAAAAGTGTAGCAGGTGGGCACTCACGGGCGTTCAGCGCGTCGCGACCCCCATAAGACGGGGCCGACCCTGTGGTGAGGTGGTGGTCAGTTGCCGGCGCCCCCGCGCGGCGGGAGCGAAACCGTTGCTCCGTAGCCGCTATCGATGATGGTGACAGTCACGTCGTCGGTGACATCGAGTGCGGCGGGGACCTTGATGACGCTCGTGGTCGCGGCGAGGTCAGCTGTGCAGGGGCCGGACGACCGCGGTTGCACCGTCACCGTGAGGAGGTTGCTCGCGGGGACGTCGAGTTGAATGGGAAGCCCCGGGCACGATGAGCTCCCCAAGGTCACCACCGCCATGCGGCGGGCTGCCGTCCACACGACGTCATCGCGCATCCCGATCGGCCCGTCGGCATATGACACGCCCGGCGGGAGGCCGACGTAGTGGCGCACCAGCCACGGAGGACTTTCCGCGCCGCAGGCGCCGACGACAAGCGTCAGCACCGTCCCCGCCACGAGTGACGAGATTCGCCGCTTCACACGTGTATTACGCCAGATGCGCCACCCCGTTTCCACACCGATAGCCATGCACGCGATTACCGAGATCCCTGTGCAGTACGCGTCGTAGACGAGGTGGCGCTCGAGCAGGCGCGGGCACCAATCGCTCCCGTATCGTCACGGCATGCCAGCGGACAAGGGAAAGCACCGGCCGGCCGCGAAAACCAAAACGCCGCCGGCTTTCTCCCGCGACCTGAAGCTCGAGGCGCTCGCCGAGTCCTGTACGCGGTACCTCGTCGGCCACGGGCGCCGCTCGGCGGACGAGCTCCTGGCGACGATTCCGCCGGGCACCGAGATCGACTACTACGGGATCGGTGGCGTGGTCACCGAGCTCGAACAGGAGGTCGCGTCGCTGCTCGGGAAGGACGCGGCGCTGTTCCTTCCGACCGGGACGATGGCGCAGCAGGCCACCCTCCGGGTCCACGCCGATCGACGCTCGAGCCGCAGCGTCGCCTTCCACCCGACATGTCACATGGAGACCAACGAGGAACGCGGCTACGAGCGGCTGAACGGCCTGTTCGGTGTGCCCGTCGGACCTCGCGACGAGCCCCTGTCATCGGCGAGCCTTGCCCAGGTGCACGAGCCGATCGCGGCGCTCCTCCTGGAGTTGCCGCAACGGTCACTCGGCGGGACGCTGCCCTCCTGGAAGGAGCTCGCCGCTCAGGTGGCGTGGGCACGCGATCGCGGCGCCGCGGTCCATCTCGACGGAGCCCGGCTCTGGGATGCATCCCCGTTCTACACGGCGAGACACCGCAAATCGCTCACGGACGTCGCCGGCCTTTTCGACACGGTCTACGTGTCCTTCTACAAAGGACTCGGGGGCATCGCCGGCTGCTGCGTGGCCGGCGACACCGACGTGATCGAGGAGCTGTCGGTCTGGCGCACGCGCCATGGAGGCCGGGCCTTCGGCCTGTGGCCGTACGCCGCATCCGCGCTCTCGGCGCTGCGAACGCGCCTGCCGCGCATGCCCTCCTATTACCGGCACTCCGTAGCCATCGCCGATGCGGTGCGCGGACTCCCGGGCGTCGAGGTCCTCCCCGACCCCGTCCAGAGCCCGATGATGCATCTCCGCTTCTCGGTGGACCTCGAGTTGCTCAGCGAACGCGTTGTCGAGATCGCTCGAGCCGAGAAGATCTGGACGTTCGCTCGACCCTGGGTGTCGTTGGGGCCGAAGCTGCAGGAGTTCGAGCTGCACGTCGGCGACGCGACCCTCGAGCTGAGCCCGGAGGAGATTCGCGGTCTGTTCGCGCGGCTGGTCTGCGCACCCGAAGGCCGCACGAAGGCGCGCCGCCGCTGGGCCTGATCCGCGCGTGATCCGGTTGTCAGCCGAGCAGGACGACCCGCACCGATGCCATCACCCGGGCACCGACCCAATCGGTCAGGCCGCGTGAACAGACGGCGATTTCGATGTAGTCCTCCGGCGGCTGCGGATAGGCGATGAGCTCGGTGCGACTCCGGTCAGCACCCAACTCAGCGCACGCACCCCGGCTACCGCTCTGGACGTCGAGCTGTGCGGTGAGCCCTGAGACCGTGGTCGGCACCCCTGGTTGGCCGCCGATCGTCCAGTCCGGATTAAGGGCGCTGTTTGAGAACACCTCGACGAGGATTCCGCCGGGCTGCAGCGTCGTCAGCGGCGGACCGCACTCGATCGAATTCGCGCTGGTGGTGCATGGTGATGCCAGCAACTGATTGCTGAAGCTGCCGACCAGGTCGCTGAACGAACCGGAGATGACCCACCGTTCGCCCACGTTCCAGTTCGAGGGCACAGAGATCGAGACCTGGCCGTCGTCGAGGGTTCGGGTGACCCACGCGTCACGCACATTGATCGGCAAGGGTTTCGGGGTCACGGCGGCGCTGGAGCCGGTGACCCCCAGCGCCAGCGCCAGCGCAGAGAGACTGAGCGCCCAGCGAGCGCGTGCGGTTCGGCGGGGCCGCGGCGGTGCCGGCCCGTCCGCCCTGGCCACGTCTGACCGAGACGCCATCGGGTCATCGTAGTCGCTCCACTTTCACGCCACCCGCGCGCGGTGCCGCGATATCTGCGCTCCATTAATGACGGTTGTTTGGCGCTAACCTTGCGCTGTGGATTGGGATTGGCCGCTGATCATCGAGATCGCAATCCTGGTCGTGGCAATCATTGGTACGGCCTTGATCTGGGCCGAGCGGACCGAACGGCGTCGAGACCTCGGATTGCCCGTCATGCCGCACCCGCAGTGGCAGGCCCTTGACGCCGGTTCGGGCAGCACCCTGCGCATCGAAGCCGCCAACCCAGGTGCGGCGGCATCTCGTTGCTGTCTGGTGATGCAGGCCGGCACGTCGTTGTATGCGGGCACCTTCTCGCTGTCGGAGCAGCAACCGTGGTCCGCGCAGACGCTCGAGCGCTTCGACGTTCTCGACGATGCGGCCGAACCACACTCGCTGCTGTGCGTTGCTCGCAATCTCGACGGCATATGGTCGATGCGTGCTCCGAACAAGTACATCGACGCCATCAGCGAGCAGACCGTTCGGTTCCACATCACTGACGTTCTCAAGCGGGCAACGGGGCGCAAGTACGCGTGCGCGGTCTCGTCCGAAGGCGTCGTGACCATCACGCCGGCCCCCTCGAGCCTGGCAGCGAGCCCGCGCCCCGCCCTCTGAAGGATCAGCGGCCGGGAAGCATCGCCGCCAGGGTGGGGCCCCGCGCGAGCGCAGCGCACGCCGCGCCGCGCGGGGCCTCCTCCGGTTTCAGCTCACTGGTGCCCCGAGGCGTCGAGGGATTGGCCGGTCTCGAGCAGCGTCTTGAGACCGCTGAGCACCCAGCTCCAGCCGCCGCCGGCGCCCTGGTCTTCCATGCCACCCGACATGAGCACCGCGAGCACCGGGGCACCCTCGAGCTCGTGCGTCAAGGTCAGCCGGGAGACGCCGTTCTTGCGCTCCTCGATCTCGTAGGTGACGCGCGTGAAGCCCTGAGCCGCCATGGCGGGGTCCATCACCATGCGGAAGGTCTGCACCAGCTTGCGCGGCGGATCGGCTTCGAGGACCTCGCCGTCCACGGCCACCTCGGGGGCGCTCATCGCCCGCATGCCTTCGCTGCTGTACCCGGTGTACGTACCGCCGGGACGCAGGTCGTAGGCGACGCGGCCGCAGTACCCGTAGCGTTCGGTCCATTCCGGCTTGGTGATCGCGTCCCAGATCGCCTGGGGTGTTGTCTTGATGTACACCCGGTACACCTGGGTGGTGCCGATCGCAGTCGCTGTCGTGGTCATGCCATGTCCTCCAGTTCGGTTTTGAGATTTGCGAGCGCCGACGCGTAGCGCTCTCGGTACTTGCCGATCCACCGGTCGTGGATCAGTTGAATCGGTATCGGGTTGAGGAAGTGCAACTTCTCACGTCCCGATCGGCGTGCGACGACCAGCCCCGCGTCTTCGAGGACCCTGAGGTGTTTCATCACGCCGAACCGCGTCATCTCCAGCCCCGACTCGAGCTCGGTCAGCGTGCGGCCGTCACGTTGGAAGAGTTGGTCAAGGAGGAAGCGACGGGTTGGGTCGGCGAGTGCTTTGAACACGAGGTCGTCGTCAGTCACCTCGCCAGGATACGTGACCATATGGTCACGTGTCAAGGGCGCCGCTCAATCGTCCTGGACCGCGTCCTTGATGTGCTCGACGTTGGTCACCGTCATCGCTCCGTCCATCATCAGACCGATCACGTCGATACGGCACGGCTGCTTCTGGCGGTGCGTCTGGGCGCGATAGAGCTCGAGGAGCATGCGCAGCTTCCGCCGTTTACGCTCGTCGACCGCCTCCTCGGGGGTGCCGAATCCGGTGCCGCGGCGCGCCTTCACCTCGATGACCACGAGCGTGTCGCCGTCCTCGGCGACGATGTCGATCTGACCGAGCCGGCTGCGCCAGTCGCGCGCCAGGATGCGGTAGCCCTGCTCCTTGAGGTACGACAGGGCGGCGACCTCGCCGGCGTGACCGACCCGATCCTTGAGGGGCCGAGCTGGAGGAAGCTGTTCGGGGGTTCGCGACCCCCGGCTACGCTCCGCCGTCGCTCTCCGAGGCTGCGGCGGCAACCTCGGCGTCGTCGGTCTCCGCGGCCACCTCGGTGGCGGCGTCGTCTGTCTCCGCGGCCACCTCGGTGAGCTCCGAGCCCTCGATCTCCTGGTCGTCCGGCGCTTCGTCCAGCTCTTCCGGCTCGACGTCGGAGTCGGTTGGCACCTCGAGCTCGGCGCGTTGCAGCGTCATCGCGGAGCCGCCGATCGGTTGGCGGCGCTCCCGGATGCGCGCGTGACGGCCGACCTTCTCGCGGAGATAGAAGAGCTTTGCTCTGCGCACCTGGCCGTGGCGAAGCACCTCGATCCGGTCGATTCGAGGAGCGTGCACAAGGAATGTCCGCTCGACACCGACACCGTGAGCGATGCGACGCACGGTGAAGCTGGTCGCGAGCCCGACCTTGCCCTTGAGTGCGATCACGACGCCCTCAAAGACCTGGATGCGCTCGCGGGTTCCTTCAACCACCTTGACGTGCACGCGAACGGTGTCGCCAGAACGCAGGATGGGGACTTGCGGTTTTTCCTGCTCGCGCTTGAGCAGATCGATGACATTCACGTTGTTCCTCCGGGCCTTGGGCCAGACCGTATCAGATCGGGGCGCTGCAGCCCGGTCCGTCTCGTGCTTTCGTCGCGACGCCACGCCGCGATCGCAGCGTGATTGCCCTCGCGCAGGACATCGGGCACCGACCGTCCTTCGAAGTCGGCCGGGCGTGTGTACAGCGGTGCCTCGAAGCCGCCACCGGCACCATCCGAGAATGTCTCGTCACCAAGTGATTCCGGAGAACCGACGACGCCGGGCACGAGCCGGGCGCTCGCCTCGATGACGGCCATTGCAGCGACCTCACCGCCGCTGAGCACGTAGTCCCCGACGGACAGCTCCTCGCCGATCTCGTCGCGCGCACGCTGATCGACGCCCTGGTACCGGCCGCAGACGAGCAGCACCGAGCGCTCCGCGGCAAGCTCACGAGCGACGCCCTGGTCGAATAACCGCCCCTGGGGTGAGAGCAGGATGCAGCGGACGTCGGGCTCGGCGTCACGCAGCGCGCGCACCGCGCGAATCACCGGTTCGGGCTTGAACACCATGCCCGCACCGCCACCGAACGGCTCGTCGTCCACCTGGCGATGCCGGCCCTCGGTGTGCTCGCGCAGGTCGTGCACTCGCAGGTCGACGTCGCCGGCTGCGAGCGCGCGCCCGACCACACCGATACCAAGAGGACCCGGGAATACCTCGGGGAAGATCGTGAGCACGTGAAAGCGGATCACACCGTCTCCTCGGTCCACGGCGTGACCGTGATCGTGCCCGACGCGACCTCGACGGCGGTTACGTAATCACGCGCCATGGGCAACCGGTGCACGCCGGTGTCGTCGCGGATGACCAGCACATCGTTGCCCACACCCGCTTCGACATCGTCGACGATGCCGACGTCGGCGCCGCTGGTGTCGAGCACGCGGAGCCCGACGAGCTGCCAGACGAACCATTCGCCGTCGGGGAGCGGGCGCGCCGCCTCGACATCGACGCAGAGGTAGACACCGCGCAGCAGCGCGGCATCGTTTGCGGAGGTGATCTCGTCGAAGCCGAGGAGCACCGCGTTTCCCGGTCCCGGTCGCGCCGTGCGCACCGTGAGCGATCGCGCGCCGTCCTCGGTCTCGAGCTTCGTGCCGGGGGTGAAACGGCTCGGGTCGCCGCCGATCGGCTCAGCCCGTACCTCCCCGCGCACGCCGTGCGCGCGAAGGACCTGCGCGGCGCGCAGCTTGGCTGGGGCGGAAGGACGGCTGCCGGTCACCGCAGGTCTTTCAACTCCACCTGCACGCGCTGGTGATGACGCAACCCCGCGGCGCGCACCACCGCGCGCACGGCCTCGATGTTGCGTCCGGTCTTGCCGATGAGCTTGCCCATGTCCTGTTCAGCGACATGCAGCGTGACGATCGTGCTCCGGCCTCGGGGACGTGAGTCGACGGTGACGGCCGCGGGATTGGAGACGATTCGCTCGGCGATGAATCTTGTGAGGTCTGCGTAGTCGGTCATGCGTCCTCGGATTGGGCGGCGGGTCCTGTCGTCGCGGGGACCCCTCCCCGCCGCGCTTTTGGCGCGTCGGGGCTCCCCCCCGCGACGCCACCCGCCTCGTCTGGTGCCGCTTCGCCCGATAGTGGGGACGGCTCATCTATCGCCGGCTCATCCGGGGCTGCAGGCGCCGTTGCATCATCGGCGGCAAGGGAAGCTGCTGTCTCGGTCTCGGCTGCTGGTTCGACTGCATCGTCGGCGGCGACGGGAGCGGTCTCAACCTCTGCTGCTGGTGCAGCCGCGGCGGCGGTGGCGGCGGGTTCCTTTGCCGGAGTTTCGGGCTCGGGGGGTGTGACTCGAGGGGTGATCTTGAAGGGACGCGCGGCGAGAATGCCTTCTTTGACAAGGAGTTGGCGCGCGCTGTCGCTTGGACGTGCGCCGCGGCGCAACCAGAGCTGCACGCGCTCGGCGTCGATGGTCACCACCGCCGGATTGGGCAGTGGGTCGTAGAAGCCGATCGACTCGATGAATCTGCCGTCGCGCGGGCTGCGCGAATCCGCGACCACCAGCCGGTACACCGGGCGTTTGGTGGTGCCCATTCGCTTCAACCTGATCTTGACCAATGTCGTGCTCCTTTCAGAAACCTGCTTGACCGAGTTGTGTCGGATCGATGTTCTTGAGCTGTCTGAGCATCCGAGCTTTGCCGCGAACACCCTTGGTGCCCTTGGTCCCGCCGAGGCTTTTGAACATGCCCTGCATCTGTTCAAAGCCCTTCAGCAGCCGGTTGACGTCGGCGATCGTCGTCCCGCTGCCCATGGCGATGCGCTTGCGACGCGAGCCCTTGATGAGCTCGGGGTGACGGCGCTCCTGGATGGTCATGGAGAGCACGATCGCCTCCATGCGGCTGAGGTCCTGCTCCGATGGCATCGCAGCGCCCGCCTGCTGCACGAGCTTGCGACCACCCGGCAGCATGCCGAGCACGCCTTCGAGCGAACCCATGCCGCGCAGCTGACGCAGCTGGGCGAGCCAGTCGTCCATGGTCAGGCGACCCGCGAACGAACGCTCGACCATCTCCTCGGCGTTCTTCTGGTCGAACTGCTCCTGCGCGCGCTCGACCAGCGTCAGCACATCACCCATACCGAGAATCCGCGACGCCATCCGGTCGGGCGCGAACGGCTCGAGGTCGGAGACCTTCTCGCCGGTGCCGCAGTACATGATCGGCTTGCCGATCGTCTCGCGCATCGACAATGCGGCGCCGCCGCGGGCGTCACCGTCGAGCTTGGTGAGGATGACGCCGTCGACGCTGATCGCCTCGTCGAATCCCTTGGCGACGTTCACCGCCTCCTGTCCGGTCATCGCGTCGACGGCGAGGATGACCTCGTGCACCGTCGTCGCCTTGCGGATGTCGCGAAGTTCCTGGAGCAACTGCTCGTCGATCTGCAGACGGCCGGCGGTGTCGAGGATCACGACGTCGCAGTTGAGCCGCGTCGCCTCGGCGACCCCGCGCGCGCAGAGCTGCGCGACCTTCAACTTCCCGTCGGGAGCCGTCACCGGAATCTGGTTGTCGAGCCCCAACTTCTGGAGCTGCTGCACCGCGGCCGGGCGCGTGATGTCGGCTGCAACCAGCATCGGACGATGTCCGTCGCGCCGGATCGCGAGTCCGAGCTTGGCGGCGGTGGTGGTCTTGCCGGAGCCCTGGAGGCCGACCAGCATGATCACCGTCGGCGGGTGCGACTGATACTGGATCTTGCGCTGCTCACCGCCGAGTAGCGCGACCAGTTCGTCGTTGACGATTTTCACGATCTGCTGACCGGGGGTCAGCGACTTCGAGCACGTCGCTGCCGATGGCGCGCTCCCGGATCCGGTCGACGAACGCGCGAGCGACTCGGAAGTTGACATCGGCCTCGAGCAGGGCGACGCGCACCTCACGCAACCCGACCTCGACGTCCTCTTTGGTCAGGCGCCCGCGGCCGGAGAAGCGGCGCAGCGCCGCGGTGAGCCGATCGCTGAGTGCTTCGAACATGGTCAGGCGCTCACCGGCGTCGTGGCGAGGCGGGCGCGGAGGCCGGCCTCGATGCGGTCACGGCGGTCGAGCTCCGCTGCGTGGCCGAGGCGCTCCTCGAAATGCTCGAGCTGCGCCAGCGCGCGTCGGACGAGATCGTGTGCGCCGCTGCGCGTGCAGGCGAAGTGCTCGGCCAGCTCCGTGAACGACCAGTCCTCGTGAAGGTGGAGCCGGCACGCATCGCGCTGGTGCTCGGTGAGCATGGCGCCGTAGACGTCGAGCAGGCGCTCCTGCAAGACGCGCGAGGAGAGCGCTTGGGGGGCGACGGAGCGATCTGTCAAGGGCAAGACCTTGACATGCTACCCGATCCGTCCGAATTGGCCGCCAGGACATGCCGAAGCCGGCGACCGAACTCCGTGGCGCAACACCACCGACGCTCGGGCCGCCGGCTTCCAGGCTGAGTCGCCTTACGCGGCGACGGGTTCCTCGATCCGCGGTGCGGTCTCGGCTGACGCCACCCGCTTGCGCGCGGGAATCAACGCTGCCGCGACCGCTCCCACCGCAACCACCGCCCCGCCGACGGTGACCGCGGGAGTGAGTCCCGCCACGAAGCTCGCCCCGGAGACGTAGCCGCCCCAGTGGGCGAAGATGGATGCGAGCACGGTCACGCCGAGCACGCCGCCGAGCTCTCGGATGGCGTTGTTCGCGCCCGACGCCTTCCCCTCCTCGCTGGCCCGCACCGAACCGAGCACAACGTTCGCCACCGGTGCGAAGAACATGCCCATGCCGATACCGCTGAGGATGAAGGGCACGATGAATGCCGAGTACGGCGCCGTGGGGGTCACGACGTGGCCGATCCAGATGAGCCCGGTGGCCTGAAGCGCCAGGCCGATCGCCATCAGCGTGCGCCCGTTGATGCGGTCGGAGAGCGCACCCGCGGCCGGCGCCACGATGATCGGCATCGCCGTCCACGGAAGGATTCGCAATCCCGCACTCAGCGGCGAGAGTCCCTGCACCGTCTGGAAGAACTGAGCGAGCAGGAAGACGCTGCCGAACATGCCGAAGAACATGAACAGCGAGGCGGCGTTGGCACCACTGAAGGTCCGGTTGTTGAAGTAGCGGATGGGCAGCATCGGCGCGCGCGAGCGGAGCTCATAGATGACGAACCCCACCATCAGGGCGATGCCGACGGCGAGCGTCCCGAGGATCTCCGGGCTCGTCCATCCCTGCTGATTGGCCCGGACCAGGCCCCAGACGATCGCGAACAGGCCACCGCTGGCAATCACCAGACCGCCCAGGTCGAGATGGCGGTCGGCGCCACGCGTCTCACTCAACCGGATGCGCGCCAGCGGCGCGAGCAGCAAGCCGATCGGGACGTTCACCCAGAAGATCCAGTGCCAGGAGATGCCCTGGACGATGGCGCCACCGACGATCGGTCCGACCGCGACCGCGAGGCCACCGATGCCTCCCCAGGCGCCGAGCGCGACCCCGCGACGATTCGCCGGCACCGCGGCACTCAGGATGGTTAGTGTCAATGGTGTCACCATCGCGGCGCCTGCTCCCTGCACGGCACGCGCGACGATCAGCATGGTCGGACTCGTCGCCAGCGCGGACGCGGCCGAACCGACCGTGAAGATGGCGAGGCCGATTGAGAAGATTCGACGCCGGCCGAAGCGATCGCCGAGCGCGGCGCCGGTGAGCAGAAGGACCGCAAAGGTCAGCGTGTACGCGTTGATCGTCCACTCCAACTGCTGCAGGTTGGCGTTGAGATCGTGCCGGATCACCGGCAGCGCGGTGGTCACAACCAGGTTGTCGAGGGTGACCATGAACAACGCAATCGAGGTGATCGCAAATGTCCAGATGACCGCAGACCGTCGAGCCATGATGCCGTTCCTCCTTGACATGTTGTTCTGTTCGCTACCGTGTTCTAGTGATTACTCACTCACATCGAGGGGCAAAAAAAATGCGGCCATTACATGCCCAACTTCGCGTTCATCGCGCAGCCTTCGATGAGCCGCATCGCCCATGCCTGGGGCTCGTCGATCTGACCCATCATCGCGAGGACGTTGAGCAGCATCCCCTGGGCGAAGAACGAGCTCAGCCGCGTCGAGTCGAGACCGGTCAGCTGTCCCGCCAGGCGTACGAGCTCGCCGAACCCCGCGGCGACCACGGCCCGAATCGCCGCGTCGTCGCACGCCGCGTACGACTGCAGCTGAGCACGCAACCTGAGCGGGCTTCTCCGGATCTCGTCGATGTACGCCTCCCCCATCGCAGCGAGCGCCTCCTCACCCGCGAGCCCGTCGGCGGCGAGAAGGAAGAGCAACTCGGTGTCGGCGAAGCAGCGCTTGATGGTGGCGATGATCAACTCGCGCTTGGTGCCGAAGAGGCGGAAGAGATACGGCTGCGAGATGCCGGCCATGCGCGCGATCACGTCGGTGGAGGCACCCTCGTACCCGCGCTCCGCAAAAACGGTCACTGCGGCTTCGAGGATCTGCTCGCGACGTTCGGGGGCGGTGAGGCGCTCGGGGGCGGCGGTCGGGGTCATGAATCAGTATGGTAGTGAGTACTCACCACCATGTCAAGGGGAAGAGCCGAAGATAGCGTCGAGGTAGGCGGCGGGGTCGAAGACATTGAGATCGTCGAGGCCCTCGCCAAGGCCGACGAGCTTGACGGGCACCTTGAGCTGCTCCTCCACTGCCAGCAGCGTCCCGCCGCGCGCGCTGCCGTCGAGCTTGGTGATCACCAGCCCGGTCAGCCTGGTCGTCTCGTGGAAGGCGAGCGCCTGGCGCATCGCGTTCATACCCGTGGTCGCGTCGACGACCAGGAGCACCTCTTGGGGCGCCTCGGGCAGCAGCCGCTCGACCACCCGGCGGATCTTGCCCAGCTCCGCCATGAGGTTGACCTTGGTGTGCAGGCGCCCCGCGGTGTCGACCAGGACCACGTCGATGCGTCGAGCCTGGGCGGCCTGGATGGCGTCGTACACCACCGCACCGGGGTCGGCGCCGGGCTGATGGGCGACTATGTCGGTGCCGGCGCGATCCGCCCAGACGCGCATCTGGTCGATCGCGGCAGCCCGGTACGTGTCGGCTGCGGCGATCAGCGAGGTCCGACCCTCCTCGCGCAGGCGGTACGCGAGCTTGCCGATCGTGGTCGTCTTGCCGCTCCCGTTGACCCCCACGACGAGGATCACGCTCGGCACCTCGGTGAGCCTGAGCGAGCGGTCATAGGCGCCCATGACCGAGAGGATCTCCGCCTTGAGCGCCGCGATCGCCTCGGCCGCATCGCCGAGCTTCTCGCGCCGTGCCCGCTGGCGGAGCGCGGCCGTGAGGCGTTCGGACAGCTCGACGCCGCAGTCGGCGGCGATGAGCACCTCGGTGAGGTCGTCGTAGAAGGCGTCGTCGAGCTTTCGTCCCGGGAGCGCGAGCCCGTGCATCTCGGCGCTGAAGGCACTCGACGCCTGGTCCATGCGGCCGGACACGCGTCGCCACCACGCGCTTCGCCGAACCGGGGCGACGACCTCGTCAGGCATCGCGGGGCTCGGCGATCGTCGGGATCATCCCGCCACCCGGTGCAGCGCGGCCGTCGGGGTGGCCATGGACTCCGCCTCGTCGAACCGGACCCCGAGCACCGAGCTCGTGCCATCGGCGTCGATGGTCACGCCCCAGAGCGCGTCGGCCGCGGCCATGGTGAGGTGGTTGTGGGTCACCACGAGGAACTGCTGCCTCGCACCGAGCCGGCGCAGCAGCCTGGTGAAGCGGAGCACGTTGCTGTCGTCGAGGGCGGCGTCGACCTCGTCGAAGACGTAGAACGGGCTGGGATTCACCTGTTGCAGGGCCAGCACCACGGCGAGCGCGGTCAGGGCGCGCTCGCCGCCGCTGAGCGACCGAAGCGGGGTCTGACGCTTGCCCGGCGGTTGGGCGAGGATCTCGACGCCGGGGCGACGCTCCGCCGGGGGCGGCCCCTCACCCTCGAGGTCGAGGGACGGTGGCTCGGGATCCTCGAGGCGCAGCGTTGCCCTGCCTCCCGGGAACAGCTCCGCGTAGAGCTCCTGGAAGTGGAACGAGACGGCGCCGAACACCGTGTCGAATCGCTTTTCGATCTCGCGCTCGAGCTGGCGAGCCATGGCGCGCACGTTGGCGCCAGCTCCGGCCAGGTCGTCCCGCTGCGTGGCGATGGTGATCACCCGCGCGCCGAGCGCCTCGTGCTGCTCGGGTGCGAGCGCGTTGACGGCACCGAGCGCGGCGATGCGACGCTCGAGGCGGATGATCTCGCGCTCGGCACGTTCCGCCGCGGCAGGATCAAGCTCACCGGAGTTGTCGTCACTCAGATCGCGAACCGTATCCGCATGCTCGGCGACCGCGGCTTCGCAGGCGGTGACCTCGTGCTCGGCGGCCTGGAGCTCGTCCCCCGCTCGCGCCACCGCCACGGCGACCTCTGCGTGCTCGGTCTCGAGCGCGAGCACGGCGAGCTCGAGCTCAGCGATGGGCAAGGCGACGAGGTCGTGCTCCTGCTGGGCGGCTGACAGCTCGAGCGCCGCGGCCGCGGCCTCGGCCCGGCCCCGGAGGCCGTG
Organism: Candidatus Dormiibacterota bacterium; assembly: GCA_963709585.1. Classification (GTDB taxonomy): domain Bacteria; phylum Chloroflexota; class Dormibacteria; order Aeolococcales; family Aeolococcaceae; genus Palsa-851. Next base: position 119,766 of record CAVPXI010000023.1, on the reverse strand, counting down.
CACGATCGCGGCGAGCGCCTCCCCCTCGGCGATGAGCCGTCTGGTCTCGGCCGCGGCCAGGCGCGACCGCGCGGCGTCGAGAGCCCGGCGGGCGGCCTCGCGCCGCTCCTCGACGTGGGCGCCCTCGGCCTTCGCGCGGGAGAGCACGAGCTCGGCCTCGTCGGCCGCCAGTCTGGCGGTCTCGGCCGCGGCGCGACCCTGGCGAGCCTGCGCCGCCGCGACGCCGGCCGCCGTCTCGAGCGCGGTGTGGCGCTCGCCGATCGCCGCCAGCTGATGATCGGCGACCGATTGCGCCTCGATCGCCGCGCTCGCTTCGGCTCTGCGAGTGACCAGCAGTGCCGCGGCGCGCTCCGCCGCGACAGTGGCCGCGTCGAGCGCCTGCCGGGCGCCGACGGCGAGTGCCGCGGCCGCCGCCTCGGCTGCGCGCGCCGCGCGATCGGCGTCCACGGCCACGGAGAGCGCCTGGTCCAGGTCGTTGAGGCGATCGCGGGCGTTGGCCGCCGCGGCAACCGCCGAGGCTTCGACTCGCTCGGCGCGCTCGGCGTTGGCCGCCGCCACGCGTTCCTCGCGAGCCAGCTCGATGGTGTCGACGGCGCGCCCGCCGCGCAGCCCCGAGGGCGAGACGACGGTGCCGTCGCGGAGGACCGCGAGCGACGCCCCACGGGCGAAGGCCTGGTCGGCCGACTCCATGTCAGGAGCGACCCACACGCCGCGGAGCAGGTGGCTCACCGCGCCGGCCGCGCCGGCAGCGACGTTGACCGCCCCGGAGAGAAGCGTGTACGGCGCGGGCGCCGGCGGCTCGATGATCGCGTCGAGGCCGGCGCGGATGAGCCGTTCGCGCGGTCCTTCGCGATCCAGGAACGCTGCGGCAACGCCGAGGTCATCGACCACCCATGCCCCGAGGTTCTCCTCCAGCGCCGCCGCCACGGCGCCGGCGAGCGCATCGTCGGTGACCCGCAGGCAGTCGACCAGGCGCCGAGCGTTCAGCGATCCGGCGGCGACGGCGCGCGCGATCCCGCCGTCGGCGGTGGCGCCACTGAGGCGGCCCCGAGCCGTGGCTAGTGTCGCCAGCGCCTGGCGAGCTTCGCCCGCCGCGTCGGCGACCGCCCGGTCGGCGGCATTGACAGCCTCCCAGGCGGCGTCGACGGCGGCGCGCGCGCCGCCAACCTTCGCAGCCGTCTGGCGAGCCTGCATCGCGGCCTCGTTGGCCGCGGCCAGTTGGGCGGCGAGCGACGTTCCGAGGTCGGCGATGTTCGTCGCCGCGGTCTCGGCTTCGACGACAAGGGCGTTCGCGGCTGCGGTCGCCAGTTCGGCTCGCACGATCGCCCCGCGGCCCTCCGCGCCCGCGGCCGTCAGCTCGGCCTCCGCAGCGGCGAGGGCGGCGGCAGCGGCCGCGAAGCGCTCCTCCTCGATCTCCGCCTCGGCGGCAGCCTCTGTGGCCATGACGCGGAGCCGGCCGCCTCGCGCTCGAGCAGCTCCCAGGTGCGGTGCTCATCGCCGGCGTCGATGCCGGCGAGGGCCGCCGTCGCCGCGTGGACCTCGGGCGCGATCGCGTCCAGGTCGGCGACCGCCACGCCGCGCTGGGCGACCGCGGAGCGGAGCCGGTCTGCGTAACGCCGCTGCAGACCCTCCCCGCGTTCGACCTGGATGCGGGCGTCCTCGAGCCGGCGCGCCGCCAGGTCGCGAGCCGCACGCGCCGCCTCGAGGCGCCGGCGTGCCGCATCCGACCGGTTGGTGAACGCGGCGTCCGCTTCGGCGGCGGCCTCGCAGCGCCCGAGCGCCTGTTCCAGGCGCCGGCGGGCGAGCTTGAGGCTCGCTCTCGCGGCGCGCCACTCCTCGTGGGCGAGGCTCCCGCGCAGCTCGGTAAGCCGGAGGCTCATGGTGCGCAGCTCGACTGCGGCGACCGACTGTTCGCTCAACTCCTCAAGCCGCGGAGCCGCGTCGTCGAGGAGGTCGGTCAGGCGTCGAATAATGACGTCGGCGCCGTCCAACCGGCGCGAGGCCTCTTCGCAGGCCGCGCGCAATGCCCGGACCCCGGCCGCCTGCTCAACGAGCGTCCTACGCTGCGCCGGAGTTGCCTCGATGATGCCGTCGATATCGTTCTGCACAACCACCGCGTAGCCGTTCTGGGTCAGCCCCGTGCCGCCGAGCAGACGCTCGAGGTCACGGAGGCGAGCGTGATCGCCGTTGATGCGGAATTCGGTATCACGGTCCCCACGCGCGACCCGCCGGCTGAGCGAGACCTCGGGGTCCTCGGATGGCAGCGTGCCCTCCTCGTTGTCGATGACCAGCTCGACCTGGGCCACGCCCATCCGCTGACGGCCGCCGCCGCCGGCATAGATGACCTCGTCCATGCGCTGTCCGCGCAGCTCGCGGGCGTTGGTCTCGCCGAGCGCCCAGCGCACCGCATCGACGAGGTTGCTCTTGCCGCTCCCGTTGGGTCCGACGATCGCGGTGATCCCCGGGTCGAAGAGCACCTCGCTGCGAGCCGCGAACGTCTTGAACCCGGACAGGGTGATCCGCCGGAGCCTCATCGGGCCGATTGTCCACGTGTGGAGCGCAGCACGTCAACATCTTGGGCCGGAGTGATCTCCCGGCCCCAAGATCTGGTGCTCACTGCTCGACCGTCGGTGTGCTCCCGCCGCCGCGGCCTCGACCGCCCCGGCGCCCGCGACGGCGGCGCGGGGGCGGTGCGGCGGCCTCGGGCGTGGGTGGCTGCGGCGGCGCCGGCTGGCGACCGACGAGAGCCTCGGCGGCGTGGCGCAGGGTCGTCAGCAGGCTCCGGCTCCGCTTCGGAGCCGACGTCTCAGCCGTCGGGGTCAGCGCGTCGGCAGGACGAGATCCAGAGCGTCCGCGGCGACGGCGCGGCGTGGCGCCACGATCCGCGGCGACCTCGGCGACGCGGCGGCGGACACGCGCAGGCTCCGACGCCACCGTCTTGGCGGCGTCGCGCGCCGCGCCAACGGCGGCCGCAGCGCCGCCCCGTCCGGTCTCGCTCAGCTTGTCGAGCGCATCGCGCGCGGCCGCCTGCTCGGCGGCCTGTTTGGTCGGACCGCGCCCGGTCCCACCGACCCGGTCGCCGAGCAGTACCTCGGCGGTGTACTCACGCTTGTGGCCGGGGCCGCCGGTTGCGACCACCCGATAGTGCGGGGTGTCCCCGGTGCGGTCCTGCGACGCCTGCTGGAGCTGGCCCTTGAAGTTCTCGTCGCTCCACTCGGCGAGGTCGCCGATGTTCTGCAGGAAGACCTTGGTCGCCGCTCGGTAGCCCTGGTCGAGAAAGATGGCGCCGATCATCGCCTCGAAGGCGTTCGCGAGCAGCGAGGGAAGCTTGCGGGCGCCCGTCTTGACCGCTCCCCGTCCCATCAGCAGCGTCTCGCCGAGCTCGAGGCGCTCGCCGAGGCGTGCCAGCGAGGTGGTGTTGACCAGCGCGGCGCGGAGCTGGGTCAGCTGACCTTCGTCGTACGTGGGGAAGCGCCGGAAGAGGTAATCGCCGACCACGAGCTCGAGGACGGCGTCGCCGAGGTACTCGAGCCGCTCGTTGTCATGCCCGGGGCCGGCCTGCTCGCCGTGCTCGTTGTTCCAGGAGGCGTGGGTCATCGCCTCGCGGAGCAACTCCTGGTTGCGGAACTGGATCCCGATCCGCTTCTGGAGCTCGCGCAGGCGCTCGAGGTCCGCCTCTCCGAGCGGCGACGGCGTCTGCTTGGGCGCCGGCGGCTGCTTGGGCGCTCGAACGGCCGCCGGGCTCTTTTCCGCCGGACTTTTTCCGCCGGACTTTTGGCCGGCGCGACGGCCGTCGGGGCCTGCGCCGGCGGGGCTAGGTTGTCGCCCCCACCTTCTCCTGGATGTAGTCCCAGGCTTGGCCGACTGTCCCGATCTTCTCCGCGTCCTCGTCCGAGATCTCCATCTGGTACTCCTCCTCGAACGCCATGATCAGCTCGACCAGGTCGAGCGAGTCCGCGTTCAGGTCCTCCACGAACGACGCCTCCGGCGTCACCTGCTCGGTCTCCACGCCGAGTTGATCGGCGACGATCGCCTTGAACCGGTCGAAGGTTAGATCTGGCATCAGGCGTTCCTTGTGATTGGGTGGTTGCGGCAGGTGCCGCATCAGTCTGGGGCGAAACGATAGCGTCAGGAGCGGGGGGACGCCACGCGAAGGGTCCCGAGGCGCCGTCGATGATGCGTTCCGGTGGGCTTTCGCTGTCAACGGGGGCGCCGCCGTCGCTCACGCTGCGAGACCGCCGTCGACGTGGAGCACGTGACCGGTGATGTACCCGGACTCCGGCAGGACGAGAAAGGCGATCGCTGCGGCGACCTCGTCCGCGGTCCCCATCCGCCCCTTGGGAATCGCGGCGATCGCCGACGCCCGGACGGCGTCACCGAGCGACGTGGTCATCTCGGTTTCGATGAAACCGGGGGCCACCGCGTTGACGGTGATGTCGCGGCTCGCGACCTCGCGCGCCAGCGACTTGGTGAGCCCGATCAGGCCGGCCTTCGCGGCCGAGTAGTTGGACTGTCCGGCGTTGCCGATGACACCGGAGATGCTCGAAACGTTGACGATGCGGCCGAATCGCTGGCGGAGCATGGGCCGGAGCGCGGCGCGGCAGATGTGGAAGGCTGCGGTCAGATCGATGGCGATCACCGCGTCCCAGTCGTCGTCGCTGAGGCGCATCGCCAGGTTGTCCCGAGCGATCCCGGCGTTGTTGACAACGATGTCGAGCCCACCGAGCGCCTTCACGGTCTGTTCCACGAGCCCCGCGGCGGCGCTCGGATCGGCGAGGTCGGCGCCCAGCGCGACGGCGATCGCATTGTGGTCGGTGCTCAGCGCGGCGACCACGGCTTCGGCATCCTCCGGGTGCGCCGAGTAGCCCACGGCCACGGCCGCGCCCGCCCGCGCCAGCGCCACCGCCGTCGCCCTGCCGATGCCGCGCGATGCGCCGGTCACCAGGGCTCGCCTGCCTTCGAGCGCGCGCGTCTCGCTCACCCCGCGACGACCGCAGCATCGAGCCGCACGGCGGCGTCCGGAGTGTTCACCGACACCGTGCGCACATCCGGCGCGATGCGCCGAGCCAGCCCGCTCAGCACGCTGCCGGGGCCGACTTCAACGAGGAACTCGGCGCCGAGTTCCACGAGCCGGTGAACGCAATCGATCCAGAGCACCGGAGACGTGAGCTGTGCGCGCAGCCGTTCCCGCAGCTCGGCGGCGGAACGCACGTCACGTGCATCGACGTTGCACACCACCGGTGGATGCGGGTCGGCGATTGACACACCGTCGAGCACCGCACCGAATGCGGTTGCCGCTGCGCTCATCAACGGCGAATGGAATGCACCGCTCACATTGAGCGGAATCGCGCGCCGCGCACCCCGTGTGAGTGCCAGCTTCGCGGCCGCGTCAACGCCGGCGACAGAGCCGCTGATCACCAGTTGACCAGGCGCGTTGTGATTGGCGACGACCACGATCGCTCCCGTCTCGCGCTGCGTCTCGTCGCAGACCGCGGTCGCGGTATCGACGTCGATGCCGATCAATGCGCACATCGTTCCCTCGTGCATCGCCGCCATCGCCCGACCGCGCTCGATGACGATACGCATCGCGTCTGCAGGTTGCAGCGCATGGGCGGCGACCGCGGCAGCGTACTCGCCGACGCTGTGCCCCGCGACCGCGACAACATCGAGGTCAGCAGGCAAGGTGCTGCGCAGCGCGCATTCGACGAAGAGGAGCGCGGGTTGCGCGACCTCCGTGGGGCGGAGGTGGTCGTCGTCGCCGGAGAGCGCCGCGCGCAGATCGAGGCCGGAAGCGTGCGCCGCATCGAGCATTTCGGCGGCGATAGGGAGGCCGGTCAACCCGTCCGCCATTCCGGCGGCTTGGCTGCCTTGTCCGGGAAAGCAGAGTGCGACGCGGGTCACCAAGACCGGATGGCTACTCGGTGACGACCACTTCGCGGCCGTGATAGTAGCCGCAGTTCGGACAGACGCGATGCGGGATGCGCGGCTGACGGCAGCGCGGGCACGGTGACAGCGTCGGCATTTCCAGGGCGTGGTGCGAGCGCCGAAAGTCGCGGCGGCGCTTTGAGATCTTTTGCTTGGGAAGCGGCATGCTCGGTTTCTCCGGGGACGGCGCGCACGCAAACGGCGGCGCGGCCAGTGGGTGCGGCCAGTATAGCGGTGCGTCCGGTGTACGCGACCCGAGACGCTATTCGCGCTCCCGGCGTTTGCGACGCGATCCACCCTCACTCGGCAGCGCGTCGATGCCCTTGCGGACCGTGGTGGCCGCCCGCATCAACTGGTCCTCGAGACGGAGCATCACCTCACGGGCGTAGGCGTCGGCCTCGCTGCAGGTCTTGGCGGCCCGTTCCTCCGCCTCGGCGAGCACGGTGGCGGCATGCTCCCGTGCCTGGTCGGCGATGGCGTGATCGCCGACCATGACTGCCACGCGGGCCTCCGCCTCGGCAACGATGCGCGCCGATTCGGTCTCCGCGCGCGAGAGGATCCGTTCGGCCTCCTGCTCGGCCTCCACGACGACGCGGCGCTGGTCATCGAGGAGATGGCGCGCCTGCATCAACTCGTCGGGAAGTCCGAGCCGGGTGCGGTCGATGAGCTCCAGCACCTCGTCCTCGTTCACGAGCACGCCGGCGGTGAATGGCACCCGCCGGCCGGTGCTGACCAGCTCCTCGAGTTGATCGACGAGGTCGATCACGGTGGGATCGGCGTTCTCGGGATGATCAGTCAACTGGTTCGTGCCTCTTCTTCGCGCTGTTCGGCGAACCGCCGGCGCATCGCCTCCACGCTCACCGGGGGCGCCATCTCGCTGACGTTGCCGCCGAGGCGGCACACCTCCTTGATCAATGAGGAGGAGATGAAGACATTGGAGAACGAGGTCATCAGGAAAACGGTGTTCACCGCCGGGTTGAGGCGCCGGTTCATCAGAGCCATCTGGAACTCGGACTCGAAGTCGCTGATCACCCGCAGTCCGCGCACGATCGCGATCGCGCCCGTGCCGGCAGCGAACTCCACGGTGAGCCCGTCGAAGGTGGTCACCTCGATCCGCGACCTCGACTCGAGGCACGCCCGGAGCATGTCGACCCGTTCCGCAGCGGTGAACAGTGGTGTCTTGCCTGGATTCTCGAGGACCCCGACGACCACCTGGTCGAAGATCGCCGCGGCGCGGTCGAGGATGTCGAGGTGCCCGAACGTCACCGGATCGAAGCTGCCGGGGTACACGGCGATGCGCTCGCTCACGCTGTTCCGTCCGATGGTGCAGCGTCTCGCTGCAGGAAGCTGATGGTGGTCAGGCCGTAACGCGCCTCGCGGAACCGTGTGAGGTTGCCGATGTGCTCGGGAATTTCGCGGGCGCGGTGATGTTCGCACACGACAAGACGTGGTGGGGCCGCACCGAGCAATTCGAGCACGCGTTCCAGCTCGGGGTCCCGGTATGGCGCGTCGACGTAACAGAGGTCGGCTTCCTCGGTCTGCGCCGACGCGCCGCGAAGCCAGCGCGGCACGTCGGCGCCGACGAGACTGCATCGGTCGCGGCAACCGAAACGCTCGGCGGTGCTGGCGATCAGCACGAGCGCCTCGCGATGGCGCTCGACGAACGTCACCGTCGCCGCTCCTCGCGACAATGCCTCGAAGCCGACCGTGCCGGCGCCCGCATAGAGGTCGAGCATCCGAGCGCCGACCACGCGTGCGCCGAGGATGTCGTAGACCGACTGGCGCACCATCGCGCGGGTCGGGCGGACCTCGCGTCCGGACGGGGTGCTGACGACGCGACCGCGCCATTCGCCGGCGGTGATCCGGGTCTGCGCCAAGTGCTTCGGTCCGGTCTTCAGACGCACTGGCATGGGGCGGCGAGCCGGCGCACGTTAATCGATGTCGAAGACCGCCCGGTAGCCGTTCATCGCGTCCGAGAGCGGTTTCCAGGCGGAGAGATCGGCGTCGTGGTCGAGCGATGCAAGCGCGGCCTGCCGGGCGCGCTTGGCCAACGCCACGTCGAGAAGGTCGGCGGCGAGCATCTCGGGAAGTCCGTGCTGGCGCAGGCCGACGATCTGCCCGGGTCCGCGCAGCTGGAGGTCACGCTCCGCAAGCTCGAAACCGCTGTCGGTTGCCGCCACGGCGGCGAGCCGCTGCGAGCCCTCCTCATCGATCCCGCCCTCGAAGAGCAGGCAGTACGACTGGTGCTGAGCTCGTCCCACGCGACCTCGAAACTGGTGCAGCTGCGCGAGCCCGAATCGCTCGGCGCCCTCGATCACCATGACGGTCGCATTGGGGACGTCCACGCCGACCTCGACCACGCTGGTGGCCACGAGGATGTCGGCGTCCCCGCGCACGAACCGATCCATCCGCGTGGCCTTCTCCCGCGCCGGCATGCGTCCATGCAGCAGCTCGACACGCAGGTCGGGAAAGACCGTGGTGCTCAGCCGCTCGAACTCGGCGGTCGCGCTGCGCGCACCGAGCTTGTCGGACTCCTCGATGAGCGGGCAGATGACGAACGCCTGGCGCCCCTTGACCGCCTCGGCTCGGACGAACTCGTAGGCGCCTGCCCGCTCGTGCGCCGGGACCACGCGGGTTTCGACGGTGCGCCGACCTGGCGGCATCTCGCGCAACTCGCTGAGATCGACGTCGCCGTAGAGCGTGTTCGACAGCGAGCGAGGGATCGGGGTGGCGGTCATCGCCAGGTAGTTGGGCATCGCTCCCGAGGTCTGTCGAAGGCGCTGCCGCTGGGCGACGCCGAAGCGATGCTGCTCGTCGACCACGACCAGGCCGAGGTTGGCCATCGCGACGTCGTCCTCGATCAGCGCGTGGGTTCCAACAATGAGCGAATCGTGGCCGCCGGCCAGACCGGCCAGGATCTCCCGGCGCGTGGCCGCGGAGGTGCTGCCGACGAGCAGGCGGGGCGGGAGGCCGTGCTGTGTCAGCAGGGTGTCGAGCGTCGCGTGATGCTGCCGCGCCAGGATCTCGGTGGGCGCCATGACCGCGGTCTGAAAGCCGGCGTGGTGGGTCATCAGGGCTGCCAGGGCCGCGACCACGGTCTTGCCGCTGCCGACGTCGCCCTGGAGCAGCCGGTTCATGGGGCCGGGCGCGGCGAGGTCGGTGAGAATCTCGTGGGCGGCGACGCGCTGCCCGTCGGTGAGCTTGAAGGGCAGGGTCGCGACGAAGCGTCGTGCCAGCTCGATGTCGTAACCGACGATCACCCCTGGCCCGCTCATGCGCCGCCGCCGGGCGCGCTCAGCCGCAACCTGGAGCAGGAAGAGCTCCTCGAACGCGATCCGCTCGCGAGCCCGGGCCGCAGTCGCGAGAGTGTCGGGCACATGCACCTGGTAGAGCGCCTCGGCGATCGGCATCAGGCCTTCGGCATCGCGAATCGACGGCGGCAGACGGTCGGGCACCTGGGTTGCGAGCCCCAGGAGCGGCTCGATGCGTGTGCGCAGGAAGCGCGACGTGATCCCGTCGGTTTCCGGGTACACCGGCGCGAGGGTGCCGACGTGGTGCTGGTCTTTACCGGCGCGCTCGAAGGCTGGATTGCGAAAGGTCAACCCGGTCCTCGACATCTCGACCTTGCCGCTGACCATCAACTCCATCCCCGGCTGCAGCTGGCGGGTGAGAAATGGCTGGTTGAACCACACCGCCGTCGCCACCGCACCATCGTCCTCGAGGGTCGCCTCGACGAGCACCATCTTCTTGTACGGGCTCCGTCTCGAGCTCACGTTGCGAATGCGGACGTGCGCCGTCTGCACGATGCCCGGTTGCAGGGCTCGCAGCGGCACGGTTTCGCGGGTGTCCTCGTAACGCCGGGGCAGGTGGAACAGCAGGTCTCGGACGGTGCTGATGCCCAGCTTCTCGAGCCGCTGCGCCTGACGCGGGCCGATTCCGGTGATCCGGAACATGGGCAGGTCGAGGTCGAGCGGCACGTACGTCGGGGTCACGAGCGAAACCACGTGCGAACTCACAGCCATTCCATCGTGGCAGGCCTGCCCGATTAGTCCGCGCCGAGGCAGGCGACTCCGAGGCCACCCGGCCCGCTGTACGCGCCGACGACCGGCCCTATCCGTCCAAGCACGGCGGTGACATTGGTGACTGCCGCACCCAGCCGCGCCTCGAGGTCGACCATCGACTCGGCGGCCGCCGCGTGAAACTCGGCCAGGCTGCGCAGCGGCAAGCAGCCACGCACATGCTCGACGATCATGTCGATGCCCTTGGACCGGCTGCGCAAACGGGCGAGCGGGACGACCTCGCCGTCGCGCACCCCGATCAGCGGTTTGACGTTGAGCAGGCTGCCGACGAACGCCTGGGCACGGCCGATCCGCCCGCCGCGATGCAGGTAGGTGAGGGTGTCGAGCAGCACCAGGATGGTCACCTTGCTGCGACGCCGGGTCGCCTTGTCCGTGACCACGTTCGGTGGGTCGCCGGCCTTGATGTCGTCGAGCGCCGCGCGCACGAGCAACTGGAGACCGCCGCTCACGCTCTCGGTGTCGACGAGGTGGATGCGACCGGAGTCGAACCCCTGCGCCGCAAGCGTCGCCGATTGCAGCGTCCCGCTCATCTTCGACGAGATGTGCAGCCCGACGACGTGGTCATCCGGATCGGCGAGCAGCGTCCTGTACAGCGTCGCGAAAACGTCGGGCGACGGCTGCGACGTCGTGGGATGCACACCGGCGTCTGCCAGCTTTGCGTAGAACTGATCGGCGTCGATATCAACGCCGTCGCGGTACTGCTCCTCGCCGAATCGCACGATCAACGGCACCACGTGGACCCCCAGGGCTTTCGCATCCGACGGGGAGATGTCGGACGTGCTGTCGGTGACGAGATGGATCACCTCACTCCAGCGAGAGCACGTATGGGTAGTGCTCCTGTCCTCCCGTCTGCAGCTCGAACTCGGTCCCCTGATGCGATTCGCGCAGGTGCGCGATCAAGGCCTCGGCGTCGTCCTCGCTGACCTCCTGACCGCGGTAGACGGTGACCAATTCCGGCTTTACCGTCTGCGCACGCAGCACCGCGTCGATGACACCGAGGTAGTCGCTGCCGACCTCGGTGATCTCGTCGTCGACGACGGCGATCACATTGCCGACCTTGATGCGGTGCCCGTTGACCTTCGAATCGCGGACCGCGTGGGTCACCTCCACCGCTCGCACGGTCGCGATCGCCGCCAGCATGCGCTCGCTGTTCTCCTCGAGGCTGGCAGCGGGGTCGAATGCGAGCAGCGCGCTGATGCCCTGGGGGAGATTTCTGGTCGGCACGACCCGCACCTCGCATCCCTCTGCAAGGGGATCCACCTGCTCGGCGGTGAGAATCACGTTGCCGTTGTTGGGCAGCAGGATGACGTTCTCGGCGTTGACCGCGAGCACGCCCTTGAGCAGATCCTCGATGGAGGGGTTCATGCTCTGGCCGCCACTCACGATGCTGTCGGCACCAAGGCTTCCCATGATCTCGCGGAACCCATCACCCGGTGCCACGCTGGCAACGCCGATCGGCTTGGGGCCTGCCTGCGGGCGCGTCGCGGCCGCGGGCGTCGCGGTTGCGTCCGCCTCCGCCTCGCTGGCGTCGGCACGCTCGAGCACGCCGTGGTGCTGGGCGGACATGTCCTCGACCTTGAGCTTGCTCATGCGTCCGCGAGAGGACGCCGCGGCGATCAGGCCGGCGGGGTCGCCGGTGTGGATATGGACGCGCACCAGCTCCGGGTCTCCGACCACGAGCGCCGATTCGCCGAGCGCGGAGAGCTCGGTCCGGATGGCGTCGACGTCGAGGCCGGGGCCGTTGATCAAAAACTCGGTGCAGTAGCCCCACCCCTGCTCGCGCGGGGCGATCGCAGCCGCGCCACGACGCGGCACCGCTGAGCCCGTCGCCTCCATGTCACCGGGCCGCGGCGGGAGCCGAAGTGCCGGCTCGCCCGAGCGGCGGAGCAGCGCCGGCGGCGCGGCGGCGGGTTGCGCATCGCCGACCGCCCGCGCGAAACCTTCGAGGATCACCGCCAGGCCGAAGCCGCCGGCGTCAACGACGTTCGCGTCACGGAGCACCTGGAGTTGATCGGTAGTGCGTTCGACGGCCGCGTGCGCTTCGGTGACCACACGGTCGAGGATGACCCTGATGTCGTCGGTGGTTGCTGCGGTGGCGTCAGCGGCGGAGGCGGCGTCCCGAATGACCGTGAGGATCGTGCCCTCGGTGGGTTTCATGACGGCGCGGTACGCGACGGCGGAGGCCTCGGTGATCGCCAGCGCCACCCCGCGGGCGTCAAGGCGAGAGCGCTGGGCCGCCCCCTGGGCAAAGCCGCGGAGGATCTGCGAGAGGATGACGCCGCTGTTCCCGCGAGCCCCCATGAGCGAGCCGTGGGCAGCGGCGGCAAGCACCGAGTCCGCCGCCTCGGGGTTGGGGGCGTCGCGCGCCTCCTCCACCGCCGAGCGCAGGGTCAGGTACATGTTCGAACCCGTGTCGCCGTCGGGGACCGGGAACACGTTGAGGTCGTTGATCTCCTGCTGGTTGGCCTCCAGCCACGAGAGCGCGGCGGTGAGCCCGGCGAGGACCTGCTCGCCGCCGATCTGGCGCAGCGGTTCGCGGAGCACCGCCAGCTCCGGCGCGGGCCTAGTGGCGGACACCGTCGCCCTCCGCGTGAATTCCCTGGACGTTCACGTTCACCGCGACCACGGGCAGGCCCAGCGTCTTCTCGACGGAGTAGCTCACCGCACTCATCAGGTTGTGCGCCACCTCGCTGATACGGGTGCCGTATTCCACGATCACGTAGAGCTCGATGACGAGCCCGTCGGGCGTCGTCTGGATCTCGACACCGCGGTGGACGTTCTCACGGTTCAGCCGTTCGGCGATACCGTCGCGAAGGCCCTGTGCGGCCATGCCGACGATGCCGTAGCACTCGTTGGCCGCGTGGCCGACGATCGACGCCACCACTCGGGGCGAGACCTCGATTCTTCCCAGGGAGGCGGTGCGCGACAGTGCGTCGGACGCCCGGACCTTGCCTTTCACGTATCTCCGTAAGCCCGATTGAGGGCCTGTGGTATCCTCGGCGACCGGCCCCGGTTCATTCCCGGAGGCCGCCGGGCGCAGCCATCGTGGCTCCGGCCGAATTCTAGTACGCCAGACCGGGCGCGTCCCAGATGCGCGTTCCGACCCATGAGAGACATCATGTCCCAGCGCTGCGATATCTGCGGAAAGGGCCCGATGACCGGGAACAACGTGAGCCATTCCAAGGTGCATACGAAGCGTCGATTCCTGCCCAACCTGCACGTCACCCATCTCGCAGTCAAGGGCAAGGAGGTGCGGGCCAAGGTCTGCACCCGCTGCCTGCGCACCCAGGCGAAGGCGGCTCGCGGCTAGCAGCCGGCTTTCCCTTCCCGGTACCATCGCCTCTACAGAGAGGCGGTTGGAGGGAAGACGATGAGGGTGGGCGGGTTCGTGCTCGGCGGAGCGTGTTTTGCGGCATTCGCTGGCGTGACGATTGCCGCGTCGGCGGGCCAGCCGGGGCCGACCTCGATCTCGCACTCGGCCGCGCACCCAGTGGGGCCACGCGCAGCTTCGAACGCTCGCCTAGATCTGTTCAATCAGCCAGTGTTGATGAGCCTCACCCCATCGTCCGGCCCGACCGCGGGGGGCACCAATGTCGTCATCGCGTCGGATGCGAGTGGTGGATTTTTGACTGCGACCGACGTGAACTTTGGGGGCGTCGACATTAACGTCACGCCCTGCGGGACGTCGCCCTGTTTCAACATCGATAGCGATACACAGATCACCGTTATGGGCATCCCTGGGGGCTCTGCGGGCCCCGTTAGCGTCAACGTGGTGACGCCGAGTGGTACGTCGGGAAACCTGACGTACACCTACGTGGCGCCGGCCCCGACGTTGACGAGCCTCACCCCGTCAACTGGGTTCACCACGGGTGGCAACAGCGTGGTCCTGGGGGGGGCGAACTTCACCGGGGCGACCGACGTGAACTTTGGGGCCACCGACATCACGCAGCCGTGCACGTCACCGTGTTTCACGGTCGACACCGACTCTCAGATCACGGTCACCGGCGTTCTCGCGCACGCTGCGGGCGGAGTTCCTGTCGACGTGGTGACGGGAAGTGGGACAAGCAACAGTGTCACGTACTTCTACGTGACCCCGGCGCCGACGTTGACGAGCCTCACCCCGTCAACTGGGTTCACCACGGGTGGCAACAGCGTGGTTCTGGGGGGGACGAACTTCACCGGGGCGACCGACGTGAACTTTGGGGCCACCGACATCACGCAGCCGTGCACGTCACCGTGTTTCACGGTCGACACCGACTCTCAGATCACGGTCACCGGTGTTCTTGCGCACGCTGCGGGTGGTGTTCCTGTCGACGTGGTGACGGGAGGTGGGACAACTAGCAGTATCACGTACTTCTACGTGACCCCGGCGCCGACGTTGACGAGCGTTACACCGTCAACCGGGTCGACCGCGGGTGGCAACAGCGTGGTTCTGGGGGGGACGAATTTCACCGGGGCGACCGATGTGAACGTCGGTTCCATCGATCTAAAACCGTGCCCGTCAGCGCCCTGCTTCACCGTCGACAGTGATATCCAGATCACCGTGACTATGCCACCAAGCACGCCCGGGCCCTTCAATGTCGATGTAGTGACGCTGGGCGGCACCACCGCGGGTTTGTCCTATACGTTCGTCGCCCCAATTCCCACTGTGACCGGAGTCTCGCCAAACGCGGGAGCATCCGCCGGCGGCAACACCGTCACCCTTACCGGAACTGACTTCGAGGCGGCCGGCAGCTCGATCGTCTCCCAAGTTACCGTCGGATCGACGGCTGTCGCCAGCTGCATAACATCACCGACCGGGCCTTGCTTCACGGTCACCAGCGTGACCTCGATCACAGTCCAGCTTCTTCCTGCTGGCACCGGCCAGATCCACATCACCGTCACAACTTCCGGCGGCACCAGCCCGGTGGCCTCCGGGAACGTCTACACGTACGTCGCGGTCTTTCCGAACGTCCTGACCGTGTCGCCGAAGTACGGGGCAGCCGGCGGCGGCTCGTATGTCGCGATCTTCGGCTCGAACTTCGGGAATCCCAGCCTGGGGTTCGGCGCCACCGACATCCTCTTCGGCACAAAAGACGTGTCAGGCGCCAGCGCATACCCGTGCCCCGGGTCGGCCAACGGATGCTTTTCACAGATTGGAACAGACCACACTCGTTGTCTACACGCCGCAAGTCGCAGCGGGCACGGTGGATATCAGGGTGGTGACGCCTGGCGGTACGTCCAACGTGGCTCCTCCCGCGGACCAGTACACGTTCGTCGCTGCCGGTGCGTACACCGCGGTCAACCCCATCCGAACCTGTGACACGAGAAAGGTGGCTCCCGGAATCGCGTCCAACCAGTGCAATACCGTCGGAAAGGGCACGCTGGGCACCGGACACGAAACCATCACCGCTCAGATCACCGGCGGGCCGGTGTCAACCACCGCGCAGGCGGTGGTGGTGAACATCACGGCCATCAACCACAGCAGCAGCGGCACCTACGTGATCGCCTTCCCGGCGGGTGGGTCGCAGCCGGTTGCCACGAACCTCAGTCTCGCCGGAGGCAAGGTCGAGTCCAACCTGGCGATCGTGCGCTTGGGCATCGGTGGGCAGATCAGTCTGTTCAACGCCGTCGGTAGCGTTGACGTGATCGTCGACGTCGAAGGCTATTTCGCGGCCCCGGCCGGCTTGTCAGCCGGTGCCTTCCACGCCATTCCACCACTGCGGATCTGCGATTCGCGCGGAGGCACGCTCTGTTCGACGGCGACCGGATTCATCAGCGCTCCCCTGGTGGGCGGCGTCTGGCGTCATGTGACCCTCTCCGGTTTGCCGCCCGGCGCCCCATCGACCACGCCCTCGATCCCCTCGGACGGGAGTGCCGCAGCGGCGGCATTCAATCTCACCGCGACCGGTGGGACGGCGTACACCTACCTCTCGGTTGCGGTCCCGACATCCGCCGATGCCTGCCCGACCAGGGCTCCAAGCTTCTCCAACGTCAACCCCGCACCCGGGACCAGTCTGCCCGTCCGGGTGATCTCGAACCTCGGTCCGAAGCAGGATATCTGCCTGTACTCGGCCGCAGGGAAGATCAACTTCCTCATCGATAACAACGGCTGGTTCGGTACGTCGAGCGCATCCCCCGGCGCCCTCTTCTACTCGGTCCCGCCGACGCGGATTTGCGACACGCGCCCATCGTTCGGGACGCGGTGCCAGAACCAGCCGTTGGGCGCCAACTTCAGCGAACTCGTCCACGTCGCGGGCATTGTGGCGGTGCCGACCTGGACCGCACCAGCGATGAAACCGTTGGCGTTCGTCGCCAACCTCACCGGCGTTGCGGGATCGTCGGCAACCTACCTCACCCTGTATCCCAGCGATGAGGCTTCTCCGCCCAGGGCTTCGGACCTCAACCCGACCGCCGGCGAGGTCATTGCCAACCTGGCGATCACCAGCCTCGCTCAGACCGGAACCACGGCGGGCAACGTGAAGCTCTACAACCCGCTCGGTTCGATCAACGCCATTCTCGACGTCGCCGGCTGGTTCCAGTAGGCGGCGCCTTCTGGGGCCGGATCGCCCGGCTCGGCGCGGACTGCCGCGGCGAGGATCTCGAGGCCCTGGACGATCCGCGGTCCGGGGCGGCTGAAGTACGCGGAGCCGTCCACCGCGACAACACGGCCGGTGCGTACGGCCTCGAGCTCGTCGAATCCCGGACGGGCGGCAACCTCCGGCACCAGCTCGAGGGTTTTCACAAGGTCGTACCCGCAGGGCATCACGATCATGACCTGGGGCTGCGCATCGACCACCTCGTCCCACGAGACGTACCGGGACGGCGCTTCCTCGTCACCGAGGACGTCGAGACCGCCCGCAAGACGGACCATCTCGGGCACCCAGTGGCCACCGACCATGAGCGGGTCGGTCCATTCGATACAGACCACCCGCGGGCGCGGCTCCGGCGAATCGAGGGCGGCGATTTCCGCGACCCGCGTTCGCATTGACGCGGCGGTGCGATTCGCCCCGTCGGTATACCCGGTGGCCACGCCGACCTCCTCCACAGAGGCGCAGATCTCCTCCACCGAGCGCGGTTCGAGCGACAGGACGGGGACGTCGCCGGGCAGGCGGCGCACCGCCCGCCTGACCTGGCTGTATGCGACCGCGCAGACGTCGCACAGCTCCTGGGTGACGATGAGATCGGGTTCGAGTGGCGCGAGCGCTGCTTCGTCGAGCCGGTAGATGCTCGACCCGGCGTGACGCGCCGCGTGAATGTGGCGATCGATGTCGCCCGGAGCCGTTCCGCCGGTCGCGAGCAGGCTCGACGTCACTGCGGGCAGATGGCGTGCGGCGTCGGGATGATCGCACTCGTGGGTGACCCCGACGACGCGGTCGCCGGCGCCGATGGCGAAGAGGATCTCGGTGGCGCTGGGGAGCAGGGAGACGACCCGCGCCGCCGCGCTCATGAAGCCGCGCGCTGCTCGGCCGTCCGCGGCCGGCGCAGTTCGCGAAGCAGCGACACCATCTCGATCGCGGTGACCGCAGCCTCGGCGCCCTTGTTCCCATGCTTGCCGCCGGCGCGATCGGTTGCCTGCTCAACGGTGTCGACGGTCAGTACGCCGAAGGTCGCGGGCACGCCCGTGGTGGCGTGCACCGACGCGATTCCCTGGGCGGCTTCACCGGCGACGTAGTCGAAATGAGCGGTGTCACCGCGAATCACCGCGCCAAGGCAGACCACCGCGTCGACCGCGCCGAGCTGCGCCAGCTCGCGCGCCGCAATCGGGATCTCGAACGCCCCGGGAACCCACACCACGTCGATGTCACCGGCGACCCCGTGATCCCGCAGCGCCTCGACCGCGCCCTCGAGGAGTCGCGTGGAGATGATGTCGTTGAAGCGCGAGACCACGATGGCAATGCGCATGCCGGTCGCGTCGAGACTGCCGGTGTGGACGCGCGCACGCTCGATCGGTGCGCCGGCTGCGCCGCCGTCGGCGTCATATCGCGTCGACGGCATCGTCCAAATCCAGACTGTGCCCGAGCTTGTCTTGCTTGGCACGCAGGTAGCGCTCGTTGTGCGTGGTCGCGGGGATCACCAGCGGGATCTGGTCGGTGACCTCGAGCCCGTAGCCGCTGAGGCCGTAATACTTCCGCGGGTTGTTGGTCAGCACGACCATGCGCTTGACGCCGATATCGGACAGGATCTGGGTGCCGATGCCGTAGTCGCGCTTGTCGATCGGCAGCCCCAGGCTGAGGTTCGCCTCGACCGTGTCGAGCCCGCGATCCTGCAGCGCATAGGCGCGCAGCTTGTCCATGAGGCCGATGCCGCGGCCCTCCTGACGCAGGTACACGAGGACTCCGCGCCCCGCCTCCGAGATGATCGCCATCGCCTTGTGCAACTGCGCCTGACAGTCGCAGCGCTGCGAACCGAAGACGTCGCCGGTGAGGCACTCGCTGTGCACGCGCACCAGGACCGGCTCCTCGCCGCGCACGTCACCCCAGACGAGTGCGACGTGGGTGACATCCGTGATCACATCCTCGTACGCGTACGCGACAACCGTGCCGTACTCGGTCGGCAGCGTCGTGGTCGCGCCTCGCTCGACGAGCCGCTCGTTGCGCCGCCGGTACGCGATGATGTCGTTGACGGCCACGATCTTGATCGAGTGCTCGGCAGCGAAGGCATCGAGGTCGGGACGCCGGGCCATGCGGCCGTCGGCGCGCATCACCTCGCAGATGACCCCGGCGGGAAAGCGCCCGGCCAGCTTGCACAGATCGACGATCGCCTCGGTCTGGCCGGCGCGTTCGAGCACACCTCCCGCCGCCGCCCGGAGCGGAAAGGTGTGGCCCGGCTTGGCGAAGTCGCTGGGCTTGGCGTGCTCGTCGCAGAGCAGGCGGATGGTCGTGGCGCGATCGAAGGCGCTGATCCCGGTGGTCACCCCGTGGCCGATCGCCTCGACGGTGACGGTGAACGCGGTGCCAAATCTGGAGGTGTTGTCGTCGACCATCGCGCCGACGCCGAGCTCGTCGAGGCGCCAGCCTTCGACCGGCACGCAGATGAGCCCGCGCCCGTGCGTCGCCATGAAGTTGACCGCTTCGGGCGTGATCCGGTCGGCGGCGATTGCGAGATCTCCTTCGTTCTCGCGGTCCTCGTCATCGACGATGATCACGAACTTGCCGGCGCGGATGTCCTCGATCGCGTCGTCGACGGCGGCCAGGCTCATCGCGGTCATCCCTCGTGGGCTGCGGTGGTGGCGAAAGTGGCGCGGCGGTCTCGTGCGGAAAGCGTCCGCGCAACGTAGCGGGCGATCAGGTCGGCCTCGAGGTTCACGCGTGTCGCCACTCTCCAGGCGCCTGCGACCGTCTGGGCGAGGGTCACGGGAATCAGTGACACCGTGAACGCCGCTTCGAACACATCGACGACGGTGAGGCTGATGCCGTCGACGGCGATGGATCCTTTTTCAGCGACCAGATCGATGATGTCGTCGGGTGTTGCGATGGTCACCCAGCGGGCGTTGGCATCCTCCCCCAGCGCGGTCACGATGCCGGTTGAAGTCCACGTGACCGGACACCGTGTGGCCGCCGACTCGGTCACCGAATTTGAGCGCCCGTTCGAGGTTGACCGTCGCGCCCTCGGTCAGCTCCCCAAGCGTGGTGCGGTGCAGTGTCTCGGGCATGACGTCGGCCGCGAAGGCGTGGCCGTCTACCGTCGCGACAGTGAGGCAGGCGCCGTTGACGGCGATGCTTTCACCAAGCTCGAGGTGCGCGAACGCTGTGCGCGGCAAGATCTCGATCCGCCCGGGCGTGCGCGCCCGTACCGTGCCGAGGGTTTCGACGATCCCGCTGAACACTCTGCTTATTCCTCGATCTCAGCGTACACAGTATCCGGTCACGATGAGATCGGGACCCGCGGTCTCGACGGAGACGTCGGCGAGGAGCGGCGACGCCGCGAGGCTCGGAACCCCGGCGCCGCCGACCGCACCCGGAGCGCCGGCACCGCCGATGATCCTCGGCGCGAGCATGGCCACCACCTTGTCCACGATGCCCGCATCGAAGGCGCTTCCGAGGACGCCGGCGCCGCCCTCGACCAGCACGCTGATCACATCCCGCGATCCGAGCAACGTCATCAGGGCGCGGAGATCGACGCCACCCGGTCCCTGATCGACTACTTCGACGTCGACGCCTGAGGCGCGGAGTTGCGCTATGCGTTCGGGACTCGCCCGCGCGGTGGTCGCGATCAGCGCGGCGCCAACCCCGGATTGGAGCACGCGAGCACCGTCGGGAATGCGGAGGTCGCTGTCGGCGACGACCCGCAGCGGCGAGCGGCCGCCTTCGAAGCGGGCGGTCAATGCAGGGTCGTCCGTGAGCACGGTGTTGATGCCCACCAGCACGGCATCGTGGCTGTGGCGGAGGCGATGCGCGACGGCGCGCGATGCGTCGGAGGTGATCCATCGCGATTCGCCTCCGGCGGTCGCGATCCTGCCGTCGAGCGAGGCGGCGAATTTGGCCGTGACAAAGGGGAGTCCGGTGGTGATGTGCTTGACATAGAACTCATTGAGCCGTCGGCCCTCGGCCTCGCGGACGCCGACCTCGACGGTGATCCCGGCGGCGCGCAGCGCATCGACGCCCCGCCCGGAGACGAGCGGGTTCGGGTCGCTCATGGCAACAACCACTCGGCGCGGCGCGGCCGCGATCACCGCATCGACGCAGGGCGGTGTGCGTCCGTGGTGCGCGCAGGGCTCGAGCGTGACGTACACGTCGGCGCCGCGGGCGCGATCACCGGCGACCGCGAGTGCTTCGACCTCGGCGTGGGGATGACCGGCCTTGCGGTGGAACCCGGTGGCGATCACCTCCCCTTCCCTCGCGACGACGCAGCCGACCATGGGATTGGGACCGGTGGCGTAGTCGGCCGATCGGGCGGCGGCAAGGGCGGCGTCCATCAGCGCCTCGTCGACGCTGCGCGCGCCGGTCACGCTCGGGCCGGCACCCGAGGCGGTGACAGCGTGCCGTCGGGACGGAGCAGTCGGCGTGCCTCGAGGTCGGCCCGGAGCTGGCCGCAGGCCGCATCCGCGTCGCCGCCGCGAGTGTCGCGGACGGTCACACGCGCGCCTCGGAGTGCGCCGAGAAAGCGGCGGGCCACCTCGGGCTCCGGCGGCCCCCACGGGCTGCCCTCGATACGGTTCATGGGGATCACGTTGATGTGCGCCTGAGCGCGACGGGCAAGGTCGCGAAGACCCTCGGCCTGCTCGATCGAATCGTTCACGCCACCGATCAGGCACCACTCGAAGCTGATCCGGCGCCCGCTCCGCTCCGCGTAGCGCGAGGCGGTGCCGAGGACGAGACCGAGCGGATACGTCCGGTTGATCGGGACGAGGCGATCGCGCAGCTCGTCGGTCGCTGCGTGCAGCGAGACAGCGAGCGTCACCGATATGCCGGATGCCGCGAGCTGCTCGATGCCCGGTGCCACGCCGCTCGTGGAGACGGTGATCCGGCGCGCGCTGATGCCTGCGTCGGCGGTGAGCACGCGCAGCGATTCGAGGGTGGCGGCAACGTTGGCGAGGGGCTCCCCCATTCCCATGTATACGATGTGGGTCACCGGCCCCATGCCGCGCCGCTGCAGCGCGCTCGATGCGGCGCGCACCTGGTCCACGATCTCGGCGGCCGTGCAGTTGCGGCGCAACCCCATGTGGCCGGTGGCGCAGAAGGGGCAGCCGACAGCGCAGCCCACCTGGCTGCTGACGCACACGGTCGAGCGGCGGCGCGAGTCGGCCCGCGCGGGCGTTTCCATCGCGACCGTCTCGACGGTCTGGCCGTCGCCGAGACGGCAGAGAAGCTTGATCGTCTCCCCGGCGTCAGCGAGCACCTCGGTGGCGACGGTCACCGTCGAGAACTCGAATTCGCCGCCCAGGGCGCGCCGCAGCGGTGCCGGGAGCTGAAGCATCGCCTCGAAGTCGCCGACGAACGGCTGCCAGACGGCGGCCTGAATCTGACGCGCGCGCCAGGCAGGCTCGCCGAGGCGCGCGAGCGTATCGATCACCGCGGTCTCGCCGGCGGTGCTGAGGGCTCGGGTGGGCATCAGTCCATGGTACGGGCGGGCACGTCCGCGCCCGCCGACCACGTAGGCTGCCCGCATGAATGGGGTGCTCGGCGCGATCATCGGCGTGCCCGCGACCATGCTGGTCGCCGGTGGCCTCGGCATCATCGGGCTGACGATCTACAGCCGGATCATCGGCACCCGTCGAGGCCGGCAGCCGATCCGCTGGGCACACATGGCGCTCGGTACGGTGATGTTCGCGTTCGGAGTGCTGCTCGTGTGGCTCGAGGTGGTCGCCGTCGGGGCGAGCTGAGCCCGCGCCCTTACCGGTGGCCGATCAGCGTGAGGAACTCGCTTCGCGATTTGTCGTCGTCGCGGAAGCAGCCGGTGAGCGACGAGGTCACCGCCGAGCTGTTCTGCTTCTGGACGCCGCGCATCGCCATGCACAGGTGGGTCGCCTCGATCACGACCCCGGCCCCCTGAGGAGCGAGGACCGACTGGAGCGCGTCGCCGATCTGCATGGTGAGCCGCTCCTGGACCTGGAGGCGGCGGGCGAACATGTCGACGAGGCGTGGAATCTTGCTGAGTCCGATGATCCGTCCGTCCGGGATGTAGGCCACGTGGGCCTTGCCGAAGAACGGCAACAGGTGATGCTCGCAGAGGCTGTAGACCTCGATGTCCTTGACCACCACCATCTCCGAGTAGGGCTCCTCGAAGATCGCGCCGTGCACGACGTCGTCCACATTGAGCGCATAGCCGCTGAGCAGGAATCGCAGGCTCGCGGCCACCCGTGCCGGCGTGTGGATCAGGCCGGGGCGGGCGGCGTCCTCACCGATCTCGTCGAGGAGCGACCGCACCAGCGGCGCTATCGGATCGGCGCTTTCCGTGTGTGACGTCACAGTCGAGCGATCATGACGTTCGCGACGGCGACGGCGCTTCGCTCAGTCTGATCACGACTTCGGTGGCGGCGGCGGGACCGGCATGCCGGCATCGAGCGCGGCCAGGTCCGCCTCTACACCCTCGGTCATCGCGGCAACGGTGCCCCGGTAGTGGGCGATCGCCAGGTCGAGGCGAAAGTCGAACCAACCGGACAGGCTCGATCCGTAGTGGAGGCAGGTCGGTTTCTGTCGGTTCGACACCGAGAAGATGGTCTGCCCCTGCGCGTCGTCGTGCTGAAATCCGACCAGCTTGGCGTACAGGCACTCGCGCGTCTGTTTGGCTCCCTGGAAGATCACCCGCTGGTTCGTGATGTATGCCGTACCGACGTCGATGGCAGTCGGCGACGGCGCGCCCTGGACGAAATGGCCTCTCGAGGTCCCGACGCGGTACCGGATCGAGCGTCCGTGGATGCTCGCGACGGGAATTGAGAAGCCCTGTGACCGGCCCTTCCATTGGCCGGCGCCGCGCCGGTCCTCGACCAGCGCGACGCTGGTCACGGTGGCAAAGACTGCCTCGGCGGGTTTCAGCATGATGTCCGACGAGGGCTCACCGGCATAGGTCTGAGCCATGGTCACGAGGTTCGCGTACGCGTCGCGCTGCTCCTGCCACGCGGCGAGCTTGGCCTGGTAGTCCTCGTACGCCTTCTTCTCTTGGTGGTGCCTGAACAAGCGCCAACCCCTTACATGGCCTCACGCGATGGGTGGTGCCGAGGTATCGCTCAAGGTCGTTTCAATACCGCGATTTCACCGACTCGGCTTGGCAGGATCATATCGAAGGTCCTGAAAGTGGACTCACATTTCGTCCGCGGGGTGCAGAATCGCGGCAGCGGTCGCCACCTGGCACCTCACCGAGGGAGGGCAAGAGGACTATGAGGGCTACGCGCAGGGTCGCAGTCGGCGTTGGCCTGGTTCTGGCGATGGCCGCATGCGCAAGCAAGCCCACCGTTCCGTCCGTGACCCCGAGCCAGCTTCTGGCCGCGGGGCGTGCAATCGCTTATGGCACTTCAGTCGACGCAGGTCGAGGGGTCATTCACTGTTGACGGGCTCGATGGCTCGGTGCAAGCGTCGATGCTCCACAACAGCAACGCTTCCGGTACCCTCACCCTCGACGGCGCGGATTCACCGTTCGTCTCCGCAGACGGGGCCACGTACTTTGATTCGCTGGCGCCTTTCGTGACCGCGGGGTTCCCGAGCGTCGCTACGCTGGCGGCCAGTCTGAAGGGGCCGCCGTGGTTTCGGACTGGTGGCTCAGCGTCGGCTGCCGCGGTGCTGGCAATACTCAGCCCCGGCCTTTTGGAGTCGACATTCCTGTCCGGACGCACGGGTCTCACTCGGACTTCGGGCAAGCACTCGCACGGGCGCGCGGGGATACGGCTCAGCGATGCCTCGGGCAGCGTCGTTCTCGCAGCGTCGACTCCTCACAACATCCTGGAGATCACCACCGCCGCGCACTATCTGGTTGGCAGGTTCTCAGACGTGGACATCATCTTCGACGGCTTCAACTCTCCAGTCACGATTGCGATTCCGACCGACTACGTCACGCCAGACCTCGTGACCATGCCGCCGCACTTCTACATCTCCTCGGTGGATGCCCACGGCTGCAACAGTGCGGGTTGCACCCTCACGGCGGTCGTCGGTTCAGACGCTGGAAGTGGTACCGCGACAGTGACCATGACGATCACGAACTCGTCCGGGGGGAGACTCGCAACCTGCACCACAACTGTCGTGCTAGCGGTCTATAGAGCAACCCCGACCGCTTCGTGCCACGCACGCGGTGCAGCGTGGACCAATTGGTGGAACAACATTGGTGGCACTTACACGTTTGACGCTACCGTCTTGAATCCCGCCTACACCTCCTGACCCTGGCTAGCCTGGCGGCATCCGACAGAAGCCAGCGGTGGGTTCCGCAGGGCCGCATCAGACCTTGCGGAGGGGCGATTCCCGACCGCGTTCGGTCCGCGTGAATAGGAGCCCCTGGTGCGCTGCCAGAGGCTCCATTCAGAACGGGTTACGCCGTTACGTTCAGCCCACGGTGAAGTTGTTGAGGGTGAAGGTACCCGAGCCGTCTGTGGTCCCGATACCATTCTCGAAGAAGCAGCCGCCGCCAAAAGACAGGCCGACCGCGGTGACGCTGCTAACCGCAGCGGCGAACCCCGCTGGCTCAGCTGTCCCACTGTGGCCGTCCCAGTCACTCCACATCGTCGGATCGCTCATCGACACAGTCAGCGTGGTGGCTTAGGGACTGGATCCTAGCCGCGCCTCCCGACCGCAGCGGGGTAATCCCCGGCGGATTTATCGGCCGGTCAGCGCGAGGAGTTTGGCCTGGGTCGAATCGTCGGCGGGAGGCGTCTCCGGGCCGAAAACTCCTGCAGACCTCCAGGCTTCAGCGCTTCCCTTCAGATCCGCATAGCAGTGGTCGACGAGCTCGGGGTCGAGCGCATCGTCGGCACCGATACCGCGCGCGAGGTCCCATGAGTGGATCACGCTGTCGAGCGCCATCTGCTGCACGTACGCCTCGGCGGGCAGGTCACCGAATGACAGGTGGACCGTGGTCTCCACAGCTCCCGGGCCATCGATGGCTGCGAGCGCGGCGTTCCGAGCGTCGATCAGCCTCCGCAGTGGATCATCGCCGAGCACGTCACCGTCGAGACGATCGCCGACCTCCGCGATCGTCTTACCAGCCAACATCTCCGGTACCCAGAGGTACTCACCGGCAATGTGATTCACGAGCGTCCTCACATCCCAGTCCGTGCACGGCGTCGGTCCCGACCACTGTTCCTGGCCGATCGTTCGAGCTCGCTCCACGAAACTCTCGCTGGCACGCCGGAACGCGGTCGCTTCATCGATCGATGCCATGGTGGTCCTCCTCGTTATGACTGGTGAATCGCCGATTCTGCGAGTTGTCAGCGGCCACCCAGCCGGGTCGTGCCGTCGAGGAGCTCCCTCGCGATGTCCAGATGCCCGGCATGCCGCGCCGTCTCCTCGATCATGTGCAACACGATCCAGCGAACATTCGGTGGCTCGAATCCACCAAGCCCGTGCTCGCCTAGTGGTCGCGCCGAAAGGGCGGTGGTCGCCAGCACCGCCTCGGACTGCGCGCACTGGTCGCGGTAGAAGGTGACGACCTCCGCCGAGGGCGCGTCAGTTGTGAACACCACCGTCGTGGGGTCGTACGGCGGCTGATCCTCGGCGATGTCGCCTGGCAAATCCGGCTGCTTGCCCAAAACGACGCCTTGGAACCAGTGCCACTCAGCGCCGCCCAGGTGCTCGAGCATCCCGGCCGGCGTCCAGCCTGTGGGCACGACGGAGCGGTGCCAGGCCTCCTCGTCCAGCCCCTCGACGATCGCCAACATCGATTCGCGCTGGCCGCGCAAAAAGGCCCGCAACATTTCGTCGTCGGCTTCGCTTTCGGGATGACCGGCCACGTCCACTCTCCTTGCGCGCCGGCGCGTTCACTGCAGGCTCTTCGGCCCACCTGATAGCCGAGGGCCGTCGGCGGTCATCCTATCCTCGGCCGCAGCGCGCGAGTCAGGTCACCCAAGGGAGAACTTTCGACGCATTTGCGCGGATGTAACCGTCGATGGCGTGTTCCCGTTGAGTGGGTGTGTCACCCGTCATGAGTTCTAGAGGAAGTGCAGCTAGGATCCTGCACCGGCCAGGACGACGGTCCGTGTAGAGGAGGGGCAGCAGACATGAAACTCACATTCATCATCGGCACGACGATCGCCGCCGTTGGCCTCGCAGCATGTGGCTCGACGGCAGTTACGCGGCCGAGTGCACGGCCAACCCTGGCGCTAACCGTCGTCCCGACCGTCGCTCCGACAGTAGCGCCGACGACCGCCCCGACAGCTACGCCGACTGCAACGCCTGCTCCGGCCTCCAAGCCTAAGCTCGGCGTCACAGTGACGACTACGTGTGGTGTGGCTGGCACAGCCCAGGGTGGGACCGTCACGTTCCATGGAGTGAAGCCCGGAGAATGGATGGGGTGGGGCTCTGATCCCGAAATCCTGAAGTTCCCCACCGTTACCTATGGGCCCGTGACCGTTGGGCGTTGGTCGTGGAGTGTTTGGGACGATCCGAAGGTCGCGTTTGTTGCTCGCGGCACGTTCACCATCCCGGCTTGCCCCGGGTAGATGAAACGGTGACTGCAGCGATCGCATCGACGATCTGCGGCCACACGTGGTCGGGCAGGGCGTGGCCCATGCCCGGGATCATGATGAGCCGGGCGCGCGGCAGGGCCGCCGCCGTCTGACGCCCGTTCGCGGGTGGCACGAGCGGGTCGTGCTCTCCATGGATGACCAGCGTCGGGATGCTCAGCCGCCCGAGCCCAGCGGTCCTGTTCGGAGCGGCGAAGATCGCCGCGAGCTGACGCATGCCACCGTCGGGGTAGAAGCAGCGATCGACTGCGCGCTCCGCCTTCCGCCGCGCTCGATCCTCGTCGAACGGCATCCCCGCGCCGAAGATCAGGCGCCGGTTGGCCAGCGAGCGCTCCACTCGTTCCTCTCGAGTCCGTCCTGGCGGAGCGAGCAAAGCGGCACCGACGGCGGGCTCGGCCTGCACGACATTGGGACCGCCCACCGTCGACATGATCGAGGTGAGGCTCAGCACCCGCTCGGGGTAGTTGATCGCGATCAACTGCGCGATCATCCCTCCCATCGACACGCCCACGACATGTGTCGCCTCGACGCCAAGCGCATCGAGGAGGCCGATCGCATCGCCGGCCATGTCGTCCAGCGAGTACGGAGGGTGTCCCGTGCCACCGAACAACGCCATGATGTCCGGCGGCCCGAGCGCGTCGAGCTTGGTGGAGAGACCGACATCGCGGTTATCGAACCGCGTCACCCGGAATCCGCGACGGGCGATCAGCTCGCAGAGGGCGTCATCCCATTCGATCATCTGGTACGAGAGCCCCATCACAAGGAGCAGCGGCGTGGCCCCGGGATCGCCGAAGCTGTCGTACTCGAGCTCGAGGCCGTTGACGCGCGCGCGGGGCACGATCAGATCCTAGCGGGATCCCAGCGCGGCGGAGATCAGCCGGAAGCCCCTTCGAGATAGCCACGGCTCGGCGTCACGCATTGTGCGGTCGATCTCCCGTGAGGTTGGGCATCGAGTGCGGGGACGTTCGACGCGTTCGCGCGGATGTAACCGTGGATGACGTGTTCCCGTTGAGTGGGTATGGCATCCATCATGAGTTCTAGAGGGAGTGCAGCTGGGGTCCCTGAACCGGCCAGCACGCTGGTGGGTTTGGTGGTGGCGCAGCAGACATGAAACGCACAACCATCATCGGCACTGCGATCGCCACTCTTGGCCTCGCAGCTTGTGGATCGACAGTCGCTCCGACGGTAACCCCGACGCCCGCGACGACGGTCGCTTCAACCCCTGAGCCGACCGCAACGCCCGTGCCGGCGCCATCCCCCACTCCCCCGCCGCTGGCGGTGACCGCAGCCGGGAATTCCAAGACTGCTCTGCAACTCAGCCTAGTCGGTGAGAACGGCAGCATAGTCGCCACGGTCGAAGACCCCGGAGGTGTCGACGGCCACGCGTACTACGTCGGATCCGATGATGTCTACTTCCTCGACGGCACCACCGTGAAGGCGTTCGGGAGATCCGGCACCGTCTCGGTCGTGGGTCAGGTGCCGCAGGTGAAGACCACAGTCACTGCGGCGGATCTCCAGGGGTACACCACGTTTGCCGTGTCGCCCGACCAGACAACGCTGGTGTTCGGCATCCCCTTGGCAATGACCTTCGACAACGGTGCGCCCACCGATCACTCGCAGCTCTGGACCGAGCCCACGGGTGGCACCGCAGCATCCGCGACCATGGTTTACGACGACGCCAATAACAGCGACAACGGCGGCGAGGTCCTGATGCCTTTCGCGTGGAGCACTGCCGGAATCTCGGTTGCGGAGCAGTGCAAAGGACTCGGCGGAGTCGGTCCGTTCCTCCAATTCACTGGTTGCGCCCAAGCCACGTTCAATCCAACGACGCGAACGCTCGTGCAGACCCCGATCAACAACGCCTGGGGAGGGTATCTCTGTCCCGCGACAGTCGCACCCGGCTCGGTGTGCGTCGCGGATGGGGACTCGAGCTTGATAGTAGTGCGCAACTCGGGCACCGAGACGATTGCCCTGCACCCTGCAAACGCAGCGGCGTACGGTCCGGTGAGCGTGTCGGGCGACGGACGCTACCTGGCGTATGCCGCCTACGTGGGGATCTTCGACTCCGGGTATTACGTGACTACAGTCGTGGATCTGAGCACCAAAAAGACAGTTTCCACCGTACGGAATTTCGCGCCGGAGGTGTGGCTCCCCGACGATCGTCTGGTCGGGTGGGATAACCAGTACCCGGAACAAGGAGCGACCTGGTTGCTCTCACCTGCGTTCACAGGCCGCACCAAGATCTCGCCCGCCCCGGCGGTAGGAGCTCTCGGGGTGCTCCCTGCCCACATCCCACTGGCGTAGCCAGTCGCTTCGCCGACACCTTCGAGCGCTAGGGTCTCGAGCGCAGCTCCTCCAGTTGGCTGCGCATGCGTTCAGCCATCGGCACGATCCCCTTCTGCTCGTACATCGCAATGGCGCGTTCGAGTGCCTCTGCTGCGCGATCCAAATCCCCGCCGAGCCGCCAGATCTCGGCGAGGTTGGCATATGCGTTGCCGACCTCCTCGGGCCTCTTGCCGGCCCACTCGATTGACTCGCGCACGAGCCGTACCGCCTCGTCGCCCTCGCCTTGTCGGGCGAGCAGTTTCGCGCGGACCCCCCGCCACTGCACATGGGCCGCCGCGTCCGTCGGCTGCGCCAGGCGCTCGCTCTCGCGACTTGCCTCTTCCGCCTCGGCGTGCCGCCCGAGATCGTGGAGCGCGTCCGCGAGCTCGTCGACGTCGGTCGACAGGTAGCCTGTCTCGCCGACAGACCGCAGTTCGTCACAGGCAGAACGGAGCAAGCGCTCGACGGCGGCTGCTTCCCCGGCGTAGTGCTCGACGAGCGCCTCGTCCCGCGCCGTCGCCACATCGGTCAACCGCAACCCGAACTCTGAGAAGGTGGCACGCGCCTTTCGGATCAGCCGGCGGCCCTCATCGAACTCGCCCCTCATCGCCCGCAGGAGCCCCTCGATGTCGTCGACCGCAGCTTCCTCGACAGGCCCCTGCGCAAGCGCCCTGAACCGCCGCCGCGTCATCAAAAGTGCCTCGTCGACAGGGATCGTGTCCACCACGACTGACGCGGTGAGGAACAATATCGCCTGGAGCGCGCTCGGGCGATCGCCAGCGTCGCGCGCCGCGGCGAGCAGCCGCCCGGCTGCCGAATCCAGGTCGGAGAGCTCGCTGAGCGCGATCACGAGCTCGAGCCGGCGCAGATAGACGAGCGCACGTCCGTCGCCGAGGCGCTCGATCTCAGGCGCGCGCAGCTCGAGCTCACGATGGATGCTCGCGGTGTCGGTGTCCGGAACGCTCTGCAATCGCACGAGCTGTTGGATCGCCCACGCACTCACCTCGGCGGCGCGGTCGCCGGCAGCGCGGCTCTCCTCGAGCGCCTGCGCGACGAGGCCGAGCGCCCGTTCCATCCCGGCGGCTGCATCGAGGATCGCGACGGCGAGCAGCGGCAAAGCCCGGACGCGGATCGGATTCCCTGGCGGCAGAAGCGAAACGGCGCGGCTGAGCAGGTTCTGGGCCGCTGACAGGTCGCCGCGGTCGTAGGCGCGCGTGCCCGAACGTGCCAGCAGCTCCGCCGCGCGCTGCCCGGCATGATTGTCGTCCGGCAGGTCGAGCTCGTTGCGATAGAGCGCGGAGCGCTCGAGGTGGTAGGCCAGGATCTCTTCCATCTCGCCAACCCTTTCCGGCGCGACGCGCCGAAGCCAGTCGAAGAGCCCCTCGTGCAGGTCCGCCCGCAGCTGCTTCGACATCGCCTCATATGCAGCGTCACAGAAGGACATGTGTGAATCGATATCCGTCGTCGCCAGGAAACTGAGCGCGATCGGGACGGACGAACTCCTTGCGCACGAGGGCCAGGAGGACGGCGCCGACACCGGTCCGCACGTCCGCAGGAACCAGATCAGTGACGGAGCCGCGGTGGAACAGCCGGCCTTTCCACCGAGGCGCGCTCGACCACCGTTCGTTCGGCCGGCGCGAGGGAGTCGAGGCGCGCCGCGAGCAGCGCCTGGAGCGTCGGAGGGATACCGACGTCGCCGTGGGCCTGCGCCCGAAGCGCGACGAGCTGTTCGACGAATAACGGATTCCTCTCGGCGGCGTCGAGAATGCGCTGGCGCGTCTCCTCATCAAGGTCTCCCGCGAGCTCGGCCGCCTCCTCGGCCGAGAGTGGTTCGAGCACGAGTACGTCGGCGTTCGGACGCGGCCCAGTCCAGGCCGGCCTCGCGTCGAGCAGCTCGACGCGCCCGGTGCACAGAAGCAATATCGGCGCAGTGGCGAAGTCCGCGACGTATTCCACGAGGTCGAGGAACGTCGGCTCGGCCCAGTGCAGATCGTCGAGGACGACGAGGAGGGGCCGGTCCGCGGCGAGCACCTCGAGATAGCGCCGAGCCGCCCACTGGGTCTCCTCCTTCGTACCGGCAACGCCGCCGACACCGAGCGCCGCCGCGATGCGATCGGCCACGAGTTCGTCCCCCGCGACGGCGGCAATCGCATCGCGCTGCGTGCCGGCGGTCATTCGGACCATCTCCGCGAGCGGCAGGTACGTGATCCCTTCGCCGTAGGCTTGGCAACGGCCGACGACAACACGCGCTCGGACCCATACGTGTTGCACGAGCTCCCGCGCGAGGCGTGACTTGCCGATTCCCGGTGCGCCGAGCAGCGTGAAGCGCCGTGCGGCATTCGTCCGAACGACGCTCTCGAACGCGGCTGTGAACCGGGCAAGCTCATCGCCACGGCCGACGAAGGGCGCGTCGATCCTGCGCGTGAATGCCGGCGCGTCGTCGAGGACATCGACCAGCCGCCACGCCGCGACCGGCTGGCTCTTTCCTTTCGCGTTCAGAGGAGCAACCGCCGTCGCGCGCACCGCTTCGCGCGCAAAGCGGTACGTTGCGTCGCCGAGCAGGATCTCACCCGGGGATGCACCCTGCTCGAGCCGCGCGGCGACGTTGACGGCGTCCCCGGTGACGAGTGTCTCGCCCGCCTCGGCAACGACTTCCCCGGTGTTGATCCCGATGCGCAGCTGGATGCCAAGGGCCGCCACGTTGCGGCGCAGCTCGAGTGCCGCGCGAGCCGCACGCAGCGCGTCATCCTCGTGAACGGCCGGGACACCGAACACGGCCATCACGGCGTCACCGATGAACTTCTCGACAGTCGCACCGTGCCGTTCGAGCGTGGCTCGTGACACCTCGAAGAAGCGCGTCATAACCCGGCGCAACGCCTCTGGATCGCTCTGCTCCCCCATCGCCGTGGATCCCGTCACGTCAGCGAAGAGAATCGTCACGGTCTTTCGGACCACCGGCTGAGTGTAGGGGCGTTACGGCTCGGGGACGACCTCACCGACAGCCGACCGACCGGGTCGCCCGCGGAGTGTCGGCCGAATATGAAACCGGTCATGTGGTGCCGAGGAAGGGACTCGAACCCTTACAAGGTTGCCCTCACTAGCCCCTCAAGCTAGCGTGTCTACCAATTCCACCACCTCGGCACGGCGGCCGGCACGCGCCCCGATGCGCGCACGCAGCTCGGTCATTCTACAGACGGATGCTCACGGCGACCCTGGTAACTGACAGGCGCCGACCCGGCCCCGGGCCAGGCCGATGCCACTTCGGCGTCTGTGCCATGCTGCACACGGCAGCTCTGAGAGGATGGTCATGGAACGCCACTTCCGGAAGGTCTGGGGAACAGCTACGAATCGAGTGCGCGGGCTCGAGCGGCAGTTGCGCAATGCGAACGGCGGAAATCGCGCATACGTCTGGGGTCTGCCCGCGGCCGCGCTGCTTCTCTGCTTCACGATCCTCGTGGTCGCCGGCGCCCTGAGCGGGGCATCTCCCGCTGAGGTCCTGCCCATCGCCATCTTCGAGGGGCTGGTGATCTCAGGCCTTTTCGTTGCCTGCATGCTGCCGCCGACGGGGACGGCGGATAACGACCAGGGTGACCGGGGGCCCGGCCCGGACCCGTCGCCGAGTCCGCCACCCTCCGACCCCAGCGTCTGGGTTCGGCTGCTGGCCGAATCGAATATCCCCCGGCAGGGCGCGCACGACGTCAAGGAAGAGTCACCTGCGGAGCTCGCCGGCACGCGGCGCTGATCGCGTCGGGCGCGGCCCGCAGTAGGTCGGCTAGCTCCTGTAACCTCGCGGGTCGTAGTGCGACGGGGAATCAGCCGGCTGTTCTTTTCACTGGTCGTGGCGGTGACGATCGTGATCATCGTCGCCCTCTCGATCTCCGTGCTGATCGGGCTGGTGCGCGGCCCGCACGAAGCGGCCCACGACCTCGAAACGACGATCGGCGGTTACTGGCCCCTGATCCTGGCCTGCATCGTGGTGCTAACTGCCGGCCTTGCCGTGGTGCCGCGCCCAGGCCCCACCACCTGAGGGCGGCGGCACAACGTCACGACGTCGGCCGGCGCCGCCAGATGCTGAGCGTGGGCTGCTGTCCCGGGAACGGCTCGAGCGCCTGCACCTCGGACACCGAAACCGGTGTGAACGACTCGTTCAGGCCGCGCACGCGCGCGGTTCGATGGCCGCCGTCCCCAATCACCGCAACGGTATTCCCGCTGTAGTAGGTCAGCGACTCGCCGAGACTCGAAAAGAGCGGCGGCCAGCAGAGCAGCAGTGCCCGATCGGAGTATCGCGTCAGGATGGTGTGGTCTCCGGCGACGACCTCGGTCCACGTTGGTGTCGTCGCGTGGTAGCGGTTCGGACGCGCTCCATCCGGCGGCGCCTGGTCGAATGCGACGACGTCGGTCCCGAGAGCGCGCAACCGGTACGCCCAGTACCCGGTACCGGCGCCCATTTCGACGAGCGGACCGAGGCGGGCGAGCGCTGCGAGGGATCGGTCATCGGGAAAGACGTACGAGTAGCGCTGCGCCAGCGTGGTGAGCGAGTCCTCGTCGCGCTCGGCGTCGCCGGCATCGATGAGCATCTGGCGAAATCGATCGTCGACGTCCACCTGCCAATGGTCCTTCTTTCGAGGCGACTGGTCCGGATCTCTATCGAGATCTGCCACGCCGATGCGCAGTAGACCCGGACGTGGATGGCCGCTGCTACTTCCGCGCGCGAGAGGCGGTGTAGGACCAGCCGCAGGTCAGGCACTTGGCGGTCGGACGCGCGCTCGCCTCGGCTTTCCCCGCACCCTCGCGGGTGGGGAAGGTCAAGGGAATGAACCGATCTCCGCCGCAACCTTCGCAACGCAAGACCGGGATGTCGGGGATCCGCATGGGCACTGTCCCGATGGCATCATCCCGCTCCCCAGCGTGGAATCTGCATACCTTATCGAGGAGATCATGCTCGCCCGTCCAGGGTGCCGTCCGTCCGGTCGCGTACACGCGGCACCGCGGCGAGCCGGTCAGCCGCTCGGTGGTTTCCCCTGGCCAGAGGAACGCCAGAGCGCGAGGAGTTCCGGCTGGGAATGGACGCCGAACTTCTGGAAGATCGCGCTGAGGTGATTTCTGACGGTGCTCCGGCTCAGGTACATCTCGGTGGCGATGGTGGCCACACGGTCGCCCTGGACCAGGCGAGAGGCGATCTCCCACTGGCGCGGCGACAGCTCGGCCGTTGCTGGAACCCCGAGGGCGGCGGCCGTCTGCATCAAGGGAGCGAGGATGCCCGCGGCCTCGATCTGGGACGCGATGCGACGAAGATGCCCGGCGAGCTGGCTCGCGCCGCTGGGCTCCTGCGCCTCGGGCTCACCAGCCGGAGCCACGATGAGCGAGAACGGTACCGTCCCGTCGCCTTCCAGACGGGTGATCATCGCCCGAATCGCTCGCCGCCGGCGGTCCTGCTGGAGCCGAATTCGTACGTCGGTCCTGGGGTCGGTGGTGGCCCGGGCGAAACCAAGGAGCAGGGCGGCTAGGTCGCCGATGTGGGTGAGCTCGATGATCGAGCTTCCGAACAGCTCGGCCGGGGGCCGGCCAAGGACGGCACCAGCGTTGCTGCTGATGTGCGCGATGCGCCAGTGGTCGTCGAGGGTGAGCTGAGCGCCCTCAAAATCGGGACCGGCCAGGCTCCAGGGCTCGGGAGCGGCGACCTCCTCCTCACCCACAGCGTGCTCTGCGTCTGCGAGCTCGGACGCGATCCACAGTCCCAGATCGGGCCCCGTGCTGGAGCGGACTGCCCATCCGGTCACCTCCAGCTCGACCAGCGAACCGTCCGGTCGGTGGAACCGGCGCCGGCCCTTGATGCCGTCGAGCATCCGTTCTCGCACCAGCCGGAACGTCTGCGCCGACTCGCGCGGCCGCTCGGTGACCGACAGGTAGTCGAGGCCGGCTGCCTTCTCTGGGGTTGTCCTGAGGAACGCCGCGGCGCGGTCCGACATCTCGACGAAGCGCGTGGTCGCTAGTTCGACGAGGCCGATCGCCAAGGGGCTCGTGCGAACGGCCTCCCGCCACATCGACACCCAGCGTGCGTGGCGATCCGCCCGTCCTGTTGACTGATCCATCGACTGATCCATGACTTTTCTGGTCGTAATTGTCGCTGCCGACGGCCTCTCGTGTCAAATGACAGCGTCTTATGACATACTCCCAGAAACGAGCGCGGCGATCGCGCCGTTGGGTGGAGAATTGACACATGGCCCCGTCTCGGATCGGTGGATCGCTCAGGTCGGCGCGAGAGCGTAAGGGCTGGAACTCGCGAGGCTCTCGCGTATCACTCGGGCCTCAGCTGGGCGGCGATCGCCCAGATCGAATCCGGCCGGCGCCAGCAGGTCCGCGTCAGCAGCCTGGTGGCGCTCGCGAGTGCGCTCGGGGTCAGCGTCGACTACCTCGTCGGGGGCGACGCGACCATATCTCCGCAGCTCCTCGGGCACAGGGTTCTCATCTACGGATCGGAGGACGAGTATCTCGAGTCCGCGCTCCCGTTTCTTTTGGGGGGTATCGCGCGCTCTGAGGGAGTTCTTGTGCGTCCCGACGAAGTGGCAGGGCGACCTGCTCCGTGAGGCGCTTGGGGACGACGCGCACCGGGTTGAGTTCCTGGACTTGTCGGAGTGGTACCGCTCGCTTCGCGACGCCGCGGGCGGATACCTCTCGTTCGTGAGGGAGCGGTTCGAGCGCGGAACTCCCTGGGTCCGGATCCTCGCCGAGGCGGTGTGGGCCGACCGGTCCGACGCCGAGGTTGCGGAGTGGTTCCGCTACGAGTTAATCGTGAACCTGGCGCTCGCCTCGTCCCCCGCGACCATCGTGTGCACGTATGACGCACGATCACTGCCCGAGGGTGTCCTGGCCGACGCACGTCGCACCCATCCCGAGCTTGTTGCCGCCGGCGTGAGCAGCGCGAGCGTCGCGTATCGAGAGCCCATCGACTTCGTGCTGGGTCCGGACTGACCCGGCGCCTACTCCCCGGTTTGCCCGTCCACGGCCTCGCGGATGAGGTCTGCGTGCCCGTTGTGCCGCGCGTACTCCTCGATCATGTGGCACATGATCCAGCGCAGGCTGGGTGACTCACCGCTGGGCTCGGCGCGCCGGGCCAGCTGCTCGAAGTCCGCCGCCGGCCAGAGCCTCAGCGACCCGGGCGCGCGAGCGGTCCACGTTGTCCTGCCAGAGGGCACGCAGCTGCTCGGGGGTGTCCTTCGCGGCCGAGTGCCAGTCCCAGTCGGGGTCTGCGTCCCAGTCCACGGTGTCCCAGGGCGGACTCGTGTCTCGGCCGTGCAGCCACTGGGAGAACCAGTAGTCCTCGACCAATGCGAGGTGCTTGAGCATCCCGCCCAAGGTCATCGACGAGGCGGCGACCTTTGTTCCCAGGCCGGCCGCGTCGAGCCCTGCGCACTTCCACGCGAAGGTCGCTCGCTGGAACTCCACGAAACCCACGAGGGTTGCCGCCTCGTCGGCTGCAGAGGGAGGTTTCGGACGACCCTGCTCGTCGAGGTCAGCCATGAGCGGTGAGTCTAATCGAGGGTCCCGCTGATCCGGGGCGTTGCCCCGAGGCGGTTCAGACTTTGCTGATGGTCGGTCGCTCGAGGCGTCGGCGGCGAAACTGGAAGCCAGTGATGACCGCTGCCAAGCCGCCGGCAATCGCCAGCGCCGCCCACGGAGTCCCGGCTCCGCCGGTATCGGGGACGGCCGGGTCACCGCTGGTGGTCGAGAGGCCCGGCGGCGGTAAGGACGCAGCGCCACCCGTTGTACCGACCTTGGACTCCTGGCCAAGGGGACCCTGCGCCAACAGCGGACCGTTACTGCCCGAGCCGCCCGCGACACATGCTGCGCTTCCGCATCCGACGCCATTGAAATTGTCACCGGAGAGACCTGGATCCGGGTTGGCAACCGCCGTCCAGTCTCCGGAGCCTGTGTACTCGGCGATGAGCGATTGTCCCGGCGCGTTGTAGCCCTCGACGCCTGTGCTCTGCCCCACCGCCCAGCACACTCCGTTGCTGTCGCAGCTCACGCCCTTCAGGAAATTGACGCCCCACGATCCACCCAGCGGGTTGGGAACTCGACACCGTGCTCCAGTCGTCACCGTTGTACCGCTCGATGACCGTTTGCGTGAACGAGGCGATCGGGTTGCCCTGCCAGCCGACGGCCCAGCACTCCGCGGCGCTGACGCAAGTCACGCCGCTCAAATTGTTGTTCGTGCCGACTGCGGCGAGGGCGGTATCTACGGTCCAGGCAGTTCCGTCGTAATGCTCCACGAACAGTGCATCGGTGTTGTTGTCCCCAACCGCCCAGCAGTCGTTGGCAGCGGGGCAACTGACGCTGTTGAGGAAGTCGTTCGGGCTGCTGTTGGGGCTACTCACCACGATCCATCTGGTCCCGTCGTAATGCTCGACGAGGGTATGTCCGGCGGCGCCTGACGGGCCGTCGCCACCCACCGCCCAGCAGTCGGTGAGGCTGGTGCAGGCCACGCCGTTGAGCGTTGCTTCCGGTGGTAGCGCTGGGCTGGGTTCATATGTCCACCCACCGTTCGAGTAGTGCTCGATCAGGGTCCGGTCAGGGGTTGCGTCTCCCACCGCCCAGCAATCGCCGGCATCCACGCAGGTAACCGCATTCAAGGAGTTGACGATCAGGGGGCTCGGGTCGTTTGCGATGAACCACCCGTTACCGGTGTTGCCCTCCAAGAGAGCCGGTCCGGGCTGGCTGGCGATGTAGCTCTGGGGACCGCCGACCGCCCAGCACGTCGTGCCGGCGCAGGCGACTGCGCTCACGATGCCATTGACGCCGGTGTTGAGCGTACTCGCGACGATGTTCCACTGCCCGGCATCCGCGAGGGCGCCACCCGTCATCGACAGGGCGAATCCCATGGCGACGCCGCAGGCGATCGCGTACCTTCCCGAACCCCCTCTCATCGCGCTTCAAGTCTACGCGGTTGCGAGCACCGCCGATCGACGGACCTGCAGTGTCACAAACAGATGCTGACCAGCGCCGCAGCCGCAATGAAAGAACGGAGGAGGGTCGGGTCAGCTCGACGGAGCCGCCGGCGCGGTGCTGGCGTACTTGATGTTGAACCCGTCAAAGTCCTTGTCCGGCACCGAAGGTGTCGAGACCTGGATGCTCTTCTGGACCATCACTCCGCCATCGCTGCTGACCAGGCCGGGTGACTTCCCATTCGCCGTCCCCGGGTCGAAGGTCGCCTCGCCGTATCTGGCAAGCGTGGCGATGCGGCCGCCGACGGTGGGAGCCTCCTGGATCCACTCCGCCGAGGTACCCGGGCCTGAGTAGGCCTTTACGGTCGTGAATGTGCCCGACCGGGGATCCTTCACCGTGATGGTCCAGCCATTCGAACCGCGGGTAATCGACACGCTCACATGGTCGCCGGCTTCCCGACCAGGAAACTAGCTCGAGGGTTCCGTCCGGCTGGTACTGCTCTCCGACTCGACAGAGCACTGCTGTCCTCGTCGGCAGTGTCGTGTAGTCACCGCCGTCGAAGACCCAGGCGTTGCCGGACCCGGCGCAGATGCTGGTCAGGCGCTTACCGGTGAGCGGGTTCGCTACGTGGTAGGCGTCGAATATCGGCGGAGTTGGACCCGCAGCGTATTGGTTGGCCGAGAGCAGCAGGCCGAACACGATGTCACCGTTTATCCATCCAATCGGCTCCTCTGCAACATTGCCGCCAGTCAGGGTGAAGAGCTCCGTGCGATCTGCGCCCGTCGCGAGGTCCTCGACATACGACTGCTCCGTGAAATGGCGCTCATCCGAACCCCAACTCATCACCGAGAAGGCAAGGCGGGTGTTGTCGGGACTCACACTGAACGCAACCTTGCTGCTCGAGGATCCGGGCAGTTGGGCTGCGACACCTTTGCTGCCGTCCAGGCCGAGAAACCGCAGCGTCGAATCGCCGTCGAGGAAATACACGCGCGTGGCGGACTCGCTCGTCGGCAGACTGACGGGCTGACCGGCCGTGGCCGAGTATCCAGACCAGGTGCGGGCGGTGGCCGATGCGATGACGCAGCCGTTTGCAGCCACGAGGTTCACGGTGTAGCCCGGCGCATGCGTCCAATCCGTCAGCACCACTGCGGCATCGAGCGGCGTCGCCTTCGAGCAGGTCGACGACGGTGTGCCGGGGGTTGGCGTGGTTGATGGCGCCGTCGACGACGGCTGGGTCGCCCGGGCGCTCGCTGACGGCGAGCCGAGGTTTGTGCCAGGGGTGCTCGCACAGCCTGACGCGAGCACCGTTGCAAAGATGGCTCCAGCGAAGACTGCGGATCTCATCCGTGCTCCTTTCCCTCAGGCCAGTACAGAGGGTCGTCAGACGATCGGGTTGCACGGAGGGAACCGAGCGATGGCCGCCCTGGTTACGGGTGCCCCGCCGCCCCTCGTAGAGCCGTCGGAGGCAGCAACGCGTGGTTACCAACTCCCCAAGCGGTGTGCGATCGACGCTGAGTCAGTTATCTACTCAGTTTCGACAACGCAAGCTCGGTTGCTGCCAGGAAAACAAGAGAGATACCGGCAAGCATACGGGACTATGCGCCGTGCTATCGCACGCTATGTATCTTGCATGTCCTTAGCGAGCGAGCCCGAATTATCTGCTGTCTTTGGGGCGCGCGAATCAGCTCCGAGCATGGACATATCGGATACGAGGATCGACCGCCGCGTAGATCAAGTCGGTGATCAGCGAGCCGAGAGTGGTGAGAACGCCAGCGATCAGGATTGCTCCCAGCATGGAGTAGAAGTCGTGATTCATCGCTGCGCTCCACAGCGTGGTTCCCAGCCCCGGATATCCAAAAAGCACCTCCACGACGAGCTGGGCACCGAAGATCTGGGGAAGGCGCGTGCCGAGCAGGGTGATGATCGGTAACGAAGCGTTGGGGAGCGCATGGCGCAGGCTGACTCGGGAGCGGGAGGCGCCCTTGGCTCGCGCCGTTGTGATGTAGTCCTTGGTCAGCTCATCGATCGTCGACGCCCGGAGATAGCGGGTGAACAGCGCGACCGTTCCCGTTGACAGGGTCAGCGTGGGGAGAATCAGCGCCGCCGGATCGGCGAGTACATCGCCCGTGCTCCAATTCGGCGTATTCAGATTGATCCAGTTCAGATCCGTCGCAAGAACCAGGATGAGCCACGTGCCCAGTAGGTACGGCGGGATCGAGTACAGCGTCATCGAGATGATGTTTGAGAGGTGCGCTCCACGCCGGCGCCGCCGTGCCGCTTCGTAGAGGGCGATGGGGATGGTGAGGGCTATCACCAACAGTGTCGACAGACCAGTCAGGATCAGCGAGTTGATCATCGGTCCCTTAACCAGCGACTGGAGATCGACGTCGACCACGCCACCCTCGAAGGGGTCGATCTGGTCGGCGAATCCCGGCGGCGTGAAGGCGATCCTCCCGTGGAAAAGATTCGCGAGGAAGTCGATGTACTGGACCGGGATCGGCTGGTCGAACCCGTTCTGATGGTCGTAGATCGCCCACTGGGCCGGGCCGAGGCGCGGTCCCAGCATGATCCTTCCCGGGTCGCCGGGCATCAGACGCTCGAGGAAGAACACCACTGTCGCGACGCCGATGACGACCAGCACCGCCTGCAGGACGCGGCTGACGATGTATCTGAGCATCGCGCCTAATCTCTCAGATCGATGTGGAGCGTTGGGGGGGTCGCCTCGCTTGGCGCCGTGCTATGTCGCCTGAGCGCTTACCTGCTCGGTTTCGAATACAGAACAGCGCCAGAGGCCGGAAAACAAGAGAGAGATACCCGGCAACCATCCAGGCGTTTAGCGCTGTGCCCTCGGCTACTCTGATCCTGGGTGGGTCGAGCGTACGGCTCCCACTTATCTGCTGTGTTTGAGGATCAGTTGTCTTGGAGGGCGGCGGGATCGTTGATCCGCTTGAGGGTCTGCGATCAGACGGTCGGGTCGAACAGGATCTCGCGAACCTCTTGAGCACATCGGCAGGCGACCGCGAGCTTGGCAGCCCACTCCAGCGCCTCGGCGCGTGAGGGCACGTCGACGACTGTGAATCCGCCGAGGAACTGCTTGCTCTCCGGGTACGGGCCGTCGGTGATCGTCCCGTCGATGGCCACGACGCTCGCTTCCTGGTGGTCCTGCAGTCCGCCGGCGAACACAAACACGCCGGCGTCTTTGGCCTCCTGGACCACAGCGTGCGCAGCGTCAGTCACGTCCGGTAACTCCTCCTCGGGAACGTCATCCCGTCGACCGTGCAGTCGACGTTCCAGTCCTCGGCGTGGAGTAAAAAAGAGAGATACCCGGCAACCATCCACGGGTTTAGCGCTGTGCTACCTCGGCTTTCCGATCTCGAGTGTCTCGAGCGTCGGTGGGTGAATTATCTACTGTGTTTTGGGCCGCCGAGCGCTGACGTGCCGCTGCCACTCTCGGTGTCGAACGTCCCAGCTGGGAGTGGTCCAGACGTGCCACCGGTGCCAGTCGGAAGAGTGACGGAAAACGCGCCGGCGCCGATAAAGAGTGTGTCACCCGTCTTGGTGCCGGTCCATGCCACGCGGCCCGGAGCACCGTCAGACTGTGACGGTCAAGTGCGGCGTAGATACGCACGCGGTAATGGTGACTGGCCAGACGAAACCTTCAACGGTGATCCTGTGATCGCCCACGGTGAGGGGCCCATAGGTGAACGGGTTGCCGGTCACGTCCACGGTATTGCCGTCAATAACAACGGTGTCAGGCGTGCCACCTGCGAAGGTAATCATCACGCTCCCGCCCTGAGCACTACCAGGGGCGGCGCATGTCTGTGTGACGCTATACGTGGGCGTCGGCGGGCACGCCACGATGGCGAACGAGCCGGTGAGTGTTCCCGGCATATCGGCGGGTGCGAAGTTGTTGAACTCATAGTCATCAGCAGTAAGGTCGCTGACTGTTCCGTCGCCACTTGCATCTGCTGTCGTTGCCCCTGCCCATCCACCCAATCGCCCAGGACCGTACACTACGAAGTCGAAGCCGGGTGTGTCACCAGAGAACGTCACGCTGCCATAGTTGTCAGCGTTTGCGGAGCCATCGCACGTTTCGACGAGCACGAGCACAGGCGGTGCGGGCGTAGGCCTTGCAGACGGAGTGGGCGTGGCGATCGGAGTTGGCGTGGGTGTCGCGGTGGGCGTTGCGCTGGGAGTCGGCGCTACGGTTGCCCCGACAGTTAGCGCGGAAGTTGGAGAAACAGTCGGCGCGACTGTCGATCCACCAGCCGCGAGGCTCAACGCGGCGATCACAGTGCCGATGACGTTGGTGAGTTTCATGGCGGCTACCCGGTCAACGGGAGCAAGTCATCAGCGGTTACAGCCGCGCCAAAGGCGTCGAACGCTCTCCGCAGCTAAACGTCCCCACGACGCCAGCTCCAAAGGTGCGTAGCGTAACTCACGTCCGATCGCGCGTCGAGTAGGTCGGGAAGGAATACCGGCCGGACCGTTGAATGTCGGGCGCGGACCGTCCTCCGCTGAAGGGCGCGATTCCCACTCCTCGAGGCCGGCGTCTGCGCCGTCGATGTCCAACTTGATTTCGAGGTAAAGTCGTCGAAGTCGCCGCCAATGCGGCGTTCACATGACTTCCGCGGGTGGACGTTCCAGCCTCGGCGCTTGCAGCCTTCGGTCCTCACCGCCGCGGGCGTCTGTCCGGTGCAGCTCAGCAGCGGTACGCGGATCGTAGGCTCATCTTAGCACGGGATCGTTCGGCGCTCTCTCTTAGCGTCCGGAGATGTGGCCGGGAGTTTCTCCTATGCGGGCTCGTGCTCGAGGTGCCTCCGAGCGTTTGCGAGCCACACGACAACTCCGGAGACAATGAGCGTGAATACGGAGATCACGACCACGTAGAGGGCGACGCTTCCGTACCCGCCGTTGACCGGATTCAGGAACGGATAGTGATACTTCCCCGAGGTCGCTCCGCGGATCAGTTCGTATGCCGCCCAGGCGACCGGGAAAGTCAGCCACAGCACCCCTTGCCTGAGCGTCACCCGTGCCTTGGGCGGGTCGAGCAACCAATCAGCAAGGACAACAATTGGAAACACCTGGTGGATGAGATCGTTGACCCATCGCAGTTGGGCATCGACATTGACACCGCTCAAAAGGACTGCAAAGACGACGCCCGTGATGGTCATGTACACGACCGCACCGCCCCTCACCACGTCGAAGGCGGGTGACCGCACATAGCGCCAGCCCGTCGCGCCAACGATAAATACGACGGCCGCGATCATGTTGCTGAGGTTGGTGAAGTAGGTGAGGTAATGCAGCGGGTCGAGGACACCCGACTGGCCGAGCGACACCATCTGTATAAGGATGGCCACGAGCACGAGTAGGCCGAACCCGAGCCGATAGAAAGGGATGACGGTCCGCACCGACAGGGCCATCGCGCAAGCCTAGCCCAACACTGTCCGCTTGCCTTTGTGACCCGTGCCTCATCGCGCTTACAGATCCGCGTACCACTCGGGAATCGGATCGCGCTCGTCGAGCTGCCTCTTCAGTTCGGCGAGCAGCTCCGCGGCCTCCGCATCGCCAGCGTCGGCCAGTGCCTCGAGGTGTAC
The DNA here is from genome assembly GCA_963709585.1 of Candidatus Dormiibacterota bacterium. GTDB lineage: Bacteria > Chloroflexota > Dormibacteria > Aeolococcales > Aeolococcaceae > Palsa-851. Next base: position 75,808 of record CAVPXI010000023.1, on the reverse strand, counting down.
CGCATCCGCGGTCCCCAACAGATAGTCGGACAGGCGGCGCGCCTCTTCCGGGCTGTGGGCCAGCCTGATCGTGTCGATGACGCCATCCCCACGGTTGAATCGCAGGATGAGCACCACGGCGGGCTCCGGGTCCTGCCGCCCGATGACTTCCAGCGTGCTCAGGGGTCTGCCGGGGCGGTTGGTGATCTCGTCAATTTCGTCGGTCATGGGCTCGTTCTCCTTGTTACAAGGGCTCCAACGTCTTTCGCAGATCGGTTTCGGCAGGCTTAAAGTCCAACGCATGCTTGGAACGATCCCCTGGTGGGCTGTGACGCTCTTCGGATGGGTACTCGTGCTGGGCGGTCTCGGCTGGTACTTTCTGCCCGACTACCGCCCCCCCTTTCCCCGCGTCGCGAAGATCCGAGACACATTCGACGGACTCCTCGTCGGGGGAATTGGGCTCGTTCTCGTCGTCGCTAGCCTCTTTATTTCCCCCTGGTGGACATTGCTTGTCTACGCAGGCGTCATTGGCAGCGCGACAGTCATTCGGCTGCAGATCCGCCGTCATACAAACGATCTGCAAACGTTCCTCAGCGAGACAACGGCAGCCCCGGTCACTTTGGCAACACCCAAACCTTTCCGGACGCGATATGAGAGAGGGCGGTGGAGTCCTTTCCGGTTGCGCTGCGAGGTGTTTGGTCATGATTGGCACCAGCGCTCGTCTACGCATCGTCCGACATTGGAAGCGGTCAAACAGGACTACGATCTGATCGAGACTGTGACCGAATGCCAACGATGTGGGCAAATCGGGAACGTCAAAGACAAGCTCGAGCGGCGGCAAGAGTCCGTCTCCGCGACCGGGGCGCAAGGACCTGGTTGGCACGCTCGCTGACGGCGCCCAATCAACTCTGACTGTGAGCCCGGAGTTGTGCGGCGGGATGACGCGGCCACCTGGTACTCGGCGCCATCCGCCCTCGAGCTCGGCGGTTGATGGTTCCACACCGACACCAACTGGATCCACTGCTGCGTCCCGGGCAGGCTTCGCCAGATGTCGCCGGCACGAACGCGCCGTGCTATGGGGCTCGAGCACTTACCTGCTCTGTTTTGAATACCAAACCGCGCGAGGGGCCGGTAAACAAGAAAGAGATACCCGGCAAGTATCCGGGACTGTACGCCGTGCTATGACGACGTTCGCATCTTGCGTGTCATGAGCGAGCGAGGCCGAATTATCTGCTCTGTTTGCTACTCACTCCGGATCACCGCAGGGGATCTCGTCGACCTTTTCGAGCTTGCCTGACTCCGGGTTCTGGCGGTACCGCTGGACGCTCCCGTCGGGACGCGTCACGATGAAGTATCGATCTCCGTCGCACTCCACCTCGCGCGACCCGAGATGGACGCCGCGCTCCCTGAACGTGAACGTCAGGTCGCGAGGCTTATCGCCAGGTCCATAGCTCTCCCAGCCGATCTCGATCTCATCGTCAGGGGCATCGCTCACCGCCGCATGGTAGCCGTCAGCGCCGGCCTTCGTCGACGGGAAGGCGGCGCGTCGGCCGGAGTGGGTGTGCCCTTCGAACCGACGCAACCGCCCCCATGGTTGGCGCCGTGAAGACGGTGCCGCGGCCCGGAGTGAACGAAACCGACGGACACCGCCTTCACGACGCTCAGCCTCCGATCAGCTGTAGGAACTCCTCGAACACGGATTGACCGCGCGCGGGCGACGTCAGCGAGCGCATCCCCGCGGTCGCGCCCGGGTATGCGGGGAAGGTGACCGGGCCGAACTCCTGCATGCGGACTTCCTTGACCGTCCTCTCCGGCAAGCCTCTGGGGTTGTGCGGAGCGACCCTGGCCTTCTTGTTGTAGTCGTCGGCGGCCACGTTGAACCGGAAGCTGGAGCCGTAGGCGCCGGCCTTCAATCCGGGAGCAAGGTCGCGATTCCATGATGTGTCGAACAGCGGCACCTCATAGCGCACTCCGCGGCTGTCCTCCTCGAGGACGGTGGGGATGCCCAGCACCTTGTCGCCCAACTGCGGATCCTTACCGTGATTGAAGGTGACCTTCATGCGTGACGCGTTGTCAGCGATGGTCCGGGCGAACGATCCCGGCGCCATCCGCTCCATGAAGTGACCTTCGTGGGCCGAGTTGATTTCGCTCCATTGATTGAACACCGCGAGGTATCCGGTCAATGTCCCCGGACTGCCATCCGCGCCGCCATCGTCGCGGATCTCCAGGCCCGAGAGCGCCCGGATCAACCCCTCGCGCGGCAGGGCGTTCTCGCTCACCTCGACGTCGAAGTGATGACACGCCGTCAGGATCCTGCCCTTGACCAGCGCGAGGTCCGCAGCCGAATACTGCGAGGCGTGCGAGCTCATGTTGATGAGCGTCCACGCGGCCTTCGCGTGCGCCTTGGTATCGATCGGATAGCGCTTGACCTTGTCGGCTTGGAGACCTGGATCTGCATAGTCGACGTCCCCGTAGGGTGCGACTCTGTCCGGCCATGGTTACCGCATTTCCAAATATCTAAATGCGTTCGGTTTCAGGACACACGTCCCCGTGCGCCAGTAGAAGTAGAGCCCGCGAGCTCCGATTGGGAACCTTGACGCGCTTCCAAACAGGTGGCTCACCAGTTCAACCTGAGCTCCAATCCTGTCGGCGACGACGTATCCGCTCCAGTCGCCGAGGATGAGGATCTTGGTACCGGTGGTGGTGCCGGTTGCCATCGCATTCCAGCCGTACTGCGGAGTGCCGACGAACGGGCCGCTCCGGCCTTGAGGCATGGGCAGCGGCTCGGTGGTCGACCCACCGCCGACCAGTCGATACGCCGCATCCATGGTGGTCGGATGGGCCATAAAGACCGCATTTTGAAAGAACCGCGTGGCGGCGAGGCCTTCTCGCAATGCGTACGCGTCGGAGATGCCAAATGTGCCAGTAACGGCCGTTTGCACGCGCTGCGACGTCGTCAATCCGCCGGTCGAGGCGAGGATGCCTACCGGCTCGTTGGCGCTTGCTAGGCCGGAAAGCATCTTCGTACTGTCCAATATCGCCCGACCGTCCGCGAGCAATTTGAGCAGCTCGTTCTGCAGGCCAGGGTAGTCAGCCCCAACCTCGATCGAAAATGGAACAAACGACTGCCCTTTTTGGGTGACCGCGATCGGCTGCGCCAAAGTCGGGCTGCCGTCAGCCACTTCGGTCAATTCCGCTGCATATGCCGACGCAGGCGTGTCAGCGCTCACCAGGCGCAATTCGTTGGTGGCGATCTGGCGCACGTCCGCAACCTCGCGGACCGGACACAACGCGCCCGACGACGTCAAATTGATCGTCGGATCAATTGTCAGCGGGATTCCGAATCCGCCGGCGGTGGTGGTGCCGTCGGACATCGCGCGCTCGGACTCGGCCTGGCTGACGCGCTGCATGGCTTGCTGTTCCTCAGAGGTCATGCGCAGCACAGCCGTGTCGCCGTACGTCAGCAGCTTGACAAACGCGCGCGCATAGGCGTCCGCGCCCACCGCGGCGATGTACCGCCCAGTGCTGCCGGTAGGGTCACCGTGACGAACCACATTCTCCATGCGCTCCGCCGCCGTGGTGAACAGCACACCGTCGCGCTGATGGCGCTCGAGGGCGCGCATGGCGTCCGAGACCGCCTGGCGCTGGTGCGGCGCCATGGACGCGGTCCTGTCGTCGTCCTGACGCTCTGTGTAGGCGTTCTCCAGGCTGACGCCGGCCTCGGTCTGCGTCTGGCCGTTCTCGACCATCCGTGTTATCGCCGCGCTGTACTCGGCGCCCACCTCCTGCAGTCGCGCGCTGGCCTTGGCCTTGCCGCGCTCCACGTTGGCTTTGCGCTCCTCGAGCCCGTCGTTGGCGCCGTCGACCTCGAGCTTGATTTCGATTTCGCGCGCCTCATCGACCAGTTGGCCGACGCGCGCACGCAGTTGTGTCTGTTCTTGCCGAATCTCGGCGAGTGCTCGTGGCATTTTCATGCCTCCCGTTGAAGTCGTTGAAATTGAGCCTTTCGCGGCCCGTTCAGCTACTTCCGCGGGTGGCACAGCCAGCCTCGGCGCGTATCGCCTTCGGTCCCTACCCCCAAAACCGACACGCTGTCGGATTTGCGGCTGCTCAGTGCCATTCAGCAGTGAGCGCGGGAGCGTGAATTGATCGTATCACCTCAATTTCGAGAATTGCGCTCGTCGTCATAGCCCTGCGCTTCCTCCTCGAGCGCTTCGATGGCCTCCATGTCGCCGCCGGCAGCTCTGGCCTCGAGGTACGCCGCGTGCGCGTGGGCGACAATGTCAGCCGCAAGCGCTTCCGCGTCGGCGAGCCGGAAGCCGACTCCCGGCGTGTTGACGACCTTGCCGTCCTGGCCGACGAACAGGCATCGCACATCGACGATGGCGGCGATGCCCTGCTCCATGTCGGCGACATGGTGATTGACCTCAATCCAGGAATAGCCCGGCTTGGTCGGGTCGTTGATCCGGTCAGTCATCGGTTCTCCTTTGCGTGGTTTTCGGCAACGAGCGTTGAACAAAAGAAATGTCAGACGAACGCGATCAGCGGCGTGCGCTCGGGTGCCACCTGAGCCGCCTGGTCGTACGCGAGGATCGCAGCGATGGCCAGGTCAACATGGCGGGTACTCTGCTTGCTCTCTTTCATGACACGCGGTCCCGATGGCGTCATCCGTAGCACCGCGTTGCTGATGTGGCGAGTGAGGTCGCGCTCGCCGCTGTGGCTGAGGTCGCCGTCACAAATCGCCTTGTAGAATCTCTCGCTCGCGGTAATCATCCGCGACGAGTTCGGCCGGAACTCGACCACAGGAAGACCCTCTCCCGCCAACGTTTGCATGGTCTGCGCCCACCAGCTCGGATCAGCCACGATCGCCCGCACCTGGTACGTGGTGCAGGCGTCACGGATCGCCTGCTCCACATCGGCGGTGCTCACCCGCCACGCCGGGCCGTCGTCGGACGTCTTCTCCCAGAGATCGACTATCTGGAGGTGGTGCGGACGCGCACAAGAGACGGCCACCAGCGCAGTCCCGTCGCGGGAGAAGGATCCATCGAAGCCGAGACACACCGCAGCGCCCTCAGGGATCTCCTGATCAGGGGCCGCCGCGGCCTTCCACTGCTCGGTGCTGATCCAACTCTCGCTCCCAAAAACCGACTGACCGAGACGCGCGCGCCGAAAGGTCGATTCACGCATGGTCCTCAGCACGCTGCGCATCGCATCGATGGCCAGGAAATCGCCGAGCGCAGGGTTAGCCACTGCCCACGCCCTCTCGTCATCGATCAGGCAGTCGGCGGGGGCGGAGAACTCCTGGAAATAGAAACTGGGGTCGTCAGCGTCGCGGCCAAGCTCGGCTAGGCCGTACATCACGCTGTCGACGCTCTCGGGCGGGGTGGAGATCGCCAGAGTGAGACTGCGCTCGCGCTTGCCGGCGGCGCCTGACACCGCCTCCCACACCCGCTCCGTCACGACCGCCAACTCGTCGACGACACAGAGGCTCGGATTCCAGCCCAGCAGGGCCGCGCTCTCAGCCGGCAAGGGTCGAAGCACCCCGTCGCTGGAGGGCACAACAATCTGGTCCTGGAAGACCTGGCAGCGATCCAGCAGTCGCGGCTCGAGCTCGATCATGCGCCGCGCAGTGCGAAATAGGATGGCGGCCTGGCGCTCATCCGAGGCTACACAGAGCACTTGCGCCGAGTCCTCGCCGTCGCCAAACAGGGCGTAGAGAGCGATTGCCGCGGCGAGCGTGGTCTTGCCGTTGCCACGTGGCAGGCTGAGCAGGCCCTGGCGCGGGCGCGGCTCGTCAAAGAGGCCGTGGATGATCCGCTGCTGCCACGGACGCAGCGCCAGCGGACGCTTGGCCCCTCGCCCGTGAGGCAGCACGATGTACTGCTCGATGAAAGCAACCACCCGATCGCCACCCGACGCTGGAAGGTCCTCAAAGGTCAACGGCTCGGCCGTGGGGGCTGCTTTCGGGCCTGCTTTCACGGGGTCATCCCACCCCTGGTGCGACGACTTTTGCGATCGCGAAAAGTGTGTAACCGGGATTGTGGCCCAACAGCGTTCGCGCCGGAGGGAAAAACGCGATGGATTTGGCCCCCCCATTCCTCGGGGTTTGCTGTGCGCTTTCAAGCGAGTTGCGATGCTCAGCGTTCATGCGACGCGCGGTCCTTCGTCGTCGTCGTTCACTACAGTTGGCGGCGGCCGGTAGCCCCAGCGACGCTCTCGGTTTGTCCAGACCGCATGGCAGGCAACACACAGGGCGCGCAGTCCCGACAGCGGTGGCAGCAGGGCGCCGCCCATCGACCGTGGGACGATGTGCTGAACCTGGACAGCCCACTGTCGTCCGCAGTCCTCACAGATCGGGTTGCGCTTGAGCTTGCGGGCGCGGAGCGCGCGCCAGGCGGCCGTCGAAAGGGGTGCTTCACGGGTGCGTCGGTACTCACGCTGATGCTGTGGGCAACGTGCTACGCCACGCCGCGGTTCGTACGGCGCGCCGCAATCGAGGCACGGACGCATGATGCTCACGCGGGCTTGGCCGGCAGTAGGGTTCGCAGTGCGTCGGCGGCCTCGTGGCAGTGTGCCAGCGCCTCCTGCACGCGGCGCACGTACGTCCGAGCGTCCAGCATGTCATCGGTGTTGGCGGCCGAAGTCTCCAGGTGTCGCCCGAGGGTGACCATCAGTCCGAGCCCGTTGGAGACGTCGACGAGCTGAGCGATGGCAGTCGCGACAGCGGCTTCAGGGGTGAACATACTGGGGCTCTGGGGCTTGTCAGTCATGGGTGCCTCCTATGTGTGTGACGACTGTGCTCCGCTTTGTGTCGCATGCCGGCCTCCATCAACTCGCGGCGGCGCTGATCATCGGCTTCAAGCCAGCCGGGTTGCAGTCCATTGACCTTCGTGAGCGTTGCATCGACCTGGTGTTGAAACGTCTCCAGCGGCGTCGCGGATGTCTCCTGTGTGGGGTGACCGTCGTCTTCCCGGCCGACTTCTCTCTCTCCCCTAGTAACCGCTACAGGCGCTACGTCCGCTACGTCAATTCGAACCTGCGTAGCGCTTGTAGCGCTTGTAGCGCTTGTAAGAGCAGGAAGGCGCAGGTAGCGAGCGAAGGCATCGTCAAAGTCGCTGCGCAGGTAACCCTTCGGGACCGAGCCGTCACCGAGCCTGATGTTCTTCGACTCAATGAAGTAGCGCTTCAGCCGCTTCGCCAGGTCACGTTGACCGATGCCGCGGCCGTCGTTCCATCCTCCCCACCCCGATTCCTCGAGCGCGTTGAGCATCGCGCAGAGTCCGGCGCTGGACAGGCGGTCGCGGTCGCCGAGGACGGTCTTGATATCGGCCAGCAGGCGGACGCCTGTGGACGCATCCTCGGCGACGCGACCTTTGGCGATCAGCAGTGCGGCTGCACGGGCTCGCTCGCCCCACTCCTCGCCGGCCATGTCGGCGATGGCGAGCAGCGGCGCCCAGCAGTCTTCGGTCCGATCCTCAAGACCGTCCGGCATGACAGGATCCGCTCTGCTGAGCTCCGCGGAATAAATCGATGCCCAGTTGACCAGGTCGCCGCGCAATTCCACGACCTCGAGCGCGACCTGGCGGCTACGGAACTTCGCCACGGTCTCATCGGGTGCGCGCCGGCGCATCGGGACGATGATCGACCGCGATTCGATCGTGTCGGGGAGATCGCCGATCGCGGCGAGTGCGGTGGCGGCAAAGACCGGGAATCGTTCGACCCGCATCCGTTTACCGTCGCCGACGACTTCGAGCAACCGTCGCGCCGCGGCGATACCCGGCGTTCAACAGTGCCCTCAAATCCTCCTGGTTGGTCGCCCGTGGATTGAAGATGGCGTCCACCTCGTCAAACAACACGGTCACCTGCTCCTCCTTGAGCAGTCGGAAGATCGCGGCCGTGGTGACGCTGATGACCTGCAGCGGCGCCGGCACCAGCGCGTCGAGACACTCGAGGCAACGGGTTTTCCCGCTTTCCTTCTCGGGCGACTTGAAGATCAGCCGCGGCGTGGTGTCGGCTGCCGTGATCGCGTGCGCGTGCAGGATCCAGAGCGCGACCACCAGGTAGTAGTGATCGGCAGGTAGGACGATGTAGCGGCGCAGGAGTTCGCACGTCGACGCGAGCACATCGGCGAGGGGAGGCGGTACCCGGACGATCTCGTGCGCGAAGGCCGCGAGTGCGCTGGCCCGTTCCTCGGGCGTCAGCCCCGCGAGGTTGGGACCGACATCTAACCCCCTATCGATGACTTGCTGCGCGGCCGCGAGCAACGCCTCATCCGCGCCGGTGTTATCGTCAGCGTTGTCGTCGTGGTCGGGCAGGGGACCCCTGGCAGGGTCCTCGCCCATCACCCCGATTCTCCTGAAGACTTCGCCGCCTGTCGGGCTTGCACACTTCGAAGCGCGATCCTGGCCATATGAGCTCGCTGCGCAGCCTTGGCTCGCCGCGTGCGCTCCGACTCAGACAGTAAGCCGTCCGGATCGACCTCGAGAACGAAGCGTTGCCAGGCGGCGTCCAGGCCGCCGCGAGTTGTCGCTTCGATGGGATGTTTCGAGTGCATGGCGAAAGCGCCAATGCGGGCTCGGAGCGTTCGGGCAGCGGGATCGAGGGGCATGCCGTGACCTCGCCCCGCTCACTCCCGCGATGGGATGGAAGCCAAAGGGCAGAGGCCGACGATCCGGCGCTACTGATAACGAACGGACGTACTCTAGCACGGCGTCTTGTTCGCCGTGCTTACTAGGTACCTCGTGGGCGGACCCTGCTCTGGTTCCCGCAGCGTGGGCACTTCACCCACACTTCCGGGTGCTGTGGCAGGAAGACCACGCGGTCCACGGTCCACGCGGGCGTCGCGGCTTGCACCCTGGGCCGCAATGTCGGTCTCGTCCCCGCGATCACGGCGTGGCGGACACGCTTGACGACACTGCGAGGCTGGGCGTAGCACGGCGGGTCATACGGTTTGCCGAGGGGATCGCGGACCTCGACCAGGCCGCGCGCCACGACTAGATGCGCGCCCATCATCCTCCCGATCTCGCACGGACAGGTCGGTTGGCCACAGAGCACCGCGGCGCCGTCCTTGCCCATCCGGGCGGCGAGCAGCCCGGTCATACCCGGTCGCCCAACGAGAGGTCGGCGTGCGCTTTGCGGGCGCGCTCGGCTGCCGCTGACGAGCCGTAGCGGCGCAGCATCGCGCTCGATCGCCACCCATAGAGGCTCATCAGGTCGCCCTCGGAGCCACCCGCGGCGAGCCATTGATGTGCGCCGGTATGCCGGAACAGATGCGGCCAGATGCGCTGATCCAACCCTGCCTGACGCGCCCGGCGCTGCACCACCTGGCGCATCCCGGTCGCGGTCAGCGGACCTTTCTGGCCGAGCCAAAGGTGCGAGCTGCGATGGTGCGGGTGGGCGTGGCGGACCCTGAGGTATCGGTCGAGTGCGGCCGTCGACTTCGCGCCGAGTGGCACGGCACGGCGGCGCCGCCCTTGCCGGTGACTGTTGCCAACCCCTCATCGAGGTCGACGTCATCCAAGGTCAGGCCGGTGAGCTCGGCGAGGCGCAGGCCGGTATCGACCAGCACGCGCAAGATAGCCGCGTCGCGGCGCTCATCGAACTCGGTGCCCTTGCACACCGCCAGGATGCGCCGCATGTCCTCGATGCTCAGCACGGTCGGAGGATTCTCGGGGACCTTCGGCACTTCCATCCGCTCCATCGGGGAGCGATCCAGTTCGCCCTCGGCCACCAGCCACGAGAACAGGCGAGCCAGGGCGTGGTGACGGGTGGCTGCGGTGGCGGGCTTGCGGGAGTCGAGGAGGGTGATGATCCAGTTCTCGAGGTCACCGCGGTCGATCAGGGCCACCTCGGACGCCAGGCTCCGGTCGCGCAGATAGGCCCCGAACTGAGCGACCGATTGGGCATAGGCGCGCCGGGTTTCGGGCGATCGTCCCTCGGCTCGGAGGGAGCGGTCAAAGCTCTGCCAGGCGCCCTCGAGGGTGAGCTGCGGGGCGGCGGCGCGCTTCGGCATCGCCGCTATTATCTACTCTTTTAGCGCCGTGCTATATGTCCTTAGCACTTACCTGCTCTGTTTCATATACAAATCCGCCTCAGAGCCCGGAAAACAAAAGAGAGATACCCGGCAACGACCTACTCTCCCACCCCGTTGCCAGGGCAGTACCATCGGCGCTGGTGGGCTTAACTGCTGTGTTCGGGATGGGAACAGGTGTTTCCCCACCGCTATGATCACCGGATATCTCTCTCATGACGAGTGAGAATGCGAGTTCTGGTCCACGGAAGCGCATGCGCTCTCCGTCGGAGAATCCTAGTGCGCTACTCGAGCGCTCTGCCAGGCGTTGCACTTTCCTGCGGCGCCACCATTGGCGCCATCCCACTCGTCGCTGAAAAGTGGGATAGGAGGTCAAGCCCTCGACCGATTAGTACCGCTCAGCTCAAAGAGTCACCTCTCTTACACCCGCGGCCTATCAACCAGATGGTCTCTCTGGGGTCTTACCCGGTTATCCGGTGGGAGATCTTATCTTGGAGTGGGCTTCGCACTTAGATGCTTTCAGCGCTTATCCCATCCGGACATGGCTACCCAGCGATGCTCTTGGCAGAACAACTGGTGCACTAGCGGTCCGTCCAACCCGGTCCTCTCGTACTAAGGTCAGCTCTCCTCAAATCTCCTGCGCCCACAGCGGATACGATCCGAACTGTCTCACGACGTTCTAAACCCAGCTCGCGTACCGCTTTAATGGGCGAACAGCCCAACCCTTGGGACCTACTCCAGCCCCAGGATGCGACGAGCCGACATCGAGGTGCCAAACCTTGCCGTCGATGTGAACTCTTGGGCAAGATCAGCCTGTTATCCCCGGGGTAGCTTTTATCCGTTGAGCGACGACCTTTCCATTCAGAGTCGTCGGATCACTATGCCCGACTTTCGTCCCTGCTCGGCTTGTCGGCCTCACAGTCAAGCTCCCTTACGCCATTACACGCCAAGGCCTGATTTCCATCCAGGCTGAGGGAACCTTTGGGCGCCTCCGTTACCGTTTGGGAGGCGACCGCCCCAGTCAAACTACCCGCCTGCCACGGTCCCGACACCGGATAACGGCGCCGGTTAGAAATAAAATCCAGCAAGGCTGGTATTCCAAGGTTGACTCCACCGAACCTAGCGGCCCGACTTCACAGTCTCCCAGCTATCCTCTACATGCTGGACCCCATTTCAGTGGCAAGTTATAGTAAAGCTCCACGGGGTCTTTCCGTCCTGCTGCGGGTAACCTGTATCTTCACAGGTACTTCAGTTTCGCCGAGTACGTGGCCGAGACAGCGCCCATCTCGTTACGCCATTCGTGCGGGTCGGAACTTCATGTCTTCCCTCCATTACTGGAGGCACTGACTATAACTTCAAAGTCTCGTTAGACTTTGCCGGCGTATTGGCTGCCACAAGGATTTGCACCACCGGTGTGATGCGGGTGACAACCTTCGGCACATTGCCTCAGTCGATACAGGGTCAATCCAACTCGGTTGGACGACTTCCCTCGGTATCACCCTCGCACAGCCGCACGCTGTCGTTCGGGCTTCACCGATATTAGCCGGTACGGGCTCGTTTATTCACTTACCCGACAAGGAATTTCGCTTAATCTCTTACCCAAACATCGTTGCTCGAGCGGGAGAGCACTAGCGGTGCGCTCCCCTGCATGTCGCCATGCAGATGGGACCATATCTTCAGTTCGCGTGAACCGTCCGGCGTATGGTCTCTGAGGATTCTGCTCACGCTGAGCAGCCTTTCCTGCTGATTGTCCGCACCCGTCGCATTGTCACTGCGCGAACGCAGTAGCGCGGGATTCTCGGGTTTTCCAGCATATAGCCAGATTTTACTAAGGCAGCTACTTTCCTACCTTAGGACCGTTCATCGTTGTTGCTCCTCCAGGCATCAGACCTGGAGTGGCCGGGGTGGTTACCGGCTCTCATGGTCGCCCATGAGATCGGACTATCTCATCCCTTCAACGCGAAGGGTTCGGCGTATAGTCTCTGAGGATTCTCTCCATGGTGTATCGGCGTTTGCCACCACCGTTGAGCGACTCTCGAATCTCGAGAATCTCCCGACACGCGGTGTCGGTGAGTGGCGCCTGCGCCAGTATCGAAACCGCATCCGCGAACAGCTCAAAGTCGGTTTGCTTCTTCCCCACCAGTGGATACTGGCGGAAGAACGGAACCACCGCGGCCTGGATGTCTCTGTGGTTGTTCACCTCGAAGTACCAGCCACCGTTCCCAGCCATGCGAATCGTTCCGCACCCAAGCGTCCTACGAAAGAGCTCGAGCGGGGCGATGTCATTCTGAGAGACATTGAATGCTGCGGAAACCTTCCATCCACATCGATAGTCGGCGCGCCGCCGACAGACAATCATGAAGCTCCCCTCCCCGAGGGCGAAGCCCGCAAGGAAGTTGCCTAGATCTGATGCGATGGTTGCGATGGAGAGCCTTTCCTGCTGATTGCCCGCACCCGTTGCATTGTCAGAGCCGACTGAATCCATGAGGACCAGTGCGGCGTCTAGCACGGGATACTTCACCTTTTCAAGGACGGGTATTCCAGCATATAGCCGAATTTTATAACTACCACGGTCATTGTTGATAGTTACGGCCGCCGTTTACCGGGGCTTCATTTCAGAGCTTGCACTCCTCCACTTAACCTTCCGGCACCGGGCAGGCGTCAGCCCCTATACGTCAGCTTACGCTTTAGCAGAGACCTGTGTTTTTAGTAAACAGTCGGATGGGCCTTTTCTCTGCGGCCCTCGTCAGCTCACCGAGTAAATCGGATCACCGCCAAGGGCTCCCCTTCTCCCGAAGTTACGGGGACATTTTGCCGAGTTCCTTAGCCACGTTTCCCTCGATCGCCTTGGAATCCTCTTCCCACCTACCTGTGTCGGTCTGCGGTACGGGCGCCGTGGTTCTCGCTAGAGGCTTTTCTTGGAGGCATGGAACCGGCCCCATCGACACAAAGTGTCTTGGGATCCTTCTCGGAGTTAGCGTCAAGCGGATTTGCCTACTTGACCTCCTACAAGGCTCCGTCGGGGACAACCGTCGCCCCGTCAGGCCTATCCTTCCCCGTTCCCCCATTGCTGATAACGAACCAGCGGCGGTGTTGGAATGTTGACCAACTGTCCATCGCCTACGCCTTTCGGCCTCGGCTTAGGTCCCGACTGACCCTGGGTCGATTAACGTAGCCCAGGAAACCTTAGGTTTACGGCGAACACGTTTCTCACGCGTTTCTCGCTACTTGTGCCGGCATTCTCACTTCTGTCCGCTCCACCCGTCCTTACGGTCAGGCTTCGCAGCAAACAGAACGCTCCTCTACCACGACCTTCCTGTGAAGGAAGGCCATCCACGGCTTCGGTTGCAAGCTTGAGCCCCGATCATTGTCGGCGCCACGACATTCGACCAGTGAGCTGTTACGCACTCTTTAAATGGTGGCTGCCTCTAAGCCCACATCCTGGTTGTCTGGACACCGTGACATCCTTTTCCACTTAGCTTGCGATTTGGGACCTTAGCCGGTGGTCTGGGCTGTTTCCCTTTCGACGATGAAGCTTAGCCCCCACCGTCTCACTGCCGCCGGAAAGTTTGTTGCCATTCGGAGTTTGGTTGGGTTTGGTAACGAGGTGATCGCCCCTAGCCCATTCAGTGCTCTACCGGCCACAAACCCATCGACGACGCTGCACCTAAATGCATTTCGAGGAGAACCAGCTATATCCGAGTTCGATTGGCATTTCACCGCTATCCACAGTTCATCCGCCGCATTTTCAACTGGGGTCGGTTCGGGCTTCCACGCGGTCTTACCCGCGCTTCACCCTGACCATGGATAGGTCACTCGGTTTCGGGTCTACTCCATGCGACTACCACCACCATTACGGTGGTCACGCCCTATTCAAACTCGCTTTCGCTACGGCTCCGGGTGTCAACCCCTTAACCTCGCCACATGGAAGTAACTCGCCGGCTCATTCTACAAAAGGCACGCAATCAGGCATTCCCACTAGGGGCATAGCCCTCTCACGGCTTGTAAGCACACGGTTTCAGGTACTTTTAACTCCCCGTCTGGGGTGCTTTTCACCTTTCCCTCACGGTACTTGTTCACTATCGGTCACCAAGAGTATTCAGGCTTGGACGATGGTCCGCCCAGATTCCCACAGAATTCCACGTGTTCCGTGGTACTTGGGAGCTCTCAAAGGAGGTCGTGTGCCTTTCGCGTACGGGGCTGTCACCCTCTGCGGCCGGCTTTTCCAATGCCGTTCGGCTAGACAACGACTTTGTAACTCCTTGTCCCCTCGGCAGAGGGAACGCTGAGGTCCCGCGACCCCGAGACGGAAACGCCTGCCGGCTATCACGCCGTCTCGGTTTAGCCTCACCCCTTTTCGCTCGCCACTACTCAGGGGATGACATCTTTTCCTGCGGATACTTAGATGTTTCAGTTCTCCGCGTGCCCTCTACCCGGTCTATATATTCAACCGGGAGTACCTGGACATTCCTCCAGGTGGGTTGCCCCATTCGGAAATCCCCGGATCGAGTGCTTGCTAGCAGCTACCCGAGGCTTATCGCAACAACGCTACGTCCTTCATCGGCTCTTGGTGCCAAGGCATCCACCGTGTGCCCTTGGTAGCTTGACCTTTCCTATCGTCACTGTTCAATGACTGCAGGAGGCCTGGTGACGACGCTGCGTCACCACGACACGTGTTTCGCCTGGCTTGTTGTTTGTTATTGAGGATTCTCACTTGAACGCTGGACGACGGAAACCGTCCAGTGTTCTCGCAAACTCGCTATTCTCGTGTCAACGTACAAACGACCGACCTTGAGGCCGGCTGTCGAGCGGAGGGGTCGTTGCCCGTGGAGATGGCCGGGCTCGAACCGGCGACCCCCTGCTTGCAAAGCAGGTGCTCTTCCAGCTGAGCTACATCCCCGAACGGATACGAGCGTGGGCCTTTGTGGATTCGAACCACAGACCTCACGGTTATCAGCCGTGCGCTCTCACCAACTGAGCTAAAGGCCCGTGTGGGCCCGGCGCAGCCGGTCCCCTTGACCGCTGAAGCGTGGAGCGACATCCGCGAGGCGACGTGGTAGCCTCGGGCGCCTGGAGCACCGCGCTCCTGACGCGCATTTATTTTCTGCAGATTCCCACTGCCTGCTGGCCGGCCTTCCCATCACGCTTGCGCTTGATGGACCGCGCCACATTACATCCCGGTACTCTTCGCGATTGCTCGCTACTCTTCGCGGTTCTTCATGACGCGTTACTGCACGACTTGAGTTGACTGGTCCGTGCCGTGACGCGCATTGCTGCGCGTACGCACTCGGGCCACTCCCTAAAAGGAGGTGATCCAGCCGCACCTTCCGGTACGGCTACCTTGTTCACGAAGGCCCCCGTGTCGCCACGGGGCGTGGACTATATCTTCATCCTCGCATCCTGGCTTTCGAGCCAGAGTTCCAGTCTCCTCCGCTTCTGCGGGTGCCACGAGCTCACGCGCTCGACGAATGCTCGATGCGATCTGGCGGATACTAGAACCGCCAGAGCTCGTTATCGATGCCGGCGCTTGGATTATGCAGCTTGCCGCAGGCGATCCCGAGCTCTTCGAGGATCGCCTTGAGCTTACCGATATCAACTGCGTTCTTTTGAACCAGCTGAATGTAGAACCTCGCTGCCGGATTGTGAGGTACCCCACCCTCTGTATCGAAGTACCCGCGTGCATACGCCAGGCGCTCCTCAGTCGAGGTGAGAGATATCTCGGGCGTCAGCCACCTGGCCGACGTCTCGAGGATCCACAGGTTGCGCGTTTTGCCCTCTCGGTACATCCATGACCGCTGGCCGATTGCGCGACACAGCGTTGCGATGCCGCTCAGCCAACCTACGTCGGACTGTCCGAAGCGGACCGTCCCATGAAGCTTGCTAATCGTCGCGTCATGTAATGCGCCCAAGAGGTACGCACGGGAGACTGAAATGTTTGCTGCGAGGAGTTCGGCGTGTAGTCTCTGAGGGGTCAACCCGGTCTCCACGACCGAGCGACTTCCCTGCTGATTGTCCGCATCACCCAACACATTTTCACTGCACATTTGCGAGTAGTGTGGGATACGGCGGGGTTCCCAGCATACAGCCAAATTTTACCAACGCCGTTACCGGCGTGGGTCGCAACATTTACGACTTCACCCCCCTCACCGGGCACACCTTCGGCACCTCCGTCCCTTGCGGGTTCGGCCAGCGACTTCGGGTGCACCAGAACTCGGGTGGTGTGACGGGCGGTGTGTACAAGGCCCGGGAACATATTCACCGCGGTGTGCTGACCCACGGTTACTAGCAACTCCGACTTCATGCAGGCGAGTTGCAGCCTGCAATCCGAACTGGGCCCAGCTTTAAGGGATTGGCTTCACCTCGCGGTGTCGCAGCCCGTTGTACTGGGCATTGTAGCATGTGTGTAGCCCCAGGTATAAAGGGCATGATGACTTGACGTCATCCCCACCTTCCTCTGGGTTTCTCCCAGCAGTCTGGCTAGAAAATACAACTAACCACAGGGGTTGCGCTCGTTGCGGGACTTAACCCAACACCTCACGGCACGAGCTGACGACAGCCATGCACCACCTGTGCATCCACCTTTCGGGGACCGTGTTTCCACGGTTTTCGAATGCATGTCAAACCTGGGTAAGGTTCTTCGCGTTGCCTCGAATTAAACCACATGCTCCGCTGCTTGTGCGGGCCCCCGTCAATTCCTTTGAGTTTTAATCTTGCGACCGTACTCCCCAGGCGGTGCACTTAATGCGTTAGCTGCGGCACTGAGCGCGTCAATACGCCCAACACCTAGTGCACATCGTTTAGGGCGTGGACTACCGGGGTATCTAATCCCGTTCGCTCCCCACGCTTTCGCGCTACAGCGTCAGTTGCGAGCCAGAAGGCCGCCTTCGCCACTGGTGTTCCTCCCGATATCTACGCATTTCACTACTACACCGGGAATTCCACCTTCCTCTCTCGCACTCAAGCCGACTAGTATTGGAGGCAGTTTCAGAGTTGAGCCCTGAAATTTCACCACCAACTTTGTCGGCCGCCTTAACGCGCTTTACGCCCAGTAAATCCGGATAACGCTCGCCCCCTACGTATTACCGCGGCTGCTGGCACGTAGTTAGCCGGGGCTTTCTTGGAGGGTACCGTCATTGTGTTCTTCCCCTCCGACAGAGCTTTACAACCCGAAGGTCTTCATCACTCACGCGGCGTTGCTCCGTCAGGCTTTCGCCCATTGCGGAAAATTCCTAACTGCTGCCTCCCGTAGGAGTCTGGGCCGTGTCTCAGTCCCAGTGTGGCTGATCGTCCTCTCAGACCAGCTACCCATCATCGCCTTGGTAGGCCGTTACCCCACCAACAAGCTAATAGGCCGCGAGCCCGTCATCGAGCGGCTTACGCCTTTACTCACATCAGGATGTCCTGTTGTGACCACATCGGGTATTAATCCTGGTTTCCCAGGGCTATCCCCAACTCGAAGGTAGGTTGCTCACGTGTTACTCACCCGTTCGCCGCTAGATGTGAATTGGGTTACCCCTCATCACACCGCGCTCGACTTGCATGTTTCATGCACGCCGCCAGCGTTAATCCTGAGCCAGGATCAAACTCTCCATGAATACGTCTGTGTCCCGGTAAACCCGGGTCGTAGACATGCTTTGACGAGGCCTACGCCGGTCCGTGCTCGATCGCACGAGACCCAAGGCCGTCGCGGAAAGTCGTCTCCACTCTTCAAGTGTCAAGGTTCATGGCGCGCCAAGTCCACGATGGATCCCTGGCAACGCGGCCGTCGGGAGCACCCCCGAGCGGGCAACCCACGAAGTCTACTGGTCCCGAGGTCCCAGGTCAAGTTGGCCTGGCTGGCCTGAAGTAGGTCAGGGAATCTGACCGGGCTACAAGTCCAGGGATTCTGTCCACATGGAGGACAGCATCACCTTGAGACTTTCAGAGCAACCCCGAGTTCATGTGCTCACGCAGCTCGCCGGTGGCGTGGTGCCTCAGGTTGAGTAGGTCGTCTCAGGCCAGCGATCGATGGCCAGAGCTATCAGGGCGACTAAGGTTGCCGTACCCGCGCCAAGGAGAGCGCATAACCCACAGCGATGGCCACCGCCACCAGGGCGATGGCGATCTTGCGCCTCACTCGGCAAGCCTAGCGCTACGCGTCGAGAAGGGCGCCGATCTCCTTGATCTTCCAGGCTGTGCTCCTGGTGATCTATGCCGGAGCGCCCAAGGGCACGCAACTTGGGTACCCGCGCGATCCATGACAGAATCGGGGCGTGCGCTGGCTGGTTAGCCGTCGATGGTGGCTTCTCGCAGGCGCCTTCGCGCTCTTGCTTCTCGGTCTCGTGCAATCCTGGACTTTCCTCAGGTGGATCCCGGTGGAGCCGTTGTTGTTTTTTCTCTTCTTTGCGCTCGTGGCCCTCGCAGCCGGGCACTGGGCGCCTCGCCGTCCCGGCCCACACTGAGCCGCTATCTGGCCGCGTGAGCCATCCTGACCGACGACCCCCGGGAGTGCTCAGTCTGAATCTCGGGGCAGTTCGACCTCGGCAGCCGCAAGCAAGGTTGGGGCGGGACCCTTTGGTCGCGCCGGGACGCCTGCCCCCTCGGGAGGAGGTTGCCCCTCGTCATCACCCGGAACAAACGACCGGGGGCGTCGAAGGCTGAGGCTGAGGAGCGCTCGAATGAGACGCCTGAGCGGCCCGAGTTGGAGGGGTCGCATCGACGCGGCCCACACAGGTACTTGGGTATCCCCGCCAGGGAGATTGTCGCTCACTTCACGACGATCCTACGCGAGCGGCGCGACCACCACCTCGATCTTCCACAGGTGATCGCGCACGTCACCGGTCATCGCAGGGGTACTAGAAATCTAATTGCGAAAGAAGTCCCCGGGGCGGGCAGCTTGCGGCTCCTCGCGGGCATCGGATGGGAGCTGCGCCTTGTACCCGTGGCTCGACCGGACAGCGGCAGGGATGGCGCCGGCGGCAAGGCCTCCCAGCGACCAGCACGGCCGGCTCTGGCGCTCGTCCGCAACCGAGAAGAACGGCTGGGATCCTGACAGCCGGGTCAACCATGCTTCCCGATGAGGTTTCATCACGCTTACTCCACTACCGGTATAAAAGATGCAGTGGGGATTTGCAAGGCCGGTGACCAAGAAGGAACAACGGCCGCTGTAAGCCCACCAACGACTCGACGGCGCTCAGCAGCCCGCGACCGCACTCTTGCGGACAGACGAAAGGTTCGTCGACGTGGCACGGTCACGGCCATCGTGCTTGTCTGCCCGGCGTGCGGCGCCGACCGCCTGATCCCGCTGACCTTTTCGGTATACCAGCGCGAAGCCGGCCCCGCAGTAGTGGTCGTGCGACCAATGGCCAAGTGCTCGGGGTGCGGGGAACGCATCTTCGCGAAGATCGTCGCCCGTCAACGGCTTTCGAAATCCCGCTAGCCCCGGGTGGGGGACTGTCAGAGCGCCCGACGACCAGCGAACGCCCGGGCCATGGTGAGCTCGTCGGCGTACTCGAGGTCGGAGCCCGCGGGCAAGCCGTGCGCCGGTCGCGACACCGTGACCTCGAGCTTCGCGAGCCGCTCGGCGACGTAGTACGCCGTCGCCTCACCTTCGACGTCGGGATCGGTGGCGATGACCACCTCGCGTATCTCCCCCTCGGCCACGCGCGCCTCGAGCTCGCGAATGCGAAGCTCATCAGGTCCCACCCCGTCCATGGGTGACAAGGCGCCGCCGAGCACGTGGTACAGGCCGTGAAACTCGCCGCTCCGCTCCACAGCGAGCACGTCGAGGGCTTCCTCAACAACACATAACAACGATCCATCCCGCTTGGCATCCATGCATATCGCGCACAGCGGACCGTCGGCGATGAAGAAGCAGCGCGAGCAGGGACGGACGCGCGTGTGCAGGTCGTTGAGCGCCCCGGCGAGCCGCTGCGACATGTCCGCCGGCGCGCGCAGGCAGTAGAACGTCAGCCGCTGCGCCGTCTTCGGGCCGACGCCCGGCAGCCGGCCGAATTCCGCGGCCAGCCGTTCGACCGCCTCAGGAACGAGTGGCACGTCCCGCCTCCGTCATCGTGCGCCGGCTCCCGGTCAGAGCAGGCCGGGAGGAAGCCCCAAGCCGGCGGTCAGCTGCGACATGTTCGCCGCCGCGGCAGCACGGGATTTGTCGAGAGCGTCGTTGCAGGCTGCGAGGATCAGGTCGGCGAGCAACTCGGCGCCCTCCTCGAGCGCCTCGGGCTCGATCGTGACCGACAGCACCTTCTGATGCCCGTCCGCGGTGATCGACACCACGCCGCCGCCCGCGGTGCCGGTGACGGTCACGTCGTTGAGCTCCTCCTGCATCTTGGCCATGCGGGCCTGCACCTGCTGGAGCTGCTTCATCATCTGCTGCTGGTTCTTCATCTCGGATCCAGACGAGTCTACGCACCGTTGGCAGATCGCGGCGTACCGAGCCGGGTTTCGTCGTGGAGGCGCGTCGCCGTCACCCGGCTGCCGGCAAACGTGTCGAGCACCGCCTGGGTGACCTCGCTGACCGATCCCGATGCCCCCCGTGGACGCTCCTCGCCGGTGAACAGCGTCCGTACCTCGACCGGGCGCCCGCCGATCGCGGACAGCGCCTCGGCGATGACGCGGCGTTTCTCGGGATCGCTGATCTGCTCGTGATGGAAGCGACCGTTGGTCCCGATGGTCACGCTGGTCGCGTCCGCCTCGACGGGCTTGCAGTCCCGCAGGACCCCGGCGAGCCCCTTGTTCGCGCGCGCCACGGCTTCGATCGCAACCGGCCACTCGGCGATCCAGCCATCGACGGTGCTCAGATCGCGCCGGCCGATCGCCTCGACGATCACGTCGGCCGCAGCCGCCGGTTCCACGGGAGTCGCTGCCTCCTCCCCCGCCTGGCCAGGGGTCTCCGCGACTGCGTCCGGCTCAGGGCCACGGAAGACGGTGGGTAGTGCCGCCGCGGGTGCTGCCGGCGGCCCAGGAGTTTCGACAACTGGGCGCGGCGCCGGCGCGGGTATACCACCCTCGAGCGCGGTCACACGGAGGGTCAGCGCGGCCATCCCGGCAGCCTCGCCGTCGGCGGCGGGTGGACGCAGCGCCCGGAGCAGACACACCTCGACGAGCAGGCGTGCGTCGACCGATTGGCGCAGGTTCATCTCCGCCTCCGCCACCAGTTCGAGGAGCCGCAACCACAGCCCTGATGGCGCGATCGCCGCGAGGTCCGCGACCAGCGCGACCTCGTCCGGACCAACCGACGCACCTTCGGGGTAGCCGAGCGCGACAAGCTCGGCGGCGCGCGCCAGGCGGGCGACATCGCGGAACAGCTGGCGGGGATCGGCGCCCGCGTCGAACGCTGCCGCTGCCGCTCGCAGCGTGCCCGCCGCGTCCGCGCCGGCCAGCGACGTGACCAGCGCGTGCAGGGTCGACGGGTCGGTGAGCCCGAGCGATCGCCGGGCGACCGCCACCGTGACCGGGCGCTCGCCGGCGCCGAGCGCCTGCTCGAGCAGGACGAGCGCATCCCGGAGGCTCCCCTGGGCCGCGGTCGCAAGCAACGCCAGTGCATCAGCGTCAACCTGCTCGTCCTCCTGGCGCGCGACATCGGCCAGCAGCTGCTCGATCGCCGGTATCGGGACGCGCCGGAAGTCGAATCGCTGCACCCGCGACCGGATCGTCTCCGGGACCTTGTGGGGCTCGGTGGTGGCGAGGACGAAGAGGACGTGCGGTGGAGGCTCCTCGAGCGTCTTGAGGAACGCGTTCCACGCATCTGTGGTCAGCATGTGTGCCTCGTCGATGATGTAGACCTTGCGACGCAAGAGGGCGGGAAGGTACCCGACTCGCTCGCGAAGCTCCCGCATGTCGTCGATGCTGCGGTTGCTCGCGGCGTCGATCTCGAGCACATCCACGGCCGCTCCGCTGAGAATTTCGAGACACGCCGAACATACGTTGTCGGGCTCCCCGTCAACGGGCGCCTCGCAGTTGACGGCCCGTGCAAGGATCCGAGCAGTCGACGTCTTGCCGGTCCCTCTCACGCCCGTGAACAGATAGCCGTGGGCGAGCTCCTCCGACCGCACCTCGTTGACCAGCGTGCGCGCGACCACCTCCTGGCCCACCAGGTCGGCGAAGCGCTGCGGGCGATAGCGGCGATAGAGGGCGAGGCTCACGATGGGGCACCCCACCACCGGCCGGTCAAGCGATCCAAGGCGCGCGAGTCCTCCACGATGGTCACCCGAAGCAGGCGGCATTGTCGCAATGACGGCGAACCGCCCGTAACGGCGGGTCGCCCGGAAAACGAGGGTAGTCGCGCACCCCACGTCGTCGGCACGCCACCAGCGCTCACCCGTACGACCGGCTCAGACCAGGTTTCCCCACGGCACCCCCGGGGAACCGCTTACCGCTGCTTCCTTCCGGACCTGACGGGGTTCACGGGCCCGAGCTGCGCGGGACCCAGTCGTCAACGCCGGCGCGTCCGGAGCAGACCCAATGACGCGCCCCCTCGGTGGGGAATTCAGCCCCGCTATAGCGGATTGCGGGTACAGGGCACCGCTAACGCCCCGCCTAGCGCGACCACGCTCATTGTACGGGCAGGGGGGACGCCGTCGGCTCATGGTCGCGCAGCTCCGCGGACGCCGCGCCGCGTTCCGGCCAGCGCAGCGAGATCCGGGTCCCGGATCCCACGCCGGTCTCGACATCGATCGTGGCGCCGTGCGCCTCCGCCACCCGCTTGACCAGGGCGAGCCCCATGCCGGTGCCCCCGAAGCGGCGGGTGGCGGTGTTGTTCACCTGGAAGAACCGCTCGAAGATACGGGGAACGTCGTCGGCGGGAATGCCGATTCCTTCATCGATGACCTCGACGAGAACGCCATCCGGATCAACGCGCGTGCCGCGCACCACCACGCCCCCGTGGCCGTCGCTGAACTTCACGGCGTTGTCGATGAGCGCGCGCAACACCTGCCCGAGGCGATCGGGATCTGCGAGCACGGTGATGCCGGGGTCCACCTCGACCTCGGCCGGTACAGGAAGTCCGCCCTTGTGCCGATCACTCACCACGCCGATCGCGGATCGAACCGCATCCCCCAGGGGAACGTCGGTCAGTCCCAGGACCACGGCCTCGCCTTCGCCCACCGAGAAATCGATGATGGTCTCGACGATGCCGTCGAGGTTGTTGGCGGCGACCTGGATGTCGCGCAGCGCATCGAGCTTCGGTAAGTCCTCCCAGACCTCCCAGCACATCTCCATGAGGTCGCTCAATCCCATGATCGCGGTCAGCGGGGTGCGCAACTCGTGCTGAACGGTCGAGAGAAAATCCGTCTTCATGGTGTCGAGCTCACGGAGACGGCGAACCGTCTCCTTCTCCAACTCGAAGAGGCGCGCATTCTCCATCGCGATCGCCGCGTTGCTGGCAAGGATGGCCAGAACAGCCTCGACGTCACCATCCAGGCTGGGTTGGCCGGACGGGGACATGACCGCGAGCGCTCCCACCAGCTCATCCTCGTACGACATCGGCAGTACCAGCAACGATCCCCGACCGCGCACCACCCGTCTGACGCTGTGCCCGGCGATCACCTCCGGGTCAGCCTCCCACCCCGCGAATGCGTCGAGCCCGGGGCGGTCCGAGTCGACGACCCTGACGCTCAGGTGCTCGCCCTCGCGCAGAGCCATCGCCGCGGCCGCCCGGTCGCCGGCGATCGACGCCGCAGTGCGGACGACCTGGCGCTGCAGCTCTCGCACGCCGCCTGCCGTGCTGGTCAGGGCGCGCGCCACGGCGCCGACTCGATCCACCGCGCTTTCAGCGGGAATGCGGGCGTTCGGAACGTGAGCGCCTTTCATGATTCGAGCATACGAAGGGGTTCTCCGAGCTTCGCTGATGAATCAGTGACGACCGCCCCACAGACGGGCCGACAACTGCGGTTCCTCGCCACGAGCGATCCGCCGGATGTTCGGCGCGTGACGGACGATCACGAGCGTCGACGCCAGCGCAGTGAAGACGAACGGCACCGCGTCGCGGCGGCGGCGGCTGTCGAGGCCGGCCCCCAGCGTTGCCGTCCCCGCGGCGGTCAGCGACCCGACCGACATGGTGCGGCTCAGGGCGAGCGCACCGATTCCGCCAAAGGTGGCCCAGGCCGCCGCCTCGGGCGACACCATGAGCAACCCGCCGAACGCCGTCGCAACCGCCTTGCCGCCGCGAAACCGAGCGAAGACCGGCCATGAATGCCCGACACACGAGGCAAGCCCGGCCGCGGCCTGCGCGGCGGGGTCGGCGCCAAGGCGTCGCGCCAGCCCGACCGCGGCCGCGCCCTTGGCGACGTCAAGCGCGAAGGTGACCGCCCCCGCTCTGGCGCCGACGGTGCGCAGCACGTTGGCCGTTCCCATGTTGCCGCTGCCGAAATCACGAACGTCGAGGCCGCCCGCAGCCCTTCCGACGATCAGGCCGAACGGCACCGACCCGATCAGATACCCGGCGGCGCAGCCTGCCGCGGTCGCCGCGTTGCCAGCCATGCGGCGTCGAGTCTAGCCCTGCACCACGTCGGGGGCGAGAATCGCGACCCCGGGTGAAGGCCGGAGCTCGAACGTCGACCCTCCGCCGCACGCGTCAGCCATCGCCTCTCGGCAGGCGCCGGCCGCGTGTCTCGTGACCAGCGCCACCACGGCACCGCCGAAGCCGGCGCCGACCAGGCGGGCCCCGGCGCAGCCGGGCACGGCCTCAGCCGCGGCGACCACCGCATCGAGCGCGGGCGTGCTCACCTCGTGCAGGTCACGGAGCGATCGATGGCTTGCCGACATCAGGTGTCCAAGCGCCTCGAGATCGGCCCGTCGCAGTGCCGCGGCCGCCTGGGCGGCGCGCACGCTCTCCTCCATCACGTGCCGGAGGCGCCGTTTGACCACAGGGTCGAGGTCCGACGTCTCGAGGGCCGGTGCGCTCAACTCCTGACAGCTCGCGACATGCAGCGCCGCGAGCCCTGACTCGGTCTCCTCGCGGCGGCGCCGGTACTCTGCGCCGCCCACGTCGTGATGCGTCCCGGTGTCGCAGCCCACGAGGACTGCGTCGGCCCAGGGCCATTGCACGGACGTCTCGGCGCCGGTGGCGCAGTCGAGGAGCAACGCACCGCCGTCGGGTGCGTCGACGATCGCTCGCTGGTCGAGCGGGCCGCAGGGAATGTCAAGGACATCGCGCTCGGCGGACAGCGCAACCGCGGCGAGATCCCGCGCCGTCATCGTCATCGCCGTCATCCGCAGCAGCGCGGTGGTGGTGGCGACGATGAGCGCGGCAGACGAGGCGAGGCCCGCTCCGGCCGGAAGGGTCGCCGCGATACCGACTTCGACCGCCGGAACGGAGAGCCCCCGCCTGCGCAGCACGACCACCGGGGCAAGCACCCGATCTCCGATGTCTCCCACGGGTTCGGCCTCGGAACGCGTGACGGTCAGGCCGCCGCTGGTCGCCAGGTACCGCGTCGTCGCGCTCGGGCGGACCGCCGCCGCAATCCCCAGATCGACCGCCAGGCAGAGCACCAGGCCGCCCGCATAGTCAACGTGCTCGCCGGCGAGCGTGCAGCGCCCCGGAGCCCAGGCAGTCGCCATCACAGACCCGGCGCCCGCGGCCACCTGCAGCGCCCGCGCCGCCACGGTCAGCTCGTCGCGCTCAGCGATCCGCATACACGTGGTGAAAGGGATACCACTGCTCGGGATGGGCACGAATGGCAGGCTCGACGCGCGCCGCGATCCTTCCGATCACCGCCGCATCGTCCCCTGACGTCTCGACCGGCGGGTGGATCTCGAGCACCCATCCCCGGCCTTCGCGCCGGCACGTGACCGGGAGGATCGGCGCACCGGTGGCCGCAGCCAGACGCGCCGGGACAGCGCTGCAGGCCACCGGTCCGCCGCAGAACGGCACCACGACGGTGGGACCCGCCTCCGGAACGTCGAGCATCAGCGCGACCGTCCTGCCCCGACGCAACGCGCGGAACAGCCCCCGGGCGGACTGCCGCACCGTGAAGATCTCGAGCCCCTTGCGCTGCCGCGAGAGCGCGACCATCTCGGTGATCCCCGGCGACACCACCGGTGCCATCACCGTGCTCAGGTGCAGGCCGAGACCGAGCGAGGCGCTCGCGGCCATGTCCCAGTTGCCGAAGTGCGGGAGCACGACCATGGATCCGCGCTCGCCGACGTTGAGGTGCTCGGCGCCGATCACGCGAAACAACTTCAGCACCTTGGCCAACTCCAGCGGCTCTGCCCACATCGAGTCGACGATCATGCGCACGTACTCCTGGTACGAACGCCGCGCCAGTGTCGCGGCCGCCGCGTGGTCGAGGTGCGGCTGAAGGCGGTGGTGATTCGCCGCGGCGCGGACGCGCTCGTCGCGGCTGAGGCGCGCGTACCAGGTCGATCCCACCGCAGCCGCGGCGATGCCGCGAGCGGGGCCGAGCACGCGCACGACCGTGGTGATCACGCCCAGCGCAACGGCGGGCATATCGCGCCTCGCTCCCGACGGGCGCTCCAGGGCGATCAGCGCAGTGTTCCGGCTCCCGCCGTCGCCACCGCGAGCAGCGGCTGGATCAGCACCACCAGGCCGACACCGGCGAGACAGGCCGCGCCGGCGACGACCCGAGACACCACCGGCGTGGCTCCGAGCGTGAACGGGACCTCGTCGCCGGCATCCGCGTACAGCGTGGCCACAACCCGCAGCGCGGCGATCATCGTCAGCAGGGTCGCGCCGACGGCGACGATCGCCAGCCAGCCGTAGTGGGTGTCGGCCGCGCTCGAGATGAGCAGCACGCGCGAGAGAAAGCCCGCGAGCGGCGGTACCCCGGCGAGGGTTGTCAGCGCGACGGTGAGGAGCAGCGCCGCCGGCGCGGAACGGTGGGCCAGCCCGCGAAGGTCGCCGATGGCATCGCCGATCCCGGCCACCTGGAGCATCGCGAGCACCCCGAACGCGGCCACGGTTGCGATCGCGGCGATACCGAGACCGCCGAGGAATGCGGTCATCCCGTACGCGGGCAGACCTCGCGACCCGGTCGTGAACGCGAGCAGCCCGAGCAGCAGCATCGCCGCCTGGGCACTGACCAGCTGGCCGATCAGGCGCGAGATCGTGGTCTCGCGCAGTGAGCTCAGTGAGGCGACGCCGAGCGCGACCGCCGCGACGATGGGGACAAGCCATCGCCAGACCCCGACACCCGGACCCAAGCCCGAGACGGTCACGCGTGCCAGCGCGCCCGCACCAGCGATCATGCTCATCGCCAGGATGAACCCGGCCGTGCCCGCGGGAACGCTGAAGGCAACGCGCCCCACCCACTGCCGCAGGGGGAAGACGCCGAACGTGGCGCAGAGACCGAGCATTACCAGCGCCACGCCGAGCGCGACCGCCCCGGGAGCCGCGCGAGCGGCGGCGGCGACCGCGGCGAGGTTGGTGCTCCGGGTGGTTCCGTAGAGGAGCACGAGCCCGTACAGCACGGTGGCGATGCCGACGCCTCCTTCGATGAGGTGCTCGAACGAGGAGACGGCTCCACGCGGGTTGGTCTTGACGAGCGCACCGAGGGCGACCAGGCAGACAAGCACGACGGCGAGGGCGACGAAGAACGTGGTCATCTCACGTTCTGCGGCGATCGCCTCTGCTCCAGCTGTCGAGACGAGAATGAGCGCGTAGTAGGCGCTCGTCCGTGTCGGGATAGTGCGCACGGCCGCATCGCTGATGAGGCAGGTGCAGAGCGCGGTCACGCACGCGAGGATCGCGATGAAGAGCGCAAAGCTGTCGACGACGAAGCCGCCGTTCCAGACCGTGATCGCGATCCCGGAGCGCATGTTGCGGAGGCCGAGCAGCACCAACCCGCACGCCGCGAGCGACCCGGCGAGGCCGATGCACGCCATCCAGCGATGGATATCGGGGCGGAGTCCGGGCCGCACCACCGCAACCAGCACGGAGAGCAGTGCCGTGCCGACGAGCATCGCCTCGGGGAGCAGCGCCAGCGTCATCGCGTGCGCGAAATTCACGGTCATCGCCTAGCCTCCGGCGATCCGCGTGGTGATCTCGAGCACTCCGTTGGCGATCACCGGGACGACCGCCCCCGCCCGCACGCCGAACAGCAACACGGCGGCAACCAGGGGGATGAGCACGGTCAGATCCAGGAGGGTGACGTCACGCACCCGTGCGAACTGGTCGCGGACGGGTCCGAAGAAGACGCGATTGGCGACCCACAGGAGACCGCCGGTGGTCACGATCACGCTCGCCATCACCAGCACCGTGGCAATCCGATGCCCGGGGAATGAGCCCGCGAACACCATGAAGTCGCCGGTGAATCCGGCGAGCAACGGCACCCCGATCACGCTCGCCGCTGCGACGAGCCAGAAACCCGCGAGTCGCGGTGCCTGCGTGACGAGCCCGCCCATGGCGCGAATGCTCGTGGTCCGGGTGCGCTCCTCGATCGCGCCGCTGACCAGGGTGAGCATCGCTGATGCGAATGCCTGCCCGGCGAGCAGCAGAACTGCCCCGACGAGCGCGACCGAGGTCTGCGCGCCGATGGCGAGCAGGACGAGCGACATCTGCGCAACGTTCATGTACCCGATGAACCGGCGCAACTCGTCCTGGCGGAGGGCGCCGATGCAGCCCCAGAACGCGCCCACGACAGCGAGCCCGGTGATCGCGAATGAGTAATAGTGCGCCGCGGTCGGGAAGACGACGAGGCTGATGCGCATCATCCCGTAGGCGCCGAGCAGCAACGTCGTCCCGGAAAGAATCGTCGCGACACCGGCGCTCGCCTTGCTTTGCGCCTCGAGCATCCAGGTGTGCACGGGGAAGATGGCCATCGCGATCGCGAAGCCGGCGAAGCTCAACCAGAATCCGACCGTCTCAGCGGTAACCGGGAAGCTCGTCTGGGCGGCGCTCATATCCGAGGACCCAGCACCCGCCTCCACGACGATGATCGCGACGGTTGCGATGATCAACCCGAGTGACACCGCGTGAAATCCCGCGAACCATGCGGCGGCCCGGCGCGCACCGTCGCCGCCCCAGATACGGATGAGCAGGTACATCGGGACCAGCAGCAGGCCCCAGAAGAACACGAACAAAACGAAGTCCGAGGAACACAGCACCCCGTTGACGGCGGTCTCGAGCAGCAGCACGAGGATCACGTACAGTCGGACGCGTTCGTGGATCTTCCATGAGTGGAACATCGCGCAGGCGAAGACGGTGGTCACCACCACGAGCAGCGGAAGGGTGATGCCGTCCGCGACGAGGTCGTAGTGCGCCTGGAAGAGGAAGTTCCCGAACCACGTGTGGTTCTCCTGGTAGGCCGACGCGAGACCGCCCCCGGTGCCCAGTGTGATCTGCCCCAGGATGGCGAAGAATGTGGTCACGAAGAAGCTCACTCCCGCGCCCGCGAGCGCGACCGTCCGCACCCGGGCGCGCTCGTCGTCATCGCGCTCGGGAAGGAAGAGAGCGATGAGCGCGAAGAACAGCGGCGACCAGACGATCGTCGAGAGGATGACGCTCATGTCAGGTGGACCCAGAGATGTCCGGTCGCGGCGAGCACCGACAGCACCGCGAGAATCGTGACGACCACCAGGCTGCCGGCGAGGTAGCGCGCGAATCGAGCGTTGCGGAACGCTCCAAGCAGCGTGGCGTCGTCATCGACACTCTCCCCCACCGAGGCTGCGATCGGGGCGATCACCTGCGCATCGAAGCTCGACACGCTCCCGGCGATCGCGAGCAGCGGCTCCGCGGCCAGTTCGGTGAGACGCTCGATGTAGTAGCCCTGCTCGGCCACGCGCAGGGGTCGCGCAGCGCCGGCCGCAAGCGCCGCAGCTCTTCGCGCCGGACCGAACCCGACATACGCCGCGCCGAAACCGCCCGCCAGGCTGAGCAGCGCGATGAGTGCTGCCAACCCATCAGGCCCGATCGCCTGTGGATGACTTCCGTAGTACACGAATCGCATGAAGGTCAGGCCGGCGACCCGCGCGCCGCCGAGGTGGAAGGGCTGCAGTCCCGGCAACCCGATGAGCACCGCGACCACTGCGGCGACGATCGCGATCCAGAGGGGACGGCGTAACGCGTTCTCGACCTCGGCAATCCGATCGTGCTGGAATCCTCGCCGGCGTGTCACCGCTCCGGAGGTCACGGTGAGCAGGAGACGACCGGCGAGCAACGCCACGAGCGCCGCGGCGATGACGGTGACGATGGTCACGACCGCGCGCTCGCTCCCACTGAAGACTCCCCCGGCAGGGTCGATGCCGTTGAGCGCGGACGACAGCGCGTAATAGGCGCTCAGGCCGATTCCGCCCGCGAGCAGCGCCCAAACGACGAGCGCGATGCTGGTGGTGCGCAACTTCGCCCACGCGCCGCCCATCTCGCTGATGTCGTCTGTGCGATAGGCGCGCACCAGGTTGCCAACTGCAAGGAGCAGGAGCGTCGAGGTGAACACGGAGGTGAACGCGATGAACACGCCGGGGCTGTATCCGCCCATCCCCAGGGCGACGAGTCCGAGCCCCAGCTCCGAGGCGACGGCGCACACGGCGATTCTCGCGATGCTCCGCTGCGCGATCCCGGTCGCGGCGCTGATCGCCGCGCTCACGCCGCCGACCAACGCCAGGACGGGAAGCGCTCGCGGAGCGTGGGCGACCACCGGGTAGATCCGCGCCACGAGGTAAAGCCCGAGCGGCGCGACCGTGGCCGCGGCGAGCGCGAGCACCGGGATTGCGGACGATGCGGCGTCGGTGAGCCAGACGGTGAACGGAAACTGCACGCTGCGGACGGCGGCGGCGACCAGGAACACGATACCCATGACCAGGATCGCGCGCGGGCCGGTGCTCGCCACGCCGTGATGCAGGGTCGCGATCACTCCCTGCGAGATGACGTTGAACGAAAAGGGATCCGCGATCGTCTGTCCGGGAGGCGCGGGCAGCAGCGACGAAAAGACACCGAACTTGATCCACGTGAAGACCACGCCGAGGGTGAGCGCGATGTCGCTCGCGGTGAGGATCACCATCGCGCGCATCGCGCGACGCGCCGCGTCCGCATATTGCCACGACAATGAGAGCAGGACGTAGAGGCTCGCCGACGCCCCCACCCACAGGATCAGCGAGTCGAAGAGATTGGGGCTGAGCACGAAGCCGGTGGTGCAGAAGCCGAGCACCGACGACGCGCAGAAGAACCGCCGGAACCCTTGCGCGCCGCGCATCGCGTTGACGGCATATGTCTGGATGACCAGCGTCGCGAACGCGATGGCCGCCGCGAAGCTTGCCGAGAGCGCGTCGACGTGGATCCCGACCTGTGCCTGGAACTGGGTTGCGAAGACCGCGCCCTCCGGTGGGTTCATCGCGAAGAATGTCAACAGCGAGTTCGAATGGCGCGGCCGGCGCGTGAGTCAGGCGGACGCCGAGCACGATCGCCGCGACGACGAACGACAGACCGCTGAACGCGACGCACAGCTGCGCGGCCCGCCGCTGGCTTTCCGCCCCAAGCGAGGCGAGCGCGCCGAGCAACGGCAGGAAGGGGATCGCCCACGCCGCGTAGTAGATGGTCAACGCCGCTATGCCTCGCGATCGCCGAGCGCGTCGATGTCCGCGCGCCCGGTGCGGCGCCAGAGCAGCACGATCAAAGCAAAGCCAAGGCTGCAGATGCAGCTCGCCACAACGATGGCGAGGGCGGCCAAGGCGTCGCCGTAGGCAGGCGGTCCGACGTTGATCGCGTGGGTGAACCCGACCAGGGCGATG
This sequence comes from Candidatus Dormiibacterota bacterium, assembly GCA_963709585.1. Lineage (GTDB taxonomy): Bacteria > Chloroflexota > Dormibacteria > Aeolococcales > Aeolococcaceae > Palsa-851. The sequence continues at coordinate 44,124 of CAVPXI010000023.1, read as the reverse complement.
ACCGGTGCCGCGAACAGGAGTCCGATCGCCATCGCAACCCCTAGCGGATGGCGGCGCGCGAGCACCCCGTAGATCCCAATTGCGAAAACGGCGGCGCTCAGCGCCACGAACGCTCCCGGACCGACGGTCACGAGTCGTTCTCCGCCGGACGCCGTCGCCCCTGCTCTCGGTCCGCGCGGCGCCTGCGCGCCAGCTCTTCGCGCTCGCGGCGCTGCTGGATGCGCTGGTCGAGCGTCTGCTCGTCCGCGCTGCGCCTGCCGATGACAAGTCCGGCGGCTGCGGTGACGATCACCAGGACAACGCTGATGGCGAGCGCGTACGGCGCGCGGTAATGGAGCACGGTGATCAGCGCGGCGGTGGGGGCGAGCTTCGCATACCCCTGGAACCCGGGATACCAACCGGATCCGACGACCGCCACGGTGACAATGAGCACCACCGCAACGCCGATGGCGATCGGCCCGGCGATCCAGAGACGTTCAGGCGCATGGGGTACGACGACCAGACCGCGGTAGGCGTCACGCCGGAGCACCAGGGTGACAATCGCAGTCGCCACGGCGGGCACCACGAGTTGCACCACAGCCAGCGCGTAGGCGCCGGAAATGAGCTCGAGCACGGCCAGGAGCACGATCACAGCGGCGCCCGCGTACCCGGCATGGCGCAGTGAAGGAAGCCCAACTGCGGCCCCGGCGGCAAGCACGATGAGCACGGCGACGGCGTAGAACGCGATTGCGTTGGGGGTCATGAGGGCGCGGGCGGCATTGTAGTCAGCGCAGGCTCAGACCGAATCGTCGTCGTCAAGCCGCGATGTCCGCCCCGGCACGGTTGCACGGGCCGTGCTGGGGATGCGCTCGAAGAGGAGCACGAGGCTCAGGCCGATGGCCGCGATCAGGAGCCCGACGATCGCGACCGGCGTCACCCTGATGCCGATCAGCGGCAATGACACCCCCGCATCCCATGGCCCCGGCGAGGAGCCCGTGGCCGCGACCGGCCCAAGGCGGGTGATCGCGGCAGGGCTCGGGAACACCCGCTGGCCGACGACACCCGCGACGAACGCGAGACTCCCGACCGTGCAGACGTAGTACAGCCAGTTCCCGGTTCGCCGCCCGGCGTACGCCGAGCTGGTCACCGCCAGACAGCCGGCGAGCACCGCGATGATGCCGATGACGATCTGCTCCGGGGTCGGGGGCACCGCCGGCGGGCCTCAGGCGGCCCGGCGGATCAATCCGCCTCCGAGGACCTCATCACCGCGGTAGAGCACCAGCGATTGGCCCGGCGCCGCCTGGTCGACCGGGGTCTCGAACCGGACGCGCACGACGTCCTGGTCGCCTGCCTCGATCCGTGCCCTGTGTGGGTCGCCGTGGGCCCGAAGCTGCGCCTCGCACTCGGTATCCGACGGCGGCGCCGAGCCCGCGACCCACGTGAACGAGGATGCCTCGACGGTGCTTCGACGCAACGCTTCGCGCGGGCCGACGACCACGGCGTTCGCATCGTGCAGGAGCTCGATGACATAGCGCGGCGCCGCGTCGGGACGCGAAGGTTGAATCCCCAGGCCGGCGCGCTGACCCACCGTATAGAACGGGAGGCCCTCGTGCTGCCCGAGTACCGTGCCGTCGGACTCGATGATCGCGCCGGGCGCGAACCGACCGGCGAGCCGCAGCCGCAACTCGGACCTGATGTTCGAGTCGATGAAGCACAGGTCCTGTGACTCGGGCTTGGCGGCCGTTCCCAGACCGAGGGCTGCCGCCTCGGCGCGGACGCCCGCCTTGGATGCGTCGGCGCCGAGCGCGAAGACGGCGCTCTGCAGCTGGCGCTGATCGAGGCGGTGAAGCACGTATGCCTGGTCGCGGCGGGCATCACGGGCTCGATGCAGTGTCGCCAGCGAGCCCCTCCGGCCGGTGCGTGCATAGTGGCCGGTCGCCAGGTGCGTCGCCCCCGCCGCTCGAGCGCGCTCGAGCAGGACGCCGAATTTGATGCGCTGGTTGCACCGGACGCATGGATTCGGGGTGATGCCGCGCTCGTATCCGGCTTCGAAGTCACGCACAACTTCTCCCTCGAAATCCTGCTCGAGGTTCCAGACGTAGTGAGGCAGCGCCAGCGCGGTCGCGACCCGCCTGGCGTCATCCACCGCGTCGATCGAGCAGCATCCGCGATCGCGGACGATCTCCTGCCCTCCCCGCCACATCGCCAGGGTGATGCCGAACGCGCGCAGACCCGTGGCCGCAACGCGAGCGGCAGCGACGCTGGAGTCCACTCCGCCCGACATTGCCACGGCGATCACCGCTGATCGCGGCAGGAGATCCAGCGGACGGTCAGCGGCGACCGCCACCTCCGGCAACGGCGGGGACGATCGATACCTCGTCGCGTTCGGCGATGGCGGTTTCGAGGCCCTGGGCGAAGCGGATATCGGAGTCATTGACATAGATGTTGATGAACTGCCGCAGGCTTCCGGAGTCGTCGTAGAGACGATCGTGGAAGCCAGGATAGGTGGCTTCGAGGTTGGTGAGCACCGCACCGACGGTGTCGCCCTCGACAATCACCTCGGCGTTGCCGCCGGTAAGCCGGCGCAGCGGTCCAGGAACGCGAACCGTGGTTGTCATTGAGGGCCGAGTATACGGAGGGTCACCGCTTGGCGCGCCCCGCAGCTGCATGTGCCGCGACCGCGCGCTCCCCGCCGGCGTGCAGACGGCCCGCCGCGCGCAGCTCCTCGACACGGCGGAGGTTGGCATCCGTCCAGTTGCTCCTCGGGCGTCTCGGGGTGAAGCGGAGCATGTAACTCGCCTCGTCGACGCGCCGGATGACGCTGTCGATCCAGCCGTTGCACAACGCCTCGTCGACGGCATCCGCGTAGGAGATGCCCGGGCGCTCAAAGCCCTTCTTCCAGAATCCCACCCACAACTCCGCTGCTGCTGGATTCGCCTCGAACCAGGCCGCGAGATCCTGGGGCGCGAGAAAGAACTCCGGGTGCGAGGGGACCGCGCGGGTCATGGCTCGGGGTCGAGGTCGACGATCAGCGGGCTCTTCTCCACTCGCGTCCGCGCGCCGGCAACGAGGTCGTCGAAGACGAGCTGAGACCAGGACTCCATGCTCAGGTAGTGGCGCCGCATCGCCTCGAGCGACAGCGACTCCCCTTCCAGCTTCTCGACCTCGCGCACCTCGACGACGCCGTCGGCGGGTTCCACGAGGAACACGAGGCCGAGGTGGACGCGCGAAACCGGGCTCGAATCGTCGTTGAGGAGAGCCACGAGGCTGGCCCGCGCCGGCGCCTCGCAGCGGATCTCCTCGGCCCATTCCCGGCGCAGGCCGCCGACCACCGGGTCCTCGGCCTCCCCGTCGCCAGGGTTCACGTGTCCGCCGATCCCCAGCGAGTAAAGATGGTGAAGGCGTTTTTCACTCGAGCGTCGAAGGCGGCGGGTGAGCAGATAGGTGTCGTTGTGAGCGTGGTGCACCACGCAGTACGGGATGATCTGCTGCAGCTCAGGATCGTCCTCGATCTCCGCGCGAGGCCTGTATTCCGATGTCGCGTGGACCGTCCGCAGCACGCGCTCCAGTCCGCGCGCGATCAAGCCGTGCCAGGCGCCGTCCGGAAAGATGGTCGACCGGGGCACGCAGAGGACGTCCTCCGCCCCGTGCGCACGGCTCCGCCGCGGCCCGACGGCACGCGGTCCAGCCACGCTTCTCAGCACCGAGCGCATTCTTTCATCCGCGATGCCTGAATTGCCCGAGGTCGAAGCGCTGTGCCGGTCGTTCGACACCCGGCTCCGTGGACGTGTGGTGTCGCGTGTCGCCGTGCGCTCGGTCGCGGTGCTCAAGACGTTCGACCCGCCGGCGACCGCGCTCGAGGGCCTGGTCTTCGGCGGCTGCGTCCGTCGGGGCAAGTTCCTCGATTTCGCGGTTCCACCCCTGCACCTGGTCGTGCATCTCGCCCGTGGGGGATGGATCCGGCTTCGTGACAAACCCACCAACGCGCGGCCATCGCTTCGGGGCCCGCTTGCGGTGATCGTGACCCTCGAGGACGGCGGCAGCCTCGAGATCACCGAGCACGGGACGGACAAGCGCCTTGCGGTCTCGATCGTCAGCGATCCCGGCGACGTCCCTGGGGTGGCCCGACTCGGGATCGATGCGCTCGACCCGGGCTTGTCGCCGCCGATGCTGGGCAGCCTGCTCCGCGATCAGCGGGGAACGCTCAAGAGCGTGCTCGCCGACCAGTCGGTGATCGCCGGCATCGGGAACGCCTACTCCGACGAGATCCTGCACGCCGCGCAGCTCTCGCCCTTCCGGCATGCGGACGCGCTCAGCGACGAGGAGCTCGATCGCCTGGCGGCCGCGATTCGAGACGTGTTGACCGCGGCGGTGGCGCTCGCCGTCGACTCGGATCCGGGGTCGCTCAAGGATGGGAAGCGGCAGTCGATGCAGGTCCACGGCCGCACCGGGCTGCCCTGCCCGGTCTGCGGTGAGACCGTCCGCGAGGTCTCGCTGGCGTCCCGCTCATTTCAGTACTGCCCGCGGTGCCAGACGGGAGGACGTGTCCTCGCGGACCGGCGTCTGAGCCGCCTGCTGCGATGACATCCGAAGCAGAGCGCGATGGCGACGGGGCGGTGACGCCGCTGGCGCTCGAGCGAGCGCTCTGGGCGCTGCGCGCCTACGACACCATGGCGCTGGCCACGACAGGTCGGGCGGGTCCCCATGTCGCCGGCGTCTTCTTCGCGCCGGAGCGCACCGCGACCGGCATCCGCCTCCTGATCGCGACCAGAGGCGGGTCGCGCCTGCATCGCGAGCTCGCCGCGGATCCGCGGGTCGCGTTCATGTGCTCACCCGGCAATGCCTCACGGTGGATCCAGGGTGGAGGCATCGCATCGGTCGTCGAGGATCCGGGGCTGCGCATGGACGTGGTCCGCCGGCTGATCGACCATGCCGCGGGTGCCCAGGCGTATGTCGAGGGGCAGGAGGTGCTCCCCGTCACCATCGCCGTCCGCTGGCTCAAGGTCGTCGAGGCCCGCGACAGCGCCCACCTGCTGCTCAGCTTCGATCCCTGACGGGTCAGGAGGACAACAGCGTCGCGAGGTCGGTGAAGAAGCTCGGGTAGGAGACTGCAGCCGCGTCAGCCCCCTCGATGACCGTGTCGCCGCCACCCTCGGGCACCAGCGCCGCCGCGATCGCCCATGCCATGGCCAAACGGTGGTCACCGGCCGCGTCGAGATGGGCGCCGCGAAGCCGCACTGGGCCGTGGACGATGAGTCCATCCGGGCTGCTCTCGCAGGGCACACCGAGCAGGCGGAGGCCGGTCTCGAGCACGGCGATGCGGTCGGTCTCCTTGTTGCGAAGCTCGCCCGCGTCGCGGATCACGGTGTCGCCGTCGGCCTGACTCGCGAGCACCGCGATGATCGGGAGCTCGTCGATCGACCGCACAGTCTGCGAGCCGGAGATCGTCACCCCGTGAAGGTGGGCTCCGCGCACCTCGACGTCGCCGACCGGCTCGACCCCGCCGGCCGGCTCCCCCTCCTCCACCTGGATGGCCGCGCCCATCGCCTCGAGCACCGCCAGGATGCCCGTGCGACCGGGGTTGATGCCCACCCGTCGGCAGCGAATCCGCCAGCCGGGACGGGACGCCGCCAGCGCGAGGAAGAACGCGGCGGAGCTGAGGTCTCCCGGGACGCGCAGCCCGAAGGGTTCGAGGGGTCCGGGATGGACGGTCACCTCGGACCCGTTCGACACCACCGCGACCCCGCACATGCCGAGCATCCGCTCGGTGTGGTCCCGGCTCGGCACCGGTTCGACGACCGTGGTCGGCCGGTCGGCCGAGAGCCCGGCGAGCAGGATGGCCGATTTCACCTGCGCGCTTGCCACCGGTGACCGCCAGGTCACCCCCTCGAGCCTGCTCCTGCCCCGTACCCGGAGTGGCGCGGTCCCCTGCGGCGATGCGTCGATGCCCGCCCCCATGGCGCGCAGCGGTTCGGCGACGCGCAGCATCGGACGCCGGCGCAACGACGCGTCGCCGTCGAGGGTCGCGTCGCAGTCGCTCCCGGCGAGCGCGCCGGTGAGCAGGCGCATGGTGGTCCCCGAGTTGGCGCAGTCGAGCACGCCGTCGGGGCTGCGCAGGCTGATGCCGGCGCCTGCCCCGTCGAGCGCGTACCGATCCGGTGGGAAGTCACGCACCCAGGCGCCACAGGCGCGCAGGCAGGCGGCGGTCGCAAGGACGTCCGCCGCCGGCGACGCGTTGCCGATGTACGTCCGGCCCTTCGCCAGGGCACCAAGGATCAGGGCGCGGTGGCTGATTGACTTGTCACCGGGAACGTCGACGTCGCCGTCGACCCGAGCTGCCGGAGAGACGCGCTCATGGGTCACCCCGCCGGCGCCATCTGAGTGCCGATCATGGCGGTGAGGAATCGCCCGGCGGCGGCGACCGCGATGTCGGGATCGAGGCCGATGGCGTCGAGCAGCGCGGACCCGACCACGGCCGCTTCAGCGTGCCCGCGCAGCGCCGTCAGGTGCTCGTGCGTCGAGAGTCCGAAGCCGAGTGCTCGCGGCAGTGGTGTCAGCTCGCGCACCGCGTCGAGTAGCGAGATCGCGTCGCCGGCGATCGTGCGCCGCGCGCCGGTGACACCAGTCACGCCGATGCAGTAGACAAACCCCGCGGCGGTCGCGCAGATGCGCGCCAGGCGATCCGCCGTGGTGGTGGGTGCGACCAGCGGAATCAGCGCCACGCCGGTGGTGTGCATCGCCTCCCTGGCGCCCGCGGCCTCGTCGAGCGGGAGGTCGGGAAGGATGATGCCGTCGACCCCCGCCGCCGACGCCACTCTCGCGAAGTCGACGATGCCGAAACTGAGCACCGGGTTGATATAGGTCATCACCGCGAGCGGGATGCTCACGCCGGCTGTACGCGCAGCGCGCACCTGCGCGAGCGCTGTGGCCGCGGTCATCCCGTTGCTCAGAGCCACGTGACCGGTGCGCTGGATCGTCGGTCCGTCCGCCAGCGGATCGCTGAACGGGATCCCCACCTCGGCCGCGATGCAGCCGCTGCGCTGCGCGCACAGCAGCAGCGCTCCGAGGCTGTCGAGATGCGGATATCCGGCGCTGAAATAAGGGATGAGCCCTGGGGGCGCATCCTCCGTCCGGCCGGCGAAGGCGGCGGTGAACCGCGTCACCGGTGCCGCGGTCATACCGGGTCGTGCTCGCGCACGGTGTCGACATCCTTGTCACCGCGGCCGCTGAGGCAGACGAGCACCACGTCGTCAGGAGCTCGATCGACGGCGATCCTGGCGGCGACATGCAGGGCGTGCGACGACTCGAGGGCGGGGATGATGCCCTCGAGCAGGCAGAGTTGATGGAACGCGGCGAGGGCGTCCGCGTCGGTGGCGGTGAGATAGTCGACCCGCCCGCTGTCGCGGAGCGCGCTGTGCTCCGGGCCGACCCCCGGATAGTCGAGGCCGGCGCTGATCGAATGGGTGGCGAGGACCTGTCCGGCGTCATCCTGCATCAGGTAGCTCAGCGACCCGTGGAGCACGCCGGGACGGCCTCGCGAGAGTGGCGCCGCGTGCTCGCCGCTGTCGAGCCCACGCCCCGCCGCCTCGACACCGATCAGGCGAACGTCGTCGTCGAGAAACGCCGCGAACATTCCGATGGCGTTGCTTCCCCCGCCGACGCAGGCCACCACCACCGAAGGCTTACGGTCCAGACGGGAGAGCATCTGCGCGCGCGCCTCGTCGCCGATCACCTGCTGCAGGCGTCGCACCAGCGACGGGTACGGATGCGGTCCGACGGCACTGCCGATGACGTAATGGGTGCCGCGAACATGTCCCACCCAGTCACGGATCGCCTCGTTGGTGGCGTCCTTGAGGGTAGCCGAGCCGCTGTCCACGGGCACGACCTCGGCCCCGAGCAAGCCCATCTTGTAGACGTTGAGCGCCTGGCGGCGCATGTCCTCGCGACCCATGTACACAACGCACTCGAGGCCGAGCGCGGCGCACGCCGTCGCGGTCGCAACCCCGTGCTGCCCCGCTCCCGTCTCGGCGATGATCCGCCGCTTGCCCATGCGCTCGGCGAGCAGGACCTGGCCGAGGGCATTGTTCAGCTTGTGCGCGCCGGTGTGGAGGAGGTCCTCACGCTTGAGCCAGATCTGGGCCCCCCCGGACGCGGCGCTGAGGCGGCGGGCGTGGGTCACCGGCGTCGGACGGCCGGCGAACTCGGCGAGCCGGCGGTCGAGGTCGGTGGTGAAGGCTATGTCGGCGAAGGCGCTGATCATCTCGGCGTCGAGCTCCTCGAGGGCCGGCACGAGGGTCTCGGGCACATACGCGCCGCCATACCCGTCGAAGCGGCCGCGCGTCTGCGCACTCATCGCGGCTCCACCTCCAGCGTCGCCGAGGCTGATCGAGCAGCGATCACGTAGCGTCGGACGAGCTCGGGATCCTTCTCTCCGGGACGCCGCTCCAGCCGGCTCGACGCATCCACGCCGGCGGGACGCACGGTGGCGATCGCCTGCGCGACGTCGTCCGGACCGAGTTCCCCGGCGAGCAGGATCTCGCGGTGGCGGGCGACATCCGCGGCCCAGCCCATGGGGACGTGGTGCCCGGTGCCGCCGGGGAGCGCTCCCCTGTCGGGCATTCCGTCGAGCATCACCAGCGTGTCCGGTGCCCAGTCGATGGTGGTCGCCGCGACCCGGTCCTCCACGTTGAAGACAGGAATGACCGGAACGGAGCAGGTCATAACCAGCGTGCGGTCGAAGTCGCCGTGCACCTGGACGCCGGCGAGCCGGTATCGAGTTGCCGCGTCCTCGCACTCGGCGGCGCTGGGCTCGACGAAGACGCCGATCAGATCCGCGCGGCCGCCGACCGCCCGCATCACCGCCAGGGCCGCATCGTCGTCAACCCACCGCGCGCTCCTCGGCACCAGCATCAAGCCGATCCAGTCGGCGCCCGCGTCAATCGCCGCCTCGGCGATCTCGGCCGTGCGCACGCCGCACACCTTGACGATCACGAGCGCATCGCGTCGTGCGCCGCGGCGACCATCGCGGCGCACGCGTCCGCCGGGGAATGGGCGCGCATCAGCGCCTCGCCGACGAGCACCGCGTCGGCTCCCTCGTTGACGAGGCGCAAGACGTCGGCCGGGCTGCGAACCCCTGACTCGGCGATGCAGATGATGCCCTCCGGGATGGCGTGACGTACCCGGGCGAAGGTCGCCAGGTCGGTGGCGAGCGTGCTCAGGTTGCGGTTGTTGATGCCGACGCACTCGGCTCCCGCGGCGACGGCGACGCGCGCCTCATCGACGTCGTGCACCTCGACGATCGCGTGCGCACCGCTGCGAGCGACACCGGCGAGACAGAGGTCGAGGGTGTCGGTGTCGAGCAGCGCGACGATCAGGAGCACCCAGTCGGCGCCCGCCACCCGGGCTTCGGCGATCTGCACCGGATCGAGCGTGAAATCCTTGCGCAGCAACGGAATATCGAGCGCGGCGCGCACCCGGGCGAGGTCGTCGAGCGAGCCCCCGAAGTCGGGTCCGTCGGTAAGCACCGAGATGGCGGCAGCGCCGCACGCGGCATATTCCCTCGCGAGCGCCGCTGGATCCAGCTCGGGACGGAGGACACCGCCACTCGGTGAGCGGCGCTTGATCTCGGCGATGATCGTGCCGCCGCGCAGCGCGTCCGCCGTGCCGCGCGCGGCAGGCAGCGATTCGGCCTTGGCCCAGAGTGTGGCCTCCACGCAGCGGAGCTGCTCGACCTCGGCGCGCTTGCGACGCGCGATGGCGCTGAGCGCGCCTCCACCGCACTCACGAGCCCACTCCGACGGCGATGCCCGCCGTGTCGAGGAAGTTGCGCAGCAGCGCACGACCGGCCGGTGTGCCCACCGACTCGGGGTGGAACTGCACACCCTCGACGGCAAAGTCTCGGTGGCGCATGGCCATGATCAGGCCGTCGTCGCTCCATGCCGTCGCCTCGAGAACGCCGGGTAGCCCAGTGGTCGAGACCACGAGGGAGTGGTAGCGGGTGGCCATGAACGGATCCTCGACACCGCGGAGCACGCCGGCGCCAGCATGGTGGACCGCGCCGACCTTACCGTGGACCACGGCAGGCGCGCGGACAACCCTGGCGCCATAGGCGACGCCGATTGCCTGGTGGCCGAGGCACACGCCGAGCATCGGCACAGTCAGCCCAAGCTCGCGGATGAGGTCGACGCAGATCCCCGCTTCCTCGGGGATTCGCGGTCCCGGCGACATCACGATCGCCGCGGGATCCAAGCGCGCGATGTCGGCGACGGAAAGCGCGTCGTTGCGCACGACGGCAACCGTCGCGCCGAGCTCGCGCAGGTACTGCACCAGATTGAACGTGAACGAGTCGTAGTTGTCGATGACCAGCACCTGGCCGCTCAGCGTCGAGCCCACGCGTTCGCCTCCTCCACCGCGAGGATCTGCGCGGCCACCTTGTTGTCGATCTCGACCGTCTCCTCGTGAGGCGACGAGTTGGCGACGATGCCGGCCGCCGCCTGCACGTATGCGATGCCCTGCCGGACCACGATGGTGCGCAGCGCGATCGCCGTGTCGAGATCCCCGCCGTAGCCGACGTAGCCGATCGCGCCGGCGTAGGGTCCGCGAACCTCGGGCTCGAGCTCGGCGATGATCTCCATCGCACGGATTTTCGGCGCCCCGGTGACCGTCCCGGCGGGAAAGCACGCGCGCAGCGCGTCGAGCGAACCGTAGCCTTCGTCGAGGGTCCCTTCGATGCTGCTCACCAGATGCATGACGTGCGAGTAGCGCTCCACCTCCATGTGCTGGGTGACGCGCACGCTGCCGGTCGAGCACACCCGTCCAAGATCGTTGCGCCCGAGATCGATAAGCATGAGGTGCTCCGCCGCCTCCTTGTCGCTGGATCGAAGCTCACGCTCCATGCGCGCGTCGTCCTCGGGTGTGCGCCCCCGCCGCCGGGTTCCGGCGATTGGGTGATATCGGACGCTGCTCTCCGTGACCTGGACGAGCATCTCGGGCGAGGCACCGACCAGCGTGCACTCCGGCGTGGCGATATAGATCATGTACGGGCTCGGGTTGATGGCGCGCAGGGCGACGTACACGTCGAAGGGATCCGCCTGCAGCGGCACGGCGAATCGCCGCGACACCTGGACCTGGAAGATGTCTCCGGCCACTATGTAGTCGAGCGCTCGCCGCACCCGGTCCTGGTACTCGTCCCTTGAAAGATTGGCTTCGGGATCGTGGGCGGCGACGTCGACGGGAATGCCCGGCAAGCGAGAGGCCGGCCCGCAACCGCCCAGCACACCGCCGCGCGCAACTCGCCGATGCGGGTGAGCGCCTGCTCGTAGGCGGCATCAATTCCCTCGGGATCGTCGCGACGGACGCAGCTGGAGAGCAGCAGGCGATGCTGCGCATGGTCGAAGACCGCGACGGTGTCGAAGATCGCAAACCACTGATGCGGCAGATCAAGCGGGTTATGGGTCGCCGCCGGGAGGCGCTCGTACCGCCCCGCCGCCTCGTAGGTGAGAAAGCCGACTGCGCCGCCGAACAGCGGGGCCCCAACCCCTGGCGCGGTGGCAACCCGGATCGACGCAACGTCGCGCTCGAGGAGGGCGAGCGGGTCCTCACCATCCCCGGCGTCGCTGATCACGCGCGACGGACGGTGGCCGAGGATCGACCAGCGAGCCACCGCCCCACTTCCCTCGACCGATTCGAGCAGGAAGCAGCTCGCATCAGTCCCGAGCGCTCGCATGGCGGCAACCGGGGTCGCTTCGCCGATCGGAAGCTCGAGAACGACCGCGACGCCGTCGTGGTCAGCGAGAAGGCGCTGTGTCTCCTCGAGGCCGGGAACCGGCTGGTTCATCACGAGCGCGCCATGGAGGTGTCATCCGGGGACCGCTGCACCGACGTACTGCGCGATGCGGCGCGCCGCCTCCTCCAGGTTGGCGATCGACGCCGCGTAGCTGAGGCGGATGTGCCCGGCGCCCTCCGGCCCGAAGGATCGACCGGGGAGCACCGCGACGCCCACCTCGTCGAGCAGCGAGGTGGCCAGCTCGCGATCGCCGAAACCGGTGGCGGTGATGTCCGGGAAGACGTAGAAGGCGCCCGCAGGACGATGGCACTTGAAGCCGGGGATCTCATTCAGGAGGTCGACGATGCGGTTGCGACGATGACCGAACTCGGCGACCATGCGGTCGACGGCGGCGTCGGACTCCGGCGAGTCGAAGGCCTCGACCGCGGCCCATTGCGTGAAGGCCGCCGCGCACGACGAGCTGTTGATCATCAGCGTGTCCATCTTCTTCGCGATCGCCACGGGCATCGCGCCGAAGCCGAGCCGCCAGCCGCACATCGCCCATGCCTTGGAGAGGCCGTCCATGTAGATGGTCCGCTCGGCCATGCCGTCGATCCCGTACAGCGACACGTGGGCGCCGTCGTAGCTCAGGCGGTTGTAGATCTCGTCGCTCAGCACGACCAGATCGTGATCGATGGCGAGGCGCGCGATCGCCTCGCAGTCCTCTCGGGTGAGGATGCCCCCGGTCGGGTTCTGCGGCGAGTTGACCACGAGCATCCGGGTCCGCGGGGTGATCAGCCGCGCCAGCTCTTCGACGTCGGCGCGAAAGTCGTTCTCCTGGCGGAGCGGCAGCGAGATCGCCCGGGCGCCGATGAACTCCACCAGCGATCGGTAGATCGGATATCCGGGGTCGGGAACGATGACCTCGTCGCCCTCCTCGATCAGCGAGAGCAGTGCGAACAGCAGCAGGTTCTTCGAACCGGGGGTCAGCACGATATTCTCGAACTGTGTCGGCACGCCGGTGTGGCGCGTGACGTACGCGGCGGTCTTCTCGCGCACCTCGCGGATGCCGCTCGCCGCCGTGTAGTGGGTCGCCCCTTCGCGCATCGCGCGCACGGCAGCGTCGGTGATATTGTCAGGAGTGGCAAAATCTGGCTCGCCGATCTCGAGATGGACGATGCTTCGTCCCTCGGCCTCGAGCAGGCGCGCGTGGGCGAGCACCTCGAATGCACTCTCGGTGCCGAGTCGAGAAAGCCGTTCGGCGAAGCGTATGGTCATGTCGCCACCATCATCGCGGGAAGGTTGCCGGTCGGGGCCAGGTGCTCGACATCGACCCGCTCCACGCGCGCATGGCTCGGGCCTTGACGGACCAGGTCGAGCATCCGTTCCACTTCGGCACCGGGCCCTTCGAAGACGGTCTCGACGGAGCCATCAGGCTGATTTCGCACCGTCCCCGACAGGCCGGCGTCACTGGCATGCTGAAGCACGAAGGCGCGAAACCCGACCATCTGCACCCGGCCGTGGACAACGGCACGGACGCGCACCACCGCTTCACCCATCGCCGCCCGATTATAGGTGCGGCGGGTTCGCCGGCTCAGGCAGCCGCGGGAGAGAGCTGCTGGGCCGCCGTCAACTTGCGCACCAACGGCGGGATCTCGCGCAGGTTTTTGATCTCCACGCCGCTCAACTCGGACAGCAGCGCGAGGATGCGACGCTGCACGGGAGCCTCGTGATCGCGGCCCGGGAGGTACCAGTTCAGCATCCGCGACACATACTCGGGGTCCTCGAGCTTGCTGACCACGGACGGCTCGGTGATCGTCGTCGGGTGCTTGGGCGCGTCGTTGGTGGTGCGCATCATCCAGAGCGACATCTTCAGGATGTCGGGCAGGACCTCCGGCTTGTTGGTGACCGCGCGGCGCATGTACTTCGCATAGCACGCTGCATGGCGCAGCTCGTCGCCGGCGAGGATCTTGAAGATCTTCCGGATCACCGGCTCGGGCGCCTGTTCGCTGAATGCCGTGTACCAGTGAGCGAGGCGTTGCTCGCCGCAGAAGTGCATGGTGAGCGTCTCGATCGCCGGTCCCGGCGCGAACGTGAGTCGCAATTCGGGAAGCTTGGCCTCGTCGAAGGTCTCACCGCACCGCTCCAGGTATTTGCGCAAGGTGAGGTGGTGCTTCATCTCCTCGTAGAACCAGATCGAGATGAAGCTGCAGAAATCGATGTCCGTGTAAAAGTCACGGAGGAACATCTCGGTTGCGTAGAGCGCGGACAGCTCCGTCAGGCAGATGTTGCGGAGGTCGCTGATCCACTGGGGACTCAGCAGGCTCGGATCGATGTCGTCGAAGGGGATGTCGGTGTTGAGCGTCCAGCGGGCGCGCTCGAGCCGGATGAACATGTCGTCGTAGAGCATTGAAAGCAGCATACTTTCTTCGGCCGGCACAAAGGGTGGGCAATGTCATCCGGCGTACGGCCCAGGATTTGTACATAAGGGACAATATGGCCCAATTGACCAAGGCGCCCGACCTCAGGTTGTCCGTGGGGGCCACTCTGCCGCCGGAAGTGACCGTCCGGCTGCTGTCGGAGGTCGACGTGATCGCGCGCCGGATGACCCGGCACATCGTCTCCGGGATCTCCCTGCCCGACAGCCGCTTCCGGACGCTTGGGTACTTCCGGACCGTCACCGCGGCGTGCCGCGACGCGCTGCGCACCTTCGTCCGCCTGCTTCGCGACGGGCGCGGACTTCGAGCCGGCGACCTGGAGCGCCTCGGATCCATGGGTGCGCAGCAGGCCGAGCTCGAGGTGCCGCTCGAGTTGGTGTTCGGCGCCTACCGACTGGCGGCCCGGGTGCTCTGGGACGAGGTGATCGGCCAGCCCGCGATCCTCGACGACGTGCCGCCGAGCACCGTGATCGGTCTGACCAGCTCCGTGCTCGAGTACTTCGACGAGATCAGCGCGGCAGTCGGCGGCGCCTACCTGGAGACCAGGGAGCGGCTGCTCCGTCAGCGTGACCGGGATCGCGATCGCATCCTCCAGCGACTGCTCGCCGGCGACGCATCCGCCGAGCTTCGCCGCATCGCCGCGTCGGCAGAGCTCACCCTGGTCCCGCCCTACACGGTGGTGGCGTGTTCGGCGCCGACCCTCGAGGAGGAACGGCAGCTCGAGGTGACCTGGCGAGCCGAGGGCGCCCACCTGATCGGCGAGGAGCCCGGGCTCTGGATCGCGCTCGTTCCTGACGGTCTCGACCTTGCCCAGCTGTGCGCCGCGGTCGGACCGGTTGTCTTCGGGGTCGGCCCGGTGGCCGCGACCCTCGATGCGATCGCCCCTGCGGCACAGCAGGCGCGCCGCGCCCTCGAGGTGGGTCGCAAGCTCTACCCGGAGCGGTCGGTGCACACCGACGCAGAGGTCGGGGTCTTCGCCGCGGTCGCCGACGATCACGACGCGATGCGCTCCTTCATCGACCGCGTACTTGGCCCGCTGGAGGTGGGGACGCCCAACCGAAGGCTGGAGCTCGTCGCAACGCTCGAGGCCCTGCTCGACAGCCGGAGTATCGGCGAGGCCGCCGAACGCCTCGGCGTCCATCGCCACACCGTCGTCTATCGGGTCGGACGGCTCCGCCAGCTCGGCATAGACGCCGACGATCCCGAGCAACGCCATCAGCTCTGGCTCGCGCTGCGCTGCTCGCGCCTACTGGAGGCATAGCCGCAGCCAATCGCAGGCTGATTCCCGGGCAGAAGGGGCCAATGTTCCCATAAAGGGATCATTCCGTTCAAAGCATGCTCATTGCTTAATGCTCGGCATTGACCGGAGAGTCATCCGCATGCACCGGCCGGAGAGAGCCGGGCACGAGGCCGATCGAGAGGGGGCCTTGGGAAGAGAAATTCGTAACGGGGAAGCACGCTCATGGTCTGGGGAACACTTCACACGCGCCATCGCGGCACCCGTCGCGCCACGACGTCAGTCGCACTGATTGCCACCGCCGTGGTGGTCGGGGCCTGCGGGTCCGGCGGGGATCCAGCCGCCGGCCCGACCGCGCAGCCGAATCCGTCGACGGTCAACCTCGGGTACCTCGTCAACCTGACCCACGCCCCGGCGCTCATCGGGGTGTCCAAAGGCTTCTTCCAGGGTGCGATGCCCAAAGGCACGACGGTTAAAACCACCACATTCAGTGCTGGTCCGGCGGAGAGCGAGGCGCTTCTCGGCGGCACGCTCGACGCTGCGTTCGTCGGCCCCGGTCCCGCGATCAACGCCTACATCAAGACCAACGGCAACGTGGTGATCGTCGCAGGCACGGCGTCGGGCGGGGCAGGGCTCGTGGTCAGCAAGTCCATCGCCGGCGGGAATTTCCCGGCGGATCTCATGGGTAAGACGCTCTCGTCGCCGCAGCTCGGTAACACCCAGGACGTCGCCCTGCGCAGCTGGCTGGCGACCAAGGGACTTGCCACCAACATCAACGGCGGCGGCCAGGTGGCCATCGACTCGAGCTCTGGCAACGCCGTCAGCCTGCAGAACTTCGAAGCCGGCAAGATCGCGGGTGGCTGGGTTCCCGAGCCGTACGAATCCGAGTTCATCCTTCAAGGAAAGGGGACGTTGGCCGTTGACGAGGCGTCGCTCTGGCCGAACCGGCAGTTCCCGACCACGGTGCTGGTGGTGACCGAGAACCTGCTCAAGAACCACCCTGGCATCGTCAGCGACCTGCTCAAGGGGCTCGTCAAGTCGGTGAACTGGATCAACTCGAACGAGTCGGCGGCGCCCGCCGCGGTCAACGCCGCGCTCGCGGCGACCACCGGCGGCAAGCTCCTGAAGTCAAGCGTGCTTGCCCTCGCCTGGACGCGCCTCAGCTTCGTGCTCGACCCGTTCTCCGCCGACCTGCAGACGGACGCGAACAACGCGAAGCAGCTTGGGTTCAACCAGACGGCTGCCATCAAGGGCATCCTCAACCTCGGCCCACTGAACGCCCTGCTCAGCGCCGCAGGCGACCCGACCGTCAGCGCCGGAGGGCTCGGCTGATGAACATCGCGCTCTTCCCGCGCCCCGCGGTTCTAACACTCGAGGTCGACGAACCCTTCGTGACTCTGGACGGGGTCACGAAGGTGTTCGGCAACGGCAAGCGTTCGACGACCGCGCTCGAGAACGTCTCGTTGGAGTTGGACAAGGGAGAGTTCGTCTGCATCCTCGGCGCCTCCGGGTGCGGCAAATCGACGTTGCTCTCGCTGATCGCCGGCCTCGACAAGGTCACCTCGGGCACGATCCACATCGCCGATGGACGTCCAGCGATGATGTTCCAGGAGCCGGCACTGCTGCCCTGGTTGACGGTGCGGCGCAACGTCGAGCTGCCCATGCGCATTCACAAGGTGGACACCCTCGAGCGCAACAGGACGGCGAACCGTCTGCTGTCCATGGTCGGGCTCATCGAGTTCGCCGACCACCGCCCGCATCAGCTTTCTGGTGGCATGCGCCAGCGCTGTGCACTGGCACGCGCACTCGCGCAGGAGTTGGAGCTGCTGCTCATGGACGAGCCCTTCGCGGCTCTCGACGCGCTCACTCGCGATCAGCTCCACGATGACCTGAATCGGATCTGGCAGGAAACCGGCAAGACGATCATCTTCGTCACCCACAATGTTCGCGAGGCCGTGCGTCTTGGCGACAGGGTCGTGCTCATGACCCCCCGTCCGGGACGGGTCGCGCAGATCTGGGATGTCGACATCACCCGGCCTCGCGAGCTCAACTCTTTTGAGGTGTCAGGACTTGCGCACGAGATCACAGGGCGGCTTCGGGCCGGGGCGGTCAGCAATGGAGCGGAATAAGTTCCAGCGCATCCTCAGCGCCGCGTGGCCGCGGGTTCTCGCCATCGGCATCCTGCTGGCGATCTGGCAGATTCTGGTCATCGCCGGCGTGCGGTCACCAGGCGATGCACGGCTTCCGGGCCCTGGCGACGCGATCGGCGAGATCGGGTACCTGACCCACATTGGCGTGCTCCTGCCTGCGCTCGTCCAGACGCTCGAGCGCGCCGCGATCGGCTACGTTCTCGCGCTCGTCCTCGCGACCCTGGTCGGGCTGGCGGTGGTCCGCGTCCCAGTGCTCCGCGCCGGGGTTGGATCGCTCCTCGCCGGCCTTCAGAGCCTTCCGTCAGTCGTCTGGGTACCGATTGCTGCCGTGTTCCTCGCCATCGGCGGGCAGGTCGAGTATGCCGTGTACTTCGTCGTGATCATGGGTGCTTTCCCGTCGATCGCCATGGGGTTGATGTCCTCGTATGACAACATCCCGCCGCTCACCTTCAGTCTCGCGAACTCGATCGGGGCTCGCGGCCCCGGGTACTACCGGCACTTCATCTTCTCAGCGGCGCTGCCGGGCTATGTGGCCGGTATGAAGCAGGGCTGGGCATTCTCGTGGCGCTCACTGATGGCTGCTGAGCTGATCATCGGATCGACCGCGAACGCGGGTCTCGGACAGATCCTGCAGAACGGGCGCGACCTGACCGACATTTCCGAGATCCTCGCCGCGATGCTCACGATCCTTGTCGTCGGCATCGCAGTCAACGACCTGATCTTCGCGCCCATGGAGCGCGGACTGCTGCGCCTGGCGCGGACTGGTTCCCGCCTGATCTCTAGGTATCGGCATTCCCGTCAGCGCCGCGGCGGCGCTGACCGCCCGATGCGACGGTGGCACCCTGCTCGGCCTCGCGGGCGAGCATGAAGAGCAGGTCCGAGCAGCGATTGAGGTAGCGGAGCACCTCGGGGTTCTCGACCCCGCCCGCGCGCTGGAGCGAGACGGTACGGCGCTCGGCACGCCGCACGAGGGTCCGGGCGAGGTCGATGGCCGCGCCAGCGGGTGTTCCTCCAGGGATGACGAAGCCCCCGGGCAGCGGCACCCGCGCTTCCAGGTCGTGGATCTCGCGTTCGAGCGCGTCCGACATCGCCGGGGTCACCACGTTGAAGTGGCGCTCGAGGTCGGGCCGGTGCCCGGGGCCGGTGGCGAGCTCGGCGCCAACCACGAAGAGCTCGCGCTGCAGCTCGAGGATCCGGGCGGCGCGATCCGCGGAATCAGTCAGCGACCTGGCGAGACCGAGCGCCGATATCGCCTCGTCGAGCGAGCCGTACGCCTCGGTGTGAAGGTCGTCCTTGGCGACCCGGCCGCCGTACAGCAGGCCGGTCTCTCCGCCGTCGCCGTGCCCGGTGGTGATGCTCACGGGCGGCGTCCTCAGACGGCGCCGTGCAGGGTCGCTTCGACGAGCTCGGGAGGGGTGTCGTCTCGGCCACGCCGCCAGTCCTCGATCCACTTGCTCGCCGCGATCGTCGCGGTGGTGGCGTCGCCGACGGCGGTGGTGATCTGCCGGGTCAGCTGGCTGCGCACGTCGCCGGCAGCGAAGATGCCCGGGATGTTGGTCATCATCGTCATCGGATCGGTCACGTAATAGCCAGCCTTGTCATGATCGATGTGGTGATCCACCAGCTGGGTGTTGGGGATGAAGCCGATGAAGATGAAGATCCCTCCCACCTCGAGCTCGGAGCGACGTTCAGTGTCCAGGTTTCGCAACGACAACCGGCGCACCTTCTCGTCGCCGTCGACGCTTTCGATGATGGTATCGACGAGGAACTCGACCTTGGGGTGCTTGCGAGCTTCGTCGAGGAGGATCGGCTGTGCGCGGAACTCCTTGCGCCGGTGGATGATCGTGACCTTGCTGGCGTAGCGGGTGAGAAACAGCGCCTCCTCGACAGCCGCGTCACCGCCGCCCGCGACCGCGAGGTGGACATCCTTGAAGAACGCACCATCGCAGACGGCGCAGTAGGACACGCCGCGACCGGCGAACTCCTCCTCGCCTGAGACCCCGAGCTTGCGCGGATTGCCGCCCGCGGTGATGATCACCGCCGGTGCGAGGTAGTCACCGTTGTAGGTCTCGATCAGCTTCATCCCGTCCGCCAGGACCTTGATCGCCTTGACCTCGGTGCGTACCAGCTCGGTGCCGAAATGCGCGGCCTGCTCCTCCATGACGGCGGCCAGCTCGCCGCCGAGAATGGAGAGAAAGCCCGGGTAATCCTCGATAAGCTCGGTATTGAGCAGCTGACCGCCCGGGGCCTTGCCCTCGAGAAGGACGGCCCGCTCGCGGTTCCGGCCCGCATAGAGCGCAGCCGTCAGCCCGGCAGGGCCCCCGCCGATGATCGCGATATCGAAGTCGTATGTGGGCACGGTGGTTGCTCCTCGGGGTACGTCTGTACGTCCCCGTCAGTGATGACGATACCCAATGCGTGCCGGAATCATCCGAGTGCGACCCAGGCGTGCAGATATGTGAGCACCCGGCTGATCGGGATCGCGTATGCGTCCGGCGCACTCGTGCTTGCCGCCAGCGTGACGATCCCGATCACCTGCCCCTGCGCGTCGAGCACGGGGCCGCCACTGTTGCCCTCGTAGATCCTGGCGCCGGTGAGGTGGAGCATGTCGTTGTACTCCTGGGGCGAGGACTGGCCCGCCTGGATGCCGCTCGCCGCGAGCGGGACGCTGGCGTCGAGCCCGATCAGCCGCTCTACGGTCATGTCGGCCTGCCCGGTGGCCCGGCTCGACGCCAGCGTGATCACGGCAAGCGGTACGGACGTGAGCTGACGGGGGTCGACGGGCAACGGTGTCCCGACCAGGGTGCCGCTCACCCGGATCACGGCGAGGTCGAGCGACGCGCTGCTCTGCACCAGCCTCGCAACGTGAGTGTGATTGGCACGGTCGGTCACCCGAAGCGCGTCGACACCGTTGATGACATGGGCGTTGGTCACCACGTCACCCTTGCTGTCGAAGATCCACCCGGTGCCGAGTGACTCCTCGGCACCGTTTTGCAGCTCGGCCTCGACGGTCACCACACTGGCGAGATCGCCCCGTCCGATGTCGGTCAGGACCGGCGGTGGCGGCGTCGGAGCGCTCGCCGCCGGCGGGTTGACCGGGGTGATGCTCGAGGGGTTGATCTGCGCGACGCCGTGTGCCACGAGGAAACCAACCAGGCCGACGACCACGAGAGCGATGATGGCCACCAGGGCACGAGCCACCGCCCGTGGCCGGAACGTCGGCTCGGTCCCAGGGTCCACGAGGAAACATTGTGGTTGTTCAGCGGCACGGGGTCACCGTTGTGGGTGGCGGCGGCGGAGCGCTCGGTACCGCGGTGGTGAGCCGCCTGGCCGCGGCCGGCCGCCAGGTGGTGATTCCCACGCGTCACCCGGGTCGCGCGGCGCCGATGCCCCGGGTTACCGAGATCGAATGCGATCTCGACGATCTCGAAGTCGGTCGCCCGGTTGCGCGTGGCCGTTGAATCCAGGGGTTCCTGGGAAGGGGTGGTCAGCGCCTCGGGCGGATTCGCGGCGGGACGTGCCCATGAGGTCGACGACGCGGCGATTGAATCGCAGATCGAAGCCAACCTCCTCGCTCCGTGGCGCCTTGCGCGCGCCGCGGCAGCGTCGATGGTCGCGGCCGGCGCGGGCGGCCGGATCGTGATCGTCGCATCGCGCGCCGCCCTCGATGTGGCCCGGGGCCAGGCCGCGTACCAGGTGAGCAAGGCGGCCGTGTTGCGGCTCGTTCAGGTCATGGCGGCGGAGCTGCAGGGGCATGGGATCACCGTCAATGCCGTTCTGCCCGGGACCATGGACACGCCCGCCAACCGCGAGTCGATGCCCAAAGCAAACCGCTCGTCGTGGGTGAGCACGGACGCCGTCGCCGCGGTCATCGAGTGGCTGCTCTCGGAGGCCGCAGCACCGGTGACCGGCGCCGCGATCCCCGCCGGATGACCCTCAATCGAGCAGCAGGGGCTCGAACGCTGCGGATTCGCCCAGCCTGGCGATCGCCCGTGCCCGATGGGAGACCCGTGCCTTGGCCTCGTCGGTCGCTTCGCCAAACGTGATCCCGAGATCCAGTGACAGGAAGGCCGGGTCGTAGCCGAAGCCGTTGCGGCCCCGCGGCTCGACAAGCGTCCCCAGGCACTCGCCGTGCGCGGTGACCGGCTCCGCGCCGGGCGTGGCCAGCGCGGCCACGCAGACGTAGCGCGCTCGGAGATCATCGGGGGTGCGGCGTTCCACTTCGGCGAGGAGGCCGTGGAGCCGGTCGTCGTCGGTTGCCTGGTCGCCCATCCAGCGCGCGGACATCGGGCCGGGCCAGCCTCGGAGTGCGTCCACCTCGATCCCGCTGTCGTCGGCCAGTGCCGGGAGACCGGTCGCCGCGCACACCGCCATCGCCTTGGCGAGCGCCGATTCCGTATAGCCGGGACCGGGCTCCTCGAGCGCCGCCACGAAGCCCGCCTCCTCGAGGGATTGGAGGCGCAGCGGCCACCGGCCGAGGAGGACGCGCAGCTCCCTGAGCTTCCCGGAATTGTGGGTGGCCAGGACCAGGACGCGGCCGCTCATTTCGCCGCGCTCAACACCTCTGCCTGCAGGGCGAAGAGCTGCGCAAGCCCGGCGCCGGCGAGTCCGAGCAGGGAATCGAGCTCTTCCCGGGAGAACGGCTCCTGCTCAGCCGACCCCTGCAGCTCGATGAATCTGCCGTCGCTTGATCCCACGCAGTTCATGTCGGTCTCGGCCGCAGAGTCCTCGAGGTAGCAGAGGTCGAGCCGCGCCTCGCCGGCGACGATGCCCGCGCTCACCGCCGCCACCGGCCAGCGCAACGGATCCGAGCGGACCACGCGAGCCTCGCGCAGCCGGCCCACGGCCAGCGCCAGCGCGACATACCCACCCGTGATCGATGCCGTCCGGGTGCCTCCGTCGGCGACGATGACGTCGCAGTCGATCAGGATGCTGCGCTCGCCAAGCGCCTCGAAGTCGACCGCGGCGCGAAGGCTTCGGCCGATCAGTCGCTGGATCTCCTGGACGCGGCCGTCAACCCTCCCCTTGCGGCCGTCGCGCTCCGACCGCGTCTGCGTGCTCCGCGGCAGCATCGCGTACTCGGCGGTGACCCAGCCTCGGCCGCTGCCCTTCCGGAACGGCGGCACGCGCTCCTCGACCGACGCCGCGCAAAGGACGCGCGTATCCCCCATCGTGATCAGCGCGCTCCCTTCCGCGTAGGGGATCGGGTGCAATTCAATCGAGGTCGGACGGAGCTGATCGGCGGCGCGCTGGTCTGGACGCATCCGGCCGAGTGTATCGGTCGACCCGAAGGTCAGCGCCGGAAGATCCGCTGGAGCACGATGATCGACGCTTCGTACAGCAGCAGCAGCGGGATTGTCAGCAAGGTCGGTGTGAACGGGTCCGCGCCCGGCGTGATCACCAGCGCGGCGATGATGATGACCACGTAGGCGACCTTGCGCCAGCCCTTCAGCTTCTTCGACGAGACGAAGCCGAGTAGACCGAGCAGCACGAGCACGACCGGCATCTCGAAGGTGATCCCGAAGATGAAGATGATGATCAGGAAGAAGCCGATGTAGTTGTTGAGGTCCGGGAAGTACACGGCATTGCCGCTCAGGAAGTTGGCGAGGAAGTTGAGTTCGAGGGGCATCACGAAGTAGGCGAACACCGCCCCGCCGCCAAAGAGCAGCAGCGCACTGGCGATGAAGGGGCCGACGAACTTCCGCTCCTTGGGGCGCAATCCCGGGGAAACGAAGTTCCACGTCTGCCAGAGGATGATCGGCAGCGCAAGGATCAGACCGACGACCGCGGAAATCTTCAAAGGAACGGTGATCCCCTCGGTGGGGTTCAGGATGATCGCCTGGTCGCCGGGGATGATGCTGTGCGAGTTGTGCAGCACGGTGTGCAACGGATGCAGGAGCAGCCCGATGAAGAACCCGTTGAAGATGAACGCGACGACCGTTCCGACGACCCAGGCGGCCATCACCCAGATGAGGACGCGTCGCAGCTCTTCCAGGTGCTGGACGATCGTCATCCGCCGTTCGTCGTCGCCAGCCACTCCTTGCACCTTACGTGCCTCCAGTCAGCACGCGCCCGAGCGGCGCGTCAGCCAGAGACTGAGGGCTGGTGTGGGGTTGCGTCGGCCGGCACTGTCACGGGCCCAGCCGGCTGCGCGGGCGCCGTTGCGGCGACGGTCGGAACCACAGGAGCCGCTTGTGCCGGCGTTGCGGTCGTCGACGTGCTCACCACCGCGTCGTGAGCTTCGGACGAAGCCTTGCGAAACTCGCGGATCCCCTTGCCCATGGCGGCGCCGACATCCGGCAGCTTGCCGGGCCCCCAGATGATCAGGATCACCACCAGGACGATGATGATTTCCGGCAGATGTCCGCTTACGAATGGCATGTCAGCCTCCAGTCTAGCACCATTTTTTCGTCACCCCTGAGATCAGACGGCGACCGTCGACAGAGCGCGGGCGAATGACTCCACCGTCCTGTCCACGTCCTCGTCGGTGTGTGTTGTCGAAAGAAACGCGGTCTCGAACTGCGAAGGCGGCCATAGGATTCCGGCGTCGAGCCAGTCCGCGTGGAGGCGCCCGAAGCGCTCGCGATCGGCTCCCTTGACGTCGTCGAAGGAGCGCGCCTCGTCGATCCCGATGAACGGGGTGACCATGCTGCCGACGCGACCGACTGGGCATGCAACCCCCGCCGCCCCGGCGGCGGTCTCGAAGCCGGCCTGCAGCCGATCCCCGAGCCTCTCGAGGCGCTGGTAGAGCCCCGGGTCCTCGCGGAGCACGTCCAGCGCCGCCGCACCCGCGGCCATCGCCGGGGGGCTGCCCGCGAGCGTCCCCGCCTGGTACACCGG
This sequence comes from Candidatus Dormiibacterota bacterium, assembly GCA_963709585.1. Lineage (GTDB taxonomy): Bacteria > Chloroflexota > Dormibacteria > Aeolococcales > Aeolococcaceae > Palsa-851. Next base: position 19,716 of record CAVPXI010000023.1, on the reverse strand, counting down.
ACCCGACGGAGCGATCCGCTCCATGAGGTCGCGCCGGCCGCCGTAAGCCCCGACGGGGAGCCCGCCGCCGATCACCTTGCCGAAGAGGCTGAGATCGGGACGAATCCCGTAGAGCGTCTGAGCCCCCCCGTAGGCCACGCGAAATCCAGTCATCACTTCATCGAATACGAGCAAAGCGCCCCATTTGGATGTGCTTGCCCGAAGTCCGTCGAGAAACCCCGGCGCGGGGGGCACGCATCCCATGTTCCCGGCGACCGGTTCAACGATCACTGCGGCGATCTGATCGCCCTCGCGCTCGAAGAGCGCGGCCACCGCCTCGCGATCGTTGTATGGGAGCACGATCGTGCTCGCCACCGCCGCTGCCGGGACCCCGGGTGATCCGGGAATCCCCAGGGTCGCGATCCCCGATCCCGCCTCGGCGAGGAGTGCGTCGGCGTGGCCGTGGTACCCGCCGGCGAACTTCACGATCCGATCCCTGCCGGTCGCGGCGCGAGCGAGCCGTACCGCCGACATCGCCGCCTCGGTGCCCGAGGTGACGAAGCGAATCATCTCGACCGACTCCACGGCGTCGACGATCCTCTCGGCGAGCTCGACCTCGAGCTCCACGGTATGGCCGTACGCGATTCCTCGCTCCAGCTGCGCGCGGATGGCCGCGACCACCCGCGGTGGTTGATGGCCGAGGATGTGCGGCCCGTACGCGAGCACGTAGTCGATGAAGTCGTTGCCGTCGGCGTCGACGACGTGCGCCCCCGCGCCCCGGACGATGTGGGGTGGGACCCCGGGCACGGCTCGATAGGCGCGGACCGGACTGTCGACCCCGCCGGGAAGCACCCGCTCCGCACGCTCACGCAGCGCCCGGGCGTTGCCGTCCTGCATGGCCCTAGGTCTGCTCGCGCACGGTGATCGACTTCATCAGATCCCCCTGAACGATCTTCAGGGTGATGCTCATTCCCGTCTCCACCTTGCCGAAGAGGTTGTACGACGGCGCGAGCTGTGTCGAGTCATTGGCGATGCAGATGAAGAACTGAGAGCCGTTGGTGTTGGCGCCGCTGTTCGCCATCGCCAGCGCACCTTCGACATACTGCTGATGCACAGGTTCGTCCTTGAACTGGAACCCGGGACCGCCGCCACCGCAGGTCGCGGAGGGCGTCGCCGGCAGTGCCGGGACGTGGCCGACGCACTGCGGATCACCACCCTGGATCACGAACGCGGCCACGACCCGGTGGAACGGGATGCCGTCGTAGTAGTGGTTTCGCGCCAGGGTCACGAACACGTTGACGGTATTCGGGGCGAGATTCGGCTGCAGGCAGAGGACGATGCTGCCCTTGGCGGTCGCGATCGTCGCCTGATAGAGCTTGGTGGTATCGATGGTCATCGCGGGCGCCGCGCTGTACGTGTGCACGCTGGCCGGCGGATTGAGGGGCGCGAGCACCGGGCCGAAGGTCGCGGTCGCGCAGTTCGCGAACGGGATGGTCGCGGCCGCTGTGGGCGCCGCGCTCGGCGTCGGGGTCGGGGTCGGCACCGGCGCGGTCGGTGTCGGGCTCGGCAGCGGCGGCAGCGGCGAGCTGGCTCCGTTCACGCCGATCGCGATCGCCACGATCGCGACCACCACCACGGCGCCCGATCCGAGCACGAGTGGAAGGCGGCGCCGGTTGCCGGACGGGTCACTCATCGATTCACTCCTTGGTCTCCGCGAGCCAGCTCGCGGCAGCACGCGCGTGGTACGTGATGATCATGTCGGCACCGGCGCGGCGGATGCCGCCGAGTGCTTCGAGGACGGCAGCTCGCTCGTCGAATGCGCCGGCGGCGGCTGCATGGTGGAGCATCGCGAACTCGCCGCTGACGCAGTACGCAGCGAGGGGCAGGTCGGTCGCGTCGCGAACCCGCGCGACCACATCGAGGTATGTGAGCGCGGGCTTGACCATGACCATGTCCGCGCCTTCCTCGACGTCAAGCATCGCTTCGCGCACTGCCTCGCGCTGGTTGGCGGGGTCCATCTGGTACGAGCGCCGATCCCCGGATCGGGGCGTGCTTTCAGCGGCGTCGCGGAAGGGCCCGTAGAGAACGGTGGCGAACTTCGCGCTGTATGCGAGGATCGCGGTCTCGGTGAATCCCGACAGGTCGAGCGCCTCGCGGATCGCGGCAACCTGTCCATCCATCATCCCGCTCGGCGCGATGATGTCGGCCCCGGCCGCCGCCTGGCTCACCGCGGTCCGCGCGTACAGCTCGAGCGTCGCGTCGTTGTCGACGTCACCGTTGTCGAGCAGGAAGCCGCAGTGCCCGTGATCCGTGTACTCACACAGGCAGCAATCGGCGATGAGGACGCACGCGTCGCCGAAGCGCTCGCGCAGCACGCGGATCGACTGCTGGATGACACCCTCCTCGGCGAACGCGCCCGACCCCTGCGCGTCCTTGGCCGCGGGAAGTCCGAAGAGGAGCACGCCGCCGAGACCGAGGCCGATCGTCTCCTCCACGGTCGCGCACAGGGAATCGAGGCTCTCGTGAACTCTGACCCGGCATGGATCCGATCGGCTGGGGCAACTCGAGGCCTTCGCGGATGAACGCCGGGTGAATCAGCTGCCCGGCACTCAGTCGCGACTCGCGGGCGAGCCGGCGCAGCGCCGGGGTGCGGCGCAGACGGCGGGGTCGTTCGAGCGGGAATCCCATGTCGCCGTTCAGCGTAGCCGCTGCGGGGTGAGACGCTCGGTCAGCGCGTTGACGAGGCCCTCGACCGAAGCGACCTCAGCGACGGCATGGACGGTGAGCCCGGCTGCGCGCGCCTCGGCCGCGGTCTGCTCACCAATGCACACGATCAGTGCGCCAGCCGGCAATCCACCCGCGCCCATGGCATCGACGAGGTTTCGGGCAGCGCTGCCGCTCGTCAGGGTGATTGCATCGACACCCGCGGCCAACGCGGCGCGCAGGCGCGGAGCGGCCGACGCGGGCATGACGCTTCGATAGATGTGCTGGACGGTCACGAATGCTCCCCCGGTGCGGAGCGATTCGGCGAATCCACCGGGCGCCCCTTCCGCGACCGGGAACCACACCGTCGCTCCGGCCATTCCTCGGCCAAGCATCGCCGCCGCGAGGCCGGCCGCGTCGTGGTCGCTCGCCACCAGGTCCGCCGCCACACCCTGCGCGTCCAGTGCCGCTGCGGTCGCCGGGCCGACCGCGGCGACGAGCGCGCCCGTGAGCGCGTCCGCTCCCACCGCGCCGAGCACGAGGCGCACGGAGGTCGCGCTCGTGAAGGCGACCCACCGGGGCGGCGGAGCTGCGCCGACCGCCGCCGCAACCCGGGCGATGGCCTCGGGATCGGCGATCGGCAGCGTCGCGATCAGGGGAACGATCGCCACCGACGCCCCCGCGGCATGGAGCCGGTCGACCAGGCCTTCGGCCCGCTCACGGGTCCGGGTGACGAGCACCCGCCGCCCGGCGAGCGGCAGCGGGAGGTCGGTCATCGGAGGCGCGCCGCGACCATCTCGCCGAGCGCCTCCGGCTCCTCGAGGCGACCTGACAACTCGGCCCGGCGGATGGCTCCTTCGACCACGAGCGCCGCGACCAGTACCAGGCGCCCGTCCTCGATACGGGCCCACGCCCCGAGCGGCATCAGGCACCCACCTCCGAGGCTGATCAGCACCGCCCGCTCGGCCGTCACAGCGACCCTGGTTGCGGGATCGCCGACCAGCGCGCACGCGAGCGCGGCCCCGGATCCGGGGACCGCCTCGAGCGCGATCGCACCCTGCGCCGGGGACGGGACGAACACGGTCGAGTTGAGCCGCTGCGTAAAGCGATCACCCAGCGAAAGACGATCGAGACCGGCGCACGCCAGCACCAGCGCATCGACGTCGCCGGCGTCGAGCTTGCCCAGCCGGGTGTCGACGTTGCCTCGTATCGGGATCGTGCGCAGGCCGGGGTACAGGGCAGCGAGCAGGCCTGCCCGCCTCGCGCTGCTGGTTCCCACCGTTGCCCCGCTGGGCAGCTCATCGAGGGGGCGGCCGCTCGACGAAACGACGCCGTCCCGCGCGTCCGCGCGGGCCAGATAGGCGGCGATGCCCAGTCCCGGGGCGAGCGCCGATGGAAGGTCTTTGGCGCTGTGCACCGCGACGTCGGCACGGCCGGCGAGCAGGGTGCGTTCGAGATCGGCGGTGAACCACCCCTGGCCCTCGAGCTGATCGATTGGAGCATCGGTCCGGCGGTCACCCTCGGTCCGGACCACCAGCGTCTCGACATCACCGCGGCCCGCCGCCTGCAGCGCGTCCACGGCCAGCGCCGTCTGTCTGAGGGCCAGGGCGCTGCCGCGCGTCGCCAGGCGCAGGGTCGACGTGTCCGTCGCCGGAGTCAACGGTCGAGCCGGAACGCCTCGCGGATCGCCAGGGCGGTCGCGGGATCCCCCGCTTCGCGAAGGCGCGTAACCGGTCCGTGCAGGAGCTTGCGCACCATGCTCCGGGTCAGCCGCTCGACGCGCTCGCGGGTCTCGTCGTCGATCTCGCCGCCGGCGCCGAAGGTGCGCGCCACCTCGCGGGCGCGAAGCCCCTCAGCCCACTCCACCAGCGCGGCGATGGTCGGACCCGCGGTGTCGCGCTGGCCGATCACGGTGACCGTCTTGTCCAGCTCCGTGTCGATGATCTGCTCGACCGCGGGGATGGTCTCGCGGCGCTCGTCGAGCCTGACGCCGGCCCGGCGACCGAGCTCGTCGATATCGATCAGGGTGACGCCGGGCACCTCGGCGGCCGCGGCGTCGATGTCGCGAGGGACCGCCATGTCGACGATGCAGAGCGGCCGTCCCTTGCGCTGGCGCTGCAGCGCATCGATCGCGGCGGCGTCGAGCACAGTGGTGGCACTGTCGGTGGACGCGATGATCACGTCGACGTCGCGGGCCACCTCCTCGAGACCGGCGAGCGCGACCGGTTCGGCGCCAACCGCTCGGGCAAGGCGACGGCTCGACTCACCGCGCGACGTCGTCATGATCCGCGCCCCCTGCTCGCGCAGCCGGTTCGCGGCGAGCCGGCTCATCTTCCCGGCGCCGACGAGGAGGACTCCTTTGCCTTCGAGGTCACCGCATGACGCGCGAGCACACTCAACCGCGACCTCGCTCAGGCTCGCGGCACCGCGTCCCAAAGAGGTCTCGGTGCGTACGCGCTTGGCGGCCGAGATCGCGCGGCGCATCACATAGTCGAGGCGCGCGTCGACGGTCCCAGCATCGGTGGCGACGCGATGCGCGGCCTTGAACTGACCGAGCACCTGCGCCTCGCCGATCACCATGCTCTCGAGACCGCTGGCCACCCGGAACATGTGCATCGCGGCCCCGCGGTCCTCGAACGTGACCATGTGGCGCTCGACCTCGTGTGTGCCGCCCGGGTCGAGGTATCGGGCCAGGCGCGGCGTCACCTCGGCGCTGAGGTTGTCCGGGCACACCACGTAGAAATCGGTGCGGTTGCACGTGGAAAGCACCGCCGCGCCGTGCAGTCCCGCGTGCCCTACCAGGTATCGAAGGGTTGTCGCGGCGCGCGCCGCCGGGATGGCCGCAGCCTCCCGCGCAGCCAGCGGAGCGGTGCGAAAGCTCAGCCCGGCGGCTACCAGTCGCATCACGAGCGAGTATAGGTTGGAGGCACGCCGCCACCGGTTCTCCCGTGCAGGAGTTCTACGATGTGGGTGTATGGAAACTCGCCGGCGATACGGTCGCCGCCGAGGGAGGGTCCCCACGGGCGACAAATTTCTACCGCGAACTCGGTCCGGCGGGCGCCGAGCCGTTTGCCATGCTCGACGATGCAGTCGATTCCTGGACGGCGGAGCGGCCGGCCCTGGAGACGCCGATTGAGGCGCTCCACTTCGTCGCCCTCGATTGCGAGACGACCGGGCAATCGCCGCATCACCTCGTGGAGCTCGGCGCGGTCGCTTTCACGATGCGCGATCACCTCATGAGCTTCGAGACGCTCGTGCACAGCAACGATCGGATCAACCCGTATGCGCGCCGGATTCACGGCATCGACGCCGCAACCCTCAACGGCGCCCCACCGGTGTCGCTGGTGGTCGAACGCTTTCAACGCTTCGCGAAAGGCGCGGTGCTCGTGGAACACAGCGCCGACGCATTCGACACCCGGCTCATCGGCCGCGCCATCGGATCGAGCCTCGATGCCGACAACGTCGACACCACCAGGCTTGCCGCCAAGCTCTTCGACCTCAAGGACACGATCGGACTCGAGCGCCTGTGCCGCCAGCTCGATGTGGTCCACCGCAAGCCGCACCACGCGCTCGCGGACGCCGAAGCGACTGCCGCCTGTTTCGTCGAGCTCGTTCGGCGTGGGAGTGAACGCTTCAACTGGAGCACGCTGGGTGACCTGCTCGCAGCCGGCAAACCGCCCGCATTGGCCGCGGACGTCGGCGTCGCGCCACCCAACGCACCGGCAAAACGCGCTGACTCAAGTTCTCGAACGCGCCGGCGCCATTGACAGCACGCCCAGCGCTGCATACCATCCACTCGAACCAACCACACTCATCCGGGGTTCGCGCGGCCGCGATCCGGTCCTCACCACAGGTTCATCTCGAGGTCAGTGCGATGCTCAGCCGCATCAACAGAGCCGAGGCGATCGGTGCCGTATCGGCCACGCTTGGTCTGCTCGTAGCCTTCCTACCCTGGTACGCCTACGCTTCGGGCACCTCTCGCGTGACCGTGAATGCATTTCGCGCCTCGTTGCTGGGAGACGTGTTCTTCGTCGCAATTGCCGCCGTGATCCTGTTGCTCCTGATCGGGCACGGATTCGTGGATGACGTGGTCACCCCCTACATTCCCGAGACCACCGCTTATGCCACGGCCTCTGCGCTGGCGATGGGAAGCGTGCTTGTTCAGCTGATCCTCGCAAGAGCCACCGGACGATCACTGGGGATCGGGATCTTCCTGGCATTGATTGCGGCGGCCGGGCTGTGCTCCGCCGCAGTGCTCAGACGTCTGCATCCGGATCGTCGTCGAATGGCTCGCGAAAGCCTTTCCCACGAGGGTCTGCTTACTCCATAATCCACCAACCGCGCTCGGGGGACGTGGCGCCCCCGGGTCCACGTCGATGCCACAGCTGCTCATTCACGCTGGGAGGAACCACCCGAAGCAATGGCCAACATTCTGACCGACCCGCCGTTTGCGGCAGACCCGCCCGTAAAACTCAACATCCCCGCCAAGACGCTGGGATTGGTGCTGCTCATCCTTGGTGCCATCGGCATCATCCTCGGCATCCTGGGGCTGACCGTCACTTTTGGGGCGTGCACGGTGGCCGGTGTCTCGGTGGGAGGCTGCGGGCTCCCGATCCTCTGGCTCCTTGGAGCACTGATAGGGCTCATCGGCGTCTGCGTCGGGACGTTCGGCGCATATCAGATGTATCAGGTGAACCGCGACGGCAAGCGTTTCGTGATTTACGGGCTCGCGTTGGGACTCCTCGGCTCAATCGTCACCCTGATCGGCAACATCACCTTCTATAGCGGGTTCACCGGCCTCGGAGTGGGCTACGGCGGAGCGATCGTCGGACTCATCATCGATGCCATCGTCTACGGGATCGTCTGGTATCTCGTGATCATCAGCCGCTGGCCGGGCGACGCGCCGCTGGTTGCGACAGGACCGACCGGTGGGTACGGCAATCCTCCTGGTGGGTACGGCAATCCTCCGGGTGGTGGTGGCTACGGAAGCCCGCCACCTCCCCCTCCGCCAAGCACCTGACCCTGGGCGGGCCGCCCTCGGGCAACGGTGCCGGTGTCGCGTCGGCGATCTCCGGCATCGTTGCCCTGGCGCTCTCGTGGATACCGTTTGTCGACTACGTGAGCCTGGTGCTCGGCGTGCTCGCAATCATCTTCGGCGCCGTCGGCATCCGCCGTGCGAACGCCGACCCGGGAGCGCGAAAGATCCTGGCGATCATCGGGATGGTGTGCGGCATCGCGGGGTTCGCGACCGCTGCACTTGTCCTGCTCCTGATCTACACGGTGATCACGACCATCAACGTCGCGGGCGGCTAGCGCCGATCGTCAGACGCTGAACTCGGCTACCACCGGGTAGTGATCCGAGGCCACGGCGGCGTCCGGATCGGGCCAGGTCCGGCCGCCGACCACGTCCGCGCCGCTCACACGGGCGGCGAGATCGTCGGTGGCAAACACGTAATCGACTCGAGCCGAGAGCTGCCAGGTCGCGCAGGTGAGACCGCGGGCGCGCGGATGGACGCGGCGGTAGCAGTCGACGTATCCCTCTTTGAGCAGCCGCTCGACCGTCCAGCGCTCGATGAGGCGTCCCAGAAACCGGTCCATCGCCCGTGACACCGGAAGCCCCATGGTCAGTGGCGACACGACGCGAGGGAGCACGGGGATTCCGCCAAGCAGCCGCGGGTCCACGCCGGCTCGACGCCACCGATCGGCGAGGCCGTCGTCGCTACCGTTGGCGTCGGGCGCCAGTGGGACGAGGATGCCGTTGGGCCCGGCGACGAGCAGCCCGGCCCGGCGCAGATCGTTCATGCGCCGGAAGAACGAGGTCGCGAGGATGTCGTCGCCGGGCGAGAGGGCGTTGAAGTCGCCGATCAGCATGTGCGGGAGTGCCGGCTCGTCGGCGATGTCGGTGAGCACCGCGCCGATCTCGCGGATGCGCCGTGCCTCCCCCTTGTTGCGATCGCCAAAGCGTGCCGCCAGGTGCAGGCAATGCACGCCGATGACCGGGAGCTCGGTGCCGCCGGTCTCGATGTCGCAGTGGAGATGGGAGCGCAACATCCGGCCGTGATGGCGGCGGTTGCGCCACGCGCGCACCGGCAGCCGCGTGAGGATCGCGGTGTGCATCGGCGAGGCCGGGTCGCTCGGCTCGCCGAGGAACATCTGCATGTCGAGCTCGCGGGCGAGGTCGCCGGCGCGATCGACCTCGTGAACTTCCTGGAGTGCGATGACGTCGGCGTCGACGCGCCGGAGCACGTCGCGGACAAGGTCGCTACGGCGCTCGCCGCCAAGCAGGATGTTGTACGTGGCGACGCGAATCCTGCGTGGCGTGGTTTTTCTGGTTCGTGACATCGACCGAACTTACAATGCCACGGTGCAGCCACAGCGCGACGCACATCTCACCGAGCTCGTCTTCCTCGACCGCGGTCCGATCGCGCTGCGCTGTATCGCGGTGGCGGTGGCCGCGACAGGGTGCGGCGTCGCCGGCACGCTCCTGGTGCGCCTCCACCAGACGCTCGCGGGCCAGCTTGCCGCGCACATGGCGCTCAACCCGCTGCAGACGTTGATCGCGACCGGTTCAAGCCTGCGCACGCTCTGGCCGGGCTGGGTTGCCGCCGCATGCTTCGCGGTCGCGATCCTGCGCCTCCACCACGGCGCCACCGAACCGCCGCCAGGGCGCACCGCCGTCGAGCACCAGACGCTCGCCCAGCTCCGAAGCGGTCTGCGCCGCGAATACGGAACGGTTCGAGGCGCGCTGGTCGCCGTGTGTCTGTTCGCTGCGGTCGACGTGGCGCGGACGGTCGCGAGCATCATCTCAGCGCAGTCCGGCGACGCACAGATCTCAACGACCATGGCGGCGACGGTGGTGGAAGCGCTGGGGTACGTTGCAGCCGCGGGGGTGCTGGCGGCGTGGGCCCAGCGCTTCGGCGCCGAGGTGCGGCGGCTCGGCGCCCTCTGATCCGCCCAATCGCTCAGCGATGCCGCGCAGGTCAGATCCTGCGCTCGACGACGTAATCGCAGACGCGCTCGAGGGTGTCGCGCGCGCTCGACGGCGGAAACTCCTTCAACTCCGTGGCCGCTTCACGCGCGAATTCCTGAGCGCTGCGCTCGGCCTCCGCGATCGCGTTCGAGCCGCGAACCAGGCCGACCACGGTATTGAAGTCGTCCTCGTTGAGGTCATTCTTGGCGAGAATTTGGCGGAGACGGGCGCCGACCTCGCGATCGTTGAGCGCCAGCATCAGGGGAAGGGTCACGGTTCCCTGACGGAGGTCGGCGCCCACCGGCTTGCCCACCTCGGCGGTGGTGGCGACGTAGTCGAGCACATCGTCGGCGATCTGAAACGCCATGCCAAGGCTGTGGCCGTAGCGGCGCAGGCTCTCCACGGAGTCGCCCCCCAACCCCGCGATCAAGCCGCCCCCATAGCAGCTCGTGCTCACCAGGGTCGCCGTCTTGCGACCGATCTTGCGGTGGTAGTCGGCGAGCGACTGGTCGTACTCGTTGCGGCTGCTCATCTGCAGCAACTCCCCCATGCAGATGGTCATGACCGCGTGGCTGATCGCGGAGTTGATCGCCGGCATGCCGATCTCTGCGAGCAGGTAGGCGCCCTTGGCGAAGTAGTAGTCACCGATGATCACCGCCGGGTCCGGTCCGAGTGCCTCGTGAATGGTGCGGATCCCGCGCCGGGTGGGCGCCTTGTCGATGAGGTCGTCGTGGACGAGCGTCGCGGTGTGGATGAACTCGATGCCCATCGCCAGGTTGAAGACGTTGTTGGAGTTGGCGTTGCCGAGGCGCGCAGCGAGGATGACGAGCGCAGGTCGGAGGCGCTTCCCGCCCGCTTTGACGATGTGCGACATCGCGCTCGCCATCGGCCCGAGGTCGGAGGCGATCTCGGCGTCGAGACGCCGCTCGAATTCGATCAGCTCCGTGGCGATCGGTTCCAGGAGCTCCTCGGCGGCGATGCTCACGACCCCGCCGCCAGTCGAATCGCGTGTGCTCCCGGCCGTGCCAGGCGTGGCTCGGGAAGTGGCTCGTCGAAGAGGCGAGCGGCGCTCGCTCGGAACCGCGCCGGGGCTGCGGTGACCAGCAGCTCGGTCCGCATCGCCAGGGTCCGCGGGCCTGGCGCGGCCATCTCGCCGGCCCCGATCCGGTTGACCGCGACGATCCGGGCCACACGCGCGGCGGTGGTGTCCGCGCTGTCGACGACCCGCAGCCGTCGCGTCCCGATCAGACGCCGCAACGCGGGGCGGAGCAGCGGATAGTGGGTGCAGCCCAGAACGAGCGTGTCGGCGTGCCAGTCGAAGATGCGCCCGAGCACGGGCTGAAGCGCTGCGTCTGCCCGCGGAGTGTCAGCGTCACCGTCCTCGACGATCTCCACGAGGTCGGCAGCGACCTCGCTGAGCACGACGATCCCCGGATTGGCCTCCTTGATGGCGTGGATGTACTCGCCGCTGGCGCGGGTCCCTTCAGTGCTGAGCACCGCGACCCGGCCGTTGCGCGTCGTCGCGGCCGCCGCCTGGGCTCCCGGTGCGATCACGCCGACCACGGGGATGTCGAAGCGCTCGCGAGCGACGTGGAGCGCCGCCGCGGTTGCAGTGTTGCAGGCGATGACCACGAGCTTGGTGTCCATACCCACCAGCATGGCGATGATGTCCAGGGCGAGGTCGCGCACCTGTGCCTGTGAGCGCGGGCCATACGGGAAATGCTCGAGGTCGGCGACATAGATGAGCCCTTCCGCCGGCTGCTGACGTCGTATCTCGCGGAGCACGGTCAGGCCGCCGACACCGGAGTCGAACACGCCGATGGGGCGCGAGTCGCTCATTCGTCCCGCAGGATACCAGGGGTGCGCGTCATCCCCGGGGCTCGAGAGCAAGGCCCATGAGCAGCATGTCCCGATCACCGCTGGGCATGCGCACCTCACCTCTGACCAGGCCTTCGTCCTCGAACCCAAGCGAATGGTAGAGGGCGATCGCCCGCTGGTTATCCGGAAACACGCGCAGGCTGAGCTTGGCGAGCCCGACCGCGCGTGCCCAGGCAATCGCCATCTCCATGAGGGCGCGCCCGAGCCCGGCCCCGCGCTGCGCGTTGCTGACAAGGATGGCTATTTCCCCGACGTGCGCGTAGTGGCTCCCGGCGCGCCGCTGCACCATCACATTTCCGGCCGGAGCGCCGTCGACCTCGAGGGTCAGCGTGAGCCCGCCGTCGAGCACGATGGACACGAGCCGGGCGCTCTGCTCGATGGTGTCGGGTTCACCGGGCACCGCGGCGATGAGCTCGCCCTCCGCCGCCACAGCGTTGATGAGACCGGCGAGCCCGGGTGCGTCCGCGTCCTCCGACGGCCGGATGACGTAGGGACGCCCGCTCCGGGTGAGCCCCTCGCGGCGAAGCACCGGGCGGGTCGTCGTCATACCGCGACGGACAGGCCTGGCTCGTCGTGCGTCGTGGTTGCGCGTTCGGCGATCCGGCGCGCGATCCCGCCGGCGCTCATCACGGTCATGTGACCATGCGGATAGGTCCAGAGATCCGTCTCCCACGCGGTGGCGAGCTCGGTGACCGGATCCGGTCCGACGACCAGGTCCTGCATTGCCCGGACCAACGTGATCCGATCGCCGGGCGTCCGCGGCGTCAGGTTCCGGGCCACGAGCGGAGCCAGGGTCGACTGGAGAAACCGCCCCGCGCTCACCCGGTCCGGACCCCAGGATCCGCTGTACTCGCCGATCATGCCGAGGTGGCGCAGTGACGGGGTCGGCGGTCGCTGCGAGAGGGTCGTGGCCGGGTCGCAGAACGGCGCGACGGCAATCATCCGGTCGAGCTCCAGCTCAGCAGCCAGCAGGGTCGCGATCAACCCCCCGAGGCTGACGCCAACCACGCTCACGATCGGGCTCACCTCGGCGCGCGCCCAGGCGATCACGGCGGCGGCATCCTCGACCGTTTGACGGACCACGGCGCGGATGTGCGCGGGATCGAGGCTGAAGTACCCGTCACCGCTGCGCTGTCCGGGGAGCGTTCGCCTGAGGTGCAAGGGCAGGTCGAGCCGCGCAGTGTGTGCCCCGCGCAGGCGCATCTGCTTGGCGAGCCACCGGTCATAGCTCGTCTGGGGCACCGCATAGCCGTGCAGGAGCAGGACGAACGGCGCGGGTCCAGGCGCCCGCCGGACGTGGGCGGTCGCGACCAGGCGGCGACTGCCCCAGTGCCCCCCGGGCCCTTCGCTGTCGCCTTCGAGCTCCATCTCGCGCCATCTCGGGCCGCCGAGTGATTCCCACTCGCGGTTGACCCGGATCGACCTTGGATCGTGCACGTGGCTTCGATTCCAGAACTCGACTGGATCCGCCGGGGTGCGGTCGATCACCTCGGGGCGGCTGAGCCCGACCGCGGTCAGGCGGACGTGCACCATCCGATCCAGGATCAGCGAGACGGTCCCGATGAGGCGGTCGTGGGAAGCGTCGAAACTCATGGCCAAAAACCCTCTCCCCCAATCATGCCCCTAACCGGCGATTGCGTAACTCCGGTGCGTAGAACATGATCGAACGTGGCCGTGCCCGAATCGCCGCCCCCGCTTCGCGTGGTTGGCGCTCCCGATCGTGTCAACGACTGGGAGTCCGTCTACCAGGAGCATGTCGCTCCCCTCTACCGCTATGTCTACTCGAGAACCGGCAACACCCCGGATGCCGAGGACGTCACCTCGACCACATTCCTTCGCGCCCTGCCGCGGCTTCGCGCCGACGTATCGGCCGCGGAGATTCGAGCCTACCTGCGGACCACCGCCCGGAGCGTGCTCGCCGATGTCTGGCGCCAACGCCACGGTACGGTTCTCATGGAGTTCGATGATCAACGCGATGCCGCCCCACCCGTCGAGCGCGAGCACGACGTCGACGTCAGCCCGATCCTCGACGGGCTGCCGGACAACTATCGGAGCGTGCTCGAGTTCAGGTTCCTGCGCGGATACTCGATTCGTGAGACCGCCGCAGCCATGGGCGTGAGCGTGGCCAACTGCAAGGTGCTGCAGCTGCGCGCGCTGCGTCGCGCCGCGGCCACAGGAGCTGCATATGTCGAAAGCTGATCGACGTCTTGCGCGCTTCGTGCGGGCGCTCATCGCCAACCGGCGGCCGCCGCAGTCCCCGGCCGGCGATGACTCCGCGGCGATGCAGGTCGCCACGCGCCTTCGCGCAGCGCACCCCGGCGGCTCGACCCCGTCGCCGGCATTTGTCGACAATCTCGCGCGGCAGTTGCGCGAGGCATCGGATCACGAGCCTGGATGGACGGAGGCGGGGATCCGCCGCCGCCATTTCCTCGCGGGCGGCCTCGCCACGGTCGCGGCATCGGTGGCGGCCGGCCTCGGTGTCGAGCGCCTTCGTGAGGTGCTCACCGAGCCGGCGAGCGGCACCGGCACCATCCAGCCATACAAGAGCACCTGGGTCGCGGTCGCGAAACTGACAGAGGTGACGCCCGGGAAGATCAAGCAGTTCTCCGTCGGCGGCCTGCAGGGGGTCGTGTTCAGGCTCGACGGCGAGATCCGCGCGCTCAACGCCGTGTGCACGCACCAGGGATGCACGCTCGTGCCCGAGGAGGCGCAGGCAAAGCTCTTCTGCCCCTGCCATCCGATGAGCTTCAACCTCACCGGGGCAGCGAACCCGGGCGACTACCGGCTGAATCCCCTTCCGGCCATCGAGACGCGCGTCAACCTGGACAGCGTCGAAGTGCTCGTCCCCGCCGCCTGGGACTGAGGCTCGCCGCTGCGCTGACTCGCCATCGCTGGGCGCGATGCGTGGGCACTGATCCGGTGCCCTGAGCACGCCGTACCAAGCGGTGACAGGGCGGAGACAAGACGGCCAACCGGATCGCCAACGGCCGCCCCAGCGAGGTGTACAGATGGCCAAGGTGACACGGCGGACGTTTCTGTCCACGACCGTGGGGGCAGCGGGCGGAGTGGCGGCTATGGGGCTGATCGCCGGGCCGAGCACGCTCGTGGAGGCGGCTCAGAACGTCGCCGAGGCGAGTGACGGTCCAGTGTCGAGCGAACCGATGACCGCGTACGTTCGCGATGCGGCGACCGGCGAGATCTCGGTGATGGTCGGCCATCGCGAGGTCGTCACCAAGGACCCGCAGCTCATCCGGCGTCTGCAGCGCGCAACGCGCTGACGCGCCGCCCATACCATCCACAACCTCACGAGGGGTACACATGTCTTCGCATCGTGAAGCGCCGGGCATTTCGAAAGACCCGGTTGCAGACAGCACTGACCTTTACGCGTTCACCAGCCCGGATCACCCTGAGACGGTGACGCTGATCGCCAACTACATCCCACTCGAGGGGCCCGACGGCGGCCCGAACTTCTACAACTTCGGTGACGACGTCCTCTACGAGATCGTCATCACCAACGGCGGGAGCGTCGCCGACGCGATCACGTATCAGTTCAAGTTCACCACCGAATACACCGACCCGAACACGTTCCTGTACAACACCGGCCCGATCACCAACCTGAACAGCTCGAGCTGGAACGTCCGCCAGTTCTACTCGGTGACCCGGATCAAGCACGGCGTCGCCGAGGTGCTCGCCCACAGGCTCGCCTGCCCGCCGGTGAACGTCGGCGTGCGCTCGACGCCCAACTACGGCAACCTCGCCAGTGCCGCGGTGCACGCGCTCGACGGTGGCTGGGTATTCGCGGGTCAACGCCGCGAGGGCTTCTACGTCGACCTGGGATCGATCTTCGATCTGGGCGCGCTGCGGCCGTTCCAGAACCTGCATCTGATCCCGCTTCCGCCGGTCGGCGGCGTCGATTCGACGAAGCAGCTCAACGTGCACACCATCGCGATCCAGATTCCCAAGACCAGCCTCACAAGGAACGGCGAGATGCCCACCGACCCGGCCAGCGCTGACTCGGTCATCGGTGTGTATACGACCGCGAGCCGGCGCAAATCGACGGTGCTCGACGGCGGCGGCGTCGCCACCGACATCGGACCATGGGTCCAGGTCTCGCGCCTGGGCATGCCGCTGATCAACGAAGTGGTGATCCCGATCGGGAAGAAGGATTTCTGGAACTCGACCAAGCCGAGCAACGATGCCCAGTTCGTGGCCAACTATGCCCACCCTGAGCTCGCCGGACTGCTGCCGGTGCTCTACCCCGGCGTCTTCCCGCACCTCGCCGCCTACAAGCCCGCGCGCGTCGACCTCGAGGCGATCCTTCTGACGGGCATCCCGACGGGCATCGTCACGGGCTTTCAGAACTTGACCGGATCGACGCCGGCCGACCTCCTGCGCCTGAATATGGCGATTCCACCGGCATCGTCTCCGAATATCAACGGCATCCTGGGTGGGGATCTCGCCGGGTTCCCGAACGGCCGCCGGGTCTTCGACGACGTCGCAACCATCGAGATCCGCGCCATCGCCGGCCTCACGATTCCGCTGGTCGACCACAGCTACACGCCGGACGGCGCCGCGGGCGCGGTCAGCGACTTCTCCGCCGCCCAGTTCAGCAGCGGTGCGGTGCCCGGCAACGGCCGGTACATCAACCACTTCCCCTACCTGGGCACGCCGCTCAACGGATTCGACACCCCTTGACCGACATCGAGTCCGCCGGTTCCGCTCCATTCGGGCCGGCGGTCCTCGACATCGGCGGGGGCATCGGAGCGCTGCTGGTGATCGTGCCGGCAGCGCTCCTCCACACCGAGATCGAGGTCAGCCCCGCTGAACGGCCGGACGCCCGCACCCACACCGGGGTGCACGCACGTCCGATGGGCGGGCACGACCTCCCGATCGCGCTCTTCCCCTCCCTCGACACCGGCACCTGGACCCTCTGGGGGTCGGGCCCGTGCGCGACACGCACAGTCGACATCGCGGACGGTGAAGTCAGTCAGGTGGACTGGCGCTGACGGTTGCTTGACGGTCGCCCTGCTTTGCGTCTAACGTAGCCGGATTCTACAGGCGTTCAGTAGAATTTCATGCATCGGCAGCGCTGCTTGAGGGACCTGGTTGATGGGTTTGAGCTTGGGTGACGTCGATACGGATCGTGTCGCAACGCTGACCGCACACGAGGAAGCCGAGTTCCGTTCTCGGCGGACACGTTCACGCGAATTGTGGAAGGAAGCGCTCGAGTACATCCCACGCGGAGTCCCCAGCTCGTTCCAGGACACGCCGCCGCAACCCGTGTTCATCGACCACGGGAAGGGAAGCCGCGTCTGGGACGTGGACGGCAACGAATACGTGGATTTTCACAACGGATTTGGGGTCATGGTCGTCGGCCATGCGCACCCGGCGGTGGTCGCGGCGGTCGAATCGCAGATGCATCGGGGATCCCACTTCGCGCAGCCGGTCGCGGACAACATCGTGGTCGCGCGCGAGCTGGCGCGCCGCTTCCATCAGCCCCAGTGGCGCTTCACCAACAGCGGCACCGAGTCGACGCTTGACGCCATCCGCCTCGCCCGCGGGTTCACCGACCGCGAGCGGATCATCAAGATCGAGGCGTCCTATCACGGCCACCACGATGCGCTGCTCGTGTCGGTCGAACCCCCCGTCGACGCGATGGGCGACGCCGATTTTCCGAACTCCGTGCCGATGACCGGCGGCATCCCGGCATCGACGGTCGAGCTCACCACCGTCGTGGGATTCAACGACCTGGCCGCGCTCGAGCGCGCGTTCGCCGCTCATCCCGGCGAGGTCGCGGGGGTGATCGTCGAGCCGGCGATGATGAACATCGGATTCGTGCTTCCCGATGACGGGTACCTTGCCGGCGTCGTCGAGATCGCTCACCGGCACGGCGCCGTGGCCATCTTCGACGAGGTCAAGACCGGTGTGACCATCGCCCCCGGGGGCGCCACCGAGCGGTTCGGGGTGGTCCCCGACATCGTGTGCCTCGCCAAGGCGATCGGCGGCGGCCTGCCCTGCGGCGCGGTCGGCGGTCGTGCCGACATCATGGCGACGATCAGCGACGGCAAGGTCGCCCAGCTCGGCACCTTCAACGGCAATCCGCTCACCACGGCGGCGTCGCGGGCGACGCTCATCGAGGTGCTCACCGGTCAGGCGTATTCGCACCTCGACGCCCTCACCGAGGAGCTGGGCGGTGGCCTGCGCGAGGTGATGTCCGAGTACAAGCTGCCGTTCCACGTGGTCTCGATGGGTGCGCGCGGGTGCGTGACCTACCGCGAGCAGCCGGTGCGCAACTACCGTGACTACGCGGCGATGGACAAATCGCTTGCGTACGTGTCCTGGCTCTATCAGACCAATCGGGGTGTCCTGATGGCGCCCGGCGCCGAGGAGAACTGGACGCTGTCGGTGCAGCACTCGTCCGAGGACGTCAAGCGCTACATCACCAACTTCAGCGAGCTGGCGCGGGATCTCAAGGCATGAGCGCCGTCGCCGTGCGCACCCTGCGCAACTTCGTCGACGGTGAGTATCGCGAGGCCGGCTCCGACGTTTCCACGCCGCTGATCAACCCCGCCACCGGGGAGGAATTCGCCCGGGCGCCGGTGTCCAGCGCTGTCGACGTCGACGTCGCGCTGCGCGCCGCGCAGCGTGCGTTTGGTGGCTGGCGCGACACCACACCGAGGGAACGGAGCCTCGCCCTCCTGCGCATCGCCGACGCCTTCGAGCGACGCGCCGAGGAATTCGTCGCGCTCGAAGTCGAGAACACCGGCAAGCCGATCTCGCTCACCCGCAGCGAGGAGATCCCGCAGCTGATCGACCCGGTGCGCTTCTTCGCCGGGTGCGCGAGGATTCTCGAGGGGCAGAGTGCCGGCGAGTACATGGCCGGGCACACCTCGATGATCCGCCGCGAACCGGTCGGGGTCTGCGCGCAGGTCACACCCTGGAACTACCCGATGCTGATGGCGGTTTGGAAGTGGGCCCCGGCGATCGCCGCGGGCAACACAGTGGTGCTCAAGCCGTCGGACACCACGCCGGTGACCACGTTGCTCATGGCCGAGATCATGGCCGAGCATCTGCCTCCGGGCGTCTTCAACGTCATCTGCGGCGATCCGACGACCGGTGCGGCCCTGGTGACGCACCGGATACCAGCGATGGCGTCGATCACCGGCAGCGTACGCGCCGGGATGGAGGTTGCACGCGCGGCGGCGGGGGATCTCAAGCGCGTCCACCTCGAGCTCGGTGGCAAGGCACCGGTGATCGTCTTCGACGACTCGGACGTCGCATCCACTGCCGAGGCGGTTGCGATGGCCGGCTACTTCAACGCCGGGCAGGACTGCACTGCGGCGACGCGTGTGCTGGCAGGATCGTCGATCCACGACTCGCTGGTCGCAGCGCTCGCCGAGCAGGCGGTGGTGAACAAGACCGGCGCCCCCGACGACGACGACGCGGCGTTCGGACCGCTCAACAACGCCAGGCAGCTCGAGCGGGTTCGCGAGCTCGTCGAAGGCGCACCTTCGCATGCGGAGGTGGTTGCGGGAGGGCATCGTGTCGGTGACCGCGGCTACTTCCACGAGGCGACAGTCATCGCCGGGCTCCGCCAGGACGACGACCTCATTCAGCGCGAGATCTTCGGGCCGGTGATCACGGTGCAGCGCTTCGACGACGAGGCCAAGGCCCTCGAATGGGCGAACGGCGTCGAATACGGTCTCTCCGCCAGCGTGTGGACTCACGACCACGGACGCGCCATGCGCATGGCCCGTGCGCTGGACTTCGGGTGCGTCTGGATCAACACGCACATCCCGCTGGTGTCGGAGATGCCCCATGGAGGCTTCAAGCATTCGGGATACGGCAAGGATCTTTCGATGTACGGGTTCGAGGATTACACGCGCATCAAGCACGTGATGAGCAACAACGACGCCTGACAATCCAGGCGCGATCCAGGAGGACACGGTGAGGAGGAAAGCATGGCGACGCTAGCGGAGCCGATCGTTCACGGGAAACCTGTCGAGTCCGAACTCAAGGTCAACACGCTGTCGCTGTTCGACACCACGGTGATCGCAACGTCGAGCGTCGCACCTGCATACACCCTCGCCGCCACGGTGGGATTCCTTGTCGCGGCGGTGGGACTGGCGTCACCGGCCGCCATCCTCGTCGGATTCGTCCCCGTGCTCTGCATCGCCACAATCGTT
>CAVPXI010000022.1:0-3288 GCA_963709585.1 Candidatus Dormiibacterota bacterium | reverse complement strand
TTAATGGGCATATCTATCCAACACCTGGATTAGCTTGGGAACCATGTATGAGGGGAGTGCCAATTGCAATGCCTCCAGGAGCCTTTTTTCGGTCTTTTCATTGAATCTCAGCTGCAAGGGATGATTGCTTAATCGGTGGATTGGTCGCCCTTCATGGTCGGTCGGGAACTGGAAGAGGACCCTTCCTCTCTCATTCTGTGGTTGAAGATGGTGGAAGATGGCATCTAGTCCGCCTCGCTGTGAGTGCTGTCGGCTCCAGCTGATCTCGACTCGAAATCCGGTCTGCTGGGCAAGCTCCAGCAGGTCGACTGTAGAGAGTGACGGACAACAGTCGGCCTGATTACGGACTCTCTGAAACCAACTGTCACGGCCACTGGGCACACAGACATGCCTGGCATGCCGAGCCAGCTGCCGTAGGGGAAGTAGCCGGCGCCGTTGTTCGACGTGACGTTATTGTACGCGGTCAGGTGGTTGGCGCGCGGTGAGTCGTCATGCCCCGGCGTGCTCGTATCGAAGCGCCACCAGCCGATGAGCGATGAGTCTGCAGGATCCGATCAGCATAACACGACCGTCAGATATCTCAGCTGGGGTCTGTCTGTCTGTCCGTTTTCGTTCTGTAATGTTCCGTTTTCATGCGCCTCTCGGCATTTACTGTTCGATCGGACAGAGCCAAATGTACCGCGTCAACATACCTGGAAACTGAACAGATATTTTCTTGTTCTGCTTTGAGGATGAATGGCAAGGGAAAGGTTCAGACTTATCTCAGCTCCCACCTGCGAGCGATGCGGGCAGCGAGGAGACGCTCGGGGTCAGCGACGGCGACAGACGGCGGTTCACGTGACGGAGGGACTCTGCAAAGGCGCTGCGTGAAGAAACAGCGGCAAAGGGGGGGGGGGGGGGGAAAGGAAAGTCTACAAGGCACACAGCGCTGCGTGAAGAAAGCGGAGGGAGTCTCCGAGGCACACAGCGCTGCGTGAAGCAACAAGCGTGCTCGTCGCCCTGTACTACGGCATCACCGGGATTGCGTGTACCTGGGCGTTTCGCAAGGTACTGCTGACGAGCGTCACGCGATTCATCTTTGCCGGGGTGCTGCCGTTTCTCAGCGGCCTGTTCCTCTTCGCCATCGCGTATGTGGTGATCGCCCCCACCTCACTCCCGTACGGCGGGGCCGCGGACTGGGGAGCCAGCCTTCCGATCATCATCGCCGTGCTGATCGGGGTGCCGCTGGTCATCCTTGCCCAGCTGACCACTCGCTCCACCTTCTTCCGGGAGAAGACCGTCTCCTACATCCTGGTGAACGGGCGGCTCGTGTCCGCGCTGGACGGCGGAGCAACCATGGAGCTTGCGGGCGCGACTCTCGGTGGGCCACCGGCTGCCCCGACCGCACCGGCGGGTCCAACCGCTTAGAGCCGATCGCGCAACGAGTAGTACACACCCACGAGTGGGAGGAACCAGGGGTGCCCTCGGTAGAACGGCATCCGCGGAAAGCGGAGGTCGGCGAATCCCGGCTGGGCACCTCTGGTAATCCACTCGGCGGCAAGCGTTCCCAACCAGCTGCCCAGCGCGACCCCACTGCCGCAGTAGCCCATCGCGTAGGTCACGCCATCGCGGCGCGTGAGGTGAGGCAGCTGGTCGAACGTAAAACCCACGTTGCCGGTCCACGCGTGGCTCACGCGCACGCCGGCGAGCTGCGGATAGATGTCGACCATCGCCGCGTACAGGCGGTCTCGCGCGGTCGGCACGCTCACCGGGGCGAAGCTCGTGCGTCCGCCGAAGACCAGCCGCGCGCCGGGGGACAGCCGCCAGTAATGGAGAAAGTTGCGCGTGTCGCTCATCATCCGGCGCTGCGGGCTGACCTCTGCCGCACGCGCCTCGCCGAGCGGTTCGGTGGCGATGATGTAGCTCCCGATGGGGATGATGCGGCGGCGCGCCCACGGCGCGGCGGCGTCCGTGTAGCCGTTGGTGGCGACCAGCACCTCACCGGCGGCGATATCCCCGCGCGCTGTGTGGACCATCGAGCCGGTCGGCAGCGGCTCGATCGAAATGACCCGGGTGCGCTCGTGCACCGCGGCGCCGCTGGCGAGCGAGAGTCGGGCGAGGCCCGCCAGGTAGCGAGCGGGATGAATGCTCGCGCCGTTGTCGGTGAGCATCCCGCCGAAGAAGCCGTGGCTCGGCGTCTCGCTTCCGAGATCGGCTCCCTCGAGCATCATCGTCGTCTCGCCGATACGCTGCCGCTCGGCCGCCTCGGTGCGCAAGCCCGACATCCGCGACGCTCGATGCGCAAGGTGGAGCCATCCGGACTGGCTGTACATGGCATCCGGCGCCGCCGCGGCGGCGGTCTGTGCGACAAACGAGTACGCCTCGACGCTCGCGTCATGGAGCGCCCGGCCGGCGGCACCGTGCTTGCGCTCGAGAAAGGCGAGGTCGCGTCGGACTCCCCCATGGATCATTCCCGCGTTGCGGCCGCTCGCGCCCTCGCCGAGGTCGCCACTGTCAACCACCACCGCGTGGAGCCCATGCGAGCCGAGCCGCGCAGCGGCTGCGAGTCCGGTGAATCCGGCGCCCACCACGACCACGTCGGCACTCACCGGAAGCGGCGATTCGCCCGTGGTGGGAAACGTGGTGTCGTCCCACCAGAGCGGCGTCTCCCGGTAGTCCTCGGCAAGTGGCGCGGCGCGCTTGCGGCGCTGACCAGGGGGCGACCAGAGGCTCATAATCTACTCAACAGTGACAAGTTCGGCCGGGTCGGACAGCGTAGCTGCTGCCCGCCTCGTGTCGTGTCGAGGAGTGTCCTCTTGGACGACATGCGCATCGGCGAGGTCGCCCGGCGGGTCGGGGTGAGCCCGTCGACGCTTCGGGCGTGGGAGCGGAAAGGGCTCGTCCGCCCGCTGCGCGCCGGCGGGCAGCATCGCCGCTACACCACCGAGGACATCGCCAGGCTGCGCGACGTGCGCGCCCTGTTGACACGCGGTTTCGCACCACCGGCGCTGCATTCGCTGATCGCGACTCGGTACCCCAGGACCACGTCGTCGGCAAGCGTCTGCGCGCGGCGCGGACCAGACCGAGCCTCTCGCTGCGCGGGGCCGCCGAGCGTGCGGGCGTTTCGGCGTCGTACCTCAGCCTGGTCGAGCGAGGCCTCGCCGAACCCTCGGTGTCGCTGCTCCGACGAGTTGCATCGGCGTACGGCGGCACGCTGCTGGAGTTCTTTGGCGCGGCTCCCGCGGGCACCGCGGTTGCGAAGCTGGTGCGCAGCGGCGAGCGGCGCAGGCTGCGTGGCTTCGACCGCGT
>CAVPXI010000021.1:0-141734 GCA_963709585.1 Candidatus Dormiibacterota bacterium | reverse complement strand
GGCCGATCACCGCGCTCAGGACCACCGCGGCGATGAGCCGGTCGCGCCGCCGGGCGGCCGTGGTCATTCGACCGGCGCGGCTGCCGCTGACTCAGGTAGCGAACGATGCCGGCCGCGTTGCTGTGCACGCCGTTGAGCACCTCGGCCTTCTCGCGGATGGCCTCGGGCAGCGTCTCCGGGTCGAGCGCGAATGCCTCCGCGAGCGCCGCTGCGACGTCGTCGATGCCCGCGTCCGCCAACTCCTCGATGACGCGCTCGGCGACCTCGACCCAGCCGTGGAGCATGTCCTCGGCCTCGGCGAGGGTGGCCTGCGCGTCGGCGACCGGGCCGTAGTGGGTGAGCACCATGCGCTCGGGGCGCAGCTCGGCGAAACGCCGCAGGCTGTGCACCGCCTGCTCGAGGTCGAAGTCGGGTGGTGGGGTCGCCGGGCGGAGGACGCCGAGGTCGGGCAGGAGCACGCCGACGGCGTCGCCGACCAAAAGCGTCCCGGTGTGCTCGTCCAGGACCGCGTGGTGGTGCTTGGCGTGCCCTGGGGAATCGACGAGCACGAGTTCGCGGCCGTTGCCCACGTCGACCCGGTACCCGTCACCCGCGGCGATGAGGCGGTCCTCCGGGACCGCGGTCATGCGCCCGTAGAGGCTGTCGAGCAGCGGGCCGTAGACGCGCGAGGCGCTGTCGATGAGCCGGCTCGGGTCGACGAGGTGGCGCGCGCCGCGCTCGTGCACGATCACGGTGGCGTTGGGGAAGTCGGCGGCGAGGTCCCCGACGGCGCCGGCGTGATCGAGGTGGATGTGGGTGACGATGATCCAGCGCAGGTCGGTCGGGCCGAGTCCGAGGGCGTCGAGCGCGGTGTGCACGGCGGGGACGCTCGACTGCGATCCGGTCTCGACCAATGCGGGCATCGGCCCGTCGATGAGGAAGCCGGCGGTGAGCTGATCCATGCCGCCCAGCAGCGTGTCGAGCTGACGGATTCCGGGTGCGATGTCAACCGCGTCGCTCATGGTTCGCGCGGACCCCCGGCTATGGCTTCGGGCTCGCCGCCGCCTGCTGGGCGAGCAAGGCCTGCAATGCCTTGAGGTCTGCCTGCACCTTGGCCTCATCGGCGCCGTAGGCGGTGTAGTTGCCGGCCATGAGCGCTGTCTGGGCCGCCGCGTTGTCGGTGATGAGCTTGCTGTCGAGCGCGAGGATCTGCTGCTGGATCGTGCCGGTCGGGATGCTCGTCGGCGTCGGCGATGTCCCGGGGCTCGGCGACGGTGACGGCGATGTCGACGGTGATGGCGACGGTGACGTGGTGCCCGTTCCCGTCGGGAGCGGCAGGCCTTGGACCGGGTTGCCGTTGTTGAGCAGATTCGCAACTGCGGCGGCGAACGACGTGCCCTGCTGCACGTTGCTCTGGTCGCCGACGATCACGTACTGCAGCTGCGGGAACGCGGTACCGCCGTTGGCGCCGGCGGTGACGTACATCGGCCGCACGTAGAGGAACGAGTTGTTGTTGAACGGCAGGATGATCACGTTGCCGAGGGTGACCGTCGACCCGTGCTGATCGAGCAGGCTGATCTCCGAGCTGATCACCTGGTTGGTGTTGATGTTGTTGTCGAACTGCAGCGGCCCGAGCACGTTGTCAGCGTTGTTGAGACGCACCGAGACGAGTTGCGGGTCATTGGTGCTCGTGTAGTCGCACTCGGCCGCGAGCCAGGCCGTCATGTTGTTCGCGGTGGCGCCTCCCCCGCTGGCTCCCGGAGAAAATGTCTGCAGCAGCACGAACTGTGGGCTGCTCGTGTCCGGCAGCGTTGCCTCGACGTAGTACGCGGTGGTGGCCTGGTTGGTCCCGTTGAGGGTCTGCTGCGCGATGTTGAACAGGTCGCTGCCGTTGTAGAAGACCGTCGGGCTGGTGATGTGCACCTGCGCGTATGCCTGCGCCTGGTCGTTGAACAGGTCTTCCGGGTAACGAAGATGCGAGCGCAGGTACGTCGAGATGTCGCTGAGCGGGGTGAGCAACCCGGGGTAGATCGCGTTCCACGCCGCCGTGATCGGCTCGTTCAGGTTTACCGCATACAGCGTGATCTGGCAGGTCTTGGCGTCGATCACCGCCTTGACGGCGTTGCGCATGTACGAGGTGCCGTCGGTCTGCTGGTACGCCTCGGGGAAGAGCGAGGTCTTGACGTACGCGTCGGCGATCCACATCAGGTGACCGGTCTGCGGGTCGACCACGATGTACGGATCCCCGTCAACGGTGAGGAACGGCGCCAGCGAGGTGATGCGGGTCGAGATCTGGCGGTTGACGAGCGCGCGGCTGCTGGGGGTCAGCGAGTTGTTGAGGAAGAGGTTGAATCCGCCGAAATCCTCGAGCGACAGCGCGAGCTTGTCGATCGGGTTGGTGATCGGGATCCCGTCCTCGGCGGTGGTGCCATGGACCTGGTTGTCACCGCTCCCCGACGGATAGTTGAACTCCGGCTGGGTGGTGCCGGAGATGACGCTCTGGGTCGTGTCCAGGCCGCAATAGATGGCCGGATCAGGGGCCGGGTTGTTGCCGAACGAGAGGTCGGGTGGCGAGCCCGGGGTGACCTGGGTCATCGGCTGCTGCCCGACGAGGACCTGCGGTTTGCCCTCACCGGCGACCGCGTTCACCGAGACCGCGGTCACGCCGTAGCCGTGCGTGTAGGTCAGCGAGGTGTTGACGAAGGACGCGTTGGGGACGTCCGCCTCGGCGATCTCGCGCGGTCCGAGCATCACCTCGGTGTCGCCCCCGGTGTTCGGGTTGGGATAGCGATCCACCGAGATCGTCGAGTACGTCTGGTAGCTGCGGCTCCGGTCGATCTGCGCCAGCGTGTCGGGCAGCTGCGTCGGGTCCTGGATGCGGACGTTCTGGAGCGTGCCGAGGTCGGATTCGAGATCGCTGAGCGTCGGGGCGTGCGGCGTCCCGAAGCTCCCGCTCTGCACCTGCGGAGTCGTACCCGTGCTCTGGATCGCCCAGGCGTACCGGCTGGTCGTGAGGTAGTCGCCGATCGTCGGCGTTTGCGCGGTCTGCTCGTTGGGCCCGACGCTGGCTCCCTGGTACACGGCCGCGGGAATGCCCTGGGTCAGCCCGGCGACGAGCAGCCAGCCGCCGAGCATCGCGCCGAACGCGATCGCGGTCCCCGTCGACGCCCGCCGCCAGCGGATCGCCACGAGCACCAGCGTCACCACCGCCAGGACGGCAGCGAGGACCTGGAGGAACCCGAGGACCGGCTGGATCACCGCGCGCTGGGTCGCATCGAGCCCCACGTAGGGCGTTCCGCTGCTCCCATTGCCGGTGGCATGGGTGCTCGTGGCCAGGTGGTAGACGCCGAAGTGGGCGCCGAAGGCGGCAAGGACGAAGATGGCGGCGAGCCCGATGCCGCCGGTGATGATGGCGGCGCGGAGCGCGTCCTCGGGCGAGCGACCGGCCGGCGGCTCGAGCGGCAGGGGCAGCTCCTCCGGGGCGTTCATCACCGTGATCGAGACGACCGCGACCGCGATCGCGGCGAGCATCCCGAGGATCACGCCGCCCCAGAGCAGCCCCATGAGGTCGTCGATCGCCGGGAGGGTGAAGACGAAGAAGGAGTAGTCGGCGTGGAAGACCGGGTCGGTGGCCCCGAACGGCACCGAGTGGAGCCAGAGCAGGATGTCCTGCCACTCGCCGGAGAGCGTCGATCCGCCCGCGATGCCGGCGATGACGGCGATCACCGCGCCGGACCACAACACGATGCGGCGCCCGCGCCGGTCGAGATTCGCCGCCGCCATCGAACAGCCGACGACGGCCGCGCCGAAGATCACGGCGATGATCGCGAACCCGACAAAGAAGAGGATGATGTGCGCGATCAGCGGCGTCCAGAAGACGTTGGTGTGGTGGACGCTCGCGTAATAGAGGTACTCAGCGCGCAGTCCCAGCAGCCATCGGGCGACGATGAGCAGCACGATGATGACCGCGATGACGCCGCCGATGATGATCCGGCGCCGGAGCTGACCTGGCGGACGAACGATCCGTGGACGGGAGCGCCGTCGAGCAAAAATCTGCTCTGGATCGAAGCCGAAGGCACTCATGTGGTCACCGAGTGTACCTGCGGACGGTCCGCCGAAAGCTTCAGGGTCAGCGGCGTTGGAGCAGCAGCCTCACGTCGAATGGGTCGCGGCGGCGGCGAACCCTGCGTGAAACCTCGGGGCGGATCTGCACCATGTACGGCTCCTGCTGACGCAACACCTCTTCGATTGCGTCGGCGATGAGCATCCCGGTATGGACGGTCGGAACCCGTTCGCTCAACGCCTCGGCCATGCGCTCGCTGACCTCGGTCAGGTTGAGCTCATGCGCCTGCTCGAGCACGTCGAGGCAGTCGTCGAGACGCCGGAGCCGAAGGCGTCTGTCCTCGCCGTCCATGGAGGTCATCGTGGCACCACGTTAGCGCACCCACAGTGAGTTGCGGGTGCGCATCAGGTGGAAACCGGCACGCGCCTCCGTGGCCGCGGTGTCGCGACGCGGGTCCCGGTGACCCGCGCGACCTGCATCCGCGGGGCCGGCAGCATGCGCGCGAGGTACTCGCCGGTGGCGCTCCGCGGGTTGGCCGCGACCTCTTCGGGCGTGCCCTCGGCCACCACCTCACCGCCGCCGTCGCCGCCACCGGGGCCGAGATCGATGATGTGGTCGGCGGTCTTGAGGACGTCGAGGTTGTGCTCGATGACGATCACCGTGTTGCCCGCATCGACGAGTCGATGGAGCACCACGAGCAGCTTCTCGACGTCGGCGAAGTGCAGTCCCGTGGTCGGCTCGTCGAGGATGTAGAGCGTGCTGCCGGTGTCGCGCCGCGACAGCTCGGTGCTGAGCTTCACGCGCTGTGCCTCGCCACCACTCAGCTGCGTCGCGGGCTGGCCGAGCCGGATGTACCCGAGCCCGACGTCCTGGAGCGTGCGCAGTCTGCGCAGGATGCGCGGCTGATGCTCGAAGTGTGACGCCGCCTCATCGACGGTCATCTCGAGCACGTCGGCAATGCTCTTGCCGCGGAACTTCACCTCGAGCGCCTCGCGGTTGTAGCGGCGCCCCTTGCAGACCTCGCACGGCACGTAGATGTCCGGGAGGAAGTGCATCTCGATCTTGATCATCCCGTCGCCCGCACACGCCTCGCAGCGGCCGCCCGACACGTTGAAGGAGAAGCGGCCCGGCTTGTACCCGCGGATCTTCGCCTCGGGAAGCTTGGCGTACAGGTCGCGGATGTCGGTGAACACGCCGACGTAGGTCGCGGGATTGCTTCGCGGCGTGCGACCGATCGGTGACTGATCGACGTCGATCACCTTGTCGATGCTGGCAATTCCCTCGATCCGGTCGTGCGCGCCCGGGCGTTGCTTGGCGCGGTACAGCGACTGCGCGAGCTTGCGATACAGGATGTCGTTGACCAGCGTGCTCTTGCCGCTGCCGCTCACTCCGGCGACGCAGATGAACGAGCCGAGCGGGAACGTGACGTCGACATTGCGCAGGTTGTTGGCGCGCGCCCCGCGCACCACCAGCTTCTTCGCGCCCGCGGGACGGCGGATCAACGGCAGCGGGATGCTCCGCTCGCCGCGCATGAACTGCCCGGTGATGCTCTCCGGGGTGTTGAGCACGTCCTCGACCGACCCCGACGCCATCACCAGGCCACCGTGCTCGCCGGCGCCGGGGCCGATGTCGACCACCCAGTCGGCCGCGCGGATCGTCTCCTCGTCGTGCTCGACGACGATGAGCGTGTTGCCGATGTCACGCAGCGCGACCAGCGTGCGGATCAGCTTGTGGTTGTCGCGCTGATGCAGCCCGATCGACGGCTCGTCGAGGATATAGAGGACGCCCATCAGCTTGCTGCCGATCTGTGTCGCCAACCGGATGCGCTGCGCCTCGCCGCCGGACAGCGTCGCCGCACCGCGGTCGATGGTGATGTAGTCGAGCCCGACATCGTGCAGGAAGCCGAGGCGCTCCTTGATCTCCTTGACCACCTGCCGCGCGATGGTCAGCTCGCGCTCGCTGAGTCGCAGCGAGTTCGAGGCGCCGCAAGGCCGAACTGATGCTGTTCTTGCAGAACTCGGCGATGTTCATCCCGTCGATGGTCACCGCGAGGTATTCGGGTTTGAGCCGCGCGCCGTTGCAGGTCGGGCACGGCTTCTGCATCATCAGGCGCTCGATCTCCTGCTTGACCCATTCGGACTCGGTCTCGCGATAGCGCCGCTGCAGGTTGTTGATCACACCCTCGTAGCCGGCCTCGAAGCTCCGCGAATGCCCGCTGTGCGACGTGTAGCGCATGCGCACCGTCTCGTCCTTGGGGAGCCCGTAGAGGATGAGCCTGCGCTCCTTGGCGTCGAGGTCCTTCCAGGGGACGTTGAGCGGAATCTTGAAGCGCCGGCAGACGGTCTCGAGCACCTCCATCATCCAGTGCTGCGAGGGGCCGCGCGTCCATCCCGAGAGTGCGCCTTCATCGATGCTCAATGTGGGGTCGGGGACCACCGCATCGGGGTCGACCTCGAGACGCACGCCGAGTCCGGTGCACGCCGGGCATGCGCCGTGCGGGTTGTTGAACGAGAAGTTGCGCGGTGCCGGTTCCTCCATCGAGATCCCGCAGTACACGCACGCGAATTCCTCGGAGAAGAGCATCTCCTGCATGCCACTTTCGGTGTCCGCAGGGATCAGCAGGATGAGCCCGTCGCTCAGCTTCGACGCCTGTTCGAGCGACTCATGGAGTCGCGAACGAAGCTCCGGCCCGATGATGATGCGGTCGACGACGACCTCGATGTCGTGCTGGAACTTCTTGTCGAGCGTAATTGGCTCCGACAGGTCGTGAAGCTCGCCGTCCACGCGCACGCGAACGTAGCCGAGGCGCTTGGCCTCGTCGAGGACGTCGCGATGCTCGCCCTTTCGTCCCTGCACCATCGGGGCCGAGATGAGCAGCCGGGTTCCCTCGGGGAGGAGCAGCACCTGGTCGGCGATCTGCTCGATCGACTGCTTGCTGATCTCGCGACCGCAGTTGGGACAGTGCGGATGGCCGATGCGCGCGTACATGAGGCGCAGATAGTCGTAGATCTCGGTCACGGTGCCGACCGTCGACCGCGGGTTCTTGCTCGTCCCCTTCTGGTCGATGGAGATCGCCGGGCTCAGCCCCTCGATGTGATCGACGTCGGGCTTCTCCATCTGGCCGAGAAACTGACGCGCGTATGCGCTCAGCGACTCGACGTAGCGACGCTGGCCTTCCGCATAGATGGTGTCGAACGCGAGCGACGACTTGCCACTCCCCGACAGCCCGGTGATCACGATGAGCTTGTCGCGCGGCAGCGTCAGGTCGATGTTCTTGAGGTTGTGCTCGCGCGCACCGCGGATGACGATCTGATCGTTGGGCATTGACCGTCTAGCGTACCCAAGTGGTGTCGATGACCAACCTGCGCCATGGGGGCGGGTGAGGATGCCGGACGCGGACCATGGCGTCAGAGCATAGCAAACGTATGTTCGGCCTCGCCTACTTCGCTCCGATCACAGGAGTCAGCAATCCACGCTCCTGCACCCAGAGCGCCAGTTCAGCACGAGAATCGATGGTCAGCTTGTTGTAGATGTGCTGAACGTGGTTATCGATAGTGCGTTCCGAATTGAACAGCCGGCTTGCGATCTCCTTGTTGGTCTTGCCCTGCGCGACCAGGATGGCTACCTCGACCTCCTTCCGGGTCAACGGGTAGGCCCCAGGACGTCCGAGTTCCGCAACCGATGTGGGGGCGTGGATGGCTGCCGGCGGGCGCGCACGCCACAGTCGCGGCGACAGCTCACCAAACAGCATGACCAACGCGCCCGCCAGCAACGCAACCAACCAGGCCACGCCGAGCGCGAGGTTTGCCAACACCGTGGCCGCTGCGATTGCGGCAACGGCGATGTGGCGAAGCGCCGGCGGTGGCGACATCAGAAGTTGGAGATCGCGTCGTTGAGGAAATGGCTCGCCGCCCCCGGTTCGTAGAACGTCCCGCCGGCGAGGGTCGCGATCGCCCTGAGCAGGTCGCTGGCCGGGCCGACCGTGAACACCCGCACAAACGGCGCTTTACTGGTCAAAAATCCCGTGTCCGCACTTGCCGCCTGATTCCCGGGGGAGAGCTCGAGCACGACCACGGCATTGATCGCAGTCGGGTCGTAATTCGCGACCATCTCCGTCACCGCATCGTAGAGCGCGCCTTCAAGCTCGGAATGACCCGTCACGGGTCTAATGCGGGCCAGGGTGACACCCAGCGATCCCGAGTACTCGGTGACGTCGCGCAAAACGGTGTGCGATGCCGTCCCCTCTCCGGGGGAAGGGAAGGTCCAGACGCCAACCTTGTCCTGAGATGAGAAAGCCGAGGCGGCTCCGGCCAGGTCCCGGGTCGCATCGCTGAGTGCGCCGGGGGCGACTGCAGTATCGATCAGGAACAGCACTCGCGCAGCCTTACGCACCTGTTTCCAGCCCCGGAGCATGGCCTGTAGAACAGGGCCGGCAGGCGACTCCAACCGAACGAGAGCTGGGAGGTGTCCATCCGGGTACACCAACGAGGCGAGCGCCGGGGTGGCAACGTTACCGAACCTGAAGTGACGCGCCTCGATGCTGGTCACCTGTCGTTCAATGAAGTTCTCGAAATCGAGCGCTGCCGCCTTCTGTCCGTCGCTTGACCAGCCCAGGACGACATAGGGATGGTCGGCAACAGGAGTTCCCTCCGACGGATAGATGGCGACCAGCTTGACCCGCGGGGGGGAGTACTGAATGCCGCCCACGAGACCGGCGTTGTAATCCGCCAGCTCCTGCTCCTCAACCGCGATGGCTGAGATGTAGCCCAGCGGGGCGTCCGGTCCTTGAAGGTCGGTGTAGCGAAGGTGCTGCAGAAAATCGGTAGCTGTCTCACCGTAGTGAACGACGCTTTCCTCGATCGCGCGGATGAAAGCCTTGACCGGAGCCGACGAGACCGTGTCGACGCTGAGGGCACCGTCACCGGGGGCAGCGTAATAAGCACCGATCAGGGCATGCAGTCCGGACGTGGAGATCGTCGGGTTGGTCTTGCCCAGCTTGAACTTGCCCCACTCTGGCTTACCGTAGACCGCCCAGCCACGCGGGTTCTGTGCCAGCTGGAGAATCTGCGCCCACCCGATCGGCGTTGTGGTGTAGTGCAGTGCCATTGCCATCGGCTCAGGCATCCCGATCACAAGCGGTGACTGGAAGAGGCTGACGATGCTCACCGGCAGCAGTCGTGCAGCCACCGCGGGCGCTTGCGCCTTGAGCAGGTTGACCCAGGCCGAGCTGGCGGGTGACCAGACCTCCGGTCGCGTCGACCCGGCCCAACCGTTCGCCAGGGCGAGCTCGGCGTCACCTGAGTCGACCTTCTCGACGCTCACGCTCACGCACTGTCCGTCGACGCGCGGCCGCCCAGCGTCATAAGAGACGGCGAAGCCCTGCAACATGCTCGCCTTCTCCTGGGATGAGGCGATCAGGACTTGCTCGCACGGACCGGCCGTGCCGGCGAACCTGGTCGCGGCGGCGAGGCCGCCGGTGACAACGACAGCAAATGCGAGCGTCCCGGCGAGCTGCCCTCGGGTCGATGCCCAGCCCTTCACAAGCTCGCAGTCTACAGCCGGTCAATCACCGAAATGAGTACCAAAAATGAGTACTCACATGAGCCTTTCGTCGGATGGCGGCATCAACCCGCGCGTCTAGCTTCTGAATCGAAGCAGTTGATGTCACACACGCGGGGAGGCGTAACGTGGACCACCCGATATGGCCCATTCAAGTGGGCCGGTCAACAGCGGTTCCTGGAGCGTCCGCCGGCGGAGCCGGAGAATGGTCGGCATCGCCCGGCCCCTGGGCTCCTTCACCGCCTCCGTTCCCGGCGACCCCACCGGCGCGGCGGAGCCGTCGTCGTTGGTGGCTCTTCGGCTGTGGAGGGTGCGGCGTGATCGCGTTGATCATCGTCCTCGTGGTCGTGGTTGTCGTTGCCACCAGCTTCAGCAGCAGTCCGCTGCGGCACTTCCCAGCGGAAGCCGGCGCGGCATCGGTGAGCGACAACTTTGAGCTCAGTGGAGGGGGGCAGAGCGCAGAAACACTCGTCATCGACGACCCTCGTTCGCTGATCGACGTCGAGACGTTCTACCAGAGTGCGCTGGCCACCAACGGATGGACGGTGCAGGCGTCCGACCCTGCTCAGGCGGCGAGCGGCGACACCTGGCAGTTCAGCAGGAAAGGGTCATCTGCACAGTTCGAGGTGACCTTCGTGGCCGCAGGCGCGACCACGGAGATCACCGTCCAGTACGTGACCGGCGGCGCGGCGCCGTCTCCCGTGCCCCCGGCACCGGGCGTGGATTCGTCCGTCACCCCGCTGCTGCTGAACGCCACCGACGCTTCGAGTGCTGTCCACGGCGCGGTCCCGGTCAGCAGTTTCACCGACGCGGAGATGGGCGGTCTCGCGGGTACCGATATGCGCACCTATATCGCAAATGACGGCACGGTGAGTCTCGTTATCGCGGTGGTGGTCGACAGCGGCGGTGCAGCTGCCGCCACTGATTACCCGGCATTTGTGAGTGCCTCCTGCCCGCCAGGGGGACAGAGCACGTCGACTCATCCAACCGTTGGGACGGCCGACAAGGCCGACGAGTTCGAGTGTGTCACGGGTGTGGGGACGCAGGTCGCGTTCCTTCAAGGCGGCATCCTGTGCGGCGTCTCGGCGGCGTCCGCGAGCGTGGCGGAGGCGATAGCAACGGCAGAATCCGCGAGGATCGCGCAGATCACGGGTACGTAGTTCGTCAGTGGCCGCCGAAGGGAGGGGAAGCGTGAGTCCAGACGAACCACAACGCAAGTGTCTCGAGCACCATCAACGCCACGCCGAGCACCCACACCCAGTGCCGCCGAACTCGGGAAGTTCATGGCGTGAGTTCAAGCGGCTCTGATGGCGGCCAGGCATCGGCGAAACTGCCTATCCGGTACTCATTTATCGGTGCTCATTTCCGGAGCGAGTCCACGTTTCCACTTGCACGATGTCGTCGTGACAATCAAGCGGGTGGGGGTGGCTCAGGGCTCACCCAGTCGCGCCGGTGATGGAGGGTCGGAGCGGTGACCCACCGGGCTGCGACGACAAATTGAGCACCTATATGAGCATCGCCTGAGCCTTTTCCCGGATTTCTCCGCCGTGTCTCCCGTCGGATGCTTGCGCCATCTGAAGGACAACAGGAGGCAACCCATGGCGATCGAGAGTTCGAGCTGCTGATTTGCTCTCTGCGGTAGAGCTGAGTCCACTTGAGGCCGCCTACCTTGCCGAGGGAGTCCCCAGGGCGGTTGGCTCCTCCCTTGCGGGACTGGCGCACATGGGTTTGATCATGGTGCGAAGCGACCGCACGGTGGTTGCCTTGAAGCCGCCGCCGAGCGTTCTGCAGGATCCAGTTCAGCAGTCGGTGGTCCGCTGCGTGTCAGGGTCGGAGCGCCCCAGCTCAGTCGAGGACATTCGAAAATATGCCGAGGCCGCTACGCACCCAGTGCGTGATGCTCTCCGAGCTTCGGGCTTGCTTCTGAGCGAGCGGGATCTCTGGACCGGCGCATTGGCGATCGGCGGCGGACTCATAACCGCCTGCATCGCAGTACTGAGTGCGATCACCGGTGGCATCTCGTCGAACTCAGTGTTTTGGGGATTGGTCGTCGCGCTCGTCGCGACCTACAACCTCATCAAACTCCGACGCCGCACCGCACGTGGCAACGCACTTCTGACGCAGCTGCAGGAGGAGCACGTGGCACTCAGAGAAAGTGCGGAGCACGCACCGGCGGTGCTGACGCCGACGGATCTGGCGCTGGCAGTGGCCATCTATGGGCCGGCGATCCTCGAAGGCGGTCCGCTCAACGACGTTGGCCGCGCACTCAAGCGTGAGAGAAACAACCGCGGGGCCTGCGGTGGATGTGGCGGGTGTGGTGGGTGCGGCGGGTGTGGCGGATGCGGGTGCGGATGATGCCGTCGCTGGGTCTCGGAATCGGCTGGCGACCTGAACTGGCGCTCGCAATCGAGCGGCGCGAGGCGCTCGGCTTTGTCGAAGTAACGGCGGAGAACATCCGGCTTGACGACATCCCGCCGGCGCTCACGCGGCTGGTCACCCGGGGGGTCCCCGTCATCGTGCACGGCCTCAGCCTTTCGCTTGGAGGCGCCGAGCGGCCAGATGCGCGGCGGCTCGACCACCTGGTCCGCGTGGCCCAGCGATTAGGCGCCACGCTGGTCAGCGAGCATCTCGCCTTCGTGCGCGCCGAGGGCGTGGAAGCGGGTCATCTGCTTCCGGTCCCGCGAACTCGCGAGGCCCTGGAGGTCATCGTCGACAACGTGACCTTGGCCAAGAGAATGCTGCCGTTCCCGCTCGCGTTGGAAAACATCGCCACGCTGGTGGAGTGGCCTGGAGCGGCGATGGATGAAGCCTCGTTCCTGGCCGAGCTCCTCGAGCGAACGGATACGGCGCTGCTCTTCGATGTTTCCAACATGTACGCGAACGCGCGCAACGGCGGGTGGGATCCGGTGGCGGCCCTGGGCCGGCTGCCGCTCGCCCGCTTGGCCTACGTTCACGTGGCCGGCGGTACCGTCCGCGAAGGTCTGTATCACGACACTCACGCGCACCCCGTGGGAGCGGGCCCGCTGGCATTGCTTGAAGAGCTCTGTTCGCGGATTGTGCCGCCCGGGGTGATGCTGGAACGTGACGACGGCTTTCCGCGAGGGTCAGAGCTGGAGGCTGAGATGGAAGCCATTCGGATGGCCGTCGAGCGCGGAGCCGCGCGGCGCCTCGGCAACCCGACTTGACCACGGACACGGCGCGCCAGCGTTTAGGCTCAATGCAAGCGGATTTCCTCCGCTCGCTCTCGGCCGGCGGGCCCTACTCCGCCGGCTCGGATCTCCGCGGGATGAGGGCAACATCCCAACAGCTCCAGACAAAACGAGTGCGTACCATTGCGAGAGCCTGGCCGGAACTGGCAACCCACCTCGGGAACAGCCTCGCCGAGCGAGCGACCCACGTGCTGGCTGGCACACCACTTTCTGCCGGTGACCATGCGCTGCAGGACGGGCTGATTGTGGCGCGTCACCTCGAGGCAGCGGGACCTATTCCCGACAGCCTGAGGCTGCGGATGCTCGGCGTGAGACTGCGTTACCACAGGAAACGAGGCCTGCTGGTTCGGCGGTCGCGCCCGGCATTGCGATTCGCCTACCTTCG
This sequence comes from Candidatus Dormiibacterota bacterium, assembly GCA_963709585.1. Classification (GTDB taxonomy): domain Bacteria; phylum Chloroflexota; class Dormibacteria; order Aeolococcales; family Aeolococcaceae; genus Palsa-851. The sequence continues at coordinate 128,539 of CAVPXI010000021.1, read as the reverse complement.
TCAGTCGGGACGCTTGGTCAGCGCGCTCCGAATCCCTGGATTACCGTTGTTGAGTATCGCCATCAGGGTTGGGTGGCCACCTCGGAGTGCCAAGTCTCCGCGTCACGTAGCATGACGGGATGGGAAGTGGAGTTCGACCCTCGCCAGGCAAACAACCTAGCGACTAAAGACGTCCCCGACGAAGCGGCTCCGGCGTCCGGCCTTGATCGGCGGCATCTCTGTGTCCGGCGCGAACCGCTGCCACCATCCCCGCGAGTGGTTTGCGAAGGCGACGCGGTGACGTTCGGCGGCGTCCATCGCGGCTGAGTAGTTGGCGTACGTCGGGGACGCGGTGCATTCGGTGCAGTCGCAAGCGGCGTCAGTCATCGTTGTGGCGCTGCCCGAACGCCACCACAAGCGCCAGGGCGAATAGGACAACAAAGAGCCACCCAGGGATGAGTGGAGTGCATTGGCCCGCGCTGTCGCACTGCGTCGCCGCGTGGAGCGTGGTCATGGCTTGGCCACCTTGCCGACACTCGCCTCAGCGCACACCGGGATCACCCCGAACAGGAGTATCACGGCCCACTGGCCGGTGAGCTTGCCCTTGGACCACGTGCCGTATTTGACCTTGATGACCTTCATGGCGCCCACCACGACGCGGACGCCGCGAGCCCGACGATGGAGCCCACGAGGAGAGCCGCCAGCGACGGCGGCTTCGCCTGGTGGGGGCGCTGCGGGGGTAGGAGGGATGGTGTGGGTGGCTGCATGAGCGCGAACTCTATGGCGCATGCGTTGATGTCGCCATCGGGGGAAAGGCTCATTCGGGTACTCATTTCCGGTACCCATTTGGGCGCTTGACGGCGGCGGCCCCGCCCGGCTGAGTAGCTTGTGCGCCGCGGTTGTCGGGGGCCATACTCGCGCCCATGCAGCCGCGTGTTGTCAGGACACTCGGGCTACCGCTCGTTGTAACCGGTCTGGTTGTCGCGGGCGCATTCGGTCCGGTCGCGGTTCGGGCTGCTCGAGATGGGAACGGGTCCTGGGGCGCGGCGCACGCGATCCGTCCGCAGCGAGCTACTCGGATCCCGCGCTCGCTTCGGTTGGCGGCTACCTCTGCGCCGCGTGGGTCGGTCAGACCAGCCCGTATCAGATCTGGTATTCCCGCTTCAGCGGCAGCACCTGGTCGGCGGCAGCGACCATCCCTTCGGCGCTCACGACGCAATACACCGCCCCGGCGTTGACCAACTATGAGGGTGAGTTCTAGGCGGCATGGACGGGCGAGACGAGCCCCTACACCCTCTGGTTCGCGGAGTTCAACGGCAGCACCTGGACCGCGCAGACAATGGTGCCCTCCGCGATCACCGAGCAGTACCACAGCCCGTCGATCGCGTCCTTCGGCGGTCCGCTGTACTTCTCGTGGATCGGGTCTACCGGAGGCGCGGTCTGGTACCAGTCGGTGACGGGTGGATCCTGGTCCGGGCAGGCGACGGTCCCGTCGTCGTTCATCAGCGGGCCGTATTCAGGCGGGCCCGGCCTGGCCTCCTACGGAGGACATCTGTACGACTTCTGGGATCAGAACGGAGCCATCACCTACTCCAAGTTCAGTGGAACGACGTGGTCCAGTCCATCGACGATCGTGTCCTCCAGTGCGCTCGGTGCGCCGGCGGCCGCCGTCCGGAGCAAGATCCTCTACGTCGCGTGGGAGAACAACACCAACGTTCTTCACTACCGCACGTCCAAGGGCTCGACGTGGACCTCCGCGGTGGTCATTCCGTCGAGCGCGGAAGGCGCCCCGGCACTCGCCGGCTACAGCACCAAGCTGTACGCCGCCTGGGACGGACCTCCAACCGGCTCGGGCTCGTTCACGATCGACTACGCCGCCGGTCCCTGACCGGCGCGCTTAGGGAGCGCGGGATCGCAGACGAGTTGCCACGCATCGGAGCTCCCCCGCAACCCGAGCCCAGGCGAGCATCGGCGTGCAACGACACATCATTCACGACGGACAACCTCGCGGTGAGCATGTCATTTGCCGGAGATGTCTCTACCCTGCGCGGGAGCACATTGTCCGTGCTGTGGCGAACAGGTGTTTGGTATAATATTGTGTATGGAAGCGTTCGCCATACCGGATGCCCGACAGCGGCTGACCGAGGCACGTGGATGCACTCGTCGGCGAGTCCATCGACGGCTTCTCGACCCAGGCGCTGGGCGCCGATCTCGTCGACCTCCGGCGGGCTGCCGATCGCCTCGAAGCCGAGTTCCTCCGTCGCCTGGACCGCTTCGATCGCGCCCACGGAGCGCTGGCGGACGGGGCGGGCAGCACCGCGTCCTGGGTCCGCGATCACTGCGCCTTGTCATGGAAGGCGGGCGCCTATCGCGTCCGGCTGGCGCGCACGCTCGGCGAGCTACCTTCCAGTCTCGACAGCGCCCGGGCCGGTCGCGCCTCCCTGGGCAACGTGACCATGATCGCCCAGCTCGCCAATGATGTCGGCGTCGAGCAGGTGGCGGCACTGGAGCACATCCTGGTGGGCGCGGCGGAGACGCTCGACCTCGGTGACATGCGCACCGTCACGCAGGTGGCGCGACTCCGGATCGATCCCGACGGGGTGCTGGCCGATGACAACCGCGCCCACGAGCGGCGCTGGTTCGAGTGCGAGCAAACCTACGGAGGCGTGTTCGTCCTCCGGGGTGAGCTCGATGCCGAAGGTGGCGCGCTGGTGAAGACCGCGATCGACGCGCTCAGTCACGGGTTGAACCGTGACGAGACCCGAACCGGCTCGCAGCGCCGGGCCGACGCGCTCGTCGAGCTCGCCGCCACCCAGCTGCGCTGCGGGGACCACCGCGATGTCCACGGGCAGCGGCCGCATCTCACCCTCACGGTGAGCGCGGACACCCTCCGTGGTGACGCCGATGGCTGGCCGGCCGAGCTGCGCGGGGTGGGACCGATCCATCCCGAGACCGCCCGGCGCATCGCCTGTGACGCGGCGCTGACGGTGGTGGCGGTCGCGCCGCCGAGTGAAGGTTCGGCGTGGACGGGCATCCGCCCACCGGTCCTGCCGCTCGCGGTCGGACGGGAAACGCGCACCATCCCGGCACACCTCCGCACCGCGCTCAACCTGCGCGACCAGGGGTGTCGGTTTCCGGGCTGCGATCGCCCGCCCGCGTGGACCGATGGCCACCACATCATCCACTGGCCGGATGGTCCTACCGAGCTCCACAACCTGGTCTCGTTGTGCCGGACGCACCACCGCCGGGTGCACGAGCAGGGTTGGCGCATCCACATCGCTGATGGCGTTGCCGTCGTCGAGCCGCCGCCCTAAGCCACAGACAGGTCACCATTCCCAACTCCGCGCATCGCGCGCCAGACCTGCTCGCGCTGCACGGCATGGGACCTCGGGCGCTTGCCATCCTCCGCAACGCATTGGTCGACCGAGGATTAGCGCTGCACGACGAATAGCTGGACCTGCGGCTCAGCCGCGGTCGTGGAGGGTCACCTGGTAGCCGTCGGGGTCCGCGAACGTGAACGTGCGGCCGAACGGCCCGTCGAGGGGCGCTGAGATGATCGTCGTGCCGGCGGCGGCGAGGGCGTCGTGAATGTCCTGCGCGTCGGCGGCGTGCAGCCACAGCGCCATTCCCTGGCCCGGCTGCGCGATCGCGTCCAGGTCGACGCCCGCGACGACGTCGCGGACGGCGAACGCGATCGGCTTGGTGTCGAACACGACGGCGTGCGGCGGTCCTGCGTCGGAGCGCTTCAGCCCCAGGTACTGCTCGTAGAAAGCGGCGGATCGCTCCAGGTCGCGCACCTGGAGTGAAATGAAGTCGGGTCCTGTGACGGCCATGATGGCTGCCTCCTCTTAGTATGTCAGTCTTCTGACACACCAGGAGTGTATGTCAGACTACTGACATGAGTCAAGGCGAGCCCGGGGTCGAGCTGGACACATCGCTGGGGTACATGCTGAAGGCGGCCGCCAGCGTCCTCCACTCTGCCCTCGAGACCGTGCTGAGGCCGCTTGGCATGACGATCACCCACTACGCCTGCCTGGAGCTGCTTGCCCAGCGACCGGGTCTGTCCAACTCCGAGCTTGCCCGCGGCGCCTTCGTCACCCGGCAGTCGATGCATGCGCTGCTGCAGGCCCTCGAACGCCAAGGCCTCGTTCTTCGTCCGGCACAGGCACCCGTCGGCAGGGCCCTGCCGACCGAGCTGACCGCCCGCGGGCGCCGCCAGCTCAAGGTGGCCAGCGCAGCGGTTCGCCGCGTCGAGCAAGACATGCTCGCCAATCTGGATGTCAGCGAACAAGATCAGATGCGGCGCCTGCTCACTGCCTGCATCGCCTCGCTGAGTGAAGCCCCCCACCCCACCCAGGTCCAGCTATCTCGATAACGCGACTGAGAGTGATGCAGCGCTTGCAGAGTCGTCAACTTTGCGGCGTAGCCTTAACCGCACGTGACGCAGGTGGCATCCGTTCCAAAGGAGATCGACCATGGCTTGGCAACCTCAATGGGCGAAACATCCGACGGTACGAGCGAGCCGACCAACTCTCACTCGGGGAGCGAGCCGCCGACAAGATGCGCAACGGGATGGGGTCGTGGCCCTTCGTTTTCGTCTTTTTCGGGGTCATGATCATCTGGGCCGTCGTCAACGGCGTGCTTCACGTCGGCGGAAAGTCGGGATTTGACCCGTACCCATTCATCCTGCTCAACCTGTTTCTCTCGATGCTGGCGGGCATTCAAGCGGCAGCCCTGTTGATCGCCGCGAAACGAGCTGACGCGGTTGCGTCTGAGGTGGCGCTGCACACCGAGAACAACACCGATGACATCAAGACGCTGCTCGCCGAGAACACCGCCCTCACCGCGCAGGTGAAGAAGGCCACGGATCTCCTCGACGAGATTCACCTCCACATCGCCAACATCGGCAAGAAGGTTGGAGCAGACCTGGGTCGCTTCGCTCCCGGCGAGACCCCGCCAACCGGCGTCTGACAGGACTGGGATCTCCGGGGCGCATCTGGCGTAATACACACATGAAACGTCGCATCTCGTCACTCGTGGCGGTAGCTGTGGCGATGCTGCTCGTCGGCGCCTGCGGCGACTCGGGAATCCGTCCGTCGTTTCTGGTGCGGTACTACCGCGGCATCGCGCCCGGCGTCCCCGGCCTCGGCGAAGGTGGCGCTGTGCGCGATGACGCCGTCTGGGGGGCGCCCGGCCGGATGGCGTTGGTGACCTGGGGGAGCGGATCGTGCCCAGGACTTCCGGTAAGCCTCGTCGTCCCCCAGCGCAACCAGTTGCGGATCACGGTCATAGCCCCGGACTCCGGCCCGTGCACCGCCGACCTCACCGCGACCACAAGCATCATCACGACCCCCGCCGCGCTCGACGTCAGCCAGACGGTGACGGTCAACATCATCGACGGCACCAACGGCGCCACTGTGACCCTGCCGCCGCGCTGAGCAACTCCTCCGCGGGAGGTGCGCTGGGCGGCCGCCGGAAGGGATCAGTGCGGGCTGCGAGGGCGACGACTCTCACGGCGCCCCACAAAGGCCATGAGAGTCGCGAAGAAGACAAAGAACACCAGCAGAATCGCCGAGCCGAGCACCACGTTGCGTAGCACGGCACCGAGCACCACACAGAGAATCAAGACCACAAGCACGCCGAGCAGCAGCCAGCGCGGGCGACTAGCTAGCCAGCGCACGCCGCGATGCTCCCAAGGTTCAGAGACATTTCACCCTCCTGCAGGGTGCAGGTTACTCCGTGGGAGGTGCGCTCGGAGGACCGGCCGCGGCGCTTGCGACAGCCTCGGCCTTTTCCTTCTTCTCCCGGCGGACGCCCTTGGGCACGAGGCGCATCTTCACCTCGTCATCGACCACCTCGACGATCACCGCATCGCCCGGACCGTGCTTGAGGCGCAACAGCTCCTCGCTCAACGGGTCCTCGATGACGCGCTGGATCACGCGCCGCAGCGGGCGTGCTCCGTAGATCTTGTCGAAGCCTTCGATGACGAGCTTCTCCTTGGCATCGTCCGACACCGTGAAGGTGAGCTCCTGGGCCGCGAGGTGTATCGCCACCTTGGCGAGCAGCAGGTCCACGATCTGGCGCATCTGCGGATGGTCGAGCCGCTGGAAGACGACGACCGCGTCGACACGGTTGAGGAACTCGGGACGGAACTGCTTCTTGAGCTCGTCCATGATGCTGTCGCGCATCTTTCCGTGCTCCGACGATGACGCACGCTCATCCGGCACTGCCGGCTGGAACCCGAGCGACATGTTGAGCTTCAACCCGTGCACGCCGAGGTTGCTGGTCATGATGATGATCGTGTTGGCGAAGTTGACCGCCTTGCCCTTGGCGTCGCTGAGCCGGCCGTCCTCGAGGATCTGCAACAGCATGTTGAAGACCTCGGGGTGCGCCTTCTCGATCTCGTCGAAGAGCACCACGGAGTACGGGCGACGGCGCACCGCCTCGGTGAGCTGCCCGCCCTCGTCGTACCCGACGTAGCCTGGGGGCGATCCGACCAGCCGCGCGGTCGAATGGCGCTCCATGAACTCGCTCATGTCGAGCCGGATGATCGCGTCCTCGTTGTCGAACAGGAAGGCCGCGAGCGCACGCGACAGCTCGGTCTTGCCGACGCCGGTCGGGCCGAGGAACATGAACGATCCGATCGGCCGCTTGGCATCCTTGAGTCCTGCGCGCGCACGGCGCACCGCCTGGGAGATGACCTTCACCGCATCGTCCTGGCCGATGAGGCGCTTGTGGATCTCCTCCTCCATGCGCAGCAGGCGTGAGGTCTCCTCCTCCACCAGGCGCGAGACCGGGACGCCGGTCCACGACGAGATGATCTCGGCGATGTGCTCCTCGGTCACGTCAGGGACGGTCGCTCCGAGCTCGTCACGCCACTTGGTCTCCTGGGAGACGTACTTGTCCTTGAGCTTCTTTTCCTTGTCACGGAAGTTGGCCGCGGTCTCGTAGTCCTGCGCCGCGATCGCCTCTTCCTTCTGCGTCTGCAGCTCGCGAATCTCGCGCTGCATCGAACGCAGCTCTTCCGGCGTCGTGGTGAGCTTCATGCGCACGCGCGCGCTCGCCTCATCGATGAGGTCGATCGCCTTGTCCGGCAGCGAGCGGTCGCTGACGTAGCGCACCGACAGCTCGGCAGCGGCCTTGAGCGCGTCGTCGGTGATCTTCACGCGATGGTGCTTCTCGTACAGCGGACGGATGCCGTGCAGGATCTCGATGGTCTCGGCGAGCGACGGCTCATCGACGAACACGGGCTGGAAACGGCGCTCAAGCGCTGCGTCCTTCTCGATGTACTTGCGGTACTCGTTGAGCGTGGTCGCGCCGATGCACTGAATCTCACCGCGCGCAAGCGCGGGCTTGAGAATGTTGGCCGCGTCGATGGCACCTTCCGCGGCGCCGGCGCCGACCAGCGTGTGCAGCTCGTCGATGAAGAGGATCACCTCGCGCGACGCGCGGATCTCGTCAAGGATCTTCTTGAGACGCTCCTCGAACTCGCCGCGGTACTTGGTGCCCGCGACCAGCGCGCCCATGTCGAGCGTGAGCACGCGCTTGCCCATCAGCGACTCGGGAATGTTGCCGAGGATGATCTGCTGCGCGAGTCCTTCCGCGATGGCGGTCTTGCCGACGCCGGGCTCACCGATGAGTGCCGGGTTGTTCTTGGTGCGCCGGCTGAGGATCTGCACGACGCGCTCGATCTCCATGGCGCGCCCGATCACCGGGTCGAGCGAGTTCTTGATCGCCAGGTCGGTGAGGTCGCGGCAGAACTGGTCGAGCAGCGGCGTCTTGGAGGGCTTCTTCTGCGCCTCCTTCGACTCCTCGTCGATGCCCGAACTCGTGGAGCAGCTTGTCGATCTCGCCGCGAACCTTCTCGAGGTTGGCGCCGAGGTCCTCGAGAACGTGAGCGGCGATGCCCTCACCCTCGATGAGCAGCCCGAGCAGAAGATGTTCGGTGCCCACATAGTTGTTGCCCATCCGGCGCGCCTCTTCGAAGGAGATCTCGATGACCTTCTTGACGCGCGACGTCGGGATGATCTGCTGGATGATGATCCGCTCGTTGCGACCGAGCACCGACTCGATCGTGCTGCGGACCTTGTTTATCTCGACACCAAGATTGTTGAGGACCTTGGCCGCAAGTCCCTCTCCTTCACGGAGCAACCCCAGCAGCAGGTGCTCTGTGCCGATGTACGAGTGGTGCGAACGCTCAGCCTCTTCCTGGGCAAGCGTGAGCACCTTCTTCGCCCTTTCGGTGAAGCGCTCGAACGGGTACAAAACCGCCTCCATTGCCCTTCCGGCCCCCCCGTGGATGGAAAGGGTCAGACCCCGGGCACTGCTGTAACGCCCCTCATACTACCCGGGTTGGCGGACAGCTAAGCAACTTTGCGAATACGGGCTGGTAGCTCCGTCGAAACGGCCTCGTCGCTGCGCACAACCGTCGGCGTCACCGTCCTGGTGACGGCGCCCTAGGCTTTCGGTTCTGCAGCCTCGATATCGGCGCCGGCGCCGGCCCCGTCCGCGCGGGGGTTCCAGCGCGGCATCCGTGGCCGCATCGGCGCGCGGCTGTCGCTGCCGCCGTCTCGTCGCCGGACTCGCCGCCGCGGCTTCCTCGACCTCGGCCTCCAGCTCGGACTCGACGTCGTCGTCGTGATCCTCAGTATCGGCGTCGACCTCGGCTTCCTCGTCGGCGGCTGCCGCGTCGTCACTGGCATCGTCCGCGACGGCGTCGTCCGCAGCCGCGTCGTCGGCGAGCGCGTTGTCGGCGGCAATCTCCTCGGCGCTGGCGGTGCCCGCCGCGACCGCATGCTCAACGGATGCCCGGGTGGTCCCCTCGACGCCGGCGTCGGCGAGCGCGGTGGCCATCGGCGTCACCGCCGTGACCACGGTGTCGCTCTCGTCGTCGTCATCTTCGGGGTAGTCATATGACGGTGGCGTGATCTCATCGCCCTCGCCGGTCGGACCGCCGCCGTGCAGCTGGCGCAGCGAGAGGCTGATGCGACGCCGGACCTTGTCCGCGCTGAGCACCATGACCTCGACCTCCTCGCCGACCTTGAGGACATCTTCGGTGCGTTCGACGTGATCCCACGACAGCTCGCTGATGTGGAGCAGGCCCTCGACACCGTCGGCGATCTGGAGGAACGCGCCGTACTTCTTCGTCTTGGTGACGATGCCGGGCACCGCCTTGCCGGGCGGGAACTGCTGCTCGATGGTGTCCCAGGGATCCTGTGACATCTGGCGCAGCGAGAGGCTGATGCGCGACAGCTCGGGGTCGAGCTTGATGACCTTGACGGACACCTCATCACCGACGGTGAGCACGTCGCTGACGTTGTTGATGCGATCCCACGACAGCTCGCTGATGTGGATCAGGCCGTCGGCGCCACCGAGGTTGACGAAGGCGCCGTAGGAGGTGACGCCGCTCACCTTGCCGGTGATGACGTCGCCGACCTTGAGCTTCTCGAAGAGCTCCTCGCGCTGGCGCGCGCGATCCTCATCCTGGGCCGCGCGCTGCGACACGATGAGCCGGTTGCGCTTGCGGTTGACCTCGAGGATCTTGACCGGGATCTTGGTGCCGACCAGCTCCATGAGGTTGCCGCTGAACTGGCGCGCCACCTGGCTGCTGGGCAGGAACCCGCGCAGGCCCATGATGTTGACGATCAGGCCGCCCTTGTTCTGCTCGCGCACCTCGGCGTCGAGGATCTCGCCCTCGGACTCCTTCTCTGCGACGGCCTGCCAGATGCCCTCGGCGCGCGCCTTGCGCAGGCTGAGGACGACGTTGCCGTGCTCATCCTCGGGCTGGATGATGTAGACCTTGACCTGGTCACCGGAGTTGAGGGTGACCGTCTGCTCCCCGCGTGCCGAGAGCTCGCGGTTGGAGATGATTCCCTCGCTCTTCGCGCCGATGTCGACGAGGACCTCGTCGGGATCGACACGGACGACGACACCATCGACGATGTCACCGTGGGCCAGGGCCCTGATCGAATTCTGGTCCTCCCGCAGGAGGTCCTCCATGGTGAGCGTCTCGGGCTCCTGGGCCGTCGTCGGGGTCAATGCACTCCTTTGCTCGTACTCCTGCCTTCAGAACAATCCGTCTCGCCGGTCAGGGTCGCGTGGCTTTCGCCTTCAAATGATCGTGTTTGGGGCTTGAATGGCGCGTTTGCACCGATGCCATCACGATCTCGCCGAGTGTATCACCCGAGGCAGATCGATCCTCTTTCGCCGATTCGTTGCACACCGTTGGCGCGCGCCGCGACAGTGCCATCAGCGAGGCGTCGCAACCGCCGTGCGACGCTGCGCCACGAAATGCGAGTGACCATCACCTGCGAGGAATGCGGCGAGCGCCACCGTCTCGAACGGCGTGTCAGCGAGCCGGGTCCCATCTGGATCGTGTGCCACAACTGCGAGCTGCCGCTGCAAGCGGTGCTCGACGGAGTGACCATCCCCGACAACGGCTCCTGCAGCCCAGCCCTCCCGGACTCCGTCCGCGTGGGCGGGCGTCGTCGACTTCCGCGCCGCCTGAGCGACGTCGCTCCTGCGGGAGCCCCGTTGCCGGACAGCTTGAGGAGGGGGGCGGAAGGAACCGATCGGCGGTGGTACTGATGGCGAGACCTGAGCTACGCTAGCTGTCATGGCGACCACCTCCGCGCCGACGCGGACCAAGGCTCCGGCCCCGGCGAAAGCCCCCGGCCGCCAGGAGAGCGACCAGCGTGAGTTCGGCTGGAACGTGATGGTCTGGAACGACCCGATCACGCTGATGTCGTACGTCGTGCTGGTGCTCCGCCGGATGTTCGGATACGACCACGCGACGGCGACGCATCTGATGCTCCAGGTGCACAACGAGGGCCGCGCCGTGGTCGCGACCCAGCCGCGGGAACAGGCCGAGGTCTCGGTCGCGCAGCTCCACTCCTTCGAACTCCAGGCGACCCTGGGCCGTCCCTGAGCCCGGGAGCTCCTCACATGGCCCAGGTGCTCCGTCGCCGTGGGAGGATCCAGGTGAAGGTCGACAAGCGCGAACGTGAAGCCCTGATCGGGATCATCGATTCGCTCGGTCCCCGGCTGGCCGCACCCCTGGCGTCGGCCCCGCGCGCCTATGACGACGCCAAGCTCCAGGCCGAGTACGACCGCTGGGTCCGGCCGGACATCGAGAAAGGTCGTGAGGTCGACCTCACCATGGTGCGCGACGCGCTCAGCGGGGGCGAGGACACCCTGCCGCTCACCGAGGCGCAGACCCTCGGGTGGCTCCGTGCCTTCAATCACCTCCGCGTTGCTGCCGGCGAGATCCTGGGCATCGAGGGTGACGGCTGGGAGGACACCGCCACCGATGCCACCAAGCAGAAGCCCGAGTACGGCGTCCTTATCGCCCTGGGCTATCTCCAGGAGGAGCTGGTCGCGGCCCTCGAACTCGTAACCGTCGAGGAGCTCGGCAGGCGCGGCCCGAGTGACTGCCGAAGGATCTGGGTACTCTCAGTTTCGGGCCGGGCAAAGCAGAAAGTCCCCCCTCTCTCCTGACGGCCGCCGTTCGCAGGCGACCCGAAGGGCGCTTGCCCGGCCTTTTTCTTTGGTAGCTCGGATCGCCCGCTGTCGAGATGACGTGTGCCCTCCGGCGACGGACATCGCCAAAGTTGTTGCAAAGCGTTGGGCGGCTCTGTAGAGTCACCTGTTGCGGGTCCACGAGCCAGAAATGACGAGTGGACGGCCCGGGATGATGGTGGCCCATCAGTCCGGACGAGGGTCGAGCCTGAGGGTCACCGAAGGGCACCGCCTCCCGTACTGAAGGCCCCGCGTCGCAAGATGTGGGGCTTTTCTTTGCGCTTCAGGCGGCCGGGAAACCACCGCTGGGCGCGCGATAGTGCGAGGCGTCGATCACCTGATGGTGGACGTCTCCGGCGGTGTGGCCTTCCGGCGGCCACCGCGCCCAGATCTCAGCGCTTTCCTCGTCGAACCCGTCCACCAAAACGCTGACCCAGGTCTGACCCAGGAACGCCTCGACCTCCACCGGCGCCGTGAACATGCGCCATCCGCCGCCATGCGGCGTGGGGGTCAGATGCGACTGCGGCTCCTCGTTCGAGCTCTGCGGACCAACCGAGGGATGACCGTGATCCACCATCGTCATAGCCTCCTCGGAACGAGCAACCGGGCGCGAATTGGATAAGTCTGATCACCCTGCGCGGCGGCCCGCAAGTGGGGCATAGTGCGTTGGTCGAGTGCTTCACACCTCGATGTTGAGACGGAGGGCATCCCACGTGACACGCAGCTACTCGCGGTGGATTCCGCTGACCGCGCTGACCTTCGCAGCGACCCTCGCTGCCTGCGGGGGGTCAAGCACAACCCCGACAGCATCGTCAGGCGCCGCCACGGCCACCCCGACCGTCGCCGCTCCGACGCCGACGGCGGCGGCGGCAGCCGCGCAGTGCCCCAGCGGCTCGTCGGTAGGATCCGCGCTCGGCACGACGCTCCCAGATGCCACCAATGTTGTCGGTGGTAGCACAGCCCAGCTCCCAAGCGGTGCGACAGGCATCGTGTGCAACTACCACACAACCACCGAGAACGTGATCATCACCGTGCTCCAGAACATCCCTGCTTCCTACATATCGAAGTACAGCGCGAATTTCCCGGTGGCGTACAAGCCGGTGTCGGGAGTCGGCGATGAGGCGCGGTCATTCGTCGTTTCTCTCGGCGGTGGCAAGGACAACGAGGGTGTTGTCGCGGCCAAGGGGACGACCGTCGTGGCGGCGGTCGCGACAGCGACGCCGGCGACGCTGAGTCAGCTCGAGGCCCTGGTCAACTCGCTGCTGTAGCGACTTCGAGGACTTCCCGAGGACGCGGGTCGGTCGCGGCGGCGCCGTGAGAACGGCGTCGCCCAGGAATGCGACGCTCCACCACGCTGAGCGCCCGGGTCACGGGCGGCAACCCGACGACCATCCACGTGACCGTTCCGCACGCAGCGCCGAGCGCTGCGCCAACGATCACATCGCTCACGTAATGCACTCCGACGTAGACACAACCGACCGCTACCACCCCGGTGCCGAACACGAGCACCAATCCCCTGCGCCGCCATGCAAGCACCGCGATGACGCCCGCCACCGCAGCAAACGCTGTCAAGGTCGACGGAAACGAGTTGTTCATCGGATGCGGATACAGCGGCGTGAACTTCATCACCACAAACGGCCGAGGCTGGTACACCAGCTTGCCAACCTCATGACTCGCCCACTGCGTCAACCCCAGCCCCAACAACGCCGCAACCCCCGGCCTCAACCGCCGCTCCCATACCCCCATAAAGATGAACCAAAGAGGGCACAGGAAAATAAACGCAGCCGTGACCCCAATCACGACCGGCGTCAACCAGGGATGCGCGACCGCAAACGCATGCAAAGTAACCGTAGGCCCATCAACAAACGTAGGCATCAGTTACCTAACTACGCAAAGCTCGTGCAGTGGCCACGCCGCGCCCCAAAAGCACCACCCGCACTACGAGCCCTGAAGCAGGACGGACGGTGGGTGGCATCGCGGGGGGAAGCGCCGACGCGCCACAAGCGCGTCGGCGAGGGGTCCCCGCGATGACAGGACCCACCCGCCACAACGCCTGCTTCAGTAGCGAGTGACCTTCATTGAGAAATCCAGCGCCACCGCCGAGTGCGTCAACGCACCGACGCTGATGAAATCCGCGCCTGCGAGCGCGTATGCCCGGGCGTTGGTCACCTGGACGCCGCCGCTGACCTCGACGGTGGCGCGGCCGCGAATCAGCTGCATCGCCTCGCGTACCTGACCGCAGGAGAAGTTGTCGAGGAGGATGTGCGACGCCTTGTCGGCGAGCGCCTGCTCCAGCTCCTGGAGGTTGCTCACCTCGACGTGGATCTCCATCTCCGGGTATGCCTTGCGCGCGGCGCGCAGCGCCGGGGTGATCCCGCCGACGAGCGCGAGATGGGTGTCCTTGATCAGGACCGCGTCGTACAGCCCCATCCGGTGGTTCACGGCGCCGCCCATGCGGGTCGCGTACTTCTCGATGGCACGCAGCCCCGGGGTGGTCTTGCGAGTGTCGAGGATCTTCGCCTTGGTGCCGTCGACCGCCTTCACATACCTGGCGGTTATGGTCGCAATCCCGCTCAGGTGCTGTAGGAAGTTGAGACCGACACGCTCCGCGGTCATCATCCCGCGGGCAGGACCGAAGAGCCGCGCGACGATCTGATCCGCCTGGACCTTCTCCCCATCCTTGGTTTTGGCGTCGAACTGGATGCGCTCGTCCACACGCTGGAACACGCGCTGCGCGATGCTCAGCCCGGCGATGACACCATCCTGCTTGCAAACGATCTTGCCCCGACAGGTCATGTCGGCGGGAATCACTGCCTGGGTCGTGACATCGCCAGCTCCGACGTCCTCGGCGAGCGCCGACTCGATGAGCAGGTCGATGCTCTCCGACGAAAGCGCCTCGGTGATGGGTCTAAAGGTGACGGTCAAAGCGTGCTCCTCTGTCCTTGTGCATGACGAGATCGCCATGCCATTGATCGCTTGCTTGGGGGAGATCAGAACGGAGGTGGCATCCTCGGCTCTCCTCACGAGCCAGGGCCGCCGCGCACACCAGCGACGCCGTCGACGCGGCGGCATGCAGTTGCATCGTCGAGAGCGATGTGGCTCCCGCTGTCGCTGCGGCGACTGCCTCGCACTCGCGAGATGCTGCGCGTAGCCCGGCTTCGTCTCGAACCACGCCCGCGCCCGTCCAGAGCGCGTCGCGCAGCGTGTTCCATCCATCAAGAATGTCGGGCGTGGATGCGCGCGGGCTCGAGGCCCGGGTCGCCTGCGCGGCTTGAGCCGGTGGCGATTCCGCCGCCCAGCCCAGTGCGCCCTGCACCGCGCGCTGCGAGAACACCAGGGATTCGAGCAGGCTGTTGCTCGCCAGCCGGTTCGCGCCGTGCACCCCGCTGTGGGCCACCTCACCGCAGGCATACAAGCCCGGGACGGTGGTTGCACCATCGAGGTCGGTCCGCACCCCGCCGATCATGTAGTGCGCGGCCGGGCGACACCGGGATCGGATCGCGCGCGATGTCGAGGCCGTATCGTGCGCAGGTCGCCGCGATGGTCGGAAAGCGCACCGCGACCCGCTCACCGACCGGGGAGCAGTCGAGGAAGACGCAGCGCTCGCCGCTGCGTTCGAGCTCCTCCCAGATCGCCCGGGCGACGACGTCCCGACCGGCGAGCTCGCCGCGCGGGTCGACGTCGAGCACGAAGCGCCTGCCGTCACGGTTGACGATCCACGCGCCTTCGCCGCGTACCGCCTCGCTGATCAGGAACCTCGGCGCGCCCTCCATGGCGAGCGCTGTGGGATGGAACTGCGCGAACTCCATGCCCGCGACATCGGCGCCGGCCGCGTAGCCGAGGGCGACACCGTCGCCGGTTGCGGATTCGGGATTCGTGCTGTTTCGCCAGAGACGGCTCGCTCCGCCGCTTGCCAGCACGACCGCCGCTGACGACAGGGTCGTCGTGTGCGTATCAGAGGAATTGGTCGTGATCGACACCCCGCAGCCGACGCCGTCGGTGGTGGTGAGAATCCCGGTGACATCAGCATGTTCGATGACCCGGGCATCACTGGCGCGGAGTCGGCGGATCAACGCCGTCTCCACCTCGAGCCCGGTCCCGTCGCCCCGTGCATGGAGAATGCGCGGGCGCGAATGCGCTGCCTCCTGCGCCAGCAAAAGCTCGCCGTCCTGGGTGTCGAACGCCACGCCCCATTCGATCAACTGGCGAATGCGTGCCGGTCCTTCCTCGACGAGCACGCGCACAGCGTCCGGATGGCAGAGCCCTCGACCCGCTGCAATGGTGTCCTCGTAATGCAACTCCGGTGAATCACCGTCGCCCACCGCGGCTGCAATCCCGCCCTGCGCGAACCGGCTGCACCCATCGTCGAGCGCGCCTTTGGTGACAACCGCAACCCGTGCGCGCGGCGCGGCGGTGAGTGCAGCTGAAGTCCCGCGATGCCACTCCCGACGACCACCACGTCGTAATCCGTCGGTGCGGCTCCGTTGATCACGCGATCGCCGCCTGCTCAGCAATGCGGCTATTAGCGTTCACGCGCATGAGCTCGCGCGCCACGCTTCGGGTGGTGCGCATCGATTCGGGCGCGTTGCCACACGACCTTGCGAAGCCGTCGACCCGTCGCGTCCCGGTGGCGCGGTGGATTTTCGACTTCATGATGACCCGCTGCACTGATCTCCCCTAGACGCCACGACCTACGGGCGCTGTGTCGACCCCCAGCCGAACGACATCAATCAACCGTGTGTTCCCTATTCTAGCAGCCAGTACGATTTGGTTTGTGGGGACTGCGGTTTCGACCTCGGCGAAGTCTTCCGCCTCTACCACGGCAACGTAGTCGACGTCCAGTCTTTCGTTCTCCAGGAAGGACCGAACAGCTGTTGCCAGCGCTGTGGCGTCTCGCTCACCGGCATCGAATCGAGCCATCGCCATCCTCAGGCTCGATGGAATAGCCGAGGCCCGCGCTCGTTCTTCGGGGCTGAGGTAGACATTGCGGCTCGAGATCGCGAGGCCGTCGACGTCTCGAACCGTTGGACAGACAACGATTTCGACGCCGGTGTCGAGGTCGCGGGCGAGGTGGCGGACCACCGCACACTGCTGCGCGTCCTTCTGCCCGAAGTAGGCCCTGTCGGGCAGACCGGCAACGAGCAGCTTGGTGACGATCAGGGCGACCCCGTTGAAATGGCCCGGGCGGCTGGCCCCCTCGAGCCGGTTGCCGAGCGGCCCGGCGACGTCGAGCCGGGTGACGATGCCGGGCGGGTACATCGTCTCGACGGTCGGGGCGAACGCCGCGTCCACCCCGGCGGAGGCGAGCACGGCGAGGTCGGCGCTCATCGTCCTCGGGTAGCGGGCGAAGTCCTCGCCGGGCCCGAACTGAGCCGGGTTGACGAAGATGGTCAGGACCACCCGGTCGTTTTCCGCGACCGCGCGGTCGATCAGCGCGCGATGGCCGGCGTGCAGGGCACCCATGGTCGGCACCATCCCGACCGACAGGCCGGCCTCGCGCCACGTCGTGGACCGCCGGCGGAGCTCCGCGGGGGTCGCGAGTAGCTCTGGCGCGTCAGTGGAAGGAGTGGGCATCGTCGGGGAACCGGCCCTCGCGGACGTCGTCCGCGTATGCGCGCGCCGCGCTGACGATGCTTTCGCCCAGGTCAGCATAGGGCTTCACGAACTTCGGCACCGTGCCGCGAAGGTGACCGGTGATGCCGAGCAGGTCGTGGATGACCAGGACCTGGGCGTCGCAGTCGGGTCCGGCGCCGATGCCGATCGTGGGTATCACCAGCTCGCTCGTGACCTGGGCAGCCAGGTCCCGCGGTATCCCCTCGACCACGAGCGCGAAAGCCCCCGCATCCTCGAGCGCGTGTGCGTCGGCGATGAGCCGCTCGCGGTCCGCCGCGCTTCTCGCCTGCACCTTCAGGCCGCCGAAGGCGTTGACCGACTGGGGCGTGAGTCCGAGGTGGCCCATCACCGGTATGCCCCGCTGGATCAGACGGGCGACGGTCTCGACGACCCACCCGGCGCCCTCGAGCTTGACCGCGTGCATCCCGGCCTTCAGGAATTCGACGGCGTTCTCGACCGCGTCCGCACAAGAGCGCTGATAGCTCCCGAAGGGGAGATCCCCGACCAGCAGCTGGCCCGAGGCGCCCCGTGCCACAGCGCGAGCGTGGTGGAGCATCTCGGTCATGGTCACCGGGATGGTGTTGGGATAGCCGAGGACGTTGTCGGCGAGTGAGTCGCCGACAAGGAGCACCGGCACCTCGGCCTCGGCGAGCAGCCGCGCGGTCGGGTAGTCGTACGCGGTGAGCATCACGAACCGCGTGCCGCTGGCTTTCCACGCCGCCAGGTCGCGGATGCTGACCGCCATGCTCACGCCACCCGGGCGCCGGTGTCACTGTCGACCGGTCGGGTCGCGAGCAGCGACTCCATCGCCCGGGTGAGGTGCAGGTAAAGATCGCGCGCCTCGGGGTGGGGCGCGAGCGCGTCGAGGTGCGCGGCGATCGCGTCGCGATCTCCCCGGGCGACGGGTCCGGTGAGCGCCGCGGCGGGTCCGGCGCGGCGTGCGTTGTGGGCGGCGCCTTCGAGCAGCGCCGCCAGCGCCGCATGCGCGGTCTCGGCACTCAGGCCCGCAGCCTCGAGCAGTCGCGTCGCCTCGGCGAGCAACGCCAACGGGGCGTTGCCGGCGAGCACCGCGGCCGCATGGTACAGGGGCGCCTTCCCCGGATCGATCTCGAGGGGCGTCGCGTGGAGCGCGGATACCAGCGCCAGCAGCCGCTGCCGAAGCGTCCCGGTGGCATCGATGCGGAAGTACGCGCCTTCCAGGAGCGAGGCGCTGTCCGGGCCGGCGAGCGCCTGGAGCGGGTGGAGCACTCCGACCTCGGCGCCGGTGATGCGCAGGGATCCGATGATCTCGGGGCCGAACCGGGCACCGAGGTGGACGACGCCACGACCATGGAGCGAGACCCCGGACGCGGCGATCGAATCCGCCAGTTCCGAGATCGCCCCATCCGGCACCGCCAGCAGGGAGAGATCCGCCTCGGCAACGGCCGCGAGCGGGGTGGCCACGGCACGAGCGCCAACCGTGTCCGCGAGCCGTACGGCCATCTCGCCCCGGCGGCTGGCGACCGCGGCCACGCGATACCCGGCGTCATGCGCGGCGATCGCGAGCGCCGACCCGGCGCGGCCGGCGCCGATGATCGCCAACGTCGGCGTGCCTACTCCCTCCACGTCTCGGTCCTCCTGGGTGGATCCAAGCGCTCTTCGAGCCAGGTCACCTACCCCGCCGCCGGCAGCGAGCCTCGAGGCGCACGCGGCGTCCCCGGGTCGCATTGAGCCGTCGACGGCCACGGTGGCCGGTCGGCCAGAGTCTACCTCTACGCCCCGGCTGCTGCCTCAGCAGGCGGAACGAGGTCCGGGGGCACGGGCGGTGCTTCGGGAGCCGGCCCGCTGCCGTTGACCGAGGCCACGCCGCCGTGCGCCTCGGCTTCCTTAATGATTCGCTCCATCTCGGGCGCATCCATGGTCTCGACCTCGACGAGCCGTGAGGCCAGGGCGCGGAGCACGTGCTCGCGCTCGCGCAGAACCTTCTTGGCGCGCTGGAAGGCGTCGGCGACGAGCTGGTGCACCTCCTGGTCGATCTCGGAGGCGATGCCCTCGGAGTAGTTGCGCTGCTCGCCGAGATCGCGTCCGAGGAAGACCATCTCCTGCCGCTCGCCGAAGGTCAGCGGGCCGAGCTTGTCACTCATCCCCCACTCCGTGACCATCTTGCGGGCCAGGTTGGTCGCCTTGCGGATGTCGTCCGACGCGCCGGTGGTGATGTTGTCCTCGCCGAGGATCAGGTCCTCGGCGCAGCGACCGCCGAGAATCTGGGCGAGCTGATCGACGAGCTCGGCCTTGCTCACCAGGTAGCGATCCTCGATCGGCAGGCTCATCGTCCAGCCGAGCGCCTGACCACGGCTGACGATCGTGACCTTGTGCACCGGGTCGGTGTGCTCGAGGGTGGTGCCGACCAGGGCATGGCCCATCTCGTGAAACGCGATGGTCAGCTTCTCCTTGTCGCTGATCATCCGGCTCTTGCGCTCCGGACCCGCGATCACACGCGCGATCGACTCCTCGAGGTCGTTCATGACGATGACCTTGCGATTGCCCCGGGCCGCGAGGATCGCCGCCTCGTTGATCAGGTTGGACAGGTCGGCGCCACTGAACCCGGGGGTCTGCTTGGCGAGAACCTCGAGATCGACGCCGGGGTCGAGCGGCTTGTTGCGCGAGTGGACTTCGAGAATCGCCCGGCGGCCGCGGATGTCAGGCCGGTCGAGCATCACGTGGCGGTCGAACCGGCCCGGGCGCAGCAGGGCCGGGTCGAGGACATCCGGCCGGTTGGTGGCCGCGATCACGATCACGTGCTGATTGGTCTCGAACCCGTCCATCTCGACGAGGAGCTGGTTGAGGGTCTGCTCGCGCTCGTCGTGACCACCACCGAGGCCGGCGCCACGCTGCCGGCCGACCGCGTCGATCTCGTCGACGAACACGATGCACGGCGAGTTCTTCTTGGCCTGGTCGAAGAGGTCGCGGACGCGGCTCGCGCCGACGCCGACGAACATCTCCACGAACTCGGAACCGCTGATGCTGAAGAAGGGAACGCCCGCCTCCCCGGCGACGGCCTTGCTGAGCAGCGTCTTGCCGGTTCCGGGAGGCCCGACCAGGAGCACGCCCTTGGGGATCCGCGCGCCGACGGCGACGAACTTGTCCGGGTACTTGAGGAACTCGACGATCTCGTTCAGCTCCTGCTTCGCCTCGTCGACACCGGCGACGTCGACGAACGTGATCGCCGGCTTGTCACCCGCCAGCAGCCGGGCGCGGCTGCGGCCGAAGGAGAGTGCCTGGTTGTTGCCGCTCTGGGTCTGGCGGAAGATCCACAGCAGGATCAGCGCCATCAACCCGAACAGGATCAGGTTGGGAAGGATCACGCTCAGCAAGAAGTTCCCCCGCCGGCCGGATCGACCTTGTAGTTGGTGAAGTGGGCAAGCTGGAACTCCTTCGCGACGGCGTCTGCCGACGACACAACGGTGGTCAACTGCGTACTGCCGGAATACCAGACAACAGTCTGACCATCGCTCTGAATCTCGGTCGGGGGGCCGGTGTTGTTGATCGTATACGGGCCGGTGGTGTTCGACGCGGTTAAGTTGTTGATCGCCTGGTCGAGCGTCCCCGCGTTTACGCTCGTGGCGTTGCTGCTCGGGAACGTCTTGTACAAGACGGCAGCGAGCACGATCACAGCGAGCGCGATGACGATATAGGTGACGCTGCGACGCGACGTGGGCACGAACTCAGTCTACCAGGGGTCCCCGATCTCAACCCCCCAGCAGCCGCCGCTGGCGCTCGGCGAGCACGACCAGCCGGCGGCGGGCGCCGGGGAACACCGCCTCGAGTGCGGGGATCACCTGGTGGCGCACCCGGCTGCGGAGGAATCGCGGGTCCGAGTTGCTCGGATCGTCGAGTGGGTCGATGCCCAGGGCGGCGCAGTACGCGATCGTGGCGTCGCGCCACACCCGGAGCAATGGGCGCACCAGTCCACGCTCGCGCTCGGCCATTGCGGGAAGCCCCGCCGGGGATGCGCCCGAGAGCGCGCGCATGAGCACGGTCTCCGCCTGATCGTCCGCGGTGTGGCCGAGAGCGATCACCGCGGCGCCGACCCGCGCCGCCTCCGCGCGCAGCGCAGCGTGACGCGCGGTGCGGGCGCGATCCTGCAGCGACCCCCCAAGCGCGACCCGGACCGAGAGCGCCCGAAACGCCAGTCCTCGATCGGCGGCAAGACGCGCCACGAGCTCGGCTTCTGCCGCCGAGCCGGCGCGAAGCCCGTGGTCGACGTGCGCGACCGACAGGCGCCAGCCACGCGGTGGCGCGAGACGCGCCAGACCGTCGAGCAGCGCGGTCGAGTTCGGGTCCTCCGCTGCACGCGATCAGCACGTGCTCACCCGGGACGATCACGCCTCGCCGGTCCACGGCGGTCGCGACCGCGCGCCGCACCCGCGCCACCGCGGCGGTTCGCTCCCTCGGCGTCAGCCTGCCGGATGCTCCGGGCATGGTGGCGGTTCCTGGATTCGAACCAGGGACATACCGGGTATGAACCGGCTGCTCTACCACCTGAGCTAAACCGCCAAGCATTCTGCTGGGGAAAGAAATTGCGGCGGTCGGATTCGAACCGACGACCTTCGGGTTATGAGCCCGACGAGCTTCCACTGCTCCACGCCGCTCTCAGAGGATACCGCACGTGGCATTGCCTCCTCGGCGCAAACGGCACTCAGTGCGGCGCCGGCGTGGGGGTCGGAGAGGCTGTCGGCCCGTGGCCTGGGCTGGGGCTCGGGCTTGCACTCGGCTTTGGAGTCGTAGACGGGACGGGCGTTGGTGTTGCCGGTGCTTTGTAGGTTGGAATTGCCGCCGGCACGCCGCCCGTCGACGCCCGCGCCGCGCCCGGGGGAACGATGACGTACAGCTGCTCTCCGGGGAAGATGTAGCCGAGCTGCCGCGCCTCCTGCTCCAGCCAGGCGACCGTCTGGGCGTCAGCGATCTCGCGCTCGCGGTCCGAGATCTGCTGCGTCAGCGCCGTGTTCTGCGCAGCGAGCGCGCTGACCTGGGCGTCGAGCTGGCGGGTTTGAGCGACCTGTCCGTACACCGCGAATGCGACCAGTCCGCAGACCCCGGCGATGAGCACGACTGCAATCCGGCGCAGCGTGATTGGGCTGTCGATCGTCGGACGCGGGGTGGGACGGATGACTCAGTCCTCTTCCCGGCGCTGAGTGAGACGAATGGGGCGATGTGACGCCGGGTGCCGGGATAGGATGCGGCCCAGGGCCGGATTTGACAATAGATCAGGTTCCTGTCGCCTCCCAGCGCGCCTGCCATTCGGCATCGTCAAGGTCGTGGAGGTCGACGCCGTCTTCGCGGGCACGTGCCTCGAGTGATCGGAATCGCGTTGCGAAGCCCAGGGTGCGTCCGCGCAGCGCCTCTTCCGGGTTGACGCGGAGGCGTCGCGCCAGGGCGACCACCGCGAAGAGCAGGTCGCCGATCGCGGCTTCGGGATCGCCGGCTTCGGCTGCCCAATCCTCCCCGCGTTCCGCCTCGGCCAGGCCGCCGGCGACATCCTCGACCCGATCGAGCGCCAGCCGGACCGCGTCGAGAGCCACCGGAGCGGTCGGCGTCTCGTCGAACCCAATCCGCGCGGGGCGCTTCTGCACCCCCTGCGCTTGGGCCAGCGCCGGCAGCGCCGCCGGCACGCCGTCGAGGAGCGACAACCGCTCGCGTTTCTCGGCGGTCTTGAGCTTTTCCCAGTTCACGACAACGCCGGCGGGCCCGTCCACCGCGACATCGCCGAAAACGTGCGGGTGGCGATGGATCATCTTGGCGCGCACTTCGTCGGCAACGTCGCCGATGTCGAAGCCACCGTCCGCCTCCATCGCGATGGCGCTGTGCATGAGCACCTGGAGCAGCAGATCGCCGAGCTCCTCGCGCAACGTTCCGGTTTCGCCGCGGTCGATGGCCTCGAGGACTTCGTAGGTCTCCTCGAGGAGATAGGGGCGCAGGCTTCGATGCGTCTGCTCGCGGTCCCACGGGCATCCGCCCGGGGCGCGCAGCCGCTCGACGACCTCGTTCAGCGCGCGGAGCGCGTCGACGGCCTGGTCACGCATGCGCGTTCTGCGCCGCAACCGGCTCGCGCTGCCGGGCTCGCACCAGGCGGCCCAGTTCCCGCAGCACCGGTGTGAGCGTCGTCTGCCATGCATCACCGAGATGCAGCTGCGACGGCGTCGCCGTCATCCCGCGGAACTGCGCGGCCACGCTCTGCAGGTCGAGCCCGTGATCCAGGGTGAGCCGGATCACGACGCCGCGACCACGCTCGGTCTCGACGCCGAGCGCGCCCGCGGCGGCGGCGAGCAGGCGGACGCGCAACGAGTTGATCAGCGCCGACGTCGGCGCCGGCATGGGCCCGAATCGATCGACCAGTCCGCGCGCACGCTGCTCCAGCTCCGACTCACTGACGCATGCGGCGAGCTCCTGGTAGCAACGCAGGCGAAGGCGTTCGTCGGACACGTAGTCCGCGGGGAGGAACGCGGCCACCGGGAGCGTCACGGTGACCTGGGCCGGCGACTCCAGCACCGGTTTGCCCTGCAGCGTGGTCACCGCATCGGCAAGCAGGTGGTTGTAGAGCTCCAATCCGACGGCGGCGATCTCCCCACTTTGCTCCTCGCCGAGCAGGTTGCCCGCGCCGCGAATTTCGAGGTCGCGCATGGCCAGCTTGAAGCCGGCGCCGAGGTCCTGCAGGTCGCCGATGACATCGAGGCGCTTGTCCGCCTTCTCCGTCAACGATCTCGCGGGCGGATACATCATGTACGCGTAGGCACGCTGCCCCGCACGGCCCACACGTCCGCGCAATTGATAGAGCTGCGCGAGTCCCAACCGGTGCGCGTCGTCGATGACGATCGTATTCGCGTTCGGAATGTCGAGACCGGATTCGATGATGGTCGTGCACAGCAGCACATCGATCTCGCCGTCACCGAAGTCGCGCATCACCGCCGCGAGCATCCCCTCCGGCATCTGCCCGTGGGCGACCTCGATACGCGCCTCGGGGACGAGGCCCCGGAGCCGGTCGGCAACCGCCTCGATGCCCGCGACCCGGTTGTGCAGGAAGAAGCACTGGCCGCCGCGCGCCAGCTCGCGGGTGATCACCTCGCGGATCAATGAGTTCTCGCGCGCAGTCACATACGTCTTGATCGGCTGGCGCTCCTCGGGCGGTGTCTGGATCACGGAGAGGTCGCGGATGCCGGCGAGTGACATGTGCAGCGTGCGCGGAATCGGTGTCGCGGAGAGCGAGAGCACGTCCACCGCCACGCGCAACTCCTTGAACCGCTCCTTCTGGAGCACCCCGAACCGCTGCTCCTCGTCGATCACGACGAGTTCGAGATTCTTGAACTCGACATCCTTCTGGAGCAGGCGGTGGGTACCGACGACGATGTCGACCGCCCCGCTGCGCAGGCCCGCAAGGGTGCGCGCAATCTCCTCATCGCTCACGAATCTCGACAGCTGGCGCACAGTGACCGGGAACGCGGCGAGGCGTTCGGTGAACGTGATGAAGTGCTGCTGGCAGAGGACAGTGGTGGGCACGAGCATCGCGACCTGACGGCCTTCGATCGCCGCCTTGAATGCGGCGCGCACGGCCAGCTCGGTCTTGCCGAACCCGACGTCGCCGCACACCACGCGATCCATGGGCCGCGACGCCTCCATGTCACGCTTGATCTCCTCGAGAACGAGCACCTGGTCGGGCGTTTCCTGGTACGGGAAAGACCCTTCCAGCTCCTGCTGCCAAGCACCGTCGGGCGCGTACGCATGGCCCTGCGCCTGCTCGCGTCGCGAGTAGAGACCGAGCAATTCGCGCGCGACCTCCTCGGTGCGCTCCTTGACCCGCCGTCGCGTGCGCTCCCATTCGCCGCTGCCCAGCCGGGACAGCTTCGGATGCGACTCCGCGCCTCCGATATAGCGGTCAACCCGATCGAGGTGCTGGGTGGGAACGAAGAGTCGATCGCCGTCGGCGTACTCGAGGAGCATGTACTCGTGCACCGCGCCACCGTCGTCGGTGACCGCGCGCATCTCGACGAAACGGGAGATCCCGTGGTCGCGATGCACCACCAGGTCGCCGGGCGCGAACTGCAGCACGAAGGCTTCGCGCGCGGCGCTTCCGCTGGCGGCACGGCGTGAACCGCGCGCCGACGTGGACACGGCGCGACGCGACCCGCGCGCGAGCACCGAGCGACGCCGCTTGATGGCACCGAACAGTTCGGCATCCGTGTACACGTGCACCGACCCGTCGGCGACGGCGAACCCCTGAGTCAGGTCGGCGGACGCGACCACGATCGCGCCTGCAGGCAGCGGTGTCGACGCCGCCGCAAAGTCCGTCGCATCGACGGTATCCGCACCGTGCTCGGCCGCGAGCTCCTCGACGCGATGCTGCTGCCGGGACACCACGAGCACGCATCCGCGTTCCTCGCGCTCGTGGATCGCCTCGCGCACGAAGGCGTCGAAACGGCCGACGTAGCTGTCCACACCGCGCCATGCGAGGTCAGTTGCGACCGCGGCGCTGCTCGGCGCTTCGCGGACGAGTTCGAAGCACGGATAGCGATCGAGTGCGGTGAAGAGATCGCCCACGTCGACCAGGCCCGACGAGGCGCCGTGGGGGAGCTCGCCTCTCGTCTCCTCCTGCACCCGGAGGTCCTCGATCTCGGCCGCGTGGCGCTCAGCGGCTGCGGTGAGTCGCTCGCGGCCGCCGTCCAGCAGGACGATCGGGTCGTGGAGGTGGTCGAGCAGCGTCGCCGCGGGCCGGCCACCGAGGTACGGGAAGAACAGGTCGAGCCCTTCCTCGTACATGCCCGACGCCAGCAGCTCGCAGTCGCTGTCCCACTGTTCACGAACCTCGTCGCGCAGCGAGGCGGCGTCGAGACCTGCGACCGACTCCAGGGCTCGGCCCACCAACTCGCGGCTGAGGTCGAGCTCGCGCGCCGGCCAGACCTGTGCCGATTCGAGCTTGGCGATCAACTCCTGGGTTGCCGGATCGAAGGCGCGCAGGTCCTCGACATCGTCGCCGAACCACTCCGCGCGCCAGGGGCGCGCACGATCCACGCCGAACACGTCGACGATGCCGCCACGGACCGCGAAGTCCCCGGGACTCGAGACGGCGCTCTCGCGCCGGTAGCCGAGTTCCACGAGGCGGGCCACAAGCTGGTCGCGAGGCAGCCGGGCTCCGCGCTTCACCTCGGTCAGCCCCGCCTCGACGACCGCGCGCGACAGAGTCGGCCGCAGCAGGCCGCGCGGTGAGGCCACGACGAGAAGCGGCGCAACGCCGGCATGCAGTCGCATCAGGGTCGCGAGCCGCGCGCGGGTCACCTCTTCTGACGGCGGGACCCTGTCGAACGGCGGGGTGTCGCCGGCGGGAAAGATCGCCGCACCGGTGCCACCATCCCAGACCAGCGAGTCCGCGTACACGCGCTCCGATTCGGCGGCGACGACGAGGACCGTCCGCTCCGTCTTCTCGCGCAGCCACCAGGCGATGAGGCCGACGGCACCGGAAGGGACCCCCGCGACGATGCCCCCGTGAGCGCCACCGAGCTCAGCGAGCTCGGGCAGCTGGTCGAGGCGTTCTCGCAGGGTCGCCGACGCCACCGCGGTCGAGGTGAGGCGGCGATCAGTCCGGGCCGGCACGGTTCCAGAGGTTCATTGCCACCGCGAGCCCATCGCGCATGATCGCCACCGCCATCCCGGCGGCCCGCGCGATCGCCGCCTCGGCCAGCGGACGCTCATCGGGAAGGAAGGGGTCGAGCACATGCTCGATCAGGTCATTGCTGTCGCCGTCCCTGCCCACACCGATGCGGATTCGGGGGAAGGCATCGGTGCGCCACGAGTTGATGAGCGACTGCACCCCGCGATGCCCGGCGGCGCTGCCGCCGAGCTTGATCTTCACGCGCCCGAGCGGGAAATCGGCTTCGTCGTGGATGACGATCACATCCCCCGGGGGGATGCCGCGCTTGCTGGTGAGCTGCGCCGCCGCCTTGCCACTGAGGTTCATGAAGGTCTGCGGGCGAGCCGTGAGCACGTCATAGCCGTCGATGGTTCCCTCGCGCACGCGTGCCGACCCCTCGCGCCGCTCGCGGCCGAACTTGCCGCGGCGCTCGAGCTCGTCAAGGCACATCCACCCGACATTGTGCCGGGTACGCGCGTATTCACCTCCTGGGTTGCCAAGGCCGATGATCAGCTGGGTCACAGTCCGGCGGTTTGAAGATCGGGGACATCTGCATCCGGCAGCAGCATCCGGGTCGCGGCGGTCATGGCTGCGGCGGCTTCCGGCAGGGCGTGGTCGTGTCCGAGACAGTGGAGGAATCCGTGCACGGCGAGCAGGCGAAGCTCGGCGACACCATCCGGGGCCTGACCGATCGCCCGTTCCACCGAGATGGCCACGTCACCGATGCGACCCGGTTCGCCCGCCGGAAACGCGAGCACGTCGGTCGGGGCGTCGATCCCGAGAAAGCGCGTGTTGAGATCGCGAAGCTCCGCATCACCGGTCAGGCGCACGCTCAGGCTCGCTCGAACGGGTACGTCGAGCCGGTCTCCGCAGGCGCGGAGCAAGGAGCCGAGGCGTGCGTCAGCAACAACGCGACGTTGCCGCGTACTGAGACACGGATCGCGGATGACGGTCACCCGCACGGAGGCAGGGGCGTCAGGCGCTCTTGACGCGACGCTTACGCGCTGCAAGCAGCTTTCGCTTGCGGCGCACGGACGGCTTCTCGTAGTGCTCGCGTCTGCGAACCTCGGAGAGGATGCCGTTCTGCTTGATCTTCTTGTTGAACCGTCGTAACGCGCTCTCAAAGGTCTCGCCTTCGCGGACCTTCACTTCCGACACGGTCGGAATCACCTCCTTTCGGCTGAACCCGGGCCTCACCGGCTCGGACTTTGAATTCTACCTTCAACTCCTCGCCACCAAGCAGCGCCGCCACCAGCTCGGTCAACACCGTGCCCGCCCGCCCCGCGAGCATCAGGCTCGCCATGCCGTCCAGGTCGGTGGCCCCATCGTTCACGATCACCAGCCTCGCACCGTTCCGGACCGCCTCGACCGGAACGGCGGCCGCGGGCCAGACCGAGAGCGTCGACCCGACCGTGAGACAGACGTCGCAGCGGCGCGCCTCCTCGGTGGCTCGATCCATGTCGGCAGCCACCAGCGGCTGGCCGAAGCTGATCGTCGCGGTCTTGAGCAGACCGCCGCAGAGTTCGCAATGCGGGTCGTCGTCACCCTCGCGCACCCGATCGAGGGCGACCTCGATGGGCATCCGCCGCTTGCAGTCGAGGCAGACCGCCTCGGAGGATGTGCCGTGCAGCTCGATGACATTGACCGTGCCCGCCTTCTGGTGAAGCCCGTCGATGTTCTGCGTCACCACCACCGGGGCGAGGCCGGCCCGCTGGAGCCTTGTGACCGCCAGGTGCGCCGCATTCGGCTGTGCGTTCGAGAAGCGTCCCTCCAGCCGTGCGCGCCAGCGCTCGACGCGCACCGAGCGATCGGCGACGTAGCTCTCGATCGAGTATCGCTGCGGGTCTGTCGTCTTCCAGACGCCGTTCGGTCCCCGGAAGTCGGGGATGCCGGACTCGGTCGAGATGCCCGCGCCGGTGAACACGAGAATGCGCCGGGCACGGCGCAGCCAGGGCAGAGCATCGGCGAGGCCCGGTGTGAGCGCAGCGTCGGTGATGGGACCCGGCTCCATGCTCGAATTCTCCACCGCGCGCGACACCCCGCTGTCGCCGGGTCGGCCCAGAATCGACCTCGATGACCGGCATTGCACTCCCCGACGCCCCACCCACCGCAGCGCTCGACGACGAGCAGCGCGTCGCGGTCGAGCATGGTGACGGCCCGTGCCTGGTGATCGCCGGACCGGGCAGCGGCAAGACACGGATCATCGTCGAACGGTTCCACCGCCTCTCGGCGCTCGGTGTCGGGGCGGGCAGGCAGCTCGTGCTCACCTACACGCGCAAGGCCGCGGACGAGATGCGCGCGCGGGTGGAACGGGCGCACGGGTCGTTCGGAGACGACGCCCCGCTCACCAACTACCACTCGTTCGGTCTCCGAGTCGTGCGTGAGTGGGGTTGGCTGCTCGGCATCTCCCCCGTCCTCCGCATCGCCGATGCCGCCGAGCGCTGGCTCCACGTGGAGGCGGTCCTCGATGAGCTGCGCCCACCGCTGCTGTGGAACCCGTTGCGGCCCCACGACCTCATGGATCCCCTCCTCGAGGTCATCGGCACCGCGAAACAGGAGCTGGTCACGCCGGACGCTTACGCGATGTGGGCGGCGGCACGGCTCGAGGGTTGCGACGACCCGGCCGAGCGGATCGTCCTCGAACGCCACCAGGACGTGGCGCGTCTCTACGCGCGCCTCGACGAACGCTACCGGCGTGCGGGGGTGTTCGACTTCGACGACTGCATCCTCTACGCGGAGCGCTTGATCCGCGAGCACCCGGCGGTGCGCAGCGCCGTCGCGAACCGCATCAGCCACGTGATGGTCGACGAGTACCAGGACACCAATTACGCGCAGGCCAAGCTCGTCGAAACCCTCGTCGCCGGTCATCGCAACCTCTTCGTCGTCGCTGACGACGACCAGTCCATCTACAAGTTCCGGGGCGCGAGCCGTGCCAACCTCGACCGATTCGGTCGCGAGTATCCGGAGCATCGCCAGCTCGTGCTCACGCACAACTACCGGAGCACCGACCAGATCGTTGCGGCGTCGCGCGCGCTGATCAGCGTCGCCAGCCCGGCGACCCGCATCGAGAAGCGGTTGATCGCCGATCGCGGACCTGGGGCCGCGGTGGAGGTGTGGCGCGCCCCTGAGGAGCGCAGCGAGGCCATGGCCGTGGCCCGTGAATGCGCCCGTCTCATCGCGTCGGGAATGCGGCCCGCCGACATTGCATGGCTCTTCCGCCAGCACGTCGACATGCAACCAGCGATGCGCGCGCTGCGTCAGTGCGGCGTGCCCTACCAGGTGGCCGGTGGTCGCGGTTTCTTCCAGGAACGCGAGGTCAAGGACGCGCTGGCGCTGCTCGCCGCCATCGAGGATCCCGACGATTCTCAGGCCGTGTTGCGCTGCCTCACGCTCCCCGGCTGGGGCGTCACCACCGCCGGCCGGGTCGCGCTCGTGCGCGCGGCCCATCAGCACGACGTCCCGCTGGTCGTGCTCGTCGCCGATGGTGCCGTCGAGGATCTCGATGCGGTGGACCTGGCGGCCGCGCAGCAGTGCGTGCAGGACATTCACGAGCTTCACGCGGCGTCGCAGCGTGAAGACGTTCGCGACCTGTTTCAGCTCGCGCTCGAGGCGAGCGGATTTCTCGGCATCATCGACGAGCAGTCCGGCGTCGCCCGCCTGCAGATGGGTGCGAATCTCAACAAGCTCGGTGAGCTGCTGGAGACCTTCGCCGACTGGAGCGATGATCGGCGCGTCAGCACCGCGCTGCGCTACCTCGGCGTGCTCCGGGACAGCCGCGACGGCGGCGAGCTGCCGAGCATCGAGGCGATCGAGGACGGTGTCGTCCTGCTCACCGCTCACGGCTCCAAGGGACTCGAGTGGCCCGTCGTGTTTCTCTCGCGATGCACCGAGCGGCGCTGGCAGGGACGCACCAGGTCGTCGTCGGACCTGCAGCTCCCCGACGACCTGGTTCCGGAACCGCCACCTCCGGGAGACGTGGCGGTCGACGAGGAACGGCGGTTGTTCTACGTGGCGTCAACGCGCGCCCGAGACCGGCTCGTGTACACGTGGGCGCGCTCGTACCCGCAGCCCTCGAGCGAGGAGTCATGCACACCGTTCCTCACAATGGCGATGTCGCTGCGCGGCGGCTCGGTGCTGTCCAAGGAGCTTCCGGCCGACAGCACAGTTGCCGTGCGGGCGCCGCGTCCCGCGGGCGCTCCGGTGCTCCAGCGCCTGTCCATCGCCGTGTCCGATCTGGGTGTGTTCAGGAGTTGCCCGCGCCGCTACAACTACCTGCGACGCTGGCATCTCCCGGTGCGCCCCGACGCGCGGAGCTGGTACGGCACAATGATTCACGAGGTGCTGCGCTCGGCGGCAACCCGGCGCATCGCGGGCGAGGCGGTCAGTGACGATGTGGTGGCATCCCTTTGGCACGCGGCCTGGGACCAGTCGCGCGGCCCCAAGGGACGTCACGCAGAGTTGCGCGCACACGGCGAGGAGCAATTGCGCCGCTATCTGGAGTCACCCGGGTGGATCGACACCACCATCGACCAGGTCGAGGAGCCGGTGACGATCAGCCTCGACCACGCCGATGCCGCAGGTCGATTCGACCGCGTCGACAGACGCCTGGACGGCATTCCGACCGTCGTGGACTACAAGACGGGTCGTCCCAAGGAGGAAGCGGCACTGCGCTCGGACCTGCAGCTGCGTGCGTATGCCGTGGGACTCGCGCAGCGCGAGCAGACCGACGCGGTCGCGGTGGAGTTCCACTACCTGCAGGGAGCCGTCACCCGCGTGGTCGCAGACAAGGGTTTCCTGCGCAAGGCGCACGGGCACCTGTCTGCGACGGCGCGCGAGCTGGCGCTGGCCTCGAGCACCGGATCGTTTCCACCGAAGCCCTCGCGCTGGCAGTGTCAGCGCTGCGATTTCCGGACCGTCTGCGACGAGGGCCGCGCCGCTGCGCGCGACGAGTGATCGTCGGCGCCGTTGGGTGTGTCAGCTACAGACCAACCGCTGCAGCGCGAACCCCGTCGACAGAAACCCGCTCGTGACCATTTCTTGAGAGGCGTCACGCGGGTCGCGAAGCAACAGCCGCGTCTTGCCATGCTCCTTGTCTATGGGGTTGCCGCGGGTTGCCTCATCGCCCTCCACCTCGCGACCAATGGCAATCTCGGGTTCCACATCGACGAGCTCTATTACCTGGCGAGCGGCCAGCACGCCGCCTTCGGGTATGTGGATTACCCGCCGATCGTCCCCCTCGTCGGCAGGCTTGAGACAACGGTGCTTGGGATCACGCCATGGGCGCTGCGGCTGATCCCGGCACTCCTCGGCGGCGTCAACGTCATCCTCTGCGGCGCCTACGTCCGCAAGCTCGGCGGCTCGCTGGGTTTTCAGGCGCTCGCGATGCTCGCCGGGGTCACCGAGCCGCTCATCCTCGGCACGTATCTCTTCCAGACCGTGGTCTTCGACCAGCTCGCCTGGATGCTCTCGCTCTACTGGTTCCTCTCGATCGTCATCGATCGGAAGCCCCGCACCTGGATCCTGCTCGGCATCACCCTCGGCGTCGGCCTCGAGATCAAGTACCTCATCCTCCCGCTCATCGCCGGCATCGGACTCGCGGTCCTTCTCACGCCGTCACTGCGCAAGGATCTCAGCACGAGGTATCCCTGGATCGGGGCGGCACTGGCGCTGATCATCTGGATGCCAAACGTCGTGTGGCAGATCGCGAATGGCTTTCCGACGCTCGTATACATCTCGAATCACACGGCAGCGATCCAGTCCGGTGGTGGAGTTACTGACTTCATTGTCTTTTTCCTGGTCCTTCTCTTCCTGCTCACGCCGCTCTGGATCGCCGGCTTCATCTCACTGTTCGGCAACGCACGCATCCGCCCGATTGGGATCGCGTGTGCGACGCCGATGGTCGTCTACCTCTTGGTCGGGAAGTACTACTACCCGGGACCGACCATCCCCATCGTCATGGCCGCCGGCCTCATTGCGCTGTCGAACGTCAAACGGCCACGGCTTCGGTCTGGGCTGGCAGTCGCGGTGGTGGTCGCGAGCCTGGTCGGACTGGTCAGCCTCGCGAAGATCACCATCCCACTGACGCCAGCGGATCAGTTCCACGCGACCGGCCTCGACACGCTGGATACCGACCTCGCTTCCACCGTCGGCTGGCCCGAGATCACCAACCAGTTGACGGCGATCTATGGGGCGCTTTCCCCCGCCCAGCGCGCCACGACGGTCATCGTCTCGTCCGATTACGGCGTCGCCGGTGCGCTCCAGATCTTCGGCAACCCGAAGCTGCTTCCGGCGAGCTTCAGTCCTCAGCTCAGTGACTGGTACTGGCTTCCGAAGGATCTCGCTGCAACCGATGCGCTCATGGTCGGCTACGCACCGTCCGACCTCGCCTGGATGTGCACGTCCACGAAGCTCGTTACGCATCTCGTCGTGCCGTACGAAGTCGTGAATCTCGAACAAGGCGCGCCGGTGACGTTCTGCACGCTCAACCGCCCGCTCCCGGAATTGTGGGGACGGCTCAAAGACTTCTCTTAGGATCGCCGCGCCGCGGCCAGACTACGCCGGACCCGCTCTTGCCGCCGCGCCGGCGGCACGCACAAAGACACAGGCGTCCGCGAGCGCCGACACGGCGTACTCCCGGCTGTACGGCGCACCGCCATCGCGGGGGGCAGCCCATCGCGCTCGGTCACGGTGACGACGTCCGCGTCGCAACTGAGCCACCGCGCCGCGGCAGGCGAGAGCCACGGACCGTTCTCAATGTGCGACCGCCCACCGGTGAAATTGCCGCTCAACGCGTCAGCGTCGACGTGGACGACGACCTGCGTCGTGGGCGCGACAACCGGGACAGTTGCATCCGCCACGATCCACGTCTCGCACAGGCGAAACAGAGCGTCTGCGCGCAGCATCGGATGCGTGCGGTGCTCGGCAGCGAGTTCCGGTTGATCCGGAGAGGGGACGTGCCGTTGTTCCGTCGCGACCAGGTGTGCCGCCGCCTCGAGCGCAGCCACGACCACGGCACCGTCTTCGCGGGGAAGCACAGCCATCAACTGCAACATTCCGTCGTCACGCCACCACGTCCGGACGCCGGCGGTTGAGAAGGGCGTCGCCGGCGCGGCGAGGATCATCGGCATCAAGCGCCTGCTTGACACCTCGGCAGATGCGCGCGAGCTGAGCTCCGGACGCGTGCAGTGCCACTAGGCACCACATCTCGTCATCGTCTGGCGTCGCGACTTTCGTGACGGCTCGGACCTTGTCAAAGGACAACCGGCCCTCTGCGAATGCGGCTTTGAGCACCGGGAGTTCCTCGAGTGCGTGGCCCGCGCGAACCATCTCTCCACCGTTCCAGACGTCGCACCCGATGTTGATCGACAGCCAATGCGCGCACGACCGCACGCCGATTTCCGCCCACGGGCCGGTGTCGAGGTTTGCGCTCAGCTGTACCAGTTCCGCTGTAGCGGCGTTGATGCGCGCCGCAAGCACGCCGACGCGCTCCTGAAGTTCAACAGCGCCGAGGTTTTGCATTTGAATATTATAGCAAACAGATGTTCGCTCCAGCGGCAAGATACCGACCGCATGCGGCGCCAGTTGCTTGCGCAGATCACGAAGACGACGACAACCGATATGCGCTCAACACCTTGGCAATGTGGGCGGCCGGTCGAAGGTGCTCGCATCTTGTGCAGTCAGATGGCTATCATCGCCCCGCCTCGAATCCGCATCCGCGACGACGAGCGCATAGGGAAAGGAATGGAGCAGCGCGATGAACGTCACCCTTCGCCGTCCCACGCCCGATGAGTACGCTGCCTGGTCAGTGCAGGAACTCGAGGGATACATCGACGAGATCGTCGCGTCGGGAGGCCTCAGTCGCGCCGTCGCTGAGGAACAAGCGCGACGCGAAGACGCGGAGGTCTTGCCTCAAGGACTCGACACTCCTGGACAGTTGATCTTCCGCCTGGACGTCGAGAACCAGGCGGTGGGCTGGCTCTGGCTCTCGCTACAGCACCCATTAGGCGACGTAGGTGTGGGCTTCATCTACAACATCGAGGTGGACGAGACTTTCCGGGGGCGCGGCTACGGACGCGAGGCGATGCAACTCGCGGAGGAGGAGGCGAAGCGGTACGGGCTACGCGCGCTGGCGCTCAACGTGTTCGGCCACAACAAGGTTGCCCGGGACCTATACCTAAGCCTCGGCTATCGCGAAACGTCGATCCGGATGAAGAAGGATCTCTGAGCGCCTACCCGCGTGCGGTGAGGTCATCGAGCATCGAGAACAGCCGATCGGCCACGCGCGAAGGGTCGACGCGATACGCACCGTGCTCGTACTCGTTGGTGATCCACGGACGGCAGTTGCCCAGCAGCGAAACCGTCTCGAGCGCCATGGTCCGCTCCACATACTCGTCGTCCCAGTACACGGTGCCGACAACAGGGACGGTGTTCGCCCGCAGTCGCGGTATGTCATAGAGGCGCGGCCAGCCCTCATGCTCCGCCAGCACGTCGGCGACGTCGCGCAGCGGCTGCAGCTCGCGAAGTTCGTCCAGCATCCACGGGAACACGGCCTCCCCCGTGAAGTACGGCACCGGTTGCGCGTCGAGGGCGTAGCGCGGATCGGCGAGCCGCGCACGCTCCGCCGCCCAGCGCGTCGCCGGGCCGTTGGAGTACGCGGCTTCGTGCAGCACCGTGTAGATGGGATTCGTCGCAGGTGACATCGTCGCAGCGACATGCGCGTGGACGACGCCGCTGAGCGTGCGCAGCTGTTCGAGATCGTTGTCGGCGCGCTCGATGATGCCGTGCAGCTCGGCAGCCCCGTGCTGGAGACCGAGCTTGATACCGAGCATGAGAAAGCGGCGCGCGCTGAGTTGCTGGCCCCGCCCGTCGACCTCGTTGCCGGTCTCGAGATGATCGACGATCCGGCGCACCCGCGCTGCGTCATCGGGAAAGCGTGCGTAGTAGTCCGCGTTGCGGGTGGCCACGTGATTGAACAGCCGGGTACAGATCTCCTCGGTCTCATTCAGCACTGGAGCGAAGCCGCCGGTGATGATCACCCCCCGGATGTGCTCGGGCAGCAGCGACAGATATGTCAGCGAGCAAAATCCACCGAAGCTCTGTCCGAAGACATACCAGTCCGTGTCCGCTCCATAGAGAACCGCGCGCAGACGATCAGCGTCGCGCACGATCGAGTCCTGGCGGAAGTTGCGCAGGTAGTCACCCAACGCCAC
This sequence comes from Candidatus Dormiibacterota bacterium, assembly GCA_963709585.1. GTDB lineage: Bacteria > Chloroflexota > Dormibacteria > Aeolococcales > Aeolococcaceae > Palsa-851. The sequence continues at coordinate 92,563 of CAVPXI010000021.1, read as the reverse complement.
CGGGTCGGAGAACGGCAGCGAACGTGCCTCGAGCGGTGTGCTCAACCCCGTGCCTCGCTGGTCGAGCAGCAGCACCCGATACCGCGTCAACAGCTGCGCGAGCCAGCTCCCACGCTGATCAGGAAACGCGACCTCGTGTCCCGGGCCGCCCTGAAACCACACGATCGCCGGACGCTTCGCATCATCCGCATGCTCCGCCGCGACAACTTCGCGCGCATGGACACTGATCGTCGCCCCCGAAGGCTCATTCCAGTCCAGCGGAACATCGATCCGATGCCCCGTGACCACCATCCGATCGACCGCAACTCGCGACTCCATCCGCGGATTGTGGCGTTTACGGGTGGAGGCGGAACTCTCTCCAGAAACCCACCAACGACGCCTCGTCGCCCTCGGGCTCGACATCCTCGGGAAGCTGCGTCCGCCAGGGGAGCATCAGGTCGAACACGACCTCCTGAATCGTCCAGAGGATGTCCATGACCTCGGTGATCTTGACCTGACGGCGCGCGAGGGCTGTCTCGACCGTGGAGAGTGCGTCGACGTCGCCGGTCTTCCGGACGGCGCCGCGTGCGAAGACGAACACCTTGTGCGCCCGTTCCGCGACATCCGAGGGGACCTCTTTGATGCCCTGGAGGTGGGTTTCCTCGCAGAGCTCGATTGCGCTGTCGACCCGCTCGACCAGCCGGCGCAGACGGGTCCGCTCGACAACCTCGCGGCGATGCCTGCGGCGGGCGGCGTGCACCTCTTCGGTGGCGCTCTCGATGAGAAGCCCCGGGTCGACTACCTGACTACGATCCAGTACCTCGGGTTCTCGTATCACGTTGCCTAGCCTACCCGGTGTGCTCATTGACATCAACAGCACATTTAGGGTGAGATTGATGCATGGACCGCATCAATGCCGATCTTCTCCGCACTTTTGTCGAAGTCGCCAAAGTCGAACATCTCAGCCGCGCGGCCGAAGCGCTGCAGGCTGATCAATCAACGGTATCCCGAAAGATCGCCCGGCTGGAACAGGAGGTCGGGGTGCTGCTCTTCGAACGGATCGGCCGGAACATCCGCCTGACCCAGGCCGGGCGGCGCCTCGTCGGGCGTGCCGAGCGCATCCTCGACGACCTGCGCGACGCCATCGCCGAAGCCGAGGGAGCAGTGGCGGCCGAGAGCGGCCGGGTCTGCGTGGCGTTCCTCCACACCGTCGGCGCGCGCTGGCTTCCGGAGCGCCTCGCCCGATTCCTCGAGAGCTATCCGGCAGTCCGCTTCACCCTCGAGGAGGGCACGGCCGCAGAGGTCATGAGCGGCGTCCTTGGCGGCGACTACGACCTCGGCATCCTCGGGCCGCCGCCAACCGGGGTCGCCGACCTCGAGATCCATCCCCTCTTCCGGGAGCGCGTCGCCGTCGTGGTCCCGACCAACCACCGCCTGGTGGGGCGGAGTTCGTGCACCCTCGAGGACGTCGCCGGTGAGCCCCTGATCCTGCCCCGATCCCGAAGCGGGCTCCGGCGGGTGATCGACTCCGCCTTCGCCGCCCAGGGGTTGACCACCCACGTCGCCTACGAGGGGGACGACTTCACGATCGTCCAGGGGCTGGTCGAGGCCGGTCTGGGCACGACGCTCATGCCCATGCCGCTGCCGGTACCGAGCACCCGGGTGGCGGTGATCCCGCTTCGCGATCCGCCCATCGCGCGTACCATGGCCCTCTGCTGGGACCGGCGACGCACCCTGCCTCCCGCCGCCAACCTCTTCGCCCAGCGGCTCATCGCCGAGGCAAGCGACCCATTCGACCTGGCGGTCAGCGCCTGACCGTCCCCCGATAGCTCCTCAACCCATGACCATCCCAGCCGTCCTGATCGTCATCGCCGTGATTCTGGCCGCCGTCGGCGCGATCGCCGTGCTCAATGCGCGCCGAGGACCCGGGGAAAGCTCGCCGGCGCCTTTGGTCAGCCCCAGCCTGACCGACGCCAACCAGTCCGCCGGCACGCTGATCGCCGAGGCCCGCACCGCCGCGTTGCACCTGCACGAAGCGGCCATGGAAGAGGTCAACGAACGGCTGGTCGCGGTCGAGGGCCGGGAGGCGGTCATCGCCGAGCGCCACAAGCATCTCCGGGAGCGCCGCGAGATCTTCGACGAGCGCCGCTTCGCCTATCGCAAGCGCCGCGACGAGATCGAGGAACGGCGTGCGCGCGTCGCCGAGCAGGGTGCTCAGATCGAGGAGAACCTGCGCGCCAAGGCTGCGCTCGACCGCGACGCCGCTGCCCTGATGGTGCTGGAGCGGGTTCAGTCTGAGCTCGCCGCGGAGCGAGCCGCCCTCGTCGAGGCGACGGTCGCGGACATCGTCGGCGATCGGGTCGAGACGAGCGCGAACGACCTGATCCTGCAGGCGGTGGAGCGGCAGGACGCCTCCAACGTCGACAGCGCGCCAAGGATCTCTCCCTTCTCGCTCGAAGGTCTCGACGACCACGCGCAGGAGCGCGTGCTCTCGGCGCTCGCGGTGATCGCCGAGCAGACGGGCGCGGAGCTCGGCATCGACACCGAGAAGCACCAGGCGACGCTGCGGACCGTGGATCCGATCGGACGCGAGATCGCGCGCCAGGCCGCTCTCGAGGTCGTCGACCGTCGCATGCAGGCGGCCGAGGTCCCCCCGCTCATCCAGCGGGCGCGTCGCACCACCCAGCGCCGCGTCGTCGAGGTCGGTGAGCGTGCGCTGTGGGTCATGCAGATCGAGGGTCGTCCCGAGCTCGCCGAGCTGGTGGGCACCCTCCACCACCGCTTCTCGTACGGGCAGAACGCGCTCCTGCACTGCGAGGAGACCGGGCATCTCTGCGGCGTCCTCGCCGCCGAACTGGGTTTGCCTCAGAGTGCGGCCCGCGAAGCCGGAATGCTCCACGACATCGGGAAGGCGGTCGACCACGACGTCGAGGGGGTGCACGCGATCATCGGCGGCGAGCTGCTCAGGGTGCTCGGCGTCGACCCGGGCATCGTCCATGCGGTCAAGGCCCACCACTTCGACGAGGAACCGTCAACCGACCTCGCGATGCTCACGATCTGCGCGGATGCGATCTCCGCGTCCCGCCCCGGCGCCCGGCGCGACACGCTGGCGACCTACCTGCTCCGCCTCGAACAGCTGCAGACGATCGCCACGCGTCACGATGGAGTTGACCGCGCGTTTCCGCTCCAGGCCGGTCGAGAGCTTCGCGTGTTCGTCAAGGCGTCGCAGGTCAAGGACACGGACATGCCGCCGCTGACCAGCGAGATCGCCCGGGAGATCGAATCCGAGATGCAATATCCGGGGGTGATCAAGGTGACCGTGATCCGGGAGACGACCGCCACCGCCACCGCGCCGGCTCAGCTGGTGCCGGTGCGTGCCGCCGTCGCGGAACCCGCCGGCGGACGTCAGGAGGCGTCGGCCGACGACTTGCCGGACGGCGAGGAGGACACGGCCTCCGACGACGAAAGCTGACCAGCACGCGGTCCGGCGCGCCGGAGGTGCTCGCTCACCACGCGCGCGGTCTCGGTGGGGCGCTCGTGAAAGAACAGATGGCCGCATCCCTCGAACGGGCGCAGAGTCGCGCCGGGGATCCGGCCCGCGAGGATGCGCGCGTTCTCGAACGGGGTGACCACGTCCTCGGTGCCGTGCAGGACGAGCGTGGGAACCGCCACGGATGCCAAACGCTCGAATGAGTCATCCGGTTGCCACATGGCCTTGAACTGAGCCGAGAACACGCGCGGGCGCACCGGGTGGAGCGCGCGCTCGCGGATCTGCGCCTCGATGAAGTCCGCGTGCGTGCGCTGAAACTGCGGTGAGTACAGGACCGTGCACGCCATCCTGTACGCCTCCTCCGGGGTTCGCGCGCCCTTGCCGAGGAGCGCCGCCTGGTCCTCGGGCCTGGGATCGACGCCATGGTCGCCCCCGGGGGACGTGGCGGCGAGGATGAGGTCGGCGATCCGATCGGGGTGATCGACCACCATGTGTTGCGCGACCAGGCCGCCCATCGAGGCGCCGAACACCGCGGCGGATGCGACACCCGCCGCGTCGAGCACCGCGACCGCGTCCAGGCCCATCGCGGTCATCGTCGCATTGGCGCCGCCCTCGGACTCGCCGATCCCGCGGGGGTCGAAGGTGATGATCCGATGGGCCCTCGCGAGGTCGGGGACGATCGGATTGAACGCCGAGCGGCCCGCGCCGAGGCCGGGGATGAGCAGCAGCGGGTCGCCGTCACCGGTGACCACGACCGACAGGCCGACGCCGTCGGCTGTTCGCGCGGTGAGATGCGCCTCGGCCACGCGACCACCATAGCGGGCAGCGGGTGCCGCACCATGCACGCTGCCGTGCCTCGATTCTTCGTCGAACCCGACCAAGTCGCGGGCGGCCGTGCCACCTTGACGGGGAATGATGCCAACCATCTCTCGCGCGCGCTTCGCGCGCAGGTCGGCGAGACGATCGTGATCGTCGAGGCCGGCCGGGTCGAGCACGGGCTGAAGCTGGACGAGGTGACGCCGACGCGCGTCAGCGGAACGATCGCCTGGAGCAGGGCGGTTGACGGGGAACCGCGGCTCGCCGTGCACGTCCTCCAGGCGGTTCCCGCGCAGGCGATGGACGCGACCGTCGAGGCGCTCACCGAGGCGGGTGCGGCGACGATTCGACCCGTCCTCACCCACCGGACGGTCTCCCGTCCCGACCCTTCCCGGGTCGTCCACCGGCTTGAGCGCTGGCGGCTGATCGCCCGGGAGGCCGCGCAACTCGCCGGGCGCGCCGCCCCCCCTGACGTGCACTCGATCCTCCCGCTGCGAGAAGCCCTGGTCGCGCTGCCCGCCGGCACCCGGATCCTCGCGTGCGTGATCCGTCAGGACGCGGCGCCGATCCTGCGCGCCGTCCCGGCGGCGCCCGCGGACGTCGGATTGGTGATCGGCCCCGAGGGCGGCCTCGACGTCACCGACCTCAGCGTTCTCGACGACGCCGGAGCCATCACCGTTCATCTCGGCCCGCGCACCCTGCCGAGCCGGCTTGCCGGGGCGGTGGCCACCTCGCTGCTCCTCGCCCGGGCCGGTGACCTCGATGCAGCGGCGGCAGCATCACCGCCAGCATGAGCTCGCCTGCTGATCGCCCGCTGCGGGTCGCGATCACCGCGCTCGGCTGCAAGGTGAACTTCGCGGAGATGGCCGAGCTTGCGGGCAAGCTGGCTGCAGGCGGGTGCGATGTCGTCCCGGAGCACGAGACCGCCGATGTCCGCGTGCTCAACTCATGCACGGTCACCGCGCAGGCGGACGCCACGACCCGCCAGCGTCTTCGCCGGCTCCGCCGTCTGGACCCCGAGGCGCACCTGGTCCTCACCGGCTGCAGCGTCGACGCAAACCCCGGCGCGTACACCACCGTCGACTCGATCTTTGCCAATCGTGACAAGGACGAGATCGCGGACCACGTTCTCGCGATGTCGCGACGGAGCGACCCGGCGCACCATGCCCCGCTCATGCGCTCGCGTGCCTTCATCAAGGTGCAGGACGGATGCGACCATCGCTGTACGTACTGCATCGTGTGGCAGGCGCGCGGCGTGTCGTCGAGCGTCCCCGCGCGCACCGTGCATGATCGCGTCCGCGCCGCAATCGACGCCGGCCATGGAGAGATCGTGCTCTGCGGCGTCGACCTCGGATCCTACGGCCGCGACATCGGTACCGACCTGGCGACCCTGCTTGCATCGCTCCTCGACCTGTGCGGGGAGAGCGCGCGCATCCGGCTCAGCAGCGTCAACGCGAACGACGTCTCCAGCGCGTTGACGGCGCTCAACGCGCACCCGCGGATCTGCTCTCACTGGCATATGCCACTTCAGAGCGGGAGCGATCGAGTGCTGCGCGCGATGCACCGAGGTTATCGGCGCGCTCAGTACCTGCGGGTGGTGCACGCGCTCCGCGAGGTGAACCCATCGACCGAATTCACCACCGACATCATGGTGGGGTTTCCCGGCGAGACCGAGGATGACCACGCCGAGACCCTGTCACTCGTCGACGAGGTTGGGTTTCTCCAGGGTCACGTCTTCCGCTGGTCCTCGCGCCCAGGAACCCCGGCGGCGGCGATCGCCGGACGGGTGGATGATGCGGCCGCCCGGCGTCGCAGCGCCGAGGTGCGCCGCGCCACCAAACGCTCCGGCGCGAGGTCGCTCGCCCGCGCGTGCGGGCGTGTGCACGAGGTCGCGTGGGACGCGGTGGAGGGACGCACCGCCCACGGTCTCACCGCCGGGTATCACGAGGTCGTCGTGGAAGGCGTTTCCGGTGTTCGCCCGGGAGGTCTCGACCTGGTTCGCGCCGATGGCGTCGAGGGCGACCGCCTGCGCGCTACCCTGCTGCGCTCATGAACGATTGCATCTTCTGCTCCATTGCGGCACACGAGCTCCCGGCGACCTTCGTTCGCGAGGACGACCAGGTGCTGGCCATCCGCGATGTGAACCCGCAGGCGCCGGTCCACGTCCTCGTGTTCCCTCGCGAGCACATCGAGTCGGTGGCGGAGCTGACACCCGCCCAGGACGGACTGTGGGGACGGATGCTCCACGTGGCGCAGTCCATAGCGCAGGACGAGGGCATCGACGAAAGCGGCTTCCGCCTCGTCGTCAACACAGGGAAGAGCGGCGGCCAGACCGTCGATCATCTGCACATCCATCTGCTCGGTGGACGCCAGATGACCTGGCCGCCCGGGTAGGGCGGCGAGGCGGCCTCAGCCTCGGAACGCCTCGCGCATCGAGTCGAAGAACCCCTTCTTCACTTCAGCCGGCTTGCCTTCGCGGCCCCCGAGCTGCTCGTACAGCGCACGGTCCTGGTGGGCCAGATGGCTCGGCACGACAACGCGCACGATGCAGATGAGGTCACCGCGACGCCCGGTCCGCACGTGCGGCACGCCCAACCCGTGCATCTTGATCTGACGCCCCGGCTGCGTACCGGGCGGGACCTCGACGGGATGCTCACCGTCGACGGTCGTGATCGTGATGGTGTCACCGAGAACGGCCTGAGGCACGGACACGGGGAGCTCGTAGAGCAGGTCCTGACCGCGGCGCACGAGGTTCGGATGCGGCTTCACGCGGAAGCCGAGGTAGAGGTCTCCGGAGGGGCCACCGCGCGGCCCCGGCTCCCCTTCGCCGGTCAGGCGCAGGGTCACGTCGTCGTCGACGCCGGCGGGAATGGTGACCTCGACGTTGTGCCGCCCCTGGATGCGGCCCTGCCCGCGACACACCGAACATGGCTCGGCGATCACCTGCCCCTCGCCGTGGCAGGTCGGGCATGGGGTGACGCTCGCGACCTGGCCGAAGATGGACTGCATCGTCCTGCGCACCTGTCCGCTCCCCGAGCAGGTCGCGCACTGCGTGGCAGTGGTGCCCGGCCTGGCTCCCGAGCCGTTGCACTCCGCGCACTGCGTCGCCCGCGGAACTTCGACAGTGCGCTTGGCGCCGAACACAGCCTCCTCGAAGGTGATCTCGACGTTCATGCGAAGGTCGTCGCCACGCTGCGGACCGGTGTGCGCACGGCGACGTCCGCCGCCACCGAAGAACATGTCGAAGAGGTCGAACGCCGAGTTGAATGAGAAGTTGCCGAAGTCGGGCTGCGGGCCGTCGGCGACGTGGCCGAAAGCGTCGTAGCGCTGCCGCTTCTGGGGGTCGCTGAGGACCGAGTACGCCTCGCCGACCTCCTTGAACCGGTCTTCGGCGCCCTTGTCGCCGTTGTTGCGATCCGGGTGGTACTGCATGGCGAGCTTGCGATATGCGGTCTTCAACTGCTCCGGGGTGCAGTCCCGGGTGACCCCGAGCACCTCGTAGTAGTCGCGCTTGACGGTCGCCACCACTCAGCTCCCGGAGGCGGCGCTGCCGGGCCGCACCACGCGGACGATCGCAGGCCGGAGCAGGCGGTCATGGAGGCGGTAGCCGGGGACGAGCTCGGCGACCACGGTGTCGTGCTCGACGTCGTCGGATTCCTCTGCGGCAATCGCATTGTGGATCGCCGGGTCGAAGCGCTCGCCGACGGCCGGCACCGGAGTGATACCGATGCGCTCGAGGGCGGTTTCGAACTCGCGGACCACCAGCTGCAGGCCGCTCACGAAGAAGTCCTCGGCGCCCGCCTCGCCGGCGTGCTCGACAGCCCTGCGCAGGTTGTCGAGCACGGGCAGCAGCGCGAGCGCCGCGTCCTCGCTCTCGTATCGGCGCAGGTCGGCGATCTCCTGGGCCTTGCGCCGCTTGAAGTTCTCGAAGTCCGCGGCAAGGCGAAGATAGCGGGCGTCACGCTCATCCGGCTGCTCGGCGATGACCTCGTCGTCGGCGGCCTCCACCTCCGGACGCGTGGCCGCGATGTCGTGCTCGTCCGTCGTCATGCGCTCACTATGCCCACGGTCAGCTCAAAGCACGCCCGACGGCTCGCCCCACCCGCTGGGCCACGTAGCGGACCCGCGGCCCGACCTGCGCATACGCCATGCGCGTGGATCCGAGCACCCCGATGGTGCCGCGGCGTTCGGGGCCGGCGCGGTACGTGGTCAACACCAGGCTGCAGCGCGACAGCTCGGCCATCCCGCTCTCGCGGCCGATCATGATCTGGATGCCGTGATCGAGGTCGGCGGCGCTGATCAGGGCGGCGAGCATGCGCTCCTCCTCGACCACCTCGATGACCTGCTGGAGGAGTTCGACGTCGCCGAACTCGGGTTGATGGAGCAGGTTGCGCACCCCGTCGTGAAGGATGAGCGTGTCCTGCTGGGCGTCGCACACGGTCATGAAGGCGATGATCTGAGTGAGCAGGTCGCGCTCGAGCGCGGCGTGGGTGCCGACCGACGCGGGAAGCCGCAACATCCCGGCGGCGTTGAGGCCGACGACGACCGCGTTGAGCCCGGCGGCGATGGCACTGAGCACCGATTGGTCGGTCGGCGAGGTCAGATTCAGCGCCTGCTGGCGGACGAGGTTGCCTTCGAGAACGAGCACGAGCAGCGCCTGGCCGTCGTTGAGCTTGACGAGGTCGAGGTGCTTGACGCGGACGCCGAGCGCGCGTGGCGCGGTGACCAGGCTGACCGCATCAGCGGCCTGCGCGAGCGCCGTCGCGGCGATCTCGAGGATGTCCTCGACGCTGGTCGGCATCACCACGAAGAAGGGGTCGACCTGCCGCCGCACCGCCTGCGGGACGTCCTCCTCGTCCATGAGGAAGTCGACGTAGTAGCGGTAGCCAAGGTCGGAGGGGACGCGCCCGGCCGAGGTGTGCGGCTGGATCAGGTACCCGACCTCGCTCAGCGTGGCCAGCTCGTTGCGGATGGTCGCCGACGACCAGGTGGCGAGATGGACGGCGAGCGACGCCGACCCCACCGGGACGCCCGTGCGGGTGTAGTCCGCGACGACGGCCTTGAGGATCTGCTGCTTGCGCTGATCGAGAGGGACTGGATGTTGCACGTGTGGCCCGAGGCGACGGTGCGGCCGGTCGCCGGCGTTGTTAGCACTCGTCAGGGTTGAGTGCTAAGCGTACCAGCTAAGCAGCCTGGTCGCCCACCAATCGGAGCGTGACCTGGTTGAGCACGGCCTCGCCCCGAGCGGTCGCGCGGACCCGGTCGCCGTCGATGACGACAAGCCCCTGGCCCTCGAGCGAACGGGCCTCGTCGAGGCTCGATGCGCCGACGCGCACCCCCTCGCGGAGGCGCAACCCGAGCATCACCCGCTCCTGCTCGCGCATCCCCGGATCGACCGGCTCCGAGCCGGCCACGGGGAGTTGTCCCGCCCTGACCGCGCGCCCGTAGGCGGCGATGCCGCGCCCGTGCCAGTGGCGCATCGAGACCGCCCCGGCCTCGACCTCCAGCCCGATCGCCGCGGCCGCCGCCGCCGGGAGATGCCCGTGGGCGCCGACGCCCGCAGCGGCGTAGTACCCGTTGTGCCAGTAGACGAGGTTGTGGCGGCACTCGGCACCGGGAAGCGCGAAGTTGCTCACCTCGTACTGCGCGTAGCCCGCGCGCTCCAACACCTCGACGGCGATGCGATGCTGGCGCATCGAGCGAACGCCCTCGACCGGCCTCACCAGTCCGCGGCGGACCCGCGTATGCAACGGGGTCCCGGGCTCGACGGTCAGCTCGTAGCAGGAGATGTGCGTGGGGCCGGCAGCAACCACGCGCTCGAGGGTGCGCCGCCAGCGGGTGTCGCCGAGACCCGGAACGGCATAGATGAGGTCGCAGTTGATGGCGGTGAAGCCCGCCTCACGCACCTCGGCGACGGCGGTCAGGGCGCGCTCCGCGTCGTGCACCCGGCCGAGAAAGCTCAACGCGTCGGCTTCGAGGCTCTGCACGCCGATGCTGATCCGATTGACCCCCGCCGCCTTCCACACCCGCGCACGGTCGGTGTTGATGCTCGACGGGTTCGCCTCCATGGTCACCTCGGCGCCGGCCGCGATCGAGAACGTGCTCCGAACCGTTGCAACCAGGCCCGCGAGCAGCTCGGGCTCGACCAGGGACGGCGTGCCCCCACCGATGAAGACGGTGTCGAGGGACAGCCTGCCGAGGCGTCCGCCCAGCTGGCGGACCTCAGCGCAGAGTGCATCCATGTACTCGCCCGACCCCGTGACTCCGGCGATGCTCGTGAAATCGCAGTACTCGCATTTCCGCTCGCAGAACGGAATGTGCAGGTAGAGCGAGCGCACGTCGTCGAATCCGGCGGTTATGGCGTCGGGCCCTTCGCTTGTGGGTCCCGCGCCGACGCATCGTCCATCCTGTCGACGATCGATTTCGCACGCTGCGGGGACTCCGCCGGCTTCGGCTTCCTCGTGGAGGCAGCTCGCGGCGGCGGGCGCCTGCGCATGAACTTGTAGAGCACCGGATACAGGTAGAAGGTTCCCACGAAGCTGAGGATGTCGATGACGATGAGCCCGACGATGGCGGTCGGCGTCGAGACGGTCGTCGCGGCGGTCTTCGACGAGTTGAAGCCGCCGATCAGGTACGTGAGAGCGACGAAGAGGGCCAGCCAGACGAAGTACTGCATGATCCCCGCCATCGCCGACTCCATGAAGCGCAGGGAGCGAATCTCCTTGGTGATGAGCTTCGCGAGCGGCGCGGCGACGAGCGCGGCCGCCACCGGGACCAGCGGGTTGTAGCTGACCCCGAGGACGTATAGACCGAAGGCGGGCTTCGGATTCGGGAGGGTGAAGAATGCCAGCGACCCGACCACGACCTCGGCGGCGGCGAGCAGGGCGATCAGGACCAGGTAGGAGCGCTTGGCCCACGGGATGAATGGTTCGTCCATGCCGCCGCGCGACCCGAAGAATCCTCTTGGCGCCGGCCTTTGCCGCCGGCTGTTTTGCATTTGACGGTTTCCGGCCGTCCGCGGAGCCGTTCTTCTCCTTGACCTGCGCGGTCTGCTTGGCAAGCGAGACCTCGGCGCGCGCCGACCGTTCCTGGGTGTCGGGACGCCGGCGCGGACGTTTGCGAGGTGGATTCGGCCGTGGCATCAGGCGTCCACCTACTGCTCGTCCATCTTGAGGACTGCCATGAATGCCTCCTGGGGAATCTCCACGTTGCCCACCCTTTTCATGCGGCGCTTGCCTTCGCGCTGCTTCTCGAGCAGCTTGCGCTTCCGCGTGATGTCTCCGCCGTAGCACTTGGCAAGCACGTCCTTGCGCATGGCAGACACGGTTTCACGGGCGACGATCTTGCCACCGATGGCTGCCTGTATGGGCACTTCGAAGAGCTGACGCGGGATCAGCTTGCGCAGGCGTTCGGCCAGCTTCCGGCCGTTCGCGTTCGCCCGGTCGCGGTGCACGATCATGCTCAGCGCGTCGACACGCTGCCCGCCGACGAGGATGTCGAGCTTGACCAGCGACTCGGCGCGGAAGCCGGTGATCTCGTAATCGAGTGATGCATAGCCACGGCTGCGCGACTTCAACTGGTCGTAGAAGTCGTGGATGATCTCGCCCAGCGGGAGGTCATAGGTGAGCGCGACACGGTCCCCGGGCTGGTAGTCCATGTGCTGGAACTCACCCCGGCGCTCCTGGCACAGTTCCATGATCGCACCGACATATGTGCTCGGCACGATGATCGTCGCCTTGGTTCGCGGTTCCTCGATGGCGTCGATGTTCGAGGCGTCGGGCAGCATCTCGGGGTTGTCGATGGCGATCACCTCGCCCGAGCGGAGTCGCACCCGGTATTCGACGGTCGGCGCGGTCGTGATCAACGAGAGGTTGAACTCGCGTTCCAGGCGCTCCTGGACGATCTCCATGTGGAGCAGCCCGAGGAAACCGCAGCGGAAACCGAACCCGAGCGCCGCCGACGATTCGGGTTCGAAGACCAGCGACGCGTCGTTGAGATTGAGCCGCTGCAGGGCCTCCTTGAGGTCGGTGACATCGTCGGAGTTGACCGGGAAGATGCCGGCGTAGACCATCGGCGTGACCGCACGGTAGCCGGGCAGCGGATGCGTCGTGGGATGCGCGGCATCGGTCACCGTGTCGCCGACCTTGCTGTCACGGACATTCTTGATCGAGGCGATGAAGTACCCGACCTCACCACAGAGCAGCTCGTCGACGGGCGTCATCGCCGGGGCGAAGACTCCCACCTCGTCGACGACGAACTCACTCTGGTTGTTCATCATCCGGATGCGCATCCCGGCGGCGATGCGGCCATCCACGATGCGGACGTAGACGACCACTCCGCGGTACGCGTCGTACTTCGCGTCGAAGATAAGCGCCCGCAACGACCCGTCGCGGTCGCCCTTGGGAGGCGGCACACGCTTGACGATCGCCTCGAGCACCAGGTCGATGCCGATGCCCTGGCGCGCACTGGTGAGGATGGCGTCGTCGGCGGGGATACCGATGACCTCTTCGATCTCACGCCGGACCAGTTCGGCGTCCGCGTTGGCGAGGTCGATCTTGTTGATGACCGGGATCACCTCGAGGTGATTGTCGAGCGCCTGGTAGACGTTGGCGAGGGTCTGCGCCTCCACGCCCTGGGTGGCATCGACGACCAGCAACGCGCCCTCGCACGCGGCGAGCGATCGCGACACCTCATACGCAAAGTCGACATGGCCAGGGGTGTCGATGAGATTCAACTCGTAGGCGATGCCGTCGGCGGCGGTGTACGCCAGTCGAACCGCCTGCGCCTTGATGGTGATGCCGCGCTCGCGTTCGAGGTCGAGCTGGTCGAGCACCTGGTCCTGCATGTCGCGCAACGCCACCGTCCCAGTCGCCTCGAGCAGCCGGTCGGCAAGGGTGGACTTGCCATGATCGATGTGCGCGATGATGCTGAAGTTGCGGATTCGGTCAAGACGCATGCGTGCCGGAGGGATGACTACGCTGGATGCGCGCCGTCGCCGTCGTGCGCGGTGCGCAGAATCTCCGCAAGATCGGCGAGCCCGCGGCGGCTCCCCGAGAGCCCGGGCTTGACACGGTGGGCCAGCACCATGGGCGCGACGTGCTCGACGTCGTCGATCCCCACAGCGGCGCGATCCTCGTGCGCCGCAAGCGCCTGCGCGGCCTTGCGCGTGACGATGTCGGCGCGGTGGCCGTCCACCTCGAGCTCGATGCTCAGCGCGGCGATGGCCACGAGGATGTTGCGATCCACCACCACGTCGGAGAGCATCGACATCGCGTGCGCGATACGGTCGGCCTCCGCCCGCTCGGTGGGCTCGAAACGCGCGGCGAACGCGCTGGGATCCTCTTCAAACGCCTCGCGCCGTTCAACGATCTCGACGCGCTGACGAACATCGCGAATGCCCTCGACATCGACGCACAACCCGAAACGGTCGAGCAACTGCGGGCGAAGCTCGCCTTCCTCCGGGTTCATGGTGCCGACGAGGATGAAGCGCGACGGATGCGACACCGAGACACCCTCACGCTCGACGGTGTTCTGACCCATCGCGGCGGCGTCGAGGAGCACGTCGACGATGTGATCGTCGAGGAGGTTCACCTCGTCGACGTACAGGATGTTGCGGTTCGCTTCGGCGAGCACGCCCGGCTCGAACTCCTTCTCACCGCGTTTGATCGCCGCCTCGATATCGATGGCCCCGACGACGCGATCCTCGGATGCGTTGATGGGCAATTCCACCACGCGCATCCGCCGGCGCCCGCGCGGCAGCGTCTCCCCGCTCACCACACGGTCGGTGCATTCGGTGCACTGCAAGTCGGCGTCATCGGGCGGGCAGCCGTAGCGGCAATCGGCGACGACGTCAAGGCCCGGCAGGAGTTTCGTCAGCGAGCGGACAGCGGTCGATTTCGCAGTCCCCTTCTCTCCGCGGATCAGCACACCGCCGATCGCGGGGTTGATCGCGTTGAGAACGAGAGCCTGTTTCATCCGATCCTGTCCCACGATCGCGGTGAACGGGAACACGTTTCTGCCGGTCTGCATCACATTCATTGTGCCATGCGACCTCGAAGCGTCTTCTCGACACCCTCGACAATGGCGCCCTGGGAGAGATCGAAGAGCCCGAGATACTCGCCGCCGGCGCGGTCGGCGAGATCACGGCAGGCGTTGAACCCATAGCCCCCGAAGAGCGGTGGCCGGCTGTGACCTTGGACCCGGGGTATCGGTCGCGTCGTGTGATCGCGCGCTGAGTCGATGACCAGCATGTGCACGCCGTCGGCGCCGAGCTGTTCCGCGATGCGCTGCGCCTCGACGAGCGGCTCCTCGCCGAAGAGCGAGATGTTCCCCCGTCCGTCGCTGATCAGCACCACCAACGGATACACGCTCGGGTCACGCAGGCGTTCGGTGCGCACGATCCGGAGCCCGGCGACCAGTCCGTGGGTCAACGGCGTCGTCCCGCCCACCGTGAGCCGCTGCAGCCGCTGCTCGGCGAGGTCGACCGACGCTGTGGGCTGGAGGACCACGCGTGCGGCGCGGCCCGAGAAGACCACGAGCGACACCTTGTCGCGACGCAGATACGCGTCGCGGAGCAGGGAGAGCACCGCGCCCTTGGTCGCCTGCATGCGTTGTTCGGCATCCATCGACGCGCTGGCGTCGACCACGAACACGATCAGGGTTCCGGTGCGGCGGCGGCGTACCTTCTGGCGGAGATCCTGGCGCTCGACGTGGATCGCCGGACCGACCTTGCCGGCGGGCTGCTCGGAGCGGCGGCGGATCTGGTGCGGCGCCGCCGCGCGCATGGTGGCGTCGAACGCGATGTCGGTCGTCTTCTCGGTCTGGGTCGCCCGGACGTAGCGACCGCGCTTGTCGCTGCTCTGCGACGAGCTGCGCTTGCCCGACGTGGCGCGGCTCCGGCGGTCTCGGGGCAACGCGATCTTCCGTACCGGGAAGATCTCGCCCTCGAAGAGTTGCTCGGCGCTGCGCCGGGTCACCGCCTGGGTCGCCTGCTCGCTGCCCTGCACCTGGCCAGGGCTCTCGCCCTCCTCGCCGCTGCCGGAGTTGTCCGGCGGCTGCTCGCCCGCTTCGGAGGTCTGCTCGGACACAACCGCCGCCTCGGCCTCCTGCGCGATCTCCTCGAGCCGCTCGCGGGCGCGTTCCGCGGCGGTCCCGGCGGCTTGGGACACTCCGTCCTGACGGCTCCGCCGGCGATGGGCGAGCGCAAGCTCGGCCGCCGTGGTGGCGTCGGCGGTGGTCACGATCAGGCGGTCGTCCGCCTCGGCGGGGGCTCCCGAAACCCGCGCTCGCACCACCTTCTCGGCTTCATCCCAGGCGCGCACGGTCCGCGCCGCGCTGCTCACCACGATGTCGGCACGATGGCCGAGCGTACCGGCGTCGATGCACACCAGGGCGATGAACCACCCGATCGTGGGCGGGATCTCCACCCTCGGCAGCAAGAGTTTGGCCTCCTGGATGACCGTCTTGAGGTGGTCCTCATCGCCCAGGAAGTCACGCTCGAGGCCGGCTCCGTCCTCGCTCCGGCGCGAATCGCGCTCCATGATGCGCACCCGCTCGTCGAGGTCGCGGAGCCCGGTGATATCGACGCAGAGCCCGAAGCGATCGAGCAGCTGAGGCCGAAGGTCCCCCTCCTCGGGGTTCATCGTGCCCACGAGGATGAAGCGCGACGGGTGCGAGAAGGAGATGCCCTCGCGCTCCACGACGTTCCATCCCATCGCCGCGGCGTCGAGGAGGACGTCGACGATGTGATCGTCGAGCAGGTTCACCTCGTCCACGTAGAGGATGCCGCGGTTGGCGTCGGCGAGGAGGCCCGGCTCGAATCGGCGTTCCCCGAGCTTGATGGCGGTCTCGGTGTCGATGGTCCCGACGACGCGATCCTCTGACGCGTTGACGGGCAACTCCACGACCCGGGTCCGGCGGCGCTCGACGACCGGGGCGACCCCGGCTTCGGCGCGAGCGCGACAGTCATCGCACCACGTCGCCGGCTCGTCGGGATCGCACCGATAGCGGCATCCGGCGATGACGTCGATCTCGGGGAGCAGCCGGGCCAGTGCCCGGACCGCGGTCGACTTGGCGGTGCCCCGCTGGCCCCGAATGAGCACGCCACCGATGCCCGGGTTGATGGCGTTGAGGACCAGCGCGGTCTTCATCGCCTCCTGGCCGACGAGAGCGGTGAACGGCATGAGGGAACGCGAGTTCGGCATCGAATCCATTGTGCCAGCGGTGCCGGGTGCCGAGCCTGCTACAAAGCCTCGATGCCGAGACCGATGCGCGTCCTGCTCGAGGCGAGCTGTCTGAGCGACGGCCGTCGGGACGCTGGGATCGGGCGCTACGCGCGCCAGCTGATCGACGCGCTGCGCCAGGTGCCCGATCTCGAGGTCACGCCGTCCATTCCAGCCACGCCCGCCTGGAGCGAGGCACGCCCCGCGCGGTTTCTCCAGGCGCAGCCGCACGCGCTCGCCGAGGCGATCGCCGGGCATCCGCACCTGGTCCATGGGCTCGGCGGGGAGCCGGTCATCGGCTTCCCGACAGCTCGCCAGGTGGTGACGCTGCACGACGTCGAGATGTGGCGAGGGGCGCCGGCTCTGGGAGCCGCCGGCTCAGCGCGCCGCCTCTATGGAGCGCTCCTGGCCCCGGTCATCCGTGCGTGCGCGGGGGTCATCGCGGTGAGCGAGACAACTCGGGAGGAGGCCATCGCCGCGCTTGATCTCGACCCGGCGCGGATTCACGTGGTGCCGCATGGGGTCGGACGGGTTTTCTCGGGACGGCCGAAGCTTCGCGATGCCCGGGTCGCCGAGGCCCTGGGGCTCGAGGAACCGTTCGTGCTCTGGGTGGGGAGCCTGCGTTCGCGCGACCCGCGCAAAGGGCTCGACACCCTCCTCGAGGCGATGGAGCGGCTTCCCGGAGGGGGTCCGCCGCTGGCCCTGGCCGGCGTGCTGGGCCCCGAGGCCGACCGCCTCGCCGCCGATGCCTGGCGGCGGCACGTGCGCATCGTCCTCTGCGGGCCGGTCGACGATGACGACCTCGCGTCGCTGTACCGTCAGGCTGCGCTCGTGGTCCTGCCGTCAACGCATGAGGGCTTCGGGTTGACGGCGCTCGAGGCCATGGCATGCGCGGCGCCGCTGGTCGCCACGGCGGTCGGGAACCTTCCCCAGCTGACCCTGGACGTGGCGGTGCTGGTGCCACCCGGCGATCCCGCCGCTCTGTCGGCGGCCATCGAATCGGTGCTCACCGAACCGGTCCGCGCCGCGCGGATGCGCCATGCGGGCATCGACCGCGCTGCCGGCTACACGTGGGAGCAGACCGCGACCATGACCGCCGCGGCTTACCGGGAGGTTGCACTGAGCAGCAGCTCCGGCAGGCGTTGACGCCGGCGAGGGCCGGGAATCAGAGATCGGCGACGATCGCTCGGCGCTGGTCCTCATCGAGTTGGACGCTCACGCTGAGATTGGCATGGTCGGTCCCGGCGGCGATCGCCGAACCACCGACGATCGCGGCGCGTTGCTCCGACCCGAGGCTGAAGCGGAGGTAGTGCGCCGGCGCGCTCTCACCCGGGGGTGAGATCGTTTCGGGAACCCCCCGGACCCGGGTTCCGGCGACCTCGATGAACACGCTGTCCTCGACGCCCTCGAGGTGCGCGGCGGCGGCTGCAAGGTCGGCCGGATCGGCCACCTCGAGGAAGAGCACCGCGACGAGCTGACCGGGGTCGGGCACCACCGCATTGAACGCCGCGATCTCGCCGGTGACCCGATCCGGGTCGTCGATGCGCTCGGTGCGCAGCGCCTCCTCGAGGGTCGAGCGAATCGTCTCCCGGCTCTCGAACACCAGGGCGAGCGTTTCGCCGAGGTGGATCCGGCGGAGGCGTTTCAGCTCGGCAACGCGCCGGCGTTCGTCGCCGCGGACAAGCTCGTAGGCGGCGCCGACGCGGACATCGTCGAGGTCGAGTTGGGCCGATCCTTCGAGGGTCACGAACACCTCCGCGAGGCTGGGCTGAGCGACGCCCAACTCTGGCACGTCGGCGTCCCGGTGGGGCGGGGTGTAATACCTGACCTGCGCGGTATCATTTCAGCATCGTGGCAGTCGTCCCATTCGATCGCAGCGTTCCCAAGGTCAATCAGGCAATCCTGATGGGCGTCATCGTGGTCGGCTACCTCATCGGGCTGGCCTATCAGCCGGTCGCTTGGGTGCTCCCCGTGCTGGCGGTGATGATGCTCGCAGCGGTCGGATCCCCCTCGCTCAACGTCCCCCGTCTCGTGTACCTCCGCTGGCTCAAGCCCGCGGGCATCGTGAAGCCACGCGTCGTTCAGGAGGATCCGGCGCCGCACCGTTTCGCGCAGCTGGTCGGTGGCGTGTTCCTTGCCGCGGCGAGCGTGTTCGTCATCACCGGGCTGGTCCTGGTGGCGTGGGTGCTGGCCTGGATCGTGGCCGCGCTCGCCTTCCTCAACTTCGCGTTCAACATTTGCGTCGGCTGCATCATGTATGCCCAACTGGTGCGCATCGGGCTGCTGCCGCTCGCGCGCGACCCCGCGAGATGATCCTCCTGCTCGCCCCCTTGATCGCCATCGCGGCAGTGGGTGCCATGGCCCTGCTGCTTCGGGTGCAGCGCGGTGGGCAGCGCGAGCTGGTCGGTCGCGTCGTCGAGACCACGGGCACGCTCGGGCCGCTGCCGTCCATCCTGTATTTCACCGGTGAGGCCTGCACGATCTGCCACACCGCGCAGAAGCCGGCGCTGCGCACGCTCGCCGCCGGGATCGACCCGGGCATCGACATCCGCGAGATCGACATCGCCGCCGAACCCGAGCTGGCTCGTCGATATCGCGTCATGTCGCTGCCGACGACGATCGTCCTCGACGCATCCGGCCAGGTGACCGAGATCAACGTCGGCTTCGCGAGCGGCGAGGTCCTGCGCCGCCAGCTCGTCGACGCCGGGATGCCGGTCGCCGCGTAGTCAACCGGGTACTCTGAGCGCATGGCCGTCACCGAGCGCGCACCGCAGACACGTGCGCTGGCCCCGTCCGACCTCTTCGCGGTCGACGACCTGCTCGGCGACGACGAGCGCCTGATCCGCGACACCGTCCGGGCGTTCGTACGCGACCAGGCGCTGCCACTGATTCCGGACCACTTCGAGGCGGGCACGTTCCCGCGTGAGCTCATCCCTGGCATCGCCGAGCTCGGCCTGCTGGGCATGCACCTGCACGGCTACGGTTGTGCGGGAGCCTCGGCCACCGCGTACGGTGTCGCGAGCGAGGAGCTCGAAGCGGGCGACAGCGGGTTGCGGTCCTTTGTCTCGGTGCAGGGCTCGCTTGCCATGTTTCCGATCTCGACGTACGGCAGCGAGGAGCAGAAGTCGCGCTGGCTGCCGGAGATGGCCGCCGGGCGCGCGATCGGGTGCTTCGGGCTGACCGAGCCGGACGCCGGATCGGATCCCTCGTCGATGCGCACCGTGGCGCGCCGCGACGGCGATGACTGGGTCATCAACGGCACCAAGATGTGGATCACCAACGGCTCCATCGCCGACATCGCCGTGATCTGGGCGACGACCGACTCGGGGGTTCGAGGTTTCCTCGTCGAGCGCGGGACGCGCGGCTTCACCGCGTCGGATGTGCACAACAAGCTGTCGCTGCGCGCGTCGGTGACGTCGGAGCTGTCCTTCGAATCGGTGCGGGTGCCGGGCAGCGCCATCCTCCCCGGGGTGAGCGGCATGCGCGGTCCCCTGTCGTGCCTCAATGAGGCCCGATTCGGCATCGGTTGGGGGGCGATGGGTGCCGCGCGCGCCTGCTTCGAGTCCGCGCTCGAGTACAGCAAGACCCGCCGCGCCTTCGGCAAGCCGATCGGCGCGATGCAGCTGACCCAGCAGAAGCTGGCGAACATGGCGACCGCGATCGTTCAGGGCCGCCTGCTCGCGCACCGGCTGGGCACGCTGAAGGACCAGGGCCGGCTGCACCCGGTCCAGGTGTCGATTGCCAAGCGGGCCAACGTGCGCGCCGCTCTCGATATCGCGCGCAGCGCGCGCACCATCCTCGGAGCCAATGGGATCACGCTCGAATACCCGGTCGCGCGGCACATGGCCAACCTCGAATCGGTGCTCACCTACGAGGGCACCGAGGAGGTGCACACGCTGATCATCGGCAAGGAGCTCACCGGCGAGAGCGCCTTCGGCTGAGCTAGGCGGCCTCGTCCCAGCTCTCGGTCTCTCGAAACGAATGATGCCCGCGCCGGGCGACGATCAGGTGATCGAGTACCGGGACGCCGAGCAGCGCGCCGGCACTGCGCAGCGCCGCGGTCACGACGCGGTCGGCGCGGCTCGGGGCGGGATCGCCGCTCGGATGGTTGTGGCCGATGATGACTGCAACTGCGTCACTCCGTAGCGCCGGTCCGAACACGTCGCGAGGCTGGAGCCGTGACGCGTTGATGGTCCCGACGGCGACCGTCTCGAGCTTGATCGGGCGGTGACGGGCGTCGAGGAGGAGCACCACGACCTGCTCGCGACGGGCGCGCCGCAGCCCGTCAAGCATGAGCAACGCGTCCCGCGGCGACGCGATGGCGGGCCGGTCGTCATCCGTCCAGCGCTCGGCAAGCTCCCACATCGCGGCGAGGCGCTCGGCTCGCTCGCGCGGCACCCCGTGCTCGCGGGTGAGCCCCGCCGCGTCCAGGGCTCGGCGCTCCCACCAGGGGATGCGGGCGACTCGATTCGCGACAGCGCTCAGGTCAGCGGCGGGAGTCGAACCTCCGAGCGCGCGGGCGAGGAGCTCCGCCTCGCCTGTCCTGCGTTCCGGTTCGGTCTGCACCGTCGCACAGTATCACAAAAAAGTGTAGTTGTCGCCGCCCCTACGACGAGTGGGTCAGCAGCATCCCCACGATGAAGATGGCCACGATCACCGCACCGGCGACGGCCACGGGGATCCACCCGCCGCCGGCCGCGAGCAGCGATTGGCCGCGCGCAGGTGCCGGGGGCACGGCTGCCGGCGCATCGAGGACGTCGGCGGGCGCATCGACGGCGATGAGCTTCACCCGTCCGGGCGCGTCCTCGGGCAGCTCTGCGGGTCGAGGAGCGCCGGCGCGACAGCGACGCTCCGCCGGCGGCGTGGCGAGCGGAGCTCAGACCCCACGCTCGCCCTCGGCGATCAGGGCCGCGAGCACCTCGTCGGCGAACGATCGATACGCCGCGGCGGCCTCGGACGACGGCGCCATCACGGTCACCGGCTCGCCGGCGAGCGCCGACTCCTGCAGCCGAACGGTCACCTTGATGATCGTGTTGAACACGCGCAGGTTCGGGATCGCGCGCAATCCTTCGAGGAGATCGCGCGAGAATCGGGTGCGCATCACCACGAATGTCGGCAGCAGACCGAGCACGCGCAGGTCCGGATTCAACTGCTGGCGCACGTGGTGCACCGAACGGAGGGTCTCCTTGAGCCCCTTCACCGCATACCCCGACATCTGCATCGGAATCACGATGAAGTCGGTGGCCGCCAGGACGCTGATGGTGTGGAACGCGAAGCTCGGCGGTGTGTCGAACAGGATGAAATCGTAATCGCGACAGTCGCGTTGCAGCGCTCGCCGGAGACGGGTCTCGGCGTCGAGTGCGGTCGGCAACCCGGCCTCGACGGCGCTCAGGTCCGGGTTCGCGGGGAGCAGGTGCAGACCTGCCCACTTGGTGCGGACGATCAGCTCATCGACGGACTGGTCCGGTTCGAGGATCGCGTCGGCGACCGTGTGGGTGAGCGAGTACGGGTTGAACCCCAGGCCGGACGTCAGGTTCGACTGCGGGTCCATGTCGACGGCGAGCACACGCCGTCCGCGCTCCGCCAACACTGCGGCCAGCGAGGCGCAGGTGGTTGTCTTTCCCACCCCGCCTTTTCCAGAGATACAGGCGATCGAAACAGCCACCGGACCAATCAGTCTAGTGCAGGCGGTCGCAACCGGCATACGAGAATGGGCATGGCGACTGCGGGAATGGTCAGCTCGGAGCCACCCGCACGGTCGGGCGCACCGCAGGTGCCGCCGCCATGTCGTCCTCCCAGGCGCGGTTGAGACGCCGCTGGGTGATTGCCATGAGGATCAAGCCGCCCGCGATGGGGAGCAGCATCCACAGGACCGCCCGTGTCGGCCGCAACTGCACGTCGGTGGTGCGACCCATCCGATCCTCCAGGATGCGCACACGCTCGAGGGTCATCACCAATGCGATGGCGCTGAATGGCAGCAACAGTTCGAGGTAGGGAATCACCAGGGCTCCGCCGAGCAGCCCGTATGCCTGCAGCACCGAGAAGTGCGGGTCGAATCGCAGGGTGACGTTGGCGACCGCAAGCACGATTCTGACCGCCCCGGCAATGCTCACCAACCAGCCGATCGCCCAGGGGATCGCCACCGCGATGGTCGAACGTCCGGGAACCACGTGCATGCGCGTATCGAAATTGCCCACTTCCCGATTGATGCGGTGGTGCCAGACAAGGCTGTACACCCCGAGGGTGACGACCGAGAGCACGACGATTCCGAGCGTGGAACGCCGCTTGCCGGCGGGCCCGAAGGACGTGACCTTGGGCAGGGACTTCTCGGACGTGGTGATGGCCGCGACAATCGTGACCTCGGTTGGATCCGCCTCGACGGGTTCGGCGGGCGGCGGGCCGGTGTCGTGTGTCTCGTGCAAAAGCTCGCCCTCGAGCGGGTGGGATGCCGGCGCCGGCGCGGGCCACGACCACGTCGGGGGCGTCGGTGCCGAATCAGTCTGGGCATCGCCCTCCGTGCCGGGCGTGTTCGTCAGGGTCGCGACGTCGGGCGTGGTGCCCGGCCGCGATGCGGTCTCGGTCATCCCGTGTTCCTCGTGTACGGCGCCGCCTCGGGCGATGCCGCGTGCTGCTAGTGGGACGTCGACGCTCCGGGTACTGGATTCGAACCAGTGGCCTTGCGGTTAACAGCCGCCTGCTCTACCGCTGAGCTAACCCGGATCATGACTCAAGTCTACCTGCCGTGACGCACCGTGCCCCTGCACGATCACGATTCGTCACCGACGGCGACAGCGTCGTTCCGTCTACTCGAGGTAGTCCTTGAGCTTCTTGGAGCGCGATGGATGGCGCAGCTTGCGCAGCGCTTTCGCCTCGATCTGGCGGATGCGTTCACGGGTCACGCCGAAGCGCTTGCCCACTTCCTCGAGCGTGCGCTGGTGGCCGTCGATGAGCCCGAATCGCAGTTGGAGCACACGGCGTTCACGCGGCGTCAGCGTGTCGAGAATGTCCTCGACCTCGGTGCGCAACATGGTGAGCGACGCCGCGTCGGAAGGGGCGGTTGCCTCTTTGTCCTCGACAAAGTCCCCGAGGTGCGAATCCTCTTCTTCGCCGATCGGTGTCTCGAGCGATACCGGGTCCTGCGACACCTTGGTGATCTCGCGAACCTTCTCGGGCGTGATCCCCATCTCGTCGGCGATCTCCTCGTCGTTGGGTTCGCGGCCCAACTCCTGGAGCAGGCGTCGCGACACACGGACGAGCTTGTTGATGGTCTCGACCATGTGCACTGGAATACGGATGGTTCGCGCCTGGTCGGCGATCGCGCGCGTGATCGCCTGGCGGATCCACCACGTCGCGTACGTCGAGAACTTGTAGCCCTTGTGGTAGTCGAACTTCTCGACGGCGCGAATCAGGCCCATGTTGCCTTCCTGGATCAGGTCGAGGAAGGACATACCGCGGCCGATGTACTTCTTGGCAATGCTGACCACAAGACGCAGGTTCGCTTCGGTGAGTTGGTTCTTCGCCTCTTCGTCGCCCTGCTCGATCAGCTTTGCGTAGTGAACCTCCTGTTCGGCCTTGAGGAGCGCGACCCGGCCGATCTCCTTGAGGTACATGCGAACCGGGTCGTCGAGGGAGACGGAGTTGATCGCCTCGGCTTTGGCGATGAGCTCCTCGTCGATCTCGTCGACGGTCTCGAAATCCTTGTCCCCGTCGCTGACCTCGATCCCCATCTCGCGAAAGACGTGGAAGATCCGCTCCAGGTGGTCAGGCTCGACATCGATCTCCGGAAAGGCCGCGAGGATGTCGTCGGGCGTGAGATATCCGTGGTCCTTGCCCTTGATGATCAGCGCCTCGGCAGCGGAGACCAGCAAATCTGCGCCCGAAGGCGGCGGCAGGGTGGCTGCTCGGGATCGGGTCGTGGTGGTGGCTGCGGTCATCTCAACTCTGTCTCAGGCGGCGCAGGCTGACGCCCGTTCTGCGAGTCCGCCGGACGATCGGTACAGCGACGGTGATCACAATAATTGTCAAAGCCGTCTGCGTGTGCCGATTCGGGCGATCGGAATATGAGGATCCACGCGGGCACGAGGGTGATGGTGGCTTGGAAGGCTCTGGATCAAACATGCGCGGACGCCCGCGCGCATCGGGCGATGATCCTCGATCAGCGAACCGCCAGGGTGCGGCGCAGATGCGGGGCGTCTGCCGCCAGACGGCTGAGTTTGGCGGCCAGCGCATCGGCGTCCTCGGTGCGGCCCTCGTCCCTGGCGCGATGCATCTCGGTCGAGATGCTCACCAGCGCGCGCCGAACGCTCTCCTCGTGGATCAGCCGCACGCAGTCGGCCATCAGTTGCTTGATGGCCCGGGGCTCGGCCTCGTCCGCGAACTCGGGAACCTCGCGAACGAGGAGACCGGCGGCCCGCCGCTGGTCTCCCCCGCTGAGACGCCGGAGCGTGAAGCCCCCGGGGTCGGTGGAGGCCGCGTCGAAGATGCGCCGCGCCGTCGGATTGGTGAACTCATCAGGTGCGAGTCCGCTGTCCGATCTCAGCGCCGCCGCCAGCTCCGGCCGGATCAGCACCACTCGGGCGAGTTGCGCCTCCCATGCCGGCATCGGCTCGTCCGCCTCGACAGGCTCTGGTTCCTCGGCAGCGCCCGCGGCCGGCTCGGCGGGCGCGGCGACCACGATCCTCGCGGGCCTGCGGATACCGTCGCGCATCGAGTGGGCCAGGTCGGTGGTGAGCGAGCGGGCGCCGAGATCGAGCCGGCGGGCTGCCTGCTGCAGGTAGAGCTCGCGGGTGGTCGCCTCGGGAATTCTGGCGAGCATCGCAACCGCCCGTTCCGCTGCGGCACGCCGCGCGTCGACGCTCCCGCCCTCTCCCGTGGCGAGGGCCGCGTCGAGGAGCACCTGCCATGCCGGCGCGGATTCGGCGATCGCCTGCGCGAAGGCGGCCGGGTCGCGGCGGACGAGCTCGTCCGGGTCCTTGGCGCCGCCCGGCAGGCGGCAGATGCGCGCCTGGACGCCCTCGGCGGCGATCACGTCCACCGCGCGGGTCGCGGCGACCCTCCCGGCGTCGTCGCCGTCGAAGCAGAGAATCAGCGTCTCGGCGATCCGCCCGAGGCTGTGTACCTGCTCGCGGGTGAGCGCCGTCCCGCTGCTCGCGACCGTGTGCTCCACACCCGAGGCGTGGCCGGCGATCACATCGAAGTACCCCTCCACGATCACGGCCGCGTGCTCGCGCGTAATCGCGGTACGGGCGAGGTCGAGCCCGAAGATCGCAGAGGACTTGTGATACGCGGCCGAGTTAGGGCTGTTCAGGTACTTCGGCTTGGCGTCGCCGAGGGCGCGGGCCCCGAAGCCGAGCACCTCGCCACGCTCGGCGCGGATCGGGAATACCAGGCGGTCCCGAAACCTGTCGCGGGTCCTGCCGCCCCCTCGTGAGGGATGCACGAGACCGGCGTCGACCAGCTCCTCCACGCCGGCGCCCCCCTTGCCGGTCAGATACCTCGCGAGCGCGTCCTCTCCGGCTCCGCCGGCGGGGGCAAAGCCGACCCCGAAGCGCCGGGCCAGCGCCTCATCGACGCCACGGTCGCGAAGCAGGGCACGGCCGGGCTCACCGGCGGGTGTGGCCCACAGCACGTGCTGGTAGTACGCCTGCGTCTTGGCGTTGAGCTCGATCGATCGGCGGCGACGCCGGCCGGTGCCGCGGCCCGCGGTGGGTCCGCTCTCGAGTTCCACTCCGGCGCGATCGGCGAGCATGTCGAGCGCCTGCCGAAAGTCCACACGCTCGATCTGTTCGATGAACGTGAGGAGATCACCGCCGGCGTGACAGCCGTGGCAGTGCCAGACCTGGCGTTGCGGGCTGACGGTGAATGACGGCGTCTTCTCCGCATGGAATGGGCAGAGGCCGGTCAGCTCGCGCCCGGCGCGATGCAGGGTGACGTACCCCCCGATGACCTCGACGAGGTCAAGGCGCGACTTGACCTCAGCGACAGCGTCCCCAGCCATGACCCGCCCGCCTCGACCGCTCGCTAGCGGCTGAAGAACCAGCGGCGGCGCCTGTTCGCGACGTCCTGCGGGTCGGGACCACCCGCCTCGAGCTCGCCGATCCGCCGATCTCGGTCGGCGAGGCGACGATCCTTCTCGGCCTGGGCGGCCGCGTGCTCGGCGCGGGCGGTTTGCAGCTCGAGTTGGAGTTGCTTGACCAGGTTCTGGCGAGAGTTCAACTCGGCCTCGAAGCGCTGCCGCTGCTCGGAATAGATTCGCTGCTCCAGGGTCCGCTCCCAGCGGTCGAGCAGCCCGGCGACGAGCTCGCGCGGATCGAGCGAGGTCATCGACGCCACGTCGCGGCGGGGCTCGTTCGAACCGATCTCGATCACCGACGCGGCGCGCCCGTGCGGGGTCTGGGCCTCGGCCGCGAGTTCCTCCTCGGGCGGGGGGACGACCTTGTCAGGCCACGACGACGGCTGCGCGATCCCGACGACATCGACGGTCGGTGTTTGCTCGACCGGCGCGAGATGGTTGACCGTGTCCGGTGGCGGCGGTGGGGCTGGCGCAGCGACCCCGTTGGTCGCCGGACTCTCGATGCCGAGGTCGCCGAGACGGACCATGTAGCGCACGCCGTCAGGCCCTTCCTCGCGACGTGACGGGACGTCGCCGGCCTCGACGCGACGAAGCAGGATGCCGAGCGGGAGATCCAACCGTCGCGCCACTTCCTCCACCGGAAGGTACGGCTCCGCACCCGGCGCGGTCATGGTGCTTGCGAGCACCGGCGTTTGCGGCCAGGACATCACAACAAAAGAGTAGGCGAAACGCTATACCCCGTGGGGAAATCGCCGGTGATCCGTTACCGGCGGCTCTGCTGCGCCGTGCGCTTCAGCAGGCGCGCACGTCCTCGTCTAGCGTCCGACCACCTCGATCGCATACTTCGAGTTGTCGGTGAGCACCACGATCCCACCACGTTGCTCGGTGATCACCGCTCGAACCGGCGACGTTGCGAAGACATCGGGTGCGTCCGCGTGTTCGCTCACGGTACGGCGCACGGCATAGGGCATTCCGGGTGTCGGTGGCGACAATTCATCGCCTTCGACCACGTGACCGTCGTCGAGCATCTCGGGACGTCCGTTTCGCGTCGCGATCTTGCGGATCCTGACGTGCTCGGTCACTCCGGTATCGCGTCCATATCTGAAGAGTAGCCACCCCAGCCGGTTGCCCGTACCCGGGAATCGTCCAGATGCCGGCCGCAGCCGCATCGCTCAGCGGTCCCGCTCCACCCGCGCCAGACGGGCATGCGCCGCCGCCAGGCGTGCGGCGGGCACCCGGAACGGTGAGCAGGAGACGTAGTCGAGCCCCAGTTCCTCGCACAATGCGATGGAGTTGGTGTCGCCACCGTGCTCGCCGCAGATACCAACGCTCAAGTCTGGACGGACCGCCCTCCCCTCCTCGACCGCGAAGCGCATGAGCCGCCCGACGCCGTCGCGATCGAGGGTCTCGAACGGATTGCGCGGCAGCACCTTGTCCTCGACGTAGCGAAGCAGAAACTTTCCCTCGGCGTCGTCGCGAGAGACACCGAAGGTCATCTGGGTCAGGTCATTGGTGCCGAAGGAGAAGAAGTCCGCGGACTGAGCGATCTGCCCGGCGGTCAGCGCTGCTCGGGGAACTTCGATCATGGTGCCGACGAGATAGGCCACCTTGGTCTTGGTCTCCTTGAAGACGTCCTGCGCGACGCGGTCGATGACCTCGCGAGTCCGGCGCAGCTCTTCGAGCGTTCCGATCAGCGGCACCATGATCTCCGGGCGCACGTCGACGCGCTCCTTCTTCAGGCTGACCGCGGCCTCGATGATCGCTCGGGTCTGCATCTCGATGATCTCGGGGAAGAGGAGACCGAGCCGGCACCCGCGGAGTCCCAGCATCGGGTTCTGCTCGTGGAGGTTCTGCACGGCGGCGAGCAGCGTCACCTTGTCGCGGTACGACTTCTCCGGCTTGCCGAGCGCCTGGGCGCGCGTGACCTCGACGAGCAGCTCCTCGAGGGATGGCAGGAATTCGTGCAACGGTGGGTCGATGAGCCGGATGATCACCGGCAATCCGTGCATCGCAGCGAGGATGCCGCGGAAGTCATCGCGTTGGAAGGGCAGCAGCTTGTCGAGTTCCTTGCGGCGTTCCTGCTCGTTCGCAGCGAGGATCATCTTCTGCACGATCGGAAGGCGCTCCTGCTGCATGAACATGTGCTCGGTGCGGCAGAGACCGATGCCCTGAGCTCCGAACTCACGCGCGCGCTCGGCATCTTGCGGATAGTCACCGTTGGCCCACACCTGGAGCCGGCGCATCGAGTCAGCCCAGCGAAGCAGCTCTTCGAACTCGCCCGAGATCTTGTCCGGCTCGATCATCGGAACCGCCCCAGCCAGCACCCGCCCACGTGAACCGTCGAGCGTGAATGCCTCACCTTCCTTGACCGTGGTGTTGCCGGCGGTGAACTTGCGACCCTTCAGATCCACCTGCACCGATTCAGCGCCGACGATGCAGGGCTTCCCCATCCCGCGCGCCACCACGGCAGCGTGTGAGCTCTTGCCGCCACGCGATGTCAGCACGCCCTGAGCCGCGATCATGCCATGGACGTCGTCTGGGTTGGTCTCGATGCGCACGAGGATGACCTTCTCGCCTTTACTCGCCATCTCCTCGGCGCGGTCGGCGTCGAATACTGCCTTTCCATATGCTGCGCCAGGAGACGCCGCGAGGCCTGTGGCGAGCACGACGACTTTCGCGGACGGATCGATCCGCGTATGAAGCAGCTGATCAACCTGATCCGGTTCGACGCGGAGCAGCGCCTCACGCTTTGTGATGAGCCGCTCGTGCACCATGTCAACCGCGATCTTCACCGCAGCCTCAGCGGTGCGCTTGCCACTCCGCGTCTGCAGCATGTAGAGCGTGCCGCGCTCGATGGTGAACTCCATGTCCTGCACATCGCGGTAATGCTTCTCGAGCGTGCGAGCAATTCGCTCGAACTGCTTGTACGCCTTGGGAAGATCACGCGCCATGTCGGATATCGGCCTCGGGGTCCGAATGCCCGCAACGACGTCCTCGCCCTGCGCGTTGGTCAGATACTCGCCATAGAGCTTCCGCTCTCCTGTCGATGGATCACGGGTGAACGCAACGCCCGTGCCCGAGTCGTCGCCCATGTTGCCGAACACCATTGACTGGACGTTGACGGCGGTCCCCAGATCGTGGGGGATGTGGTTGTAGTTGCGATAGTCCGTCGCCCGCTTGTTGTTCCACGACTCGAACACCGCGCCGATTGCCGCGCGCAGCTGCGCCGTGGGATCCTCGGGAAACCCGGTGCGCGAGTGGCGCTTGACAATCGCCCGATACTCGGTGATCAGCTCCTCGAGCGCCGGCGCGCTGAGGTCGGCGTCGGTCTTCGCCTTCTTGCGCTTCTTCATCGAGTCAAGCGCATCCTCGAAGAGCTGACCGTCGATGCCGAGAACGATCTTGCTGAACAGTTGGATGAACCTGCGGTGCGCGTCGAGCGCGAAACGCCGGTCCTTGGTCAGCTTTGCGAGACCCTCGAGCGTGGCCGAGTTGAGGCCGAGGTTGAGGACCGTGTCCATCATCCCGGGCATCGAGAACTTCGCGCCGCTGCGCACACTCACGAGGAGCGGATTGCGCGCGTTGCCAAAACCCTTACCGGTGGTCTTCTCGACGACCTTGAGCGCTTTCTCCACCTGCTCCCAGAGGCCGTCGGGAAACTTCCCGCCCTTGGCGTAGAACGCGTTGCAGGCCTCGGTCGTGATCGTGAAACCGGGCGGAACCGGGAGGCCGGCGCGAGTCATCTCGGCGACGCCGGCGCCCTTGCCACCGAGCAGGTCGCGCATCGAGGCACTGCCCTCGTCGAAGCGATACACCCATTTGTGCGCGCGAGGCCGGACGGCCACGTTCCGCGTTGCCCCACCGCGGGTTGCGGTGGCGCGCGACCGCGTTTTCGACGACTTCGTGCCCCGGGTGCTTACCGCCATTCGCCAGCCCTCACGTGATGGTTGTTGCGTGCGCGAAGGCGCCACGCAAGGCGTGAGCGTAGCATCGGGCCGCCGCGTGGCCGAACCGACGCGAGCCGTGCGGCCCGCCCGGGTTGACGAAGCTGGTTACTTCCCCTTCCCGGAGGCCTTTTTCGGCGTGTGGTGGGCTCTGGGCTTCGACCACTCGGCCCGCTTCGGCGCGCCGGTGACCCCAGCCTTGTGGAGAGCAGGACCCAGGCGCGTCTTCATGAATTCGTCCTGGTCTTCCTGGGACTCCCAGACCTCGACCACGATCCATCCGCCGCCCTCGGTGGGGCCGGCCAGGTGGGTGTGAAGACCGGCGGGCCAATCGCCCTCTCCGGAGTCCATGTTGATCCCGAGCGACTGGTTGACCCGATCGTACGCGTCGGCGCCGAAGCCCTCGAACTCAAGGACGAAAATCTCAGCCATCTCTCTCCACCTGGTGAACTCTTGGCCCGTCCGCATGAGCCGCGGTGATCATTGCAAAAGGGTCAGCGGCTTTACACGATCAGCATCGCGTCGCCGAACTCGTGCCAGAGATAGCCGCGCTCACGAACCTCGACGTAGGCGCGCTCGAGGAGGTCTGTGTCGAGCAACGCGCCGAGCATGTCCAGGTGCGTTGCAGGGGGCTCGTGCAGTCCGGTGAGCAGGGCATCGACGACGCGCAAGCGGGTGCGCGGGGTGATGACCAGGCGCGTCCATCCACTCATTGGATGCACATCGCCATCATCGTCGACAGCAGTCTCCAGCGTTCGGATGACGCTGGTGCCGACCGCCACCACCCGTCCCGCTCGGTTGATGCGGGCGGCAGTGTCCGGACGGATTTCGAAGCGCTCCTCGATGAGTGGCTTCTGCAGATCGACATCGTCGTCCTGGAATGAGCTGAGCCCGCAGTGCAGCACGATGTCAGCGACGTCGACGCCACCTCGGCGCAACTCGCCGAGCAGCTCCCATGTGAGGTGGCGGCCGGCCGACGGGGTCTCGACCGAGCCGGGAGTGCCCGCGTACACCGTCTGGTAGTGCTCGAGCGGGACCCGATCGGGCACGTACGAGTAGCGGATCGGCTCGCCATTGCTGAGCAGGGTCCGAACCGGGTCACCGCTTTCGACCGACATGCGCCAGAGCAGCGGGGCGTCGCCGCGGGGTTCGAGTACCCGGAGACGGAGCCCACCTGGAGCGCGGAGGATCTCGCCCGGTTGGAGCGGGACGTTGCGATGGGGCGGCGCTGTCTCCACTGCCAGCGCATCCCACTCGCCGTCGCGGAGTGCGCCCGGGCGAAGCTGGACCTGCGCTGCGCCCGCGCGGTAGACCCGCAACGCCGCAGGCAAGGTGCGGCTCGAGTTGACCACGAGGAGATCCCCCGGTGCGAGATGCTCTCCCAGCCGGGCGACGACGGTGTGGCTGATCCGGCCCAATGCCCGTTCCACGACGCACAATCGCGCACCGTCGCGGCGGATGCCACGAAGCTCGGCGGGAAGCGCCGCGCGCAGCTCGCGGGGTGCCGTGATCATTCGAGGCTCGCCAACTCGACGCGATCGACTGCGGGCAGTCGCCCCGCCACCAGGGTGATCAGGCGTTCCGCGACATCCTCGGGGCGGAAGAGATCTTCCGGGTTGGCCTCCGGGTCAGCAGCCATGTGCATCTCGGTGTACATGTCGCCGGGGTCCACGCTGATGACCCGCACCGCGGTGTGCTGCAGCTCCGCCGACCAACTTCGGGTCAGCGCGTCGAGCGCCGCCTTGGACGCGCTGTAGAGACCGAGGCCGGCAAACCCGATCAGCGCGGCGTCGGTGCTGATGTTCACGACGAGCCCCTGGTTGCGCAGCAGCATCCCGCCGATCACCGCCTGGGTCAGGCGCAGCGGCCCCAGCACATTCGCCTGCAACACGTGCTCCAGCGCGCTCGATGGAGCGTCGGTCAGCTGCGGCAGCGGCAGCGGGCCGAGCACTGCGGCATTGTTGACCAGGACGTCGACGCCACCGAAGCGTTCCAGGGCAGTGGCGGCGAAGCGCTCGACGTCGGCGGCGTCCGAGACGTCGGCGAGCACGGCGAGCACCTCGACGCCGAAGGCGCGGCACGTTTCCGCCGCGGTCTCGAGCGCCTCGCCGTGTCGCGCACAGATGGCGAGCGAGGCGCCCTCGCGGGCAGCTGCTGCTGCGAGCGCGCGCCCCAGGCCTCGCGAGGCGCCGGTGATCATGACCGTCTTTCCCGACAGTGTTCCCATGCCGTCCATCCTGCGCGTGCCGGCGCTCGGGCGCGTCCGCCGGATGCCGCACCGGCGCGTCCGCCATTGGGCGGACCCTTAGTCGACCAGACCCTCGCGAATGGCGAGCACCGCGGCCTGCGTGCGGTCGGTCACCCCGAGCTTCGCCAGCAGCCGGCTGACGTGGGTCTTGATCGTCTTCTCCCCGATTCCAAGCCGCTGCGCGATCTGCTTGTTGGCGAGCCCCTCGACCACCAGCCTGAGCACGTCGCGTTCCCGGGGAGTGAGATGGTCGGACGTGGGGCGCGGGGAGCCGCTGCGGCGCATCAATCGCGCAGCGACCGACGCATGCAGCGCCGGGCGGCCGGCGTGGACATCGCGGATGCCGTCGGCCAGCGCCTGGGGATCGACGTCCTTGAGCAGGTAGCCGGCAGCTCCCGCCGCGATCGCCGCGAAGATCTGCGCGTCGTCGGCAAAGCTCGTCAGCACGAGCACGCGGACGCCGGGTGCGACCTCGAGCAGACGGCGGATCGCCCCGATCCCATCGCCCTCGGGCATGACCAGGTCGAGCAGGACCACATCGGGCGACGACGTTGCGGCGACGCTGACGGCGTCGTCGGCGCTCGCCGCCTCGCCGACCACCTCGATTCCTGCCTGAAGGCGCAGGAACGCGCGCAGCCCTTCGCGAACGACGGAATGGTCATCGACGATGAGGAGCCGGATGGACGCGTTCATGGCGCCACGCCAATCGGAACGCTGACGCTCACCGTCGTCCCGGCGCCCGCACGCGTCCGGATATCGAGACTCGCACCGATCTCCTCTGCGCGTTCGCGCATGGTCGCGAGACCCATCCCACGCCGCGACCGCGGCAGCGCCTCGACATCGAAGCCGGGGCCGTCGTCGTGGACGCGCAGCGTCACCGTCCGCGCCCCCGCCCGCAAGGTCACGCGAATCGACGAGCCGGGCGCATGACGCATCGCGTTGTGGAGTGCCTCCTGGGCGATCCGGAGCAGCGCGTGCTCGCTCTCGAGCGGGAGGCGCACGCCCTCGGCCGCGTCGATGACGACGCGCGCTCCGCTGGTGCGCAATGCCTCGGCGTGGTCGGCCAGGGTCGCGGCGAGCCCGTCACGCTCGAGGCTCTTGGGGCGGAGTGCGTGGACGAGGCTGCGCAACTCCTGCAGCGCGGACGTGGTGCGCTCCTCGAACCCGAGGATCGCGGCGCGTGCTTCCTCGTCGCGGGTGGAAAGCGCCGCCGCCCTGGCGGCGAGCACCAGGCTGAAGAGCGTCTGGGTCGCGGCATCATGCAACTCACGCGCAACCCGGTTGCGTTCCTCCACCACCGCGAGCCGCTGCGACTGGGCGTACAGCTCGGCGTTCGCGATGGCGACACCCGCGTAGGCGGCGAGCGTCTCCAACCTGCGCGCGTCCGTCTTTGCGAAGTGGCCGGAACGGTGTCCGCTGACGAACAGGTTGCCGAGCACCCTCCCTCGGTGCGTGATCGGCACACCCAGGAAGTCGGTGAGCGTCGGATGGTGCGCGGGGTAGTACGAGAAGCGTGGGTGCCGCCGGATGTCGTCGAGCAGGATCGGACCTTCCTCGAGGAGCGCGCCGAGGACGCCGTGGGTTCGCGGCAGCTCACCGATGGTCGTCGCCACCCGCTCGCTGATGCCCGAGGTGACGAAACGGGCGAAGCCGCCGCGACCGTCGGGCACCCCGATCGCCCCATATCGAGCCGAGGCCTGACGCCGTGCTGCACGGACGATCCGCTCGAGCACCGTGTTGAGGTCGGGCGCGTCGCCGAGGGCCAGGAGGTCGAGCACACCGGCGGCCACCGCGTCGGTGTCGCTGCGAGCACTCACCACGCCGGGATGCTACGCGCCGTGTCCGCCGTTCGCCCGCTCGCGTGCTCGTGCGCGCCCCGCGGCGAGCTGATCGCGCAGCGCATCGTGCAGACCGTCGATGGGCACGCGCACCTGCGACATCCCGTCGCGTTCACGGATGGTCACGGCGTGGTCATTCAGCGAGTTGAAATCGAAGGTGACCGCCAGCGGCGTGCCGATCTCGTCCTGCCGGCGGTAGCGGCGGCCGATGGCCTGGGTCTCGTCGTACATGGTCGCGAAGCCGGGGCGCAGGTCATGCTCGATGCGACGCGCGGGTTCGGTGAGCTCGGGCTTCTTGGACAGCGGCAGCACCGCGACCTGCACCGGGGCGACATCGGGATGCAGGTGGAGCACTACGCGCTTCTCGCCGCGCACCTCCTCCTCGTCATACGCGTCGACCAGCAAGGTGATGAAGATCCGGTCGGTGCTGACCGCCGCTCGATCACAAAGGGGACGTAACGCTCGTTGGTCTCGGTGTCGAAGTAGGAGAGATCGCGACCGCTGTGCTGCATGTGCGTCTTCAGGTCGAAATCGGTGCGATCCGCGACCCCTTCCAGCTCGCCCCACCCGAAGGGGTATCGGTACTCGATGTCGCTGGTGGCGGAGCTGTAATGGGACAGCTCCTCTTTCGCATGCGGGCGGAGACGAAGATTCGCCGTGCGCACACCCAAGACGTCGACGTGCCAGCGAAGCCGTTCCGCACACCAGTACTCGTGCAGCTCGCGGTCGCTCCCCGGCTTGCAGAAGTATTCCATCTCCATCAGCTCGAACTCGCGCAGGCGAAAGACGAAGTTGCCCGGGGAGATCTCGTTGCGAAATCCCTTGCCCTGCTGGGCGATGCCAAACGGCAGCCGGCGGCGTGTCGAATTGACCACGTTCGCAAAGTTCACGAACATGCCCTGAGCCGTCTCCGGACGCAGCCAGATCTGGGCAGCGTCCTCCTCGACGGGACCGATGAAGGTCTTGAACATGAGGTTGAACTGGCGTGCCGCGGTCAGCGCCCCGCCGCATTCGGGACAACCCGGCGCATCCGGCGGCTTGCCACGGGCGCGCCGCTCGTCGGCGAGATGGTCCTCGCGCCAGCGCTTCTTGCACGGGCCGGTGCAATCCACCAGCGGGTCGGTGAAGCCTGCCACGTGCCCGCTTGCGACCCAGACCTCGGGATTCATGAGGATCGCGGATTCGATGCCCTCGACGTCGTCGCGCAACTCCACCATCGACTCCCACCAGCGATCGCGGATGTTGCGGCGCAAACGGACACCCAGCGGGCCGAAGTCGTACACGGCGTTGAGACCGCCGTAGATCTCGCTCGACGGGTACACGAACCCGCGCTGTTTGCACAGCGAGACGAGCTTCTCGATGACGTCCGATTGCGCCTGGTCCTCGGCCATGGCGGGTCAGTCTACCGGCAGCCTCACGGCACTCCGTCCCTCGATGGCGCGGAGCACGTCGATCGATCGCAGCCGGCGGTCGAGGTGGTGGGCCAGCTCCGACTCAACGATGCGCTCGAGCGTCTGGAGGGTGTCGGCGTCGAGCCGGAGCCGCGACCAGAGCTCCTCGTCGCCGTCCGCGGCCGCACGCAGCACCTTGATGACCCGCACCGCGCACTCCACCGCCTCGGGATCACCTGGAGCACAGCGGGAACAGAGCAGCCCGCCGCCGGGAGCGCTGAACCACGCCGCCGCTTCCGGGAGGCGGCGCTCGCAGCCGGCACAGTCGAGCAGTTGGGGAGCGTAGCCGAGTCGGTCCACCATCCGGCGGGCGAACCACACGGTCGCCACGCGCGGGTCCCGTTCCGGGTCGGCGCACGCCGTGAGTGCATTCGCCACCAGCGCGTAGATCTCCGGGTCGGCGTGATGGCTCTCGAGCACGCGGTCGGTCAGTTCGGCACACAGCGAGGCGCACGCCGCGCGGCGCGCATCGCTGCGTAGCGGAGTTGCCGCAACCGTCTCCGCCTGGGTGAGCACGTCGAGCTCGCCCCGCCCCCGCGCGAGTTGCATGCGGCTGCGCGTGAAGAGATCGGTGCGCGACGCGAGCCGGCTTCTGACTCTTGCGCACGCCGCGAGCGATGACGCCGATCTTGCCGTGTTCGAGTGTCAGCACGGTGAGGATGCGGTCGGTCTCGCCGTAGTCGATGCGGCGGAGCACGATTCCCTCGTCGCTGTAGGTCGGCATCCGACCATCATGCGCACTACTGGCGGCGAGCGTGCGCAGGCGACTCCTCGTGGGTGTCCCGGGTCTCCTGCTGATCGTCGTGATCGCCGGGGCGCGCACCCCGGTCGCGCACCAGCGTGGTCGGGCTGGTGATGCGCACGGTCTGGATCCCCTGGCGGCGGACCGACTCGACCGTCAGGGTCGCGGTGCCCAACTGGATGGTTGCGCCGACCTTGGGAATCTCCTGGAGCCGCTCGTAGACCAGGCCGCCGACGGTGTCCGCCTCGACGTCCGGGACCTCGAGGTCGAGCGCCTCCTTCAGGTCATCGACAGGGAATCGCGCGCTGACCACCACCTCGTGATCGGAGACGATCTGCAGTTCCTCGACCTCGCGCATGTCGTACTCGTCGCGGATGGGACCGACGATCTCCTCGATGAGGTCCTCGAAGGTGACGATGCCGGCGGTGCCACCGTGCTCGTCGACGACCACGGCGATGTGCACCTTGCGCTCCTTCATCTCGCGCAGCAGCTCGCCGACGTGTTTCGCCTCGGGCGTGTAGTACGGCTCGCGGGCGACCTCTTTGAGCGCGCGCTGGTCGTCCCCGATCACGCCATGGCGGAGCAGATCCTTCGCATAGACGACGCCGACGATGTTGTCGACGTTGTCCTCGTAGATCGGGATGCGCGAGTAGCCATACTCGATGATCACCTTGATCACGTCTGCGATGGTGTCGGTCGCCTCAACGGCGACGACGTCGACCCGCGGCACCATCACCTCGCGAACCGTCTTGTCGGTCATCTCGAGGATCCCGTGGATCATCTCGCGCTCCTCCTGCTCGACGATCCCCTCCTGCTCACCGACATAGAGGAGGAGCTTCAACTCCTCCTCGGTTACGAACGGGCCGCGCACGCTGTGGCCCCTGGTCGCGGCCCGAACGATCAGACGGGACATCGCGCTCAGCCCGCCGACCAGCGGCCGGAGCAGCCGGGTGAGGAGCTGGACCGGAGCGGCAAGCACCAGCGCGAAGCGCTCGTTGAAGCGCAGCGCGAGTGATTTCGGCGCGATCTCGCAAAAGATGAGGACCACGATCGAGAGCACGATGGTGCCGATCGCCTGCGGGATGCTGCGGAGGTAGCTGCCGATCAGCAACGCGGTGGCGGTCGAGACCACGATGACCGCGACCGTGTTGAGGCTGAGGATGGTCGACAAGTAGCCGTTCGGGTCAGCGTGCAGGCGGGTCACGGTCCGGGCGCGCCTGTTGCCGTCCTCCGCCAGGCTTCGCATCCGGATCCTGCTCACGCTCGTGAGCGAGGTTTCCGCCGCGGCGGCGAACGCCGCGACGACGAGGCCGACGACGATGACGATGATGAGCGGGATCATCGAGTCGGGGACGGCGGTGGGTCTGAGCCGCTCACCGGAACAGTTCGCTCACGCTCCGGCCCTCGTGGACGCGCACGATCGCCTCGGCGATCAGGGGCGCGACCGAGAGGATGCGGAGCTTGGGCGTATCGTCGAAGCTGTGACTGCCGTTGTGGTACGGGATCGTGTCGGTGATGCAGATCTCGTCGATCGGCGCCGCGTGGAGTCGCGCCACCGCGCCGTCACTCAGGACCCCGTGGGTCGCGACCACGTCGACCGATTTCGCGCCGCTGGCGAGGAGCGCGATGGCTGCGCCAATGAGGGTGCCGCCGGTGGAGATGAGGTCGTCGACGATCACGCAGACCGCGCCGTCGACGTCACCGATGACGTTGACAACCTCGACGGTGTCGTCGCGCGGGCGACGTTTGTCAATGACCGCGATCGGTGCGTCGAGGATGCGCGCCAGGTTGCGCGCGCGATGCACGCCGCCGGTGTCCGGTGACACGACCACGACGTCGTGCCCGTGGCGTTCGCGCACGCGCCGGGCGAGGATCTTGGTCGCGATGAGCGCGTCCACGGGGATGTCGAAGAAGCCCTGGATCGCCTCGGCATGGAGGTCGACGCAGATCACCCGGTTGGCGCCGGCGAGCTCGATGATGTTCGCCATCAGCTTGGCGCTGATCGGATCGCGCGCCTGGGTCTTCTTCTCCTTGCGCTGGTACCCGTAGTACGGGATCACCGCGGTGATGCGCGACGCCGAGGCACGGCGCAGCGCGTCGAGGATGATGAACAGCTCGATCAGGTTGTCGCTGACCGGATGGCACGTCGGCTGCACCAGGAACACGTCGTGACCGCGAACCAACTCGCGGATCTTGACGTCGAACTCGCCGTCCGCGAACCGGGTGATCTCGCACTCGGCGAGGCTCACGCCGATCTCGCGGGCGATTCGCTCGCTGAGCTCGGGGTTGCCGCTGCCCGAGAGCAGCAACAGCTCGCCGTAGGGGTTGGAGTCGGTCACGGCTGGCGCGGCCGCCGGGACGCCCATCCCTCGATGTTGTGCTGCCGGCTCCGGCCGACGGCGAGCGCGCCGGCGGGCACGTCATGGTCGACAAAGGATCCCGCGCCCACGTAGGAGCCCTCGCCCAGGCGCACCGGCGCCACCAGGGTTGTGTTCGTCCCGACGAAGACCCGGTCCCCGATGGTGGTCCGGTGCTTTGCCTCACCGTCGTAGTTGCAGGTGACCGTCCCGGCGCCGATGTTCACCGCCTCACCCACGTCGCTGTCCAGCACGCACGAGAAGTGGCTGATGCGGGTTCCGGCCCCCACGGTGCTGTTCTTGACCTCGGCATGCGTCCCCAACTCTACCCCGGACGCGAGCACGGTATTCAGACGGACCCGGCAGTAGGAGCCGACCCGGACACCGTCGCCGAGCTCGCACTGCTCGAGGTGGGACGGCCCGACGACCACCCGATCGCCCGCGCGGACGTCGGTGAGCACCGCCATGGGGCCGATCTCGCAGCCGGCGCCAAGGGTGGTGGCGCCGCGCAGCGATGTCATCGCCCGGATGACGCTGTCCCTGCCCACGACGACCTGGGCATCCACGTAGGTCGTCGCCGGATCCTCGAACGTGACCCCGGCGAGCATGAGCGCCTCGACGGTGCGGCGGCGGAGCACCGCCTCGGCCGCAGCCAGCTGACGGCGATCGTTGATCCCGAGGACCTCGTCGGGATCGGGAGCGACCACGCCCTCGACCGGGCCGGTCAGGAGGGCGACGACGTCGGTGAGGTAGTACTCGCCCTGGGCATTGGCGCTGCCGAGGCGGTCGAGCGCCGGCCAGAGCTGCGCTCCATCGAAGACGTAGACGCCGGCATTGCACTCCATCGGCACGGGTTCGCCGGGAGGCAGATCGGCCTCCTCGACGATGCTCAGGACATGGCCCTCAGCGTCGCGGATGACCCGGCCCATGCCCGACGGATCGGCCGGAACTCCGAGGAGGAGCGTGCACGCCCGAGGGCTCGACGTATGGGCATCCAGAAGACGCTGAAACGTCTCGGCCCTGATGAGCGGGGCGTCGCCATGGGTCACGAGGACGGGGCCGGGGTCCCGCAACGCCTCGGGCACACTCCGCAACGCATCGCCGGTGCCGAGTGCACTCTCCTGCTCCACGCACGTGGCGGCGTCGCCGAGCAGGTCGCGAACAGCGCTGTCGCCGCGCGGGATGACCACCACCGGCGCACTCCCGGTGGCGGCGCGCACCGCACCGACCGAGTACAGGATGAGCGGGCGACCGCCCAGCGGATGAAGGACTTTGGGGAGGGCGCTGCGCATCCGTTTGCCCTGCCCCGCGGCGAGGATCACCGCGTGGGGCCCGTCACCCATGTACTCGCGAGTATACGGGCTTGCCGGAGCCGGCCTTCGGCACCGCGTCCGTAGGATGGCAGCGATGCAGTCCTCGATCCTCGACATCGACGGCCCGGTCTACGTCGCCGATTTCGGCGGGGAGGGCGCGGTGATGCTGCTCGTCCACGGCCTCGGCGGGGCGCACCTGAACTGGATGGCCGTCGCTCCGCAGCTGGCGGCTCGCCATCGTGTCTACGCGCTCGACCTCCCGGGCTTCGGGCGGTCGCCGCTCGCCGGACGGCGGTCGTCGATCGCTGCCAACGTCGACCTGCTGACCCGGGCGATCACCCGGCTCTCGCCCCGCCCGATCATCCTGGTCGGCAACTCGATGGGCGGGCTGCTCTCGATCGGGGCGGCGGCTCAGCATCCAAGCCTGATCGACGCGCTCGTGCTGGTCGACCCTGCCGTGCCGGCCCCGCGCGGCGAATTTCCGCCCCGGCTCGACCGTGTGTCGCGAACGTTCCTCGCGACCGCATTCATGCCGCGGTGGGGCGCACGGCGGCTCAGCCGTGCTGTCGCGGCCCGCGGCGCCGAGAGCCTGGTGCGCGAGACCATGCGGCTGGTCACCAGTGACCCGGGGAGCATCGACCAGGCGGTGATGGACGCGCACATCGGCCTCGAGACCGAGCGGCTTGCCGAGTCCAGCTGGCACGAGTCCTTTTATTCGGCAACCCGTTCGCTGGTGGCGGCACTCGCGCTGAAGCGGAAGGTACTCCGCTGGGTGCAGGAGGTCGTGGCCCCAACCCTGCTCCTTCAGGGTGCGCAGGATCGTCTCGTTCCCGTCGCCTCAGCGCGGAACATCGCGTCTCTCCGCCCCGACTGGGAGTACCACGAGTTCGAGGGCGCGGGCCACGTGCCCATGCTCGAGGTCCCCGGCGAGTTCGTGTACGTCGTCAGCGAATGGCTGACCCGGATAGATGGCGGGGTGACGGGTGGTGTCGCCGCCGCCGCGGCCGGCTCGCAGGTCTGACCAAGCCGGTCGCAGGCCCGATCGCCGGGTAGGATCGACGTGCCACTGGGGAGTCGCCAAGTGGTAAGGCAGCGGACTTTGGATCCGCCATCCGAAGGTTCGAATCCTTCCTCCCCAGCCACGGCAAACCCGTCCTGGCACTTAGCACCAGAACGACAGACTCGTAGCGATCATCAAGCTCCTGAGCAGCCGGATGGGCGATAACCCGATCCACGAGCCGGACCCTAGTCGCTGAGGCACGCCGGGTTCACGGACGGTGCGACCCTCAGCGCCGAAGCCGCGCCCCCTTGACAGGTAACCAAATGGTTACCTATAATCGTCGCCATGGATGCCGTCTTTCGAGTGCTGGCCGATCCCACCCGCCGTGATCTCCTGGATCGCCTCTTCCGCGAGGACGGCCAGACCCTCAACGCGCTGGCGGCCCACTACCCCATGACGCGGATCGGCGTCATGAAGCATCTGCAGCTCCTTGAGGACGCTCACCTGGTCCTGACCAGGCGGCGAGGTCGGGAAAAGCTGCACTTCCTCAACCCCGTTCCCATCCGCCTCATCCACGACCGGTGGGTGAGCAAATACGCCGAACCCTGGGTGGCAACGCTCAGCGAGATCAAACAGCAATTGGAGAAGCCCATGGAAAAAATCTTCGAGATCTACATTCGCACCACGCCCGAGCGGCTGTGGCAGGCGATCACGGACAGCGAAACCCGTACCAAGTTCCAGTTCGGCAATCGCGTCGAGTTCGACGTGGGCCCCGGGGTCGCAGTACAGGGTGACCAACCCGCGTGCCGGTGCCCTTATCGAAGGAGAAAACGTCGAAGTCGATCCGCCCCGCCGGCTGGTGCAGACAGCGCTTGCCCTGTGGGGTGACGATGTAAAGACAGAAGGCACGTCACGGGTCACATGGGAGATCGAGCCTGTCGGCGATTCGTGCCGCCTGACGGTTACCCACGACCAGCTCCGTGAGGGTGCGAACGATCAGCTCTTTGGCGGCTGGCCGATGATCCTGTCCGGCCTGAAGACGTGGATCGAAACCGGGGAAGTGCTGACCACCCCGGGATCGTTGATGTACGGATGACACAAGGAGGCGACCAAATGGCTGACACGCGAACCAAGAGTGGAATCACTGACATTCGAACGGTGGGAATCCCCGTGGTCGACCAGGAGAAAGCGCTTGCCTTCTATGTCGACACGCTCGGATTCGACAAGCGACTCGACGTTCCGATGGGCGAAGGCACGCGTTGGATCGAGGTTGGTCCGCCTGCCGCGGCGATCACCATCGCGCTGATTCGCGCCCACGACGGCGTCCCTGCGGGTGTCGAAACGGGAATTCGGTTCACCACATCCAATGCGGATGCGAGCCGCGCGGATTTGATCGCCAATGGCGTAGACGCTGACGATGTGTTGCGCTGGCCGGGCGTACCGCCGATGTTTGCTTTTCGCGACCAGGACGGGAACGGCCTCGAGATCGTGGAGCTGTCATAGGGAAATGGTGGCTTTGAACAAACAATTCCGCGCCGCGCTGGAAAAAGTCCGAGCAAGGGCGGATGGACGTATGTCGTGATGCCCGACTCGGTGGCATTTTTCGGAACACGTGGTTTGGTGAAGGTCCGCGGTACGGTCGATCATCAGCCGTTCCAGAGCTCGTTCATGGCACTGGGCGACGGAACGCACAAGTTGCCGATCAAGGCCGACCTTCAACATGCGATCGGAAAAAGTGCCGGGGACACGGTGACCATTCGCTTGACGGAGCGGCTGGCGCACTAGCGGCTCGTTGATCGGACCCTAAGCTCCACGGGCCCGTGCAAAGGAGGCCTAAACGCTAGATGGCTGTGCGACCGCCATCGGCCGCGATGACGGCGCCGGTGATGTAGCTCGCCCTAGGTGAGGCGAGGAATCCGACGACCTCAGCAATCTCTTCGGCGTTGGCAGCTCGCTTGAGCAAGGTGGTTGCTCCCAGGTTCGTGGTGCGCTCGGTGTCGGCGCCTCCTGTGTACACCGGACCAGGGGCGATGGCGTTGACGCGGACACCCCGGGGGCTGAACTCCGCCGCCCAGGCCCGAGTCATGGACGACAAAGTGGCCTTCGTCGCCCCGTAGGCCGCCCCGCCGGCAAGGC
Source organism: Candidatus Dormiibacterota bacterium (assembly GCA_963709585.1). Classification (GTDB taxonomy): domain Bacteria; phylum Chloroflexota; class Dormibacteria; order Aeolococcales; family Aeolococcaceae; genus Palsa-851. The sequence continues at coordinate 48,956 of CAVPXI010000021.1, read as the reverse complement.
CGATCTGGCCGGCCATGCTGGAGACGTTGATGATGCTGCCATATCCTCTCGCCGCCATCTTCGGAGCAAATCCGGCCACCAGAAAGAACGGCGCCCGAACGTTGCTCACGAACAAGGCGTCGAAGGTCTCGACATCGAGATCCGGCGTTGGTCCGAACCACGAGAAGCCCGCGTTGTTGACCAGCACGTCGACCTCGCCAATCGTGTCGACCAGGCGCTGCAGATCACCGGGATCGCTGAGGTTGGCAGCCACGAATCGCGCCTTCCCTCCCGCAGCGGTGATCGCTTCAACCGTACCCGCCCCGCGCTGAGCGTCCCTGCCATGGACAAGGACCTCGGCCCCTTGCCGGGCCAACTGGAGGGCAATCGCCCGGCCGATGCCCGAGGTAGCACCCGTCACCAATGCCTTCTGGTTTTGGAGGTCTAAGTCGAGCGTGGTCACCTGGGATCCTGTCATCTGAGCTCCTGACGAATAACGTACAGCGCAGGCATGACGACGAGCTCAGGGTGCCCGATCGGTCCCCGGCATGACACGGTAGGATCTCAGCTCTTGTGTCGGACCGCGACCTGACGTGCCTGGGAAGGCGGACGATCCGCACGTGCCAATTCCCCTGATGCTGGCGACCCTGACCGACCGTCGCGACTTCGGTGGCGACTGGCTGCTCGAGCGCAAATTCGACGGCGAGCGTTGCGTTGCGCGCAAACGGGGCGGCGACGTGCGGCTCGAGTCGCGCACCGGCAAGAACCTCACCGCCACGTACCCCGAAATACGCGCCGCCCTGCTGACCCAGCGGGCTCTCGAGCTTCTGCTTGACGGCGAGGTGGTCGCGTACCAAGGTGAGCAGACGTCCTTCAGCCGGCTTCAGCAGCGTCTCGGCTCCACCGCGCCCTCCCCCCAGCAGATAGCCGCCTACCCGGTGGTCTACTGCGTCTTTGACGTCCTCGAGATCGAGGGCGAGGACCTGACCCACCGGCCGCTCGAAGAGCGTCGCGCCCGACTGACGCGGGCAATCCGGTCGAGCGCCGCCCTGCAACTCTCCGAGGCCTGGCGGGACAACGCGCAGCGGCGGTTTGACGACGCGTGCCGTTCCGGCTGGGAGGGACTCATCGCCAAGCGCGCCGCCGCGCCGTACGTCCCCGGGCGTTCGAAGGACTGGCTGAAGCTGAAGTGCGTCTGGGAGCAGGAGTTCGTCATCGGCGGTTACACCGATCCAACCGGCAGCCGGACTGATTTCGGTGCCCTGCTCGTCGGATATCACGAGGACGGCCGGCTCCGGTACGCCGGAAGGGTCGGCACCGGCTACACCGCGGCGATGCTCCGCGATCTCGGCGCGCGGCTGCGCTCCCTGGCGACATCGGAGCCGCCGTTCATGGACGTGAGACCCACTCCGCGCGGCACGCACTGGACCCGGCCGGAACTGGTCGCGCAGATCGGCTTCGCAGAGTGGACGAATGATGGCCGGCTGCGGCAACCGCGTTTCCTCGGGCTCCGCGACGACAAGCGACCGGCCGAGGTGACTCGGGAGCGGCCCCGATGAGACCACGCTCTGAGCGCGGCCCGGAGGTCCGGGGCCTGAAGCCGGCCCAAGCTTCGGGTCGCCATGGCCGGTGAAACCCGCACCGCGGTGATTGCCCGCCGGTGCTTCGGGGACGGCGATCCGCTCTACGAGCGGTATCACGACACCGAGTGGGGCTTTCCAGTGTCTGACGAGCGTGCGCTGTTCGAGCTCTTGAGCCTTGAGGCGTTCCAGGCAGGGCTCTCCTGGCGCACCATTCTTGCCAAGCGCGACGCTTTCCGCAGCGCCTTCGCGAATTTCGACGCTGATGCCGTTGCGCGTTTTGATGCAGCAGACATCACACGCCTCCTCAACGACGTCAGCATCGTTCGCAATCGCGCGAAGATCGAGGCGACAATCGGGAACGCGCGCGCCACCGTGCAGCTGCGCGCCGCGGGCGAGCCACTTGCCTCACTCCTGCGGCCGGATCCACGGGCATCACGGCACCGACCACCAGCCGCGTGGACGGACGTACCCTCGACGACGCCCGAGGCCGAATCACTGGCGCGCGAACTCAAGCGCCGAGGCTTTCGCTTCCTCGGCCCGACAACGTTGTACGCACTGATGCAGGCGTGCGGCGTGATAGACGACCACCTCGCGGCCTGCCCGATACGACCCGCCGCCGAGCGCGCACGCCGAGCCGCCGGGCTCATCAGATGAGTTGTCATACACACCCGACCGGTCGCGCGCGCCGTGTTCCTTACCGAGGCATGCAGGGCGCGGCCGAAAGCCGGCGAGCCAGGAGGACGGATCGATGACCCAACCACCTGTCGCAAAGAGACTGGCAGTCATGGCGAGCAGCCCCGCGGACTATGAGCGCCTCGGATTATCGCCGACCTCGATCGAGGTCTGGGAGGATGGCGCCCGCACCGACGACTCGGCGGGCACCTACGAGTGGTGGTACTTCGACGCGCATCTCGCCGACGGCGCCAAGTTGGTCATCGCGTTCATGAACAAGGACATCGCCGAGCCGCAGAAGCCGTTGTCCCCATTGCTGCGGCTCGAACTCGACCTGCCTGACGGGCGGCACTTCGAGAAGGTCATCGACGTTCCGGCGGCGGCGTGGTCGGCGGCTCGCGACCATGCTGACGTGCGGCTTGGCAACAATCGATTCACCGGTGATCTGCACACCTATCGGATCGAGGCGACTGCGGAGGAGATATCGGTCGATGTCACGTTGACCGGCGAGATTCCCGCGTGGCGTCCGGGCTCGGGGTACATGCTGTTCGGTGCGGATCGGTCGCTGGAGTTCGCGTGGCTTCCTTCAGTGCCGCAGGGCGCGGTGACGCTCGCCTACACGGTCGAGGGTGAGCAGCACCAGACAACCGGGGTCGGCTACCACGACCACAACTGGGGAAACGTGGGTCTGATGAAGGTGGTCCACGACTGGTACTGGGCCCGAGGGCAGGCAGGGCCGTACTCGGTCATCGCTTCCTACATCACGTCCGCGAAAAGGTACGGCTTCGAGCCGATTCCAATTTTCATGCTGGCTCGCGACGGCGTCGTTATCGCCGACGACCCGGCCAGGGTCACGTTCGAACGCGAAGGCATCTACAGCGACGAGACAACCGGAAAACCCGTGGCGACAACGACCCGATATGTCTATCACGAAGGCGATGACCGATACGCCGTGTCATTCACTCGGACTCGCGATCTGATGCTGAGTTCGGATGATCGACAACGTCAAGGGCGTCAAGCATATTGCCGCACAGCTCGCGCACTTCGACGGCGCATACCTTCGCTTCGCGGGCGACATTGAGGTATCGCACCACCATGGCGGCGAGCTGATCGAGACGCACAAGGACGAAGCGATCTGGGAACTGATGTACTTCGGCCATGCGCGCAATGAGTAGCCGTTACCCGACTAGGACAGCAGGAAATCGAATGTCGTCCGAATGAATTCGTCCATTGGAGCGCGATCACCGATCAGCTTCGCCCGCGTGGCCGCACCCTCGTAGCCGTCGACCAGGTAGCGGGCGAGCGAGCCGACGTCGGCGTCCTGCGACAACTCCCCCGCATCCTGCGCCTGAGCGAGAGCCAGGGCGACGGCAGCGCTCCAATTGTCGAGAGCGTCGGTCACCGCGGTGGCGATCTCCGAGCTGTGGGGGGCGAGTTCGATCGCAAAATTGCCGAGCAGGCACCCCTTACGGACTCCGCAGCTCACGTTCTGCTCGATAACCGCCTCGAAATACGCGCGAATCCTCTGTAGCGGCATGCCCTCACCCGATAGGATGTCGGCCGCGCCGGCCTCGACCACATAGGCACCGACAAGCGCGGTGTAGGCACGCACCACCTCGACGCCGAGCGCCTCCTTGCTGTCGAAGTGGTTGTAGAAGGAACCCTTCGGCACCCCGGCCGCGTCGACGATGTCCTGGACGCTGCAGCCGTTGAACCCGCGCGCGTGGAACACCTCCACGGCGCTTGCGACGAGCCGATCCCTGACGCTGGCTCGGGCCATCAGCTCAGCATCTCGAACCGCTCTGCATCGTTCTCACCATTGCATGAATCCGCTCCGGAAGGGCTTCCGCGCTCGCGGGAGTCCAGGGCGGACCGGAGGACCCGTTGCGGCTCGCATCGGGCGCGCGACCGGGTTCGGCTACCCACGTCCAGCGGTCGGATCTCACGTGGACGGGCGGGTCGTGCACGTGTAAGATGACCGGTCATATTAGCCCTCTGCAGCACCGCCAAGGAGTTCAACCATGCCGATGATCGACGTCTTCGCCGCCGAGGGCACCTTCCACGACCGGCACGCGCTCGCCCAGGATCTCGCGAAGGCCGTGATGCGGTGGGAGCGGGTGCCGGAGATCCCGTTGTTCCTCGACAACACCGCTGCCTTCATCCATGACCTCCCCGCCGACGCGATCTCGAACGCAGCCGGCGACCGCAATTACATCCGTGTCCAGGTGCTCACCCCTGTCCACGTCCTCGATCGCGAGAAGCAGCTCGGCGTCGTCAAGGAACTGACTGAGATCGTCGTCGCGGCGGCAGGCGACCCGAGCCTGGCCGACCGCACGTGGGTCCTCATCACCGAATCGCCGGAGGGCGGCTGGGGGATCGACGGCCACGCCAACACCAGCGATGACATCGTCGCCTCGGCGCGTGCGGCGCTACAGGCGAAAGTGTAGGTGAGCGTCTCGGGCGCAAAAGAGGCACCGGCCGGGAGCACCGGCGCAGACGCTGGAGAAGCAGGTGGCCATGAGGATGACCTGATCAAGCCAGGGTTCATGACTGTGGACGGGCTGAGGATCCGCTACGCGACCAGTCCGAAGCGCGGGGCCGACGCCGTGATCTTGCTGAGCCCGTGGCCAGAAAGCGTCTATGCCTATCTGCCCACGTGGCAACGGCTCGCGGAGCAGTTCTCCCTCGTTGCGGTCGACCTCCCCGGCTTCGGGCAGTCACAGGGACGCGCGGATCTGATGTCCCCGCGCGCGATGGGAGAGTTTGTCATTGGGCTGGTATCCAGCTTTGATCTCGACCGACCGCATGCGGTCGGCCCCGATGTCGGTACGGGCGCGCTCCTATGGGCAACAGTCACCCACCCAGAAGCCTTCCGCAGCATCATCGTCGGTGCGGGCGGCGCGACCTTCCCGCTCCACGTCGACGGCCTGCTCAAGACCTTCATCGACGCGGGCGGCATCGACCCCTTCAAGGACCTCGATCCCGCGGACGTCATCAACCAGTCGGTCGCGTCCATAAAAAACTACGACGTGCCAACGATCGTCAGAGATGACTATGTGACTTCCTACTCCGGCGATCGGTTCGCAAAGTCCGTCGCATACGTGCAGAGCTACCCCTCGGATCTCGAGGCGCTCGCTCCCAAGTTGCCGTCTCTCAACATGCCGGTGCAAATCCTCGTCGGCCGCGACGACCCCTACGGTTTGGCCTCCGATGCACGCGCGCTCGACGAGACGCTCGGCCACTCGCGACTGCAGATATTTCCCACCGGCCACAACGCATGGGAGGAAGCCCCGGCCGCATATGCCGACGCGATCATCGACTGGGTCAACGGCGGATACCGAGGAGTGTGATGGGTTGACACAGATTTCTGGCCTGTGCCTGCTGTGTCCGCGGGAGCGCCCTCTCGGGCGTTCGACGCCCGGCTGACACCGGCGATCCGGAACGCGGCGCCGTCATGAAGGCAATCGGGCTGACCGAGTTCGGCGGTCCCGAAGCACTCACGAAGGCTTCGTACCGCGGGGCGTGACATGACCCAGTTGTCCACAAGGCCACCATCGGTGGGCGGCGAGACGACCGCGCGCGTGCTGCCGCGCAGCGTCGCGTTCTGGGTGGTCGCCGCAATGGCGGCGATGGTGCCCGCAGCGTCGAGCGCCCCGAGTCCGCTGTATCCCGTGTACCAGGCCGAGTTCGGATTCTCGGCGCTCACGCTGACGGTGATCTTCGCGGTGTACGTCCTCGCTCTGATGGCGAGTCTTCTCACCGTCGGAAGGCTGTCCGACTACCTTGGGCGTCGCGTCGTGCTGGCGGGCGCCCTCATCGTCGAGGCGAGTTCGATGGCGTTGTTCCTCGGATCCGACGGAGTCGGCTGGCTCTTGGCCGCACGCGTGGTCCAGGGGCTGGCGACCGGTGCCGCAATCGGTGTGTTGGGGGCGTACCTGCTGGATCTGCAGCCGGCCGACGGGTCCCGGCTGGGCTCGCTGCTCAACAGTGTCGCTCCGACATTTGGCCTCGGTGTCGGCGCGACGGCAACGGGAATACTGGTGCAGTACGCTCCGGATCCGACCCGGCTGATCTTCGCGATTCTCACCGCGATCTTTGTCGCGTCGGCGCTAGCCACCGTCGCACTGCCGGAAACCGCGCGGCGCGTGCCGGGCGCGGTGGCGGCGCTGCGCCCGCAGGTCGCGGTTCCGACGCGGGCACGACGTGCATTCGCGGGTGCCGTTCCAACCATCGTGGCCACCTGGGCGCTGGGCGGCTTGATTCTCTCTCTCGGTGGTTCGCTGCTCGCAGTCATCTTCGAGCAGAGCAATCACGCGGTGGTCGGTGCGCTGATCGGCTTGTTCCCCTTCTCAGCCGCCGCGGCCGCGGTGGCGGGACGCGAGCTGTCGCCTTCGACCATGGCTCGTGTGGGTAGCACGGCGCTGCTTGTCGGGACGGGCCTGTTCCTCGTCGCCCTTGGAACGTCCTCGATCGCCGTGTTCCTCGCGGCGGCAATCCTTGCAGGTGGCGGCTTCGGATCCGCGTTTCTCGGAGCGCTGCGCTCGGTGAGCCAGCTGGCCGAGGCGCACGAGCGGGCGGCGTTGCTCTCGGCTGTGTACCTGGTCAGCTACCTGGCGTTCAGCGTCCCGGCGATGGCGGCAGGCCTGATCACCACCCACATCGGACTGTTGAATACCTCCTTTGGCTACGGCGGATTCGTGGCGCTGGTCGCGGCAGCGGCGTTGGCCTTCGAAAGGCTGACCGGCCGCGCTCACCGCGAGGCGGTCTAGGCACCAGGTGGCGGTCTGAACCACGGCACAATGGTCTCAAGCGCCCACCCGCCGGAGAAAGCGATGCAACCCACCATCAATGTGATCACGCTGGCGGTCAGCGACCTCGATCGCGCGCTCACCTTCTACCGTGACGGGCTCGGATTGGACTCTCCCGGCGTAGTCGGCACCGAGTTCACCGGCGACGAATCCACCCCGGATGGGGCTGTGGTGATGTTTCGATTGAGCGGCGGGCTCGTTCTGGCTCTCTACCCGCGCACGAAGTTGGCGAAGGACGCGAATGTTCCGTTCGGGCCACCAAAGACAGGCGAATTCAGTATCGGCCACGCAGTTGACGCCAAAGAGGATGTGGACACACTCCTCATCGCGGCTGAGGCTGCCGGTGCAACGGTGACCGATCGCGCGCATGACCGCCCGTGGGGGATCTACTCCGGTTATTTTCGAGACCTCGACGGGCACCTGTGGGAAGTCATGTGGAGCCCTCATGGCTGACGATCCCGTGGCCTTCCCCACGCTCGACGATCCCGTTGCCTTCCCCACGCTCGATGACGCCGAAATCGCTCTGCTCGACGAGCTGGGAACCCGGCGATCCATCGACGCGGGCGAGTACCTGTATCAGGAAGGCGACGCCGCCTACGAGTTCTTTGTGGTCCTGTCCGGGGTGGCCGAAATCCTGACGCGGACCGACGGCGAGGAGCAGGCGATCGCGAGACACGGTGCGGGGCGCTTCCTGGGTGAGTTGAGTCTGTTGACCGGCCAGCGAGCATTCGTGTCGGCCCGCGTGGCGGAGCCCGGCGAGGTGATCGTGGTGCCTGCGGATGCGCTGCGACGCATCCTCGCCACCGATCCCACCCTCAGCGACCGGATCCTCGGCGCGTTTCTCGCGCGCCGGTCGGCGCTGCGCATCGGGGCCGCGGCGGTCATCCGCGTCGTCGGCTCACGATTCTCGCCCGGGTCGCTCGAACTGCGGGAATTTCTGACCCGAAATCGCATCCCCCATGAGTGGATCGACGCGGACCGAGACGGCTCAGTTGAACGCCTCCTTCGCGATTTCAACGTCGCGCCCGACGAGCTGCCGGTTGTCATCGCATCGGGAACGGTCCTGCGCCGCCCCACGCCGGGAGACCTGTCGTCCTACCTGGGGCTGACCATCGAAAGCATCCCGGACCGATGCTTCGACCTTGTCGTGGCCGGCGGGGATCCGGCCGGCCTTGCGGCAGCGGTGTACGGGGCCTCGGAGGGGCTGCGAACCCTGGTGCTCGAGCGGATCGCGGTCGGTGGGCAGGCCGGGGCGAGTTCCCGTATCGAGAACTACTTGGGCTTTCCGACCGGCATCACCGGCGCCGACCTGGCCGAGCGCGCCTTCGTGCAGGCAGAGAAGTTCGGCGCCCACCTGACCAGCCCGTGCGCCGCCACCGCGCTCCGGGAGCAGGGCGGGCACCTGGTGATCCGCCTCGCTGACGGGACCGATGTCGCCGCCCGCGCCGTGATCGCCGCCACCGGTGCGCGCTACCGGCGCCTGGACGTGGCGCGCCTCGATGAGTTCGAGGGCAACGGTGTGTATTACGCGGCCACCGAGATGGAAGCTCGAACTCTGCAGCCCTGCACCGGTCGTGGTGGTGGGCGGAGGCAACTCCGCCGGACAAGCGGGGGTGTTTCTCGCCGAGTCGGGCAGCCCGGTCATCTTCGTGATTCGCGGCGATGATCTCAACAAGAACATGTCGCGATATCTCGTCGACAGGATCGAGGCTGATGCGCGCATCGATATCCGAACCAGCACGCAGATCACCGCGCTGGATGGTTCCAGGACGCTCGAATCGGTCACCCTGACAGGCCCCGACGGCGACCAGACCGTGCAATGCGTTGCGGTCTTCTCGTTCATCGGCGCCGGCCGGCATCGGAGTGGCTGTCCGGATGCGCTGCTCTTGACGAGCGCGGCTTTCTGCTCACCGACCGGGCACTCGAACTCGGGGCGCGACGACGCCCGGTGGGGTGAGCTGGATCGCCCGCCGCTCCCCTTCGAGACGAGCTATCCGGGGCTCTTTGCGGTCGGCGACGTGCGCGCCGGCTCGACCAAGCGAGTCGCGGCAGCCGTTGGAGAGGGTTCCGCCGCGGTGCGCTCGGTCCACGAGTACCTCGCGTTCGCGCACTCGTCACGGATGTCCTGAGCACTGGGCTCCGGGTCAGCCGATCGCGGCGTCACACTCCTGAGTCGTGGAAACCGCCGGCCTGTACCACGGCCCGCTGGAGGACTTCGTCGCACGGAGATCGGCGATGGCTCGCGAACTTCGAGCCACGGATCGGGATACGGCTCTCGCCATCGGCAAGCTGCGCAAGCCTTCCGTGGGCGTATGGGCGATCGACCAGCTCGCCGTCGACAACCCTGCGCTGATCACCGAGCTTCTGGCGGTCGGAGCCGATGCGCGCGACGCTCACCAGAACGCCGCCGCAGGGACGAGAAGTCGAGAGGATCTCCTGGCCGCCACGGGGCGGCTGCGCGATCGAAGTCGAGGCCGCGGCTCGTGCCGCCACGGATATGCTCGCGAGCGCCGGCCACGCCGCGAGCGACGAGACCGGCCGCCGGATCCGCGCCACGCTCCAGGCGGCTGCAACCGGCGGCGCACCCGAACGCCGCGCGCTGTGGACCGGCACGCTCGATCGTGACCTCGATGTGGCCGGCTTTGGAGCAATCGATGATCCCGGCAACGACGGCCCCGAGCTTTCGGCAATCCTCGAGCCGATGCGCCGGCGGACTTCTTCGGACTCTCCTGGACCGACGCAGGACCGACCAGCTGCCCGCCTCGAAGTCGTTGCGCACCGCCACGCGCAACGCGATGCGGCCAGGCAGGACGAAGTTGCGGCGCGTGCACGAGTCGTTGCCGACGAGAAGCGGCGGCAGGCGGACCGGCTGGCGACGGAAGCCCGGCTTGCCGCCGGGGAAGCGTCGGATGCCGAGCAGGCCGCCGACGCCGCCGAGGAAGCCGCACGAGCGGCGCACCTTGCCCTCGATTCTTGACCGGTCCCTGCCTGCCTGAGCAGTGCCCCCGCGTGGTCAGCTCAGGCCCCGCCGCGCACTGCGACGGGGCCTGGTGACTGATTCCTACGCAGCGCGCTCCAGCTGTGGCGCGGGTAGCACGCGGCGGGTGATCGGAGCGGCCGGGACGCGCAGGATCCGGGCGAGCCACACCGGCATCCACCAGTTCCAGCGGCCGAACAGTGCAACCATGGCCGGCACCATCAGTGCCCGCACCACCACAGCGTCGACGAGGATGCCCGCGCCGAGCCCCGTTGCGAGAATCTTGATGTCGGTCTGCGGTCCGCTCGACATCGACAGGAACGTGAGCATCAGGATCAGCGCAGCACTGGTCACCAGCCGTCCAGTACGCCCGACACCCTCGATCACCGCCGCACGCGCCGACCCGGTGTTGTCGTACGCCTCGCGGATGCGGGCGATGATGAACACCTCGTAGTCCATCGAGAGCCCGAAGAGGAACGCGAACACCATCAGCGGCACCCACATGGTGATCGCACCCGATGCGGGAATGCCCCACAGGGCCTGGCTGCCGTGGCCCTGCTGCCAGATGAATGTCAGCGCGCCGTACGCCGCGGCAAGAGACACCAGGTTGAACACCACGGCTTTCAGCGCGAGAACCACTGATCGGAAGGCTCGCGCCAGCAGCAGGAACGTCGCGACCGCGATCAACGCGAGCATGAGCGGGAAGTTGCCGTAGACCGCGTTGTCAAAGTCGATCAACTGCGCTCCATCGCCGTCGACGCCGACGACGGCCGGATTGGAGCCGATCGCCGCGCGGACCGCGCGCACGGTGTCCTGTCCGGCGCCGAGGCTGCCCTCAGCGAACGGCAGCACGGTGATCAACGCGCTGTCGGTGCGCTGCTGGTCCGGGGTGGTGACTGCCGTGTCGACCCCCTGCACATGCGCCAGCGTTGAGGTCACGCTCGTTGCTCCGTTGGTCAGCACGACGATCGGAGTGAGAACCCCACTGGGAACGCCGCCGGCCGTGAGCGTGGTCAACGCGTCACGGGCCGGGCCGGTCGTGGAGAGCGAGGTGCTCGCCGGCTCTCCGAGCTGCAGTGACAGCGCCGGAAACGCGATCAACCCAAGAATGACGGTGCCAAGGATCGCCGCCGGCCAGCGGTGGCCGTAGACGCCGCGTGCCCATGCAGTCCACATCCGGCTCGCGCTGTTCTCCTTGCGGAGGCGCGGCCAGTCGAGGCGCGGCCCGACAGTCGCGAGCACGACGGGCAGCAGGGTGACCGCGACCGCCACGGAGACCAGCGGGACCAGCACGCCGCCGTAGCCGACGCTCTGCAGCATCGGCACCGGGAGCACGATCAGCGCGAGCAACCCGACCGCCACCGTCAGCCCGGAGAACACCACCGCCCGCCCCGCGTGCGCCATCGCCGCCTCGACCGCCGCGACGTTGTCACGTCCGTGCGCGCGCTCCTCACGCCAACGGGTCACCACCAGCAGGGAGTAGTCGATGGCGACGCCGAGCCCGATGAGGGCGATCAGGAACTCGACGATCATGCTGACGCCTGTAATGGTGGTGAGGCCGAGGACCAGGAGGAAGGTCGACAGCACCGACGTCGCGCCCATGATGAGCGGCAGGAACGCGAGAAAGCTGGCGAAGACAAAGGCGAGGATCACCAGTGCGCCGAGCCCGCCGACCATGGCCTCGAGAAGCACGCTCGTGCCACCACTCTTCGCCGCCGCCGGCGCCTGCAGCAACGTGATGCTGGTGAAACCGGTGTGCCAGCCCGCGGGGGTCGCGGAACTCGACAGCCTTCGCGATGACCGGCTCGAGACCGCCGGATCCGTCGTAGTTTGCCGGTGGCAGGAAGGTCAGCGAGAACGTCGACCGTCCGTCGCGCGTGATGAACGCCGCGTCGTGCGTCGACGCGTAGTCGACCACGTGCACCCCCGCACCAACTCGCGCTGCATCGAAGATGCTCGCGGTGGCCGCGGTCACGCTCGGGGTGGTGATGCGCTGACCTCGAGGCGCCGTGACGACGGTCACGAGCGGTGCCTGAGCCGTGCTGCCGTACTCGGAGACGATCCGGGAGTCGGTCGTGATCGCCTGCCCGGGCATCGAGAAGCTGTTGGTCATCCGGCTCGCGGTGAGCCCGGCGGTCATTGCGCCGGTGACCGCGGTCGCGAGCCAGAACAGCACGATCAGGGCCCGGTGCCCGAGCGCAAAGCGGGTGATGCGGGTCATCTGATTGCCTCCTTGGTGACGCCGGGCTCTGATCAGCCGACGCCCTCAGTCTCGGCAGCGCCCACGCGTGCGTCGTCCCCCGAGAGGAGGCAATCTGCGTACTCCAATCTGCCTGTTCCCGGTGACGAGTACTCCCGTGGGAGTAGTCGAACGCCTCTCGAGGAGGGATGCGTGCGCAGCCGTAGCGCCGTACGCTCCACGTGTGATCGCCGCCTTCGCACTCCGCCGCCGCCCTGACAGCCGCTTCGATGTACGGGATTGGATCCTCGCGCTGGTGATGCTGGCGGTGACCCTGGTCGGATCGATCGGCGAGGCCAATGGCCGAGTGAACGGCTTGGGGCAGACCGTGGTCTCAGGCGGGCACGCAGCGGTCCCGAACGCGAGCTGGATGGTGTTCGTGCTGGTCGCGATCGCCGCCATCAGCCTCGCCTGGCGGCGGCGGTTTCCGCTCACCGTCCTGGGCGTGTCGCTGACCTGTGTCGCGGTGTATTCATTGCTTGCCTACGTCAACGGCACCGCCCTTCTCGACGTGATGATTGCGCTCTACACGGTGGCGACCATCGTGTCGAGCCGTGAGGCACTGATCGCCGGACTGGTGACATTGGTAGTTCTGCTGGTGACGACGGCGATCGGCAATCCCTTTGGCGCACTCGGCGGTGGCGAGTTCCTCATTCCCGGTGAGATCGTGGCGGCTGTGTCGATCGGCGTGGCCCTCGGCAACCGCCGTGCCTACCTGCGCGCGGTGGAGGAACGCGCGGATCAGGCTGAGCGCACCCGTGAGGAGGAGGCGGCGCGACGTGTCGACGCTGAGCGGTTGCGCATTGCTCGCGAGTTGCACGACGCAGTTGCGCACACGCTGTCGATGATCAACGTGCAGGCAGGTGCCGCTGCCCACGTCGCGCGCGATCACCCCGAGCACGCCGCCGCCGCACTGGAAGCGATCCGGCTCGCCAGCAAGGAAGGGCTGCGCGAGATGCGCTCGATTGTCAACGTGCTGCGCCAGTCCGACGAGGCCGAGGCGACGCAACCGGCACCGGGGCTGGCCATGCTCGACGACCTTTTGGCAACGACGAACCGCGCCGGGCTGAACACCACGCTGCGGATCGTCGGGACCCCACGGCGGCTCGCCGCCACCGTGGATCTGGCCGCCTATCGCATCATCCAGGAGTCGCTGACCAACACCATTCGCCACGCCGGTCCGGCCAGCGCCACCGTGTCCCTGGCGTGGGGCGACGACCGTCTCGGCGTGGAAGTCCGCGACAGCGGACGAGGCGCATCCGCGAACGATGGCCCGGCCGATGTCGCGGCTTCGGGTGCAGGCCATGGGCTCGTGGGAATGCGTGAGCGCGCGCTCGCCGCGGGAGGGACGTTCGAGGCGGGATCGTCGCCGGGCGGCGGCTTCGTGGTGCACGCCGAACTGCCGCTCGACGGAAGCGCATGATCCGCGTGCTCCTCGCCGACGATCAAGCCCTGGTGCGAGGCGGATTTCGAATGCTGCTCGAACTCAGCCGACGACATCGAGGTCGTCGGTGAGGCATCCGACGGCGCGCAGGCAATCAGGCTGGCGAGGGACACGCATCCGCACGTGGTGCTGATGGACATCCGCATGCCGGGGATGGACGGTCTCGAGGCAACCCGACGCATCGCCGCGGACGCTGACCTTGCATCGGTTCGAGTGCTTATCGTCACCACCTTCGAAGCCGATGAGTACGTGTACCAGGCGCTGCGCGCGGGAGCCAGTGGTTTTCTCGTCAAGGACACAGAACCGGCCGATTTGATCGCGGCGGTGCGCGTCATCGCCCGCGGCGATGCGCTGCTCTCACCCGGTGTCACCCGGCGCCTCATCGCAGACATCGCATCGCGGCCCTCAGCCCCGACGGCGGACCCGGCCGGACTCGCAGATCTCACCGCGCGCGAGCGGGAGGTGCTGACGTTGGTCGGTGGCGGTCTCAGCAATGACGAGATCGCCGCGCGGCTCTTCCTGAGCCCCTTGACCGCAAAGACGCATGTCAGCCGGACGATGTCGAAGATCGGCGCACGGGATCGCGCCCAGCTCGTCGTTCTCGCGTACGAAAGCGGTTTGGTGGTTCCCGGCACCAGAGACGTCTGAGCCGTCAGCGGAATATTCGTCTCAGACCGTCAGGACGACGTTTCCGGTCTTCTCGTGCAACTCCACATACCTGGTGGCCTCGACGACCTGTTCGAGTGGGTAGCGTCGATCGATGACCGCGCGGTATTTCCCGGCTTCCATGAGGCCCTTGAGGAAGAGCACGTCCTGCTTCGTGAACTTCGGAGGAAGCTTGAACACCACCTTGCGGTCGCCGACCCGGGCGGTCCATGCGGCCAGCGCGAGGTTCTTCAATCCATCCGTAGGCAGGAAGACGCCCCCGGCTTTGAGCGAAGCCTTGCAGCGCGCAAACGAAAGATGGCCGACGGCATCGAAGATGACGTCGTAGGTCTGGCCGTTCTTGGTGAAGTCTTCCAGGGTGTAATCGATGACCTCGCCGGCCCCGAGCGACCGCATCAGCTCGGCGTTCTGGGTCTTGCACACCGCGGTGACCTGCGCACCGAGTGACTTCGCCAGCTGCACGCCGGCGGTGCCTATGGATCCCGACGCGCCGTAGATGAGGATCGACTGCCCGGTCCTGACTTTTCCCGGTCGCAGGCAGTTCAGCGCCAGGATCGCCCCGTCGCAGACCGCCGCTGCTTCGTCGAAGGCTGCGCCGGCGGGCATCTGCGCCAGCGCGGCGCCTTCCTGCATGCAGATGTACTCCGCATGGGCGCCGAACTTCCAGGGCTTGATCCCGAAGACGTGGTCACCCGCTTTGAACTGGGTGACCGCAATGCCGGCTGCCTCGACCTCGCCCGCCAGGTCGCTGCCGAGAATCCTCCGTCTCGGCCGGCGGACACCGGTGATGAATCGGGAGAAGAACGGCTCGCCGGCGCGGAGCGCGCAATCGGTCCGGCTCACGGTGGTGGCGCGGATCCTGATCAGGACCTCGTCGTCACCGGGTACCGGCCGAGCGACATCCTCGACGCGAAGGACGTCGGGCGGCCCATACGTGTCATGAACGACGGCTCTCATCGGGGCTCAGCGTCGAAACGGATTTGCATCCCACCATGATGGGGATCGCCCGCGTTTCGAGGGCTGAGGCGGACTGCGCACGGCGCTGCCTCAGCTGAGCCTGAGGGATCGCTCGAGCTCCGCGATGGTCTCCTTCAACCGCGCCGGCCGCGAGAGCGGAATCATCGACGCGCCGGTGAGCGCCGAGACGACCAGCGACGCCTGCGCGTCCGGATTCCGCGATCCGGCCAGCGAACCGTCGCGCGCTGCCTTGACGAGAAGGCCACGCACCGTGGCCTGCCAGATATCGGTCGTCTGCTGATACAGCTCACGGATGGCGGGGTCGCGGGCTGACCGCAGCGCCAGCTCGCCCATGACCGCAAAGAGC
This sequence comes from Candidatus Dormiibacterota bacterium, assembly GCA_963709585.1. Classification (GTDB taxonomy): domain Bacteria; phylum Chloroflexota; class Dormibacteria; order Aeolococcales; family Aeolococcaceae; genus Palsa-851. Next base: position 33,264 of record CAVPXI010000021.1, on the reverse strand, counting down.
TCGGGCTCCTCGTTGACCAGGCGTCGGATGCCCTTGAAGTGGTTGCGCAGCTGCTCGGTGGGTGACCCGCCGGCAGGCATGGTCGAACGAAACCGTTCCATCGAGTGCTTCAGGACACCGCCGATGAGCGCTTCCTTGGTCGGGAAGTAGTAGTGCAGCGTCGCGACGTTGACCCCGGCCGCGGCTGCGACGTCGCGAGTGCGGAGCCCTTCGAACCCAAGGCGTGCGATCTGCTGATACGCGGCGGCCACCAGGTCCTGGCGCCGGTCGACGGGCGGCGAATCTGCAGCGCTCAGCTTGGTCACGCCGCTCAGCTTCTCCATCTCGGTAGCCTCAGTTTACCACTCAATCAGTTGATTGACGCGGTGGTGGACGGCGTGCTAGCCTGCCTCAATCAACTGATTGATCGCAAATCCGCCCACGGAGGCCCCCATGAAACTGGTCATCTTCGGCGCCAACGGTTCGACCGGTCGTCTCCTGACCGAGCAGGCTCTCGAGGCCGGCCACACGGTCACGGCGTTCACGCGCCATGCCGACGCCTTCCCGATTCGTCACGAGCGGCTGCACGTGGTCCAGGGCGACGCATTCGATCCCGCCGCGGTGCGACAGGCTGTTGCAGGGCAGGATGCGGTGCTCTCGAGCCTCGGCACCAGGTACAGCCGCAAGCCGATCACCCTCTACTCGGTCGGCGTCGCGAACATCGTACAGGCGATGCGCGACCAGCAGGTTCGCCGCCTGGTCTGCGTCAGCTCGAGCGTCACCGATCCGGTGACGCGGTCCCGGAACACCGGGGGCGGCTTCGTTTTCGAAAAGGTCCTCAAACCGTTCATTGCCAACGTCATCGGCAAGACGATGTACGCGGATCTGCTGAGGATGGAGCAGCTCGTGATGGCCAGCGACCTGGACTGGACGATCATCCGTCCGTCGGGCCTCTTCGAGACCCCCACGGTCACCGAGTACCGCCTCGCCGAAGGCTTTCTGCCCGAGCACTTCACGTCGAGGGCCGACCTGGCTGCCTGCATGCTGGAACAGACCGCCAGCCCTCAGTTCCGCCGCAAGACCCTGGCGGTTGCGACCGTGGCGGTGAAGCCGAAGATGATCAAGCTGATCCTGAAAGAGGCCTTCGGGATCTCCATCGGCGGCCCCCGCGCGCAGCCAGCTCGGTAACCGGAGTCGGCGTCCCTACTGGCGCGCCGGGGGCTGCTGCGAAGACCATGCCGGCAGCTGTTGCAAAGACCAGGTGTTGCCGTCCGGGTCGCTGAAGGTCACGAACGAGCCCCACGGTTGAACGACGACCTCGCTCGCCGCGACACCGCGGCTCAAAAGCTCCTCTCGGGCAGCCGTGGCGTCGGCTACGACCATCTGCACGCCGCGCTGCGAACCGGGCGGCATGTCGGTGATCCCCTCGCCCATGACGATCGAGCAGGCGGATCCGGGTGGCGTGAGCTGCACGAAACGCAGGGCTTCGTTCACTTGATAGTCGTGGTCGGCATTGAAACCAACCTGTTCGACGTAGAACGCCTTGGCGCGGTCGACGTCGGTGACGGGGATTGCGACGAGTTCGATCTTCCAGTCCATTCGCGTAGTCTATCGAGACGCACAAGGAGAGCTCAGATGCACAAGCGATTGGTCACGCGCTACGCGACACAGTCCGCCGAGGCGGCGGATGAGAACCAGCGACGGGTGGAGGGCGTCTTCGCCGAGCTCGATGCGAACAAGCCGGGGAACGTGAGCTACATCGTCCTGCGCCTCGAGGACGGCTCGTTCGTCCACGTCTCGTTCCACGACCACGGCGACGACGAGGTCAACCCGATCTCGTCGACTGACGCCTTCGCGCACTTCCAGGACGGACACGAGACGCGACGCGAGGGCGGAGTCAATCAGCAGAAGGCGACCCTCGTCGGCTCCTACATCACCAAGATCGAGTAGCCTCGCCTGCGTTCGGCGATGATGCGGGGATGACGGTCGTTACGTGGATCGCTGCCGCCGTCGGGGTGCTCATCGTGCTCTCGACGCTGATGAGCGTGGTGACCTCGCTGGTGCTGCCGCGGCTCGGGTCGTCGAGGATTCAGAAGTACGCCGGCCGAGGAATGATCACGCTCTTCTCGCGCATCTCCCATCGATTCGAGACGTACGAGGCACGGGACCGCTTTCTCGCCCTCCAGGCGCCTCTGTACCTCATCGTCATCCTGGCAATCTGGCTGGCGGCGCTGCTCGTCGGATTCGCGCTGACGCTCTGGCCGTTCATGCGCACCGGCGGGCTCGTCCACGCCATCACGGTGAGCGGGTCCTCGCTCTTCACCCTTGGATTCGCCGCACAATCCGGTGCGGCTCCGCGTTTTCTCGTGTTCTGCGCGGCGGCGGCGGGGCTGACAATCGTCGCCCTGCAGATCGCCTATCTGCCCGTGCTCTACGGTGCCTTCAACCGGCGTGAGGTGCTGGTCACGATGCTCGACAGTCGTGCGGGATCACCTGCCTGGGGGCCCGAATTGCTCGCCCGCAGCGAATTGGTCGACAACGTCCACAACCTTGCAAGCCTCTATCAGCGTTGGGAGGAGTGGGCCGCCGACGTCGCCGAGACCCATGCCTCGTACCCGGTCCTCCTGTGGTTCCGTTCACCCCACCCCTACCGGTCGTGGGTCATCGGGTTGCTGGCGGTGCTGGATGCAGCCGCGATGCACCTGGCAACGCAGCCGCTCCTGGCACCGTCTGAGGCCCGCGCCTTTCTCCGCATGGGATACATGTGCTTGCGTGACCTCGCCACCGTGGTCGGCCTGAAGTTCGACGCGGACCCAAAACCCAACGATCCCATCCAGCTGACCGAGGACAACTATCGGGATGCCATCCATCACCTCGAGCACGTCGGCTGGACGATGCAGCGGAGCGCCCAGAACTCGTGGATCCACTTCCGCGGTTGGCGCGTGAATTACGAGGCGCTGGCCTACGGGATCGCCGACGCCGTCAATGCGCCACCGGCGCTGTGGGCGGGTCCACGCAGGAATCTCCCCCCGAGGCTGCAACCCCCGGAGCGTCCACCCCACCGCGAGCCGTCTGCGGAGATGCAGAGGATTCGCAAGCTCACCGAGAAACGCCGGTCCACCCGCGAAACGTGATCTCCGGGCTCGGTGAACCGCAGACCGACGTCGAGATTCGGCGTGCGACCTCCGGTGACGCGGAGACCAGCGCGGCGATCATCGAAGAGGTGGCCGCCTGGGGCGCGTCGGAAGGATTCCCAAGCTGGATTCCCGGTTCATTCACCGGATCGGAAAGCGTCGGGATGTCCCGACTCCGCGGCGATATCGCCGCCGGCAGCCTCTACCTTGTGTGGCGAGGCGAAAGTGCGGTGGCAACGTTCTCGCTGCTCGAACACGATCCCATCTTCTGGCCGGGCGCCGGCGACGAAGCGCTGTATCTGCACAGATTCGCGGTCCGGCGCGCGGCGGCCGGTTCTGGGCGTCACGTGGTTGCATGGTGTCTGCAGGAGGCTCAGCGGCGTGGACGATCGTTCGTCCGTCTCGATTGCCTTGCGGAGAATCCCGGCATCCGCCGGTATTACGAACGCTTCGGTTTCGTCGCCGTTGACGAGACGGTCATCGACGGAACTCGGTACGGCCTCTACGAGGCGCCGGCCTCGACTGCGGCATCGCGCATCACGCTTTCCCCGCACGAGCGATGATCGCTTCCACCACCTCGGTTTTGGCGTCGGCGTACTCCTGCACGTAGTTCCACCGCCGGGCCGCCAGCGCGCGCTTGGTGCGTGCGTAGAGGTCGCGATCCGAGGGGTTGGATCGGAGGTGGTCGCGAAACCGGAGCATCCTCTCGATCTCGACACAGCCGGCAGAGAAAACATGGAGGTTGATGTCGGCGCGCGGCCCTTTGAGGAGCCGGTGTTCGTACCAGTCGGGCTCGCGAATGCGAAGGACATACCCGGCACCCTCCATCGGCGGGACGTAGTCCTGCTCGGCCGATGAGTTGGCGATCACCAGGAGCATGTCGACGATCGGCTTGGCGGGCAGTCCCGGCACAGCCGTGGACCCCACGTGCTCGAGGAGGAGCACCCGGCTGCCGAGGACGCCGACGACTCGCTCCGCCTCGGCCGCATACAGTCGTGGCCACGAGTTGTCATACGGGCGCAGCTCGATGGTCCCGTCGACGCGTTGCGGTTCTCCGATGGTGGCGGCTCGGATGCGCACCTCGCCCGGGCTCGGGACGAGCGCTTCCACAGACACGCCTTCAGAATCGGACATTATCGGCCCAAACGCGCACGAGGCTGTCGTCGCCGGAAACGCTGATCCCGTCGGTCCCGCGCCGGTTCATCGACCAGAGGTACAGGTCCGATCCCGTTCCGCGCAACTCACAATGGCCTCTCCCCCGGTCGCTGGTCATCTCGACGCGATCACCGATGATCAGGTTCCAGGTCGCGTTGGCGTCGGTGGCCACGATGCGCAGGATGCGGCCGCCACCATCGGGCGCTCGCGCACGGCGCACGGCCAGGCCGAACCATTCGTCGAGGGCGTCGAGCGCGTCCACCGTGGTCAGCGGCGTGACCGCGCCACGTGCGGCCTCGGCGTCGCGCCGGTGCACCGCGGTCTCGTTTGCTTGACGGCGTGCCCAGAAAGCGAGCGCGTTGGGCGCGGGGCCCCAGAACCAGAAGGCATCCTCGGGGGACGCCGCCTCGAGCGTGTCAAGCAGCGCGTGGCACCCCTCGCGGTACCAGGCCAGCAGCTCGTCGCGGCCGCCGGGGGCCTCGAAGTCGCGCTGGAGGCGTTGGGTCAGCCGTTCGCGAACGATCGTCGCCGCCCAGCGATGCACGTCACCGACATGACGCACCAGCAGCTCGGCGTCCCAGTCCGGGCAACCGGGCACGGACGCATCCAGGGGGCCCGCGTCCGCGGCGCGCGCCAGCGCCTCACCGTCGGCGCGGATCCGTTCGATCTGCTGGTCGACGTCCATGGCCGGAAGTCTCGCATCACCGGCGCACCGGTCCGCGCCAAATTGACACCTATTGGGCACCGACCGAAGATTGAGGCCCGGACGTGCACCCCGCGGCGCCGTTCGCCCCAAGACCGCCGGACTGGAGGAATTCTGCAGTGAACGACGACGTGCTGCGATCGGTGATTCCTGAGCAGGTGACGCCGGGCAAGCGGCTCGGACGGCACATCGTCCACGACCCCCGTTCGCGCAACTTTCCGGCGGCCGGCGCACCGGCGATCACCAGCGTCGTGCACAGCGCGACGGGCCTGCCGCTCAACCAGGGCGACATCGGATCCTGCACCGCCAACGCGCTCTGCGGGGCACTCAACTCGGCGCCGGACTTCAAGGGCGGCGGCTCGCCACGCACCGAGACAGACGCGATCACCCTCTACGAGCTCGAAACCAAGCTCGAAGGCGACCCGTACCCTCCCAACGATCCGGGCGGCAGCGGTCTGGAGGTGTGCAAGGCGGCCGTGCAGCTCGGCTGGATCTCGTCATACCAGCACGCGTTCGGCCTCGAGAATGCGCTCCTCGCCCTGGTGCTCAGGCCGGTCATCACCGGGATCAGCTGGTACACGAGCTTCGACGCCCCGGCGGCGGACGGCCTCGTGGCGATTGCCCCAGGCGCTACGGTCCGAGGTGGCCACGAGGTGGTGGCCGATCAGATCGACGCTCCGAACAGGCTCGTCTGGTTCTGGAACAGTTGGGGCACCGGTTACGGTGTCGGCGGCAGGTTCTGCATGTCATTCGAGACGTGGCAGCAGCTCCTCGACCAGAACGGCGACGTGACCGTGCCGACGCCATAGCCGTCGCTGGGATTTCCCCAGCGACCTGTGGATAACTGGCGAGATCTCAGCTTGGCGCAGAGACGCGCCGCTCGTGTGGGTGTGGAAAACTCGCCCCGGCGCGGGTCAGGGCGCGAGATCGCGGCTGGAGCGCTCGACGTGGAGCGGATCGATGAGATCGGAGTATTCGCGTGACAGCCCGCTGCTCCTCGCCTCGCCGCTGACGGCCGCGGCGACTGACGGCGCCACATCACGGTTGAACACGGACGGGATGATGTACTCGGGATGGAGATCCTCCCCGACGACGCCGGCGATCGCATGGGCGGCCGCCAGCTTCATGCCGTCGGTGATCCGCCCCGCGCCGCTGTCGAGCAGACCTCGGAAGAAGCCGGGAAAGCACAGGACGTTGTTGATCTGATTCGGGTAATCACTGCGCCCGGTCGCGATCACCGCGGCGCGGTCCTCGATCGCCTCCGGCTGTACCTCCGGCTCGGGGTTGGCCAGGGCGAAGACGACGGGGCTGGCGGCCATCAGGCGCACGAGATCGGGATCGAGGGCTCCCCCGACGCTCGTGCCGATGAAGACGTCCGCGCCGGTGAGCGCCTCGCGGAGGCCACCGGTCACGCGCATGCGGTTGGTGATGGCTGCATACGCTCTTTGCGCCGGGGTCAGGTCGGGCACGCCCTCGCTGAGGATTCCACCGATATCGACCCCGACGATGTTCCCCACGCCGGCCGCAATCAGCAGCTTCGACACCGCCGTGCCGGCCGCGCCGACGCCGAGGCAGACGACATGGACATCCTCGAGCCGTTTGCCGACGATCTTGAGCGCATTGATGAGCGCGGCGGTGACGACGATGGCGGTGCCGTGCTGGTCGTCGTGGAACACTGGGATGTCGAGCAGCTCGGTCAGACGGCGCTCGACCTCGAAACAGCGTGGCGCGGCGATGTCCTCCAGGTTGATGCCGCCGAAGATCGGCGCGATGTTGACCACGGTTTCGACGATCTCGTCGACATCCTGCGTGGCGAGGCAGAGCGGGAAGGCATCGACGCTGCCGAACTCCTTGAAGAGCATGGATTTGCCCTCCATCACCGGGATCGCGGCCTCCGGGCCGATGTTGCCCAGGCCGAGCACTGCGCTCCCATCGCTGACGATGGCGACCGCATTGCGCTTGATCGTGAGGTTTCGCACCCGGCGTGGATCCTCGGCGATGGCCAGGCAGATCCTCGCGACCCCGGGTGTGTACACCATCGAGAGGTCGTCACGCGTGCGGATCGAAATGCGCGGGGTCACCTCGATCTTGCCGCCGAGGTGCGCGAGGAACGTGCGGTCCGAGTACTCGAGCACCTCCACACCGGGGACGCTCGACATCCGCTGGATCAGCTTCTGGGCATGATCGGCGTCGGCGGCCAGGACGGTGATGTCGCGGACGATGCCGTTGCCTTCGACGCGAACGATGTCGAGCGCGCGGATATCGCCCCCGACGCTCCCGATGGCCGACGTGAGCTGGCCGAGCATGCCCGGCCGATTCACGATCCGGCACCGCGCGGTGAAGGCGAAGCTCGCAGAGGGATGCTGGATCACCGCGCGCCCCATCTTGACGGGAAGGCGACTACGTCGTGCCGGCGCGCGGCCGCCACGCGCCTCATCGGTGAGCCGCTGCCTTCAGCCTTTGATCAGACCGAAGACGTTCCCGCCCGGGTCGGTGAACATCGCCATCGTGACCGCGCCCGGGATCTCGGTCGGCGGCATCACCACGGTGCCACCCAGGGCAACAGCCTGGTCGAGCGTGGCCTGAAGGTCCGCCACCTGCGCGTAGACGCTCGAACGCGGCTGACCGTCATCCGACTGCCCGATCCCGCCGGCCAGGCCGCTGAACTCCGGGTCGATGAGTGCGTAGTTGCCCATGTCGGGCATCAACTCACCGATCTTCCAGTCGAAGAGTTGAGCGTAGAACTTCTTGAGCTTGGCGGCATCCTTGCCGATGAGCTCGAAGTGAACGATCGGGCTTCCCATGATTCGCTGCCTCCCGCACCGGCTTCTCGATCCTGTCGCAAAGCCGCCTGTTTCAACCTCCGACTTATACCCGATCGCCGCGCGCCGCTGAAGCGCTGGACAAATACTTCACGTGATGTATTATCTCTGACATGAAGGACCGCACCCTCCTGCTCGAACGTCTGATCACAGCTCAGACGATGTTGAGACGCCGGTTCCTCGAGGTGGTCTCACCGAGCCTGCAGTCGGAGTTCGCCGAGCTTGGCACCACGACGTTTCACCAGATGGAGGTCGTTCTCCGCCTCCTGCTCGGCGATGGGATGAGCATGCGCGAGGTCGCGGAGGCACAGGGCATCGGGCTGAGCGGCGCCACCCAGCTGATCGATCGGCTCGAGCGCCGCGGGCTGGTGACCCGCGTGCGTGACGCTCGTGATCGGAGGGTGCAACACGTTGTTCCGACCGAGCGTGCAAAGGAACTCGCCGCACATTTCAAAGCCGGCATGCGCCGAGCATCGGCCGAGGTGTTCAATGCTCTGGATGACGATGAGCTTCGGACGTATGTCGATCTGACCGAGCGCATCGCCGCGACCGTGGACGACGCCGCCGGGGACCACCTGCGGAGAGCCACAGCATGACGCAGCGCCAGATCTACGCCGTGCTCGGCGCCCTGATGCTGGGCATGCTCCTCGCCGCCCTGGATCAGACGATCGTCTCCACCTCGCTGCCGACCATCGTGGGCGACCTCGGGGGACTGAATCAGCTTTCCTGGGTGGTCACCTCGTACCTTCTCGCCTCGACCGTCTCCACTCCGCTCTACGGAAAGCTGGGCGACCTCTACGGCCGCAAGTCCCTGTTCCAGGCGGCGATCGTGATCTTCATCGTCGGGTCGATGCTCGCCGGTCTTTCGCAGAACATGATCGAGCTCATCGGCTTCCGCGCCGTCCAGGGCATCGGAGCCGGCGGCCTGATGGTCGGCGCCCAGGCGATCATCGGTGACGTCGTTCCACCTCGGGAGCGCGGCAAGTACCAGGGGTGGATGGGAGGCATCTTCGCGCTCGCCAGCGTCGCCGGACCGGTCATCGGCGGATTCCTCACCGACGACGTGTCCTGGCGCTGGATCTTCTACATCAACGTCCCGATCGCCGCGGTGGCGCTGTTCGTCACCGCGAGCGTCCTGAAGACGCAGACACGGCGCATCTCGCACAGCATCGACTGGCTCGGGGCGTTCTTCCTCGCCGCCGGCGCTTCGGCGCTCATCCTGATGACCACCTGGGGCGGCACCCAATACGCATGGGCCTCGCTGCCGATCTTCGCTCTCGGGATCATCGGCGTCGTCATGCTCGCGGGGTTCGTCGTCGTCGAGCGGCGGGTCACCGAGCCGATCCTCCCCTTCCGGCTCTTCCGCATCCAGGTGTTCAACGTCGCCAGTGGCGTTGGTTTCGTGATCGGGTTCGCGATGTTCGGGGCGATCACGTTCCTTCCCGTCTTCCTGCAGCTGGTGGACGGCGCGAGTGCGACGAGCTCAGGCTTGAACATCCTCCCGCTGATGGCCGGCCTGCTGGTGGCATCGATCTCCAGCGGTCAGATCATCAGCCGATCGGGGCGGTACAAGATCTTCCCGGTCATCGGCACGGCCCTGGCGGCCATCGGCGTCTACCTGCTCTCGACCATCGACCCGCAGACGCCGCGCTTCGTCCTCTCCATGTACATGGTGGTGCTGGGTCTCGGGCTCGGATGCGTCATGCAGGTTCTGGTCATCGCCGTCCAGAACGCAGTGGAGCAACGAGACCTCGGGGTCGGCACCAGCTCGGCGACCTTCCTGCGTTCGATGGGCGCATCATTCGGCGTCGCGATCTTCGGTGCGATCTTCAGCAACCAGCTGGCAGGCAACCTCAAGAAGGACCTGCCCACGAGCGCGCTGCATTCGGGGATCAATCCCGCGTCGCTGGAGGGCAACCCCGCCCAGCTCGCCCTTCTGCCTCACGCGATCCACACGGGCCTCATCAACGCAGTGTCGGAGTCCCTCCATGTCGTCTTTCTCACCGCAGTACCGATCCTGGTGGTCGCCTTCTTCCTGACCCTGCTGATCAGGGAGGTTCCGCTTCGCACCAAGGCTGGAGGGATTCCCGCCGTCGACGAGCCATCGGGGCTGGGGGTTGCGACCGACCTCGGCGGAGCTGCACCGGTTGAGGCGGGCGTCGGGTCCGAGCGGGCCTAGGGAAGATCGAGCGGTAAGGCCGGCTGCCATCGGGCAGGTCACTCGCGGGATGTCTAAACTCCCTCGGATGACGTCGGAACGCAGACGGCGGATCGCGATCGCGGCCGGACTCGGCCTGCTGGCGACCATCACGGCGACCCGTCTCATCGCACTTCGCCGCGAGCTGTCTCAAGAACGCGATGACGAAGACGCGGCGGCCGCCGTGCTGACCCGCGACAGCATCGCGGTCACCGGAAGCGCGCTCACCGTCGAGAGCGCGGCCGTCGCCGGCAGCGTCGCGACCCGGCGCTCTACCGCGGTGGCCGGTTCCGCCGCAACCTCCTACTCATCTGCGGTGGCGGGTTCGGCCCTCACCCGCGGATCGGCGGCCGTGGCCGGGAGCGCCGCGACCGCATTCAGCGCGGCAGTGATCCGGAGCGCGGTGACGGTCGGCAGCGCCGCGGTGGCGGGCAGCGCGCTGACCTTCTTCAGCGCCGCCATCAGGCGCTGCGTGCTCACAGCCGGCTGCATCCGCTGCACCCGATGCATCGCATGTGTCGCGTGTTCGGACTGCGTCGACTGCACCGGCTGTGTCGGATGCCGTGGACTGCGCGGGGCCGTCGGGAAGATCGGGGTCAGCGCCCCGTAACCGCTCCGAGGCTCGCCGACGACACCGTGGCGGCGTACTTGGCGAACACTCCAGTCTTGTAGCGCGGTGCCGGCGGCTTCCACGTCGCGAGGCGCGTGGCAATCTCGGCATCATCCAGCTCCACGTCGATGCGATGCGCAACCGCGTCGATGCTGACGATGTCCCCGTCTCGCACCGCGGCGAGCGCGCCACCGAGCGCTGCCTCAGGAGCAATGTGCGCGACCATGAACCCGTGCGTCGCCCCTGAGAACCGGCCGTCGGTAATCAGCGCCACCGAATCGCTGAGGCCGGCTCCCACGATGGCGCCGGTGACACCGAGCATCTCGCGCATGCCCGGGCCGCCCACCGGCCCCTCGTAGCGGATCACGACCACATCGCCGGCGTGCACAGCACCATCACGAACCGAGGCGAACGCCTCTTCCTCCGAGTCGAAGACCCGCGCCGGACCGCGATGCTGCTCGCGATCGTTGCCTGCGAGCTTGACCACGCACCCGTCGGCGGCGAGGTTGCCGCGCAGCACCGCGATGCCACCGTGTTTACGGAGCGGCGAGTCGGCCGCGCGAATCACCTGCTGGCCCGCGATTTCGGTCGCGGCGGCGGCGACCTCGGCGATGGTCCGTCCATCGACTGTTTTCGCGTCCCCGTGCAGCAGCCCCAGCTCGAGGAGTTGCTGCATGAGCACGCCGAGCCCTCCGGCCGCGAACACGTCGGTCGCCACGAAGCGTCCGCCCGGGCGGAGGTCGGCGAGGATCGGCGTTCGCGCGCAGATGATCTCGAAGTCGTCGATCTCGAGCTGGATGCCTGCTTCGGCCGCGATGGCGAGGAGGTGAAGCACGGCGTTGGTGGAGCCACCCGTGGCCGAGAACGACGCGACCGCGTTCTCGAACGCGCCGCGAGTGACGATCGAGCGCGCCTTGACCCCGTCCTCGACGAGCCGGACTGCGAGGCGCCCGGCTGCCTCCGCGACAGCCGGCTTATCGGGGTGGGTCGCCGGAACGGCGTTGGCACCGGCAGGCGAGAGTCCGAGAAACTCGAGCGCGGTGCTCATAGTGTTGGCTGTGTACTGACCGGCACAGGCACCGGCACCCGGGCAGGCATGCTCCTCGACCGCGCGCAGCTCGGCAGCGTCGATCCGGCCGGCATTGTACGCGCCGACCGCTTCGAAGACGTCCTGGATGGTGAGGTCACGATCGCGCAGCCGCCCCGGCTGGATCGTGCCGCCGTAGAGCACAAGGCCCGGGATATCCAGACGGCACAGCGCCATCGCTGCTGCCGGGATGGTCTTGTCGCAGCCGACGATGAGCACGAGCCCGTCGAAGCTGTGACCCCGGGTCACGAGTTCGATGGAGTCGGCGATCACCTCGCGGGACACGAGCGAAGCCTTCATCCCCTGGGTCCCCATGGTCACGCCGTCGCTGACCGCGATGGTGTTGAACTCCATCGGCGTGCCGCCCGCCGCGCGGACCCCCTCCTTCACCTTCTCGGCGAGGGCACGGTGGTTCCAGTTGCACGGCATGGTCTCGATCCAGGAATGGCCGACGCCGATGATCGGCCGTTCCAGGTCCTCGCGGCTGAAGCCGATCGCGCGCAGCATCGCTCGCGCGGGCGCGCGATCGGGACCGTGCAGCATCACCGAGCTGGGTCGTGCAGACGCCGTATCAGGCATGCGCGGAAGCATACGGTGCAACCGTCACAGGTCCGTGTATTGACTGGACGGACGCCGAGGCCGTACTCTTCTCGCCGAGATGTCTTACGGCTTCGCGCTGGTCCTGCTGGTAGGCCTGCTCCTGATTAGGAGCGGGGCTTTCATGCTTCAGGCCAGTCGCGTGCGCAGGTAGGCACAAGACCCAAGCCGGAATCAAGCAAAAGGCCCCCTCCCAGGAGGGGGCCTTTTTTTGTACCCGGCACAACGCGACTGGAGGATCAGACATGGCCGGCCCCGGAAAGGCACCCGCCCCGTACGACGGCATGGGCACACCAACTCGCTGGGACGCAAGCACCCACGACGACGCCACCCAGGCCGAACGCCTCGACGCCGCGCGCGCGGATCGTCACGCTCCCGGCACTCCGCGGCACGACGAGAGCGAGGAGTTCGTGCGCCGATCACTCAATCGCTACTACCAGTGATCACCGCCCGAACGGATCAACGCTCGAGCGCGGCTGCGACGACAGCAGCAAGCCCCGACGGCTCGGCGGAGCCGGCTCGGATGCTCACCGGCGCGCAGATCGCCCTCGAATCGCTCATCCGCGAGGGTGTCGACACAATTTTCGGGTATCCCGGCGGCGCCAATCTCTGGCTCTATCGCTACCTCCCGGAGTATCCAAAGCTCCACCACATCCTGGTGCGTCACGAGCAGGGAGGCGCGCACGCCGCCGACGGCTACGCGCGCAGCAAGCGCGGGTCGGTCGGGGTCGTCTTCGCGACCAGCGGCCCGGGAGCGCTGAACCTCGTGACCGGGCTCGCCACCGCGTACATGGACTCGGTCCCAGTGGTCGCGATCACCGGCCAGGTGCCCTCGACGGCGATCGGGACGGACAGCTTCCAGGAGTCCGACGTCATCGGCTCGACCATGTCGGTGGTGAAGCACTCGTACCTGATCACGCGGGTCGAGGACATCGCGCCCACGATCAAGGAGGCGTTCCATATCGCCCGGACCGGACGCCCGGGCCCGGTGCTGATCGACTTTCCGAAGGACCTACAGGCCGCGAAGACTGCGTTCAACTACCCGGAGGGCCCGGTGCGGCGGCGCTCCTACCCGGCGCCGCCTCGACCCGACCCCGCCAAGCTTCGCCAGATCGCCGAGCTCATCAAGGGCGCGAAGCGGCCGGTGATCCTGGCGGGTCGCGGTGTGCTCATCGCTCGCGCTGAAGACGAGCTCGCCGAGCTCGCTCACCAGGCGCACATCCCGGTGGGCTGGACGCTGCTCGGCACCGGCGCATTTCCGGTGACCGACCCGATGGCCCTGCAGATGGTCGGGTTCATGGGCGCGGGATTCACCAACAAGGCGGTCTGCAACGCCGACGTGCTGATCATGATCGGGATGCGCTGCGACGACCGGGTGACCACCCGCCTCGACTCGTTCGCTCCCCGCGTCGAGCACCTCGTGCACATCGACATCGACCCGGCCGAGATCGGCAAGAACGTCGTCCCGCACGTGAGCGTTATCGCCGACGCCAAGGTGGCGCTCCGCGAGCTCAACCTGCTCGTCGAGCCCAAGCGTGAGCATCAGTGGTTGACCCAGATCGACCAGTGGAAGGAAGAGCACCCGGTGCGCTTCACGAATCACAGCGGGCTGCTCCAGCCGCAGCAGGTGCTCGAAGAGATGTACGCGCGTTGCGATGACGAGGCGATCGTGCTCGCCGACGTCGGCCAGAACCAGATCTGGGCAGCGCTCTGGTTCAACTACAGCAAGCCGGGTCTCTTCCTCAACTCGGGTGGGACCGGAACCATGGGCTACGCATTTCCCGCGTCGATGGGTGCGAAGCTCGCCAACCCGCACAAGACCGTGTTCTGCGTCACCGGCGAAGGCGGCTTCGTCATGAACATGCAGGAGATGGCGACGATGGTGGAGAACAACATCGACGTCAATGTCATCATCCTCAACAACTCCTCGCTCGGCATGGTCCGTCAGTTCCAGGACGACTTCTATGACGGCGTCCGTTCGGCGGTCGACCTGACCTTCACCCCCGACTTCGTCAAGCTCGGTGACGCCTTCGGCATGAAGGCGATGTCCACCGACCGCCTCGAGGATGTCGGACGGCTGCTCGACGAGGCGGTGGCGCACAAGGGACCGGTGCTGCTGAACTTCAACATCGACCCGAATGCCAATGTCTATCCCATCGTGCCCCTCGGCATGGGCATGCTCGATTTCGTCGAGGCGAGCTGATGACCCAGAGCCGGCTGCTGTCCGTGCTTGTGGACAACAAGCCCGGCGTCCTGCAGCGTGTCGCCTCGATGATCCGGCGGCGCGGCTTCAACATCGACTCGCTGTCGGTGGGGCCGACCGACGACGACACCATCTCGCGAATGACCATCACCGTGCACGTGGGGCGTCAGCAGGCGGAGCAGGCCACCAAACAGCTTGCCAAGCTCATCGACGTGATCACCATCGACGACATCACCGGACTCCGCAACGTCGCGCACGAGCTGGTGCTCGTCCGGATGCACGCACCGCCGGGTGAACGAACCGAGCTGTTGAATCTGGTCGACATCTTCAGGGGGCGGATCGTCGACGTGGCCCCCAGCTCGGTGATCATCGAGGTGACCGGGAGCGCCGAGAAGATCGACAACTTCATCGAGCTGATGCGGCCCTACGGCATCAAGGAGCTGGCCCGCAGCGGCGTCGTGGCGCTCGTCCGCGGCGACCAGGCGCGGATCCGTCTCATGGACTTCACGATCGACGGCGACGAGCCGCAGACAGAGCCGTCGCGCCTGCAGGGCGTGGCCGGCGACACCACCGGCACCGTGTGAGCACGCGCAGAGGAGGCAGCGATCAATGACCGCTCGGATGTACTACAACTTCAGACGCCGATCCACAGGCGCTGTCCGGACGCCGCATCGCCGTGCTCGGCTACGGCTCGCAGGGCCACGCCCACGCACTCAACCTGCGCGACTCGGGGCACGACGTGCGCGTCGGGCTCCCCGAATCGAGCCGCAGCCGGGCTGCCGCGGAAGCCGAGGGCCTGCGTGTGCTGACTCCGGCGGATGCGTGCGCCGAAGCCGATGTGATCATGGTGCTGACACCTGACACCGGCCAGCGAGCGCTCTACGACGAGGCCATCGCGCCGCATCTGCGCGCGGGCACGATGCTGATGTTCGCCCACGGTTTCAACATCCGCTACGCGCTGATCGATCCGCCGACCGGCGTCGATGTCAGCATGGTTGCCCCCAAGGGGCCGGGCCACCTGGTGCGCAGCACGTTCGTCGCGGGCCAGGGCGTTCCCTGCCTGTTCGCCGTGCACCAGAACGCAACCGGTCTCGCCAGGGAGCGCACCCTGGCGTACGCGCGCGGCATCGGCGGCACCCGGGCCGGGGTGCTCGAGACGACCTTCGCAGAGGAAACCGAGACCGATCTCTTTGGCGAGCAGGCGGTGCTGTGCGGCGGCATCACGTCCCTGGTGAAAGCCGGATTCGACACGCTCACCGAGGCGGGATACCAGCCCGAGCTCGCGTACTTCGAGGTGATGCACGAGCTCAAGCTCATCGTCGACCTCATGTACCAGGGCGGTCTGTCGTGGATGCGCTACTCGGTGAGCGACACCGCCGAATTCGGCGACTACGTGAGCGGGCCCAAGGTTGTCGACCAGCGGACCCGCGAGACCATGCGCAAGCTGCTCAGCGACATCCAGGACGGGACATTCGCGAAGCGGTGGATCGAGGAGAGCGAGGCCGGACGTCCGAACTTCGTCGAGTACCGGGACGAGGAGCAGCACCTGCCCATCGAGCGCGTCGGCGCCGAGCTGCGCTCGAAGATGGGCTGGCTCGATTCCAAGACCGCCCCGGGCATGGAGAAGGTGCTGGCCGAGCCCGATCGCGAGGGAGCGACGGTATGACCGACACGCTGACCATTCTCGACACGACGCTGCGCGATGGCGAGCAGTCACCGGGGGTCGCGCTCAACGCCGAGGACAAGCTGCAGATCGCGCACCAGCTCGCCCGCCTCAAGGTCGACGTCATCGAAGCGGGTTTCCCGCACAGCTCGCCGGGTGACTTCGCGGCCGTGAAAGCGATCGCCGAGCAGGTCGACGGTTCGGTGATCGCGGGACTCTCGCGCTGCTTCGAGGCAGACGTCCGCGCCTGCGCCGCGGCACTCGAGCCGGCCGCACGAGCCCGCATCCACGTCTTCATCGGTACCTCGCCCATCCATCGCGAGGGCCAGCTGCGCATGACTCAACGCGAGGTCCACGACAGGGCGGTCGCGATGACCGCGCTGGCAAAGACGTTCCGTGAGGACGTCGAGTTCTCGCCGATGGATGCGAGCCGCACCGAACGCGAGTACCTCGCCGAGGTGGTCAACAGCTGCATCGAAGCCGGGGCGACCACCATCAACCTGCCGGACACGGTCGGATACGCAACCCCCGATGAGTGGCGCGGCCTGATCGGGTGGATGTACGAGCAGGTCCCCGCACTCCGTACCGTCGTGCTCTCCGTGCACTGTCACAACGACCTCGGTCTCGCCACCGCGAACTCGCTGGTCAGCGTGCTCGCTGGTGCACGCCAGATCGAGACCTGTGTCAACGGCATCGGCGAGCGCGCCGGCAACGCGGCGCTCGAGGAGGTGGCCATGGCCACCCGCCTGCACGAGAAGGTGTATGGCGTGACCACGCAGCTCGACCATTCGCAGCTGTATCGCACCTCGCGCCTGGTCTCCCAGCTCACCGGCATGCTCGTGCAGCCCAACAAGGCCGTGGTCGGCGCCAACGCGTTCGCGCACCACTCGGGCATCCATCAGGACGGCATGCTCAAGGACCGGCGCACGTTCGAGATCATGGAACCGGGGCAGGTCGGTGCCGGGTCCACGCTCGTGCTCGGCAAGCTGAGCGGGCGCCATGCGCTGCGCGACCGCCTCGAGCAGATGGGCTACCGGCTCGACGCCGAAGAGTTGCAGCGCGCGTTCGTCCGGTTCAAGGAACTTGCGGACCGCAAACGGGACGTGACCGATCGAGATCTCGAGGCGATCGTGGCCGACGAGCTCCACGGTGCCGAGGAGACGTTCCACCTCGAGCATCTGCAGGTGAGCTGTGGAACCAACCTGCGGGCGACCGCGACCGTGCGCATGATGCTGAGCGACGGCGTCAGTCACGAGTTGGTGTCCACCGGCGATGGGCCGGTCGACGCCACGTATCGCGCCATCGACATGCTCGTCCAGGTCAAGGCCGAGCTCGAGGAGTTCGCCATCCAGGCGATCACCGAAGGCATGGACGCGGTCGGCGAGGTCACCGTCAGGCTGCGCCAGGACGGCGCACTCAGTGCTGGTCACGGTGCCGACACCGACATCCTCGTCGCCGCCGCGAAGGCGTACGTGCATGCGCTGAACCGCCTGACCACCCGAATCTCCCAGGGTCCGCGGATCACCCCCGAGCAGATCACCGTCAGCGGCGCCCCGGTCGGCGTGGCATCGGCGGCAACGTGACCCCGCGAACGCTCTTCGACAAGATCTGGGAGGCACACGTCGTCGTCGAAGAGCCCGGCGAGCCGTCCCTGCTGTATGTCGACCTCCACCTCGTCCACGAGGTGACCTCCCCGCAGGCGTTCGAGAGCCTTCGCCTCGAGGGCCGGGGCGTGCGCCGCCCGTCACTGGTTGTTGCCACGATGGACCACAACGTACCCACCGACGGCAATGGGGTGAGTGGCGCCGACGCGATGAGCGTGGCGCAGATGGATGCGCTGCGCACCAACTGCGACGAGTACGGGATCTCGTGCTTCGGTGCGGGACATCGCTGGCAGGGCATCGTCCACGTGATCGGGCCGGAGCTGGGCCTGACGCTTCCGGGGATCACGGTCGTCTGCGGCGACTCCCACACCGCAACGCATGGGGCCTTCGGGGCGTTCGCGCTCGGGATCGGAACGTCCGAGGTCGAACACGTGCTGGCGACCCAGTGCCTGCGCCAGTCACGCCCGATGACCATGGAGGTACGCATCGAGGGCACGTTGCCGCTCGGTGTCACGGCGAAGGATGCGGCGCTCGGAGTGCTCAACGCCATCGGCACCGCGGGCGCCGCCGGCCACGTCGTCGAGTACACCGGCTCGGTGGTCCGCGGCTTCTCGATGGAGCAGCGGATGACGCTCTGCAACCTCACCATCGAAGCCGGGGGACGCGCCGGCATGATCGCCCCGGACTCCACCACCTTCGCGTACATCAAGCGCCGCCCGTACGCGCCCGACGGTGCCGTCTGGGACGAGGCGGTCGCGGCGTGGAGCGAGCTGCGCAGCGATGACGGCGCCGCCTACGACCGCGTGGTCAACATCGACGCGGCGACGCTGGAGCCCACCGTGACGTGGGGGACCACGCCGGCGCAATCGGTGGCGGTCACCGGACGGGTCCCCGACCCGGCGACCTTCGAGGATGCCGCCGAGCGCGAGTCGGCGGTGCGCGCCCTCGCCTACATGGGGCTCGAGCCGGGCACCGCGATCGAGGACATCAAGCTGGACACGGTCTTCATCGGCTCGTGCACCAACGGTCGCATCGAGGACCTGCGCGCAGCCGCGGCGATGTTCGACGGCCGCCACGTCCACGACGGTCTCCGCGTCCTGGTGGTGCCGGGATCCGCGCAGGTGAAGGTGCAGGCGGAAGCCGAGGGGCTCGACGCGATCTTCACCAGCGCCGGCGCGGAGTGGCGCAACCCGGGGTGCTCGATGTGCCTCGGAATGAACCCCGACATCCTCCAACCCGGTGAGCGGTGTGCGAGCACGAGCAACCGAAACTTCGAAGGCCGTCAAGGACGCGGCGGACGGACGCATCTGGTCTCGCCGGCGATGGCGGCCGCCGCCGCGGTCGAGGGCCGATTCGTCGACGTCCGGCGCTTGGCGGTTCCGGTGGCTCGCGCATGAGGCCGTTTCACCGCGAGGACGGCGTCCTCATCCCGCTCGACCGCTCCGACGTCGATACCGACCAGATCATTCCCAAGCAATTCCTCAAGCGCATCGAGCGAACCGGATACGGCGAGTTCCTGTTCAACGACTGGCGCCGGGACGCATCGGGCGCATCGCGAACGGATTTCGTCTTCAACCAAGAGGCGTATTCACCGGGCACCGTGATGGTTGCGGGACGCAACTTCGGCTGCGGCTCCTCGCGGGAGCACGCGGTCTGGGCGCTGTCCGACTACGGGATCCGCGCCATCGTCGCCGAGTCGTTCGCCGATATCTTCAGAGCCAACGCACTCGGGAGCGGACTGCTCCCGGTGGCGCTGCCCGAGCACGAGGTACGAGCCTTGCTCGACCTTGCTGCGGAGCAACCCGGGATCACCGTCGCCGTCGACCTCGAGGCACAGACCGTGACCTGCGGGGACCTGCGTTTCGCATTCACCATCGACGCTTTCGAGCGCCGCCGTCTGCTCGAGGGCCTCGACGACATCGGGCTGACGCTCGCGCATGAAGCTCGAGATCACGGCGTTCGAGGCACGCCGGCCGGCGTGGATGCCGGACCTCGCGCGCGCCGGGGCGGGCTCGTGAAGGCGAACATCGTCGTCCTTCCCGGTGACGGGGTCGGACCCGAGGTCGTGAACGCCGCGCTGAGCGTGCTCGCCACCGTCTGCGACGCTTCCGACGCGCCGGTGAGCATCGATGTGCACCTCATCGGCGGGCGTGCGATCGACGAGCTCGGCACGCCGCTGCCCGACGAGACGCTCGACGCGTGCATGGCCGCCGACGCGGTCCTGCTCGGCGCCGTCGGCGGCCCGGCATGGGATCACCTGCGCGGCGAGCGCCGCTGCGAAGCCGGGCTGCTGCGCTTGCGCCGCGAGATGGACGTCTTCGCCAACGTCCGTCCCGTCAAAGTCCATCCGCATCTCACGGATCGGACCACGCTGCGCCCCGAGGTCATCCGCGGGACAGACCTGGTGATCGTGCGCGAGCTCACCGGGGGCGCGTACTTCGGGCAGCCGCGCGGCCGGACCGGCACGGGGCCAGACGAGATCGCCCGCGACAGCATCGTCTACAGCGCGGCCGAGATCGAGCGGGTTGCGCGCGTCGCCTTCAGGCTCGCGCAGTCGCGACGCGGAGAGCTCGTCTCCATCGACAAGGCGAACGTGCTGATCACGAGCCAGCTCTGGCGAGAGGTGGTGAGCGCGCTCGCCGCGGAATACCCCGATGTCACGCTCACCCACGAGCTCGTCGACTCGTTCGCGATGCGTCTGGTGCGCGAACCTGCGACCGTCGACGTCGTGGTCGCCGAGAACCTTTTTGGCGACATCCTGAGCGACGAGGCGGCGGTGCTCGCCGGCTCGCTCGGTCTGCTGCCATCGGCGAGCCTCGGCGCGTCCGACCAGGGACTGTACGAGCCGATTCACGGGAGCGCGCCGAGCCTCGCCGGGCGTGGCATCGCCAACCCCTACGGCACCATCCTCTCGGTCGCGATGCTACTCCGGCATTCGCTGCACCGCGACGATCTCGCCGCGGCGATCGAGTCCGCGGTCGATGTCTGCATCGCCGAGGACGTGCTCACCGCCGATCTGGGTGGTGTGGCGGGCACGGATGACGTCGCCGACGCGGTCGCGCGCGAGGCGCTGCGACATCTCGGTGCGCG
Source organism: Candidatus Dormiibacterota bacterium (assembly GCA_963709585.1). Lineage (GTDB taxonomy): Bacteria > Chloroflexota > Dormibacteria > Aeolococcales > Aeolococcaceae > Palsa-851. The sequence goes on along the minus strand of CAVPXI010000021.1, from coordinate 12,420 downwards.
CAGCGGTGTGGCGTCGTGAGCGTCGAGATCTACGACACGACACTGCGCGACGGCGCGCAGGGCGTTGGCATCAATTTCTCCGTGTCCGACAAGCTGCGCATCGCCGACCACCTCGACACGCTCGGGGTGACCGTCATCGAGGGCGGGTGGCCGGGCGCGAATCCGACCGACACCGAGTTCTTCGCGGCGATGCAGCATCACCCGCTCCACAACTCGACCCTGGCCGCATTCGGCGCAACTCGACGGCCCGGAATGAGGGCGCAGGACGACCTGCAGCTGCGCACCCTCCTCGATTCGATGGCGCCGATCATCACCCTCGTCGGCAAGGCATGGGACCGGCAGGTCGTCGACGTGCTGCGAACCAGCACCGACGAGAACCTCACCATGATCGCCGACTCGGTGCGCTGGTTCGTCGACCACGGCCGCCGCGTGGTCTACGACGCCGAACACTTCTTCGACGGATACAGCAGCGATGCCGGTTACGCGCTGCGCTGTCTCGACGCCGCCGTGAGCGCGGGCGCCGAGCGGATCACACTGTGCGACACCAACGGCGGGACGCTCCCCGATCGTGTGGAGTTGCTGGTCCGCGAGATCACGGCTCGGTTCGGCGGCATCGCCGGGATCCACTGTCACGACGACTCCGGATGCGCCGTGGCCGCTACCCTCGCCGCGGTCCGGGCGGGCGCCGTTCAGGTGCAGGGCTGCATCAACGGGTACGGTGAACGCACCGGCAACGCGAACCTCTGCACGCTGATCCCCAACCTGCAGCTCAAGATGGGCCTGCAGGTCATCGACGACGAGCAGCTGGCGCGGCTCACCGAGGTGGCCCGCGATGTTGCGGAGATCGCCAACATCGCGCCTCCGCTCTCGGCGCCCTACATCGGCCAGGCGGCCTTCACGCACAAGGGCGGCCAGCACATCGACGCGATGAGCAAGGCCTCATACGCATATCAGCACATCGACCCGGCTCGGGTCGGCAACGAGCGGCACTCGGTGATCACGCAGCAATCGGGGCGGGGCACGGTGCTCGAAAAGGCGGCGGCGTTTGGCGTCGACCTGACCCAGGATCGCGCGCTCGCGCGGCGCGTCGCCGACGAGGTCAAGCAGCTGGAGTTCAGCGGCCATTCGTTCGAGGGCGCGGAGGCGTCGTTCGAGCTGCTCGTCCATCGCGCGCGTGGCAATCCGGCACCGTTCACGCTGATCGATTACATCGCGCTGGTCGAGCAACGCGAAGGGCGCTCGCTGGTGTGCGAAGCCACCATCAAGGTGCAGATCGGTGAAGCCGTGGTGCACACCGCGGCCGAGGGCAACGGACCGGTGAACGCGCTCGACGCGGCACTGCGCAAGGCGCTCGCCCCGACCTATCCCGAGATCGGCGCGACCCAGTTGTTCGACTACAAGGTGCGCGTTCTGGACGGGCGCGACGGCACCGCGGCCGGCGTCCGGGTCCTCGTCGAAAGCGGCGACCATCATCGCCGCTGGAGCACGGTCGGTTGCAGCACCAACATCATCGAGGCCTCGTGGAGCGCGCTCGCCGACGCCTTCGAGTACGCCATCGTCGCGACCCGCGACCGGTCAGGCTTTCCGGGCGAGCACCTGGAGGTAGTCTGACTCGAGCGTGAGGCCGCCGCCGGAGACTTGGTTGAGCTCGGCCATCAGCTTCTTGCCGTCCTCACGGAGCGTTGCAGCCTGCGCGGCGTCGAGCGTGCTCAACATCGCCCTCATCGGCGGGTTCGCGCGCTCCCAGAACTCCCAGCCTGCGTCGAGTGACTCGAACTCGAAGGTCAGCGCCTGTGGATAGATCTCGATGGACGAGGTGAGCCCCTTGAAACGCCGGTGCACCTCGTCGGTGACTCCCCACTCGAATGGCGACTGCATCCCGGGCGGTGGCGCCGGACCCCGTTCGGCCAGCATTGCCGTGAACCGCCCGAGGAACCCCTTCGGCCCGTAGTTGGCCATGGCGACCAGGCCGCCTCGTTTGGCGACCCGGAACAGCTCGCTCGCAACCCGGTCGGGGTGCGGGGCGAACATCGCCCCGAAGACGGACGCCACCACATCAAAGCGCTCGTCGGGGAACGGAAGCTGCTCCGCGTCGGCCTCGCGCCACTCGATCGCCAGGCCGAGGGCCCCGCTCCGGGACCGCCCCAGGTCAACCATGGTGGGGGTGAGATCGGTGGCGACCACGGTCGCCCCTAGACGGGCTGCGGCTATCGCGAAATTGCCGTTGCCGGCGGCGACGTCGAGCACCTCCGACCCGGCCTGCAGGCGGCTTCGCTGGGCGAGCTCGATTGCGTGCGGCTCCAGGTGCACGGCGAGCGCGCCGTAGTCGCCGAGGGACCACATCCACCGAATCGCATCCTGCATGGTCGCGTCATCCGCCACTGCCAACCTCCTATGCGGCGACGTCACGCCGCGCCAGCACGACGCCGGCCGATCCGAAACCCACGATCACGATAGCGAGCATCGCGATCAGCCCGCCCACGAACACGGGCGTGATCAGGGGTGTGCCATACAGCTGAAACACTGACAGGTTGTCGGCCCAGTCCGGCCACTTGAAGAGCGGCCCGAGCTGGAAGACCAGGTACGAGATCACCGCAATCGTCGAGAGCGTCACGACCGACAGCCTCGGTCGCCAGCCCGCGAGCAGCGCTCCGACCGCGGCGAAGGTGAGCGCGAAGGGCACCATCAGGGCGGTGGCACCGGCCAGTCTGCTGGCGTCGACGGGGATGCCCTCGGCGGGTGCGAGCGCAACGATCACCGCCATGGCGGCAAACGACATCAGCGACACGGTAAGGGTGAGCTCGGCGGCACGCTCGGCGAGCACAGCCCACCGCGGCACCGGCTCGGCGAGCTGCATCTCCAGCACTCCTGACGAGTCGTCGGCCGACCAGCGGGACACGGTCGTGATCGCGAAGACGGCCAGGAGCGCCTGGGCAAAGCTGAGCCAGATCAATGCGAGGAGCACGGTGTGCACGTTGCCGGGGAGGCCGCGAAGATACGGACTGAGCGTCGGTGTCGATGCGAAGAAGGTCGCGGTGACGTTGACGAGGAGCACCACGGCCGCCGCGGCGACCGCCATGCCCGCGGTCCAGCCAAGCGATCCGATCCTCCGGATCCACAGTCCACGCACGACCGGAATGCGCAGCAACGGATTGGCCGAGGCCGCGTGGACTTCGGCGAAGCGCCGGCGCCGCGGACGGATCAATCCGGTCCCGATGTCGCGCCGGACGAACGCCACCGATGCCACGATGGTTGCGACCGCGCCGATGACGAACAGGAGGATCGTCGCGGCCAGATCGAACGCCCCGCCCGGTGCGACGGCGTTGGAGGAGTTGAAGAGCGAGAACACCGAGATGTCGGTGAACGGCGCCCGAGGAACGCTCGAGCGACCGACGCTGTCGAGCAGGAACATGAGGACGAGCAATGAGCTGCCCGTTGTGGCCGCCGCACGAAATTCGGAGGCGATCTGCGCCACGAGGAGTCCGATCCCGAAGCACGCGAGCGTGAGCGCCCACAGCGCGGCGCTCTGTCCCACCAGGCCGGCGACGCCGGCCGGTGTTCCCGCGATCAGACAGCCCAACCATCCGGCTGTGCCGGTCACGGCCACGATTTCCAGGCTCAGCACAGCGAAGAACAGGCTCCTCGTCACCAGCAGGCGCAGCCGAGAGATCCCCGACGACAGCCAGGACTCCACGAGACCGCGATCCTCGTCACGACGCACCGCACCGCATGCACTGAGCAGGCCCCACGCCGCGAAGACGATCGCGAAAAATCCGTAGCCACGCCACTGCAGGTACCCGGCGGCGGTGTCGGGTCGCAGCGGCGCCGGCAGCAGCCAGCTGAACTGGGCGCCGAGCAGTGTGACCGAATGCCCGAACGTCTCCTGCGAGGCGCGTGTCCTCCCCGCGATCACCGGAAACGCCGCGCTGTTCACCAGCGCGTAGAAGATGCCGAAGTACGCCATCGCGATCAAGCCGACGCGATGCAGGCGCAGCAGCAGCCGGGCGGACATCACCTGCTGTAGTAGCTGAGAAAGATCGAACTCGAGGCTGGGTTCCCTGCTGACCATGTCGACAACCGCGTGGCCGCTGATGGCTGCGAGCAGGTGATCGAACCCGCCGTGCACCGTGCACGTGAGCCGCGAGCCTTGCACGACGACATCCTCGACACCCGTCGCAGCGCGTACGGCGGCCTCGGGGACGTCGCCGCTGAATTCGATGACCACCTCGTGATACCGCAGTTCGTGCACCTTGTCCATGGTCATGTCGGAGACGAGCCGGCCGTCACGAATGATGCCGACTCTCGAGCACGTCTCCTCGACCTCCGACAGCACGTGCGATGAGAGGAAGACGGTTGCCCCCGATGCCGTTACTTCGCCGACGAGGCGGTGGAACGTCTGCTGATTGAGGGGATCGAGACCTCCGGTCGGTTCGTCCAGGATGAGCAGCCGGGGGCGATGCATGAATGCCAGCACCAGCCCCAACTTCTGCTTGTTGCCGCGCGAGTACTCTCGAAAGCGGCGCCCAAGGTCGAGCTCCAGCCGCTCCGCGAGCTCGGTAACGCGCGCCGTGTCGATCCCGCCGCGCATGCCGCCGAGGTACGCGACGACCTCGCTGCCGCGCATCCCGCCGAACTGCGGCAAGTCCCCGGGAAGGTAGCCGACATCGCGCTTCACCGCCACCGAGTTGCGGTCGCAGTCAAGGCCGAACACGCTGGCGGTCCCGGACGACGCGTGGATGACCCCCATGAGCAGCCGGATGGTGGTCGTCTTGCCCGCCCCGTTGGGGCCGAGGAAACCGAAGACCTCGCCTTCCGCAACGTCAAGGTCCAGGTCGAAGAGCCCGTGCCCCGAACCGTAGTCCTTGGTGAGACCGCGCATCACGATCGCGTTGGTCATCTGCTCCTCCGCTGGCGTATCACGCGCGCCAGGCTACGCTTGGCGTCATGAGCGAGGTGCAGCGGATTCTCGACGCGATCTTCGCGATCTCGTCCGACCTGGAGCTGTCCGCCGTGCTCGAACGAATCGTCGAGGTGGCGTGCGATCAGACCGGAGCGCGGTACGGCGCGCTCGGCGTGTTGGCGGCCGCGTAGCCCCGGCTTCGGAACTACTCACTCGAAGACCCATCGGCTCGCCGATGGGTCTTCTGCGTTGCCGGCACACTCCGTGTGTCTCTAGCGCATCCCGACCGGAGCGCCACCAAAGCTGCGAACCGCCCACGCCACCGCGCCGATCAGGCCCGCGTCGGTGCCGAGCGCTGCGGTGACGATCTTGCTGCGGCGGTAGGGAATTTCGAAGGCGATCTGGGTCACGGCGAGGCGGGCTGGCTTGAGCAGCAGATCGCCGGCGTGGATGAGGCCGCCGCCGATGACGATCGTGTCCGGGGCGAGGACGTTGATGAACCCACCGATCGCCCTGCCGAGCGCGTGACCCGCTTCGTCGAACACCTGGAGCGAGAGCGCGTCGCCCGCGTTGGCGGCGGTCACGATCGCGCGAGCGTCGAGGGTCGCGGGATCGACGCCCTGCAGCGACGAGGCGGTGCCCGCGGCGAGCTCGGCGCGCACGCGGGCGGCAATCGCGGTGCCCGACGACGTGCCCTCGAGGCATCCCGGGTGGCCCTGGCCGCAGGCCGGGCCGTTGTCGCTGATGGGAGTGTGGCCGACCTCGCCGGCCGATCCGGTTGCGCCGTCGTAGAGATCGCCGTCGATGAAGAGCGCGCCGCCGATTCCGGTGCTCACCGTGATGAACAGGAGATGGCGGGCGCCACGCCCGGCACCGGCCTTGAGCTCCGCGTACCCGGCGGCAGCGGCGTCATGGCAGATGACCACTGGACACCCGACCCGCTCCGAGAGCATCGCGGCGGCCGGAACCTCGGTCCATCCAGTCATGTTCGGGGCGTCGTGCACCACGCCGGCGCCGGGATCGATCGGACCGGGGATGCCGATCGCGAGTCCCCGGATGTGCGCGGTGCCAGCGGCCTGACGGGCGCACTCCGCAACGGCGTCGAGCACAGCCGCGGGACCGTCCTGCGCCGGAGTGTCACGGTGCACCGGCTCGCCGTGGGTCACGTCACCGATCGCCACCGCGGCGCGGATGCTCGTGCCCCCCAGATCGACCCCGATCAGCACCGGGGTCATACGGCGGCGACCGAATCGTCCCAGTGGCTCGGGCTCGCGATCCGCCCGGCGTCTTCCGGTCCCCAGGTGCCCGCGGCGTAGAACGTGATCGGCGGCGGGTCCTCGATGACCGGCTCGACGGCTGCCCATCCGTGTTCGACCTCGTCCTCGCGGATGAACAGCGTGTGGTCACCCTGCAGCGCGTCGTGCAGGAGACGCTCATATGCCTCGGGCGGTGAGGTCTTGAATGAGTCGCCGTACTTGAAGTTCATATCGACCGACTGAGCGGTGACCTCCGGTCCCGGTTGCTTGGCCACAAACGAGAGCGCGATGCCCTCGTCCGGCTGGATGCGTACCACGAGGCGGTTGCGATGCAGGGTGTGCACGCCGGCCGTCTTGAACAGATGCAGCGGGACGTCGTGAAAGGTGATCACCACGCGGGTGTCTCGGGTCGGAAGTCGCTTGCCGGTGCGCAGCAGGAAGGGGACGCCGGACCAGCGCCATGACTCGAGATGGAGGCGCAGTGCCGCGTAGGTCTCGGTGGTCGAGGTCGGTGACACTCCGTCCTCATGGCGATAGGCGATCACCGTCTCGCCCTCGACGGTCCCGGCGGTGTACTGCCCGCGGACGACGTCGTGCGGATGGATCGGCTGTATCGAACTCGAGCACCTTCACCTTCTCGTTGCGGATGGCCTCGGCATCGAAGGAAAGTGGTGGGTCCATCGCAACCAGCGACAGCACCTGGAACATGTGGTTCTGAACGATGTCTCGAATCGCGCCGATCTCCTCGTAGAGCTTGCCGCGCTCCTCGACGCCGAGCGACTCGGCAACGGTGATCTCCACCCGTGAGATCGCGTCGCGGTTCCAGATCCGCTCGAACAGTGAATTCCCGAACCGGAAGACGAGGAGGTTCTGAACGGTTTCCTTGCCCATGTAGTGGTCGATCCGGAAGATGCGCTGCTCGGGCACGACCTCATGCAGCGTCCTGTTGAGTTCGCCGGCGGATTGCAGGTCGTGACCGAACGGCTTCTCGATGATGATCGACGTGCCGTCGACAAGCCCGGCGGTTTTGATGCCCTGGATGAGCGACGTGAACGCCGATGGCGGGACCGCCAGGTACACGATGCGGCGATCCAGCGTGGTTGCCGAGCGGATCGCGGCGAGATTCCCGTTCGGAGGCAGGGGAACGAACCGCAATCGCTTCGCGAACGAGGCGAAGGCGGTCTTCTGCAGCGGCGTCCTCGAGAACTGTTTGACGGACGATTCGGCGAGGTCGCGGAAACGCTGATCGTTCCAGTCGAACGGCGCGGCGCCGATGATGCCGCCCTTGGCCGGCAGCAATTTCTGGCGGTGCAGGTTGTAGAGCGCGGGGATCAGCTTTCGCTGCGCAAGATCACCGGTGGCACCGACGATGACGATGTCCTGGTCGGGCGGCGTGTGGAGCGGCATCGACTCCGCGAGTGGTCCGTTACCGGCCGGTGAAGTGACGCACGGCCACGTCGACGACCTTGATCACCGCGGCGATGATCGCGCACGAGACGCTGACGACCACCACCGGAAACTCGGCGCCCGGGGTGGAGTACGTGTACGTCGCGAGCACGGCGCCGGCGAACAGACCCATCACGCAGAGCACCAGCAGGAAGACCACCGTCCGTGTCGCCGCGTCCAGCTCCGGCGTGCCCCGCATCGTCTCCGCCACGCTCGGACTGAGCTTCTCCGCGGGAGCGAAGTGCCGGATCGCCAGGACGACCAGTCGCAGGGCGACGACGCCGATGAAGATGAAGACGATGGTGAGTACCAGCGGTAGCTCGACGCTCGGGGTGCTGTACGACACTGCGGCGAACAGCCCGGCCAGCAGCAGTCCCACGAGCACCGAGATCATCCCAAGCACGGTCAGCCAGGTGATGGCATCCCATGCGGGCAGCGTCACCGTTGGGAACTGGAGCGGCCGGACGATCGAACTCGCCACCCGTGAGCTGATCGATGAACGCGGGTTGTGCGGTGAGGCCGGACACACGCGCCTGCATGCCGTAGTGCACCCGCTCGGTGGCGACCGGCGATGCGGCGGCAAGCAACCCCGGTTGCGGGCCCGGGAAGAGGCGCCGCTCCTCGGTGCGACCGTCCGGGTACGTCAGCCGGAGCAACCCGCACTTTTCGCAGTGCCATGCGCGAATCGGCAAACCACCCACGATCGGGCCGTAGTACGTGACGGTGCGGCGAAGTCCCTCCGGACCGATGGCGCCTTCATAGTGGGCGAATTCGTGCGCCAGGATCCCCGTGACCGGCGCGGGGTGGTCGCACGTCTCCGGCGTCGGCGGCGAGACGGAAGGTGCATCGGCGACAGCCACTGGGGATCGGATTGTAGTGCGGCGAGCGTCAGCCGACGGTCCGGCAGGCGCGCGCCGTGAACCCGGCGGCGCGCATGGCGGCTGCGAGCCACTCGGCGTCGTCGCGGCCGGCGGTGATGCTGAACACCGCGCCGCCGCTGCCGGTGAGATACCAGTCGACGCCGGCGACAACCGCCCGAGCGCGTTCGAGAGCGTCAGCGAGGGTTGGGTTGGCGCGGCAGGCGGCCGCCTCGAGGGCGCTGCCCATCAATTCGCGGACGGGAGCCTGGCCGGTTTCGAGGAGCCGCGCCAGCCGTGCGGAACGCCCGTCGTCACGGATCTCATCCGCAGCCACGGCGGCGTAGGTTCCCGCTGTGGAGCTCGGTGTGGTGGAGGCAACTGCGAGGTGGAGCGCCGGCGTCGTGAGTGCTTCAAGGCGATCGCCACGGCCGCGGACGCGTTGCGCCGACAACGAGAGCAATGCCGGTACGTCGCTGCCGACTTCCAACGCAGCCACGGCGATACGCGCCGGGTCGACGGTTATGCCGAGACCCGCGAGCGCGGCTACCCCGGAGCGAAGTACAGCGGCAGCATCGGCCGATCCGCCACCAAGGCCCGCGCCATGAGGAACGCTCTTCGACAGCCATACCCGCACAGCCAGCGGCCGGCCGGCGAGCGTGCGCAGCGCACGGGCGGCGCGGACTGTCAGGTTGGCCTCCCCGGTGGGCACCCCGGCGGCGGCCGGTCCGTCGACGGCCAGGGACAGGCTGTCGGAGTCGGCGGGTTGCACGCTGAGGCCGACCAGGTCGTGCCAGTCGACGGGCACCAGGACGCTGTCGATGTCATGCCAGCCGTCGGCGCGGCGGGCAACGACCGCCAGGGAGAGGTTGAGCTTTGCGTATGCGGGGACGACCCGCGTGGAGAGGCGAGACACAGTCGCTGATATACTGCTGGCTTCGTGCGTCCCTGGCTCGTCACTGACCGGGGGGCGCGCCCCAGTTGTCGAATGATCTAGAAGAGCGAGCATGGCCAACTCCCGATCCGCGCGCAAGCGCATCAGGTCCAGCGAGCGGAAACATCTGCGCAACCGCGCTGTGAAATCCGCGGTCCGAACCAAGGTGATCAAGGCACGCCATGCGCTGCTCGAAGAGGGCGGCGCCACCGGCGACGCCGAGTTGCACGCGGCGATTCGCGCGCTCGACCGCGCGGCGGAGAAAGGCGTGCTCCACCGGAACAACGCTCGGCGCCGCAAGTCGCGCCTCGCGTCGATGGCTGCTCGCCTGACGAACGTCGCCGAGGGAGCCGCGGGCGCGGCGGTTCGCTCCGCCGCGGCCGGCGGAGCCAAGGGCAGGAGCGCGAAGCAGCCGGCGCGCGCGGCGGCGAAGTCCACGGCCAGGCCCGCCGCCAAAGCGCCAGCCGCGAAGGCAACGGCTGCAAAGGCCCCGACGGCTGCACAGGCCACGACGCCTGCGAAGCCCGCCGCAAAGACACCCAAGAGCACCTAACCCGCTGCCGCGCCAGGTGACGGTCAGCGGCGACGCGCACCGCGTTCGGCCGTCAACTCTGCAGCGGCGCGCAGCACGGCGAGCCGGAGCCCGTCCGTTTCCGCGATCTCACCCGACTTGAGCTTGCGGTCGACATCGTGCAGCGCGGCGAGCCAGCCGGCAGCGAGAGCCGGGGACACGCTCCTCGCCTGCCGGCTGAGGCGATCGGCCTGCCAGTCGGGTTTGCCGAGCGCGGCCGCGAGGCCGGCGCCCGAGCCGTGCGCCTGCATGTACGCCTGGGCGAGCACGAGGTCGCGGATCTGGCCCGCGAGGATCGCCAGCAGATACTGGCCGGCGCGTCCCTCCGAGAGCAATCGGTCGATCGACTCGGCGCCTTTCGCGGGCGTGGGACCCAGGAGTTCGCCGAGCGTCTCGTAGAGGCCGGCCGCCTCGTCCCCGGCGACAGCCGTTCGAACGTCGCTGATCGAGAGCGGCAGGCCGGCGGCAAACGCCACCAGCTTGTCGAGCTCCGACGCGATGCTTCCCAGGTCGGGGCCGGCAACACGAATGAGGTGGTCGACCCACCCGGCGCCGAGCCGTAAGCCACGAGCGCCGATCTCTCGTTCGACCCACGAGCGGAGCTCGCGACCCTTGACCCCGGCGTGGAAGACGATCGACCCGCCCCGGGCCTTCACCGCGACGAGCACAAGGTTGCGGTCGGGCACTTTGGCGTGCGCCGCCAGGCAGAGGACGGTTGTCGGGGCCAGCTCGTCGAGAATCGCCACCAGCCGTTCCGGGGGATCGGCGCCGCCCCGCTTCGCCGATCCCGTCAGCTGTGGCGGGTCTCGGAGCAGGAGCGCTCGCTCAGGATCGAAGAGCGGCATCTCAGCGACCGCGTGCCGGAACTCGCTGAGCCGTCCCGGGGCGTCGAACACCTCGATGTCGAGCTGCGGCGGCCGCGCCCGGTCTCGCCACTCCCTCACCGATCGATCCACCAGGAAACGGTCGTCGCCGTGGATGAGCGTGAGTTGGTTCAGCGGGGGGTTCGCGGCCACCGATGCAGTATCGCAACCGCGGTCATGGGCCATGCTGGAGGCCTGCCGAGCCACCCGTGTAATTCAGGTCGCCGTCGGTGCTGGTCCGATCGATTGGGTAGCCCGACGGTGCCGGAGCGGCCGGCACCCCCTGGACGATCGGCACCGCAAGCTCGCGCGGGCGAGCCGTGGCGAGCAGGACCGCGGAGATCGCCCCGCCCGGCGGGGTCACGACGAGATCGGCCGCGAGCGCGCTGCCGTAGACGGCGCAGAGGTTCTCCTGGTCGGCCGTGCCGGTGTCCCCGAGCACGAGCAGACGGCCGGTTGGGTCGGCGACGGTGAGCGCGCACATCGCACGGCCGGTGGCGAGCGCGATGAAGCCGAGACAGCGCCAGCTCGCCCCGCCGAACGACCACGCTCCGCCGTCAGCTTCGAGCACGTTGGCGCCGGCGGTCTCGAGCGCCCCCACGACGTTGTTCCCGCCCGGAGTGAGACCGCCGTTGGTCGCCACCGTGTCGATCGTGTAGTGGCCTGGAAGTCCCCCGAGCCCATTGACCGCGGCCTGCTCGCCGCCGGTGACCACGACCATGTCGAGGTGGGTCGTGGCCGGAGGCAGGATCCTCCCCAGCGCGGCGAGCAACTGGGTCGGCGACGAGCCCCCGTCCACGAGGACGGTGCTCCCGTCGCCGGTTCGAACCAGCACCGCGGGAGAGGATCCGGTACTGAGCACGGTCACGCGCAGCCGGCCGTCCGGCCGCGAGGCGATCACCCACGCCGCGCCGGCGACGAGGACGCCGGCGAGGCTGGAGGCGAGCAGCGCTCGAGTGTTCAACGAAGCGGCGCCGTCCGGCAAGTCATCACGGCAAGGGTCGTCAGCGCCGTGATCATGCCGGCGGCCTCGGCGATCGCCCAGGCGGCCGGCCAGTTCCCCACCTGTATCGCCGCGCCCGGGATGGCGGCGAGCGCACCCGCCAAGGTCGTGATCGCCGACGTCCCCAGCCCGGTGACCTGCAGCAGCGCCCAGCCGAGGGCGGGGTTCAGCGCGCTCAGGATCGAGCCGGTTCCTCCGGTGACGATCATCACGGGCAGGAGCGGGAGCACGAGCGCGTTGGCGATGGGGCCGGCGATCGAGAGCACACCGAACGTCCCGGCCATGATCGGTGCCGTTGCCAGTTGCGCGGCGATCGTGACCGCGAACGGCTCCGCGATCAGGCGAGGTCCCGGCACCCGCGCGGCGATCGGAGCCGCGAGCAGGAGGATCCCGGCCGTGCCCAGAAACGAAAGCTGGAACCCTGGGTCCTCGATCAGTTGCGGGTCGAGGCCGAGCATGAGTGCCGCGGCGAGCGCGAGCATGGGTATGGGGTCGGTGCGGCGCGCGCCGGCGGCGGCCAGCATCGCCGAGCCGGCCATGAGCGCACTTCGTAATGCGGCGGGTCCCGCGCCGCTGATGAGCACGTACGC
>CAVPXI010000020.1:0-3036 GCA_963709585.1 Candidatus Dormiibacterota bacterium | reverse complement strand
GATGCTGGATGAATCGAGTTGCTTCTTCATTTCGAGGACCGCAGATTTGGTGGGCTCCAGTACCGCATCTAGACGGCGGAGGACCGTCAGCGGCAAGATGATGTCCCGATACTTGCCTCGTGTGTAGAGGTCGCGTAACACCTCATCTGCGATTCCCCAGATGAAGCTGACGATCCGATTGTGCTGTTCGCCGTTGATGCGGATCTTTAACGCTGTCGGGTAGAGTTCCGATCGGACGGCGACCAGCCATTAGCTGGGGCCCGGTCAACCTCTGCCATCCGTTGCATTGAGCATCCGGAGCATTGCCTCGTACGTATCCGACGTGTTGAGATGGCTGTAGACCTGGTCGATCATGCGGAGCGACGAGTGTCCGGCGATCCGAGCCAGGATCAGCGGGTTCATGCCGGCGCGCAGGGCGTTGGTGATGAAGCTATGCCGAAGCAAGTGCGTATTCACGCGCTTGGTGATCCCCACGCTCGGCAGCGCTCCGGACCAGCTGGAGCACGCCGCTCCGCGTCAGTGGCTCGTAGTCGCCAGTTCGGTCTCGTCTCAGCCCGACGAAGAGGTACCGGCTCCGTACCCCCTTCGGCCGACCGCTCGTCGCGTACCGCTCAAGGCGGCGCAGTAGAGCGGGGGAGATCGGGACCTCTCGCTCGCTGTCGTTCTTCTGCTAACTCGTAGATACGCCTGCCGGTCGCGGCGGACGATGTCATCCACCTTGAGCCCGCACAGACCTTCGGCTCGAAGCCCGCAGTCCGCAAGCACGCGGATGATCAGCCGATCGCGTTCGGTTGGGGCTGCCGCCTCCAACGCCTCGAGCTCGTCTCGGTCTAGAACGTCTAGAACCCGCCGGGGGAGCCGGGGCAGTGCTGGCCGAGCGGTGACGATCTCGCCCTCGCGGAACACCAATTGAGAAACCCGCGGACCGCGCGGGCATAGGCGTGGATCGAGAACTTCGACAGTGGCCGTCCGTCTTTTCCGCCTTGCTCGGCCAAGGCCACAGAAAAGGCGTTGACCGTCCGGCTGTCCAACTGATCGGGGCGCTCGACGCCATGGGCTTCACACCACGGCACGAAGATTGAGCGCAAGGGATACCCATAGCTGCCGTGGATAGTCGATGGCGCCAATCCACGGGCGCGGCACTCCATCAGGTAGTCGTCGACAAGCCGATGGAGCGCGGACGGCTCCTGTTGTCCTTGACAATCGCGACCTTTGCCACGTTGAAACCCCGCAGAGCGCTTGCCTTCTACAGCGCGAAATTAACAGAACGCGCTGCTAAGGAGCGCTTGCCACGCCAACTTTTCGGCCACTTTTTGGTAATCCTTAGCGTCTCGAAGCAACACGCAAGCGCTTCTAACAAACTCGAATTTCTTCGAGTGTGGAGCCAGGGGGGCTCGAACCCCCGACCTCTTGCATGCCATGCAAGCGCTCTTCCAACTGAGCTATGGCCCCGCGCCATGGTACCGACATACGCCGCCGGCCGCGAGCTGCATTCCCGCTGAGGATTGCAGTCCCCGATTGGGGCGATTGCGGGTCCGAGCTTCGGTAGCGGACAATGACCGCGCCAGTACCGTGCCGCGATTTCGCGGACGGCGACTGCAGCACACGCCGCGATCCCAGGAGGCCTCATGCCTGACGACGCCGCCCTCCGCAGTGACGTAGCCGCGGGCTCGAATTCGCCGATCGTCCAGGCAGCCGAACGGCTCGTCTCGCGAATCGAGGCGCTTGTGACCCAGGTCGCCGAGTTGAAGGCGGACAACGCGAAGCTCCGCCATGAGGTCCGAGAGGCGCTCGCCCTGATCGACCGCGCCGGTGACGCCGCCGCAGCGCCGAGGGCGGCGCGCCGGGCAGCCGCTGTCACCCCTCGGCACGCCAAGAGCCGGCGCCGCGGCAAGGGCCCGAAGGGGCGAGCCACCCCCGCATCGGTGACGCCGGACATCGTCCTGGCGACGATCGGCAAGCTCGGATCCGCCTCCGCGTCGGAGATCGCCAAGGAGCTCAGCGGGCTCGGCGACCAGGTGTCGGGTCGCGCGGTGCGCTGGCTTGCCGAGCGTGCCGGAGCCGCGACCGTCGTCGGCGAGGACGGCCAGCTCAGATACCGGTTGCCGACGTCGCCCCCTCGAACGTTCTGACCACCCGCTGACCCCGCGCCGCAGACCACTCTCTCTGGCTTGCGTCCCCGCCGGCCCTTGAGTTACACTCTCGCGGATGTTGGCACACAAACATACACATTTAAGCATCAGTCCACGACGGCTGGCGCTGGCGCTGGCGGGGGCGCTTGCGCTGGTCGGAGTGGCGGGTTGGTCAGTGCTCCACCAGGTATCGGCAGCGGCGCCGGTCCCGGTGCCGGTTGGGGAAACCGTCGATCCACCGGCGCCTCCGACGGTTCTCGTCTTCGTCAGCGGCGCGGTCGCGCATCCCGGCCTTTACGAGCTGAGCCCTGACGCGCGTGTCGCGGACGCCATCGCCGCCGCCGGCGGCGTCACCACCCTCGCCGACCCCGGCCACCTCCCCAACATGGCCCAGCGGGTCAACGACGGCCGCCAGATCAACGTCCCCTTCATGAAGAGCGGAACCACCGCGGCCAAGCTGGACATCAACACGGCGGCGCAGACAGAGCTCGACGCCGTACCTAGCATGCCGCCCGGGCTCGGTTTAGAGATCGTGCAGTACCGCACCGAGTGGGGCCCGTTCACCTCCATGAGCCAGCTCCACTCCGACCTTGGCGTTGACTCGGCAACGGTCGCCGGTCTCGGGCACTACCTCAGGGTGGTGCTGCCCCAGCAATGAGCCGTCTTGCCGGCTCGCGCACGGGCCGCTGGGCCTCCTTCATATGGGGAGGGTTCGCACTGGGCTGCGGGGTGGCGTTTGCGTCCTCGCCCCCGTATACGTCGTTCATTCCGGTGACGTGTGCCGCGGGCGGCCTCTTGCTGATCTGCGCGTCGGTCGCGCCACGCGTGCTCGCTCCTCTCGGCCTCGTCGCTGCGGCGATCGTGCTCGGCGTACTCCGTGGGGCGTCGGCGGTGACCGTTCCAG
>CAVPXI010000019.1:0-16551 GCA_963709585.1 Candidatus Dormiibacterota bacterium | reverse complement strand
CATGGAGATGGCCGCGCTCGGACTCGTGTACACCTCGACCGTGGGTCTCGAGATGGCTGCGCGTGGGATTCCGGTGGTGTGCGCGGGCGCCGGCCACTACGTTCACCACGGTTTCACCGTGGATCCGCAGAGCCAGGACGAGTATTGGCACGCTGTCGAACGACTGCTCGAGACGCCGCCGCCGGCCGACGAACGGGCGCGCTCGCAGGATCTGGCCAGACGCTATGCGCACTTGTTTTTCTTCCGCTATCACCAGTATCTCGACGTGGTGCACGAGGCCGGGCGAAGCCGGCCCCGGGTGCTCGTGCAGGCGGCCTCCGACCTCGGGCCCGGACGGCACGCGGTGGTGGATCGCCTGATGGACTGCATCCTCGAGGGCGACGGTCCCGCGATCACTCCCTCGGCGGCGAGGGCACGCTGAAATGACGGCTCGGGTCTACGGCAATTCCGAGTTCCTGATCGGCGACCGCGCGGTCGGTCCCGGACATCCCTGCTATGTGATCGCCGAGGCCGGAGCGAATCACAACCGCGACCTGCCCACGGCGCTGCGTCTGATCGAAGTCGCCGCGGAGGCCGGGGCGAATGCGGTCAAGTTCCAGACGTACACCGCCGAGGGCCTGTACTCGCGGCGCACCCCGGACATGCGCTACCTCAAGGAGAAGGGGCTCCTCGCCAACCAGGAATCGGTGTGGGAGCTGATCAAACGTGTCGAAATCCCGTGGGAGTGGCATCAGGACCTCGCGCGCCACGCCGCGTCATGCGGCATCCCGTTCTTCTCGACGCCGTTCGAGGAAGCCGCCGTCGACGTGCTCGAGGAGGTCGGCGTCCCTGCATACAAGATCGCGTCGTACGAGGTGAATCACCTCCCGCTGATTGAGCGCGTCGCCCGCACCGGCAAACCGATCCTGCTCTCGACGGGCATGGCTTCCCTTGGCGACATCGAGCGCGCGCTCGATGCCGCAGCCGGCGCGGGAGCCCGCGACCTCATGGTCATGCACTGCGCGGTCAACTACCCGCCGCGTTTTGACGATCTCAACCTGCGGGCGATCACTACGATGCGCAGCGCCTTCCAGATCCCCGTCGGCTGGTCCGACCACACGCCGGGTCACACCGCCGACGTTGTGGCGGTGACCCTCGGTGCATGCGCGGTGGAGAAGCATTTCACCCTGAGTCGCGACCAGGCGGGCCCCGACCATGCCTTCGCGCTGGAACCCGCCGAGCTTGCGGCAATGGTCGTGGCGATACGCGAGACCGAGGGCGCATTGGGTTCGAGCGTCAAGCGGGTGACCGATGCGGAAGCCGATCTGTTCCGGCTCGGGCGGCGAAGCATCGTGGCTGCGCGCGACGTCCCCGCGGGCGGCGAGCTCACCCGCGACGACCTGGCGATCAAGCGCCCCGGGTTCGGCATCCCCATCGACGCCCTCGACCAGGTCGTCGGACGCCACGTCGCCCGCGACGTGACCAGCGACCAGGTGCTCGAGTGGGACGACCTGGTCCGCTGACCACCGACTGGCCCGCCGGGAACGAGGTCGTCCTCCGCCCCGCGACCTCGGCCGACCGCGCACTCCTAATCGAGTGGCGCAATGACCAGGACGTGGTGCGCTACAGCCTCAGCGGCCGGCCGGTCGCCGCCGCCGAGCACGCGAACTGGCTTACCGCGAGACTGGCAGCGCCCGGCGCCGCGCCTGTGGATCGCCGAGGAGGCGGGGGAGCCCGTCGGGCAGGTCCGTATCGACCTGGAGGATGAAACCGGCACGGTGTCGATTTCGGTCGCGCCCGCGCGCCGCGGAAGAGGCGTCGGTTCGAGGATGCTCCGGGCTCTCGTGATCGAGATGGAGGCGGACGCCGCGGTTCGGAGCCTCCTGGCCCTGGTGCACGGGGAGAACACGGCCTCACTCCGGTCCTTCGAGCGGGCGGGGTTCAGCGATACAGGACGTCAGCGGCGTGGGTTCGTCGTCCTGGAGCGATCGGTCGAGGCCAAACGGTGACATCCGGCCATAATCACCGAGGCACGGCCGCTCGATTCCAATCTCATCATGGGGGCGCCACATGACCACCCGACCGTCCTCCGCCCGACCGCTTCGCAGTGAGGTGGCCCGGGCCGTCGCGACCCTCCGGTCGGACCCCGGACTCCTCGGAATGAAGCTGCGCCAGCGCTGGCAGCAGCGTCGGCAGGAAACGGCTCCTGCCTCGGGCGCTCCCCGCCCGAAGATCGCATCGATCGACCAGGATCTCGCCGCCGTTGTCGCGCAGGTGCGCGAACGGGCGGTCCGGACCGGTGTCGTGTACGGGGACGCCGAGTTCCGGGATGCCCTGATGGCCGCCACCCCGGAGGTGACCTGGGACTGGGTCTCGCACCGCGACGGCGACGTCCTCGCCGGGGCGGCGCTGCCCGCGACCCAGGACCTCCATCGTTACGACGCGCTCGTCGTCGGCGGTGCGGATGTCAAGACCGCCTATCTGAACGCGTTGCGATGGGTGGAGCGCGGGGACTCGGTAACGCCGGTGTTCTGGGTCGGGCAGAGCTTCGAGTACTGCGGTTCCACGATTCCGATTCCGGCCGAGGTCGAGGCGGCCGACATCTACCTCTTTCACCACTTCTCGGATTTCTTTCCGATCAAGGATCCGCTGCTGGTTCGAAGTCACCAGCAGCGACGCGCAGAGCCACCACGAACGATTCCTGATGATGCGCCCGCAGGAGACCGTGCACTTCACGCTCGACGACCTGCTGCCGGACCGCGAAGGCACGGCGGTCATCGAGGTGAGAACCACCCATCCCGCGCTGACCGGCAACCGTCATCCGCGATGGCGGGTGTGGGCAGATCTCTTCTGGAAGGACTCGTTGACGAGCCTCCACGGCGCTCACGACTACGGTCCCGACCACGTCTGCGAGTCCCGCATCCCGCTCAGCGAATTGCGATCGGCCAGCCTGGTGCTCACGCTCCCGAACTACGACCACCGGCTCAGCAACTCCGACAGTGAGGTGCACTGGGCACGTGGCACGAACAAGGGCACGTTCCCCCGCGACGCATCGCGCACCATCCAGCAGGTCAACGTTCCCCCTGAGCCGCACGGCGAGACCCATCCGGGGTTTTGGGGCTACCGATACCAGGGGCACGGCACCTCGTACTGGTTCGCGTTCGACGAGGGATCGGGTAAGGATCGACCGTCGATCCGTGGCAACCACGAGGTGACCGTCGCCCAGGTCGAGCACCGGCCGCCGCTCTCCTCGGAGCGTCGCGAGTTCCTGGAGTTGATGGAGGAGCGGGGATTCCTGTTCTGGCCGCATGGTCTTCCCCTGCTCGACAACTCGTCGGAGATCGAGTTCGGCTTCTCGTTCGAGGCGGCGAACCCGCAGCTCACAGACTTCGTCCTGGTGTTCTTCGACGGCGAGGGCACGGTGCTCGGCAGACGAGCGATCGCGCTGCCGAAGTCCGGCTATCACTATGCCGACGAGTTGCTCGCAGGTTTCTCGACGCCCGACGGGGGGCGCCCCCAACTCGTGCTGGTCAGCCCCGACTGGAAGACGATGAACATCGACCCGCAGCGCATCAATGCCTGCGGCAACCTGGTGGTGCGAAACAAGCGCACCGGGGATCGCGACGTCACCGAGTTCCAAAGCTGCTGGCGGAATCTCAACGCCACGATCGACGGGTTTCCGCATTGGCTGCATCCCTCGAAAGGCGTGGTCGGCCGGACCAACATCGTCGGGCAGGTGCGCACCGCGCGAGGGCTGCGCACGGGGATCCTCGCCGTCAACGGCTCCGGAAACCTGAGCCACACGACAATCGCCACCGTGAAGGTTCGGCTCTTCGCACCGAACGGAGCGGCGAGAACCGCCGAGGCGGACGTGACCGCCTTCACGGGCAGGGTGCTCTGGGCCGACGAGCTCTTCGACGAACTCGACCAGTTCCTCGGCGAGAGCGGATACGGAACCGTCCTGGTGACGTCTGCCGACGCGGATGTCAACTGTCAGATCCTCACATGCTCGACGGCCGGCAGCGTGTCGCTGCAGCACATGTGGGGATACTGAAGGTCGGGCGCAACCGGCATGTCAGGGGGCGGATCGATCCGCAGGATCATGCGGACGGTCGCGCGATCTCGTCACCAGGCACGTGAGCGGAGAAGCCCGCTCGACCCCGACGGCATCATCGCGACAACGCTCGCAACCGATCCGCTGCGCGCCATGGATGTCGGCGCAGCGGGCGGGGTCGCCCCCCAGTGGCGCGATTTCCTCCCCGTGATGGAGGTTGATTGCTTCGAGCCCGACGAAGATGAATGCGCCGCCCGGCAGCGCGACTCGCCAGTGAATGTCCACTGGTTCCCGGTCGCGCTGGCAGGCACGAGCGGTCGACGCCCGTTCTACATCCTCAACCGGCCGACCGGTTCCTCGTTGTATCCACCCAACGACCCGGTGATCCTCGAGTACAGCGGACGGTCGTACGCAGGCGTCCGGCGCATCGTCGAGGTCGAGTGCAAGTCGTTGCGCGACTTCCTTGTCGAGTACCAGCGTCCGGTGCCGGCGCTCATGAAGCTCGACACCCAGGGAACCGAGCTGGAGATCCTCTCATCGCTGACGCCCGGACAGTTCGAGGCGGTGCTCTGCGTCGAGACCGAGGTGGAGTTCATGGAGCTGTACAAGGGCCAGCCGGGATTCGGCGACGTGCACGCGTTCATGCGCGAGCGCGGCTTCCGACTGCTCGACCTGCGCACCCACCGTGCCTATCGCAACGCGGACGATCAGCCCCACCACTATCTGCGCAAGTACCTGCACACCGCGACCGGGAGTGCGGCGTTGAGCGCGGAGTTGGTCGCGGGCGACGCACTGTATTTCCGCGAGTCGGCGTTGCAGCCGTCATCGGAGTCGATGACCGAGCTCATCCGGCATGTGTGCCTGCTGCGTCTCTACCGCTTCTACGATCTCGCGTTCTGGCTGGTGGAGCGGGCGGCGAACGAGCGGGTCATCGGCGCATCCGAGGCCGTCGAGCTGATTCGCGATATCGCCGGCAACGCGCCGCGGCCCACCCTCTCGCAACGCGCCGGCCGTGCCGGTGATCTGGCTCGGCGAACGCTCTGGGCGCTCGGTCGCGACGATCACGAAGTCTTCTGGACGAGGCGTCGGTGGCCGGATCAGTGAGATCGCCGGCGGAGCGTTCCGATCGCCAGCCGGCGTTTTTCGCTGGCGCGCCGGCGCCGCATTCCAACCCGCCGTGACTCACCGGCGGCATTCGCCACCGGAATCGCAACCGTCCACACGGTCTGCGCGATCAGCGCTCGGGCGAGCAGTCCGACCGCGAAGCGGGTTCGCCGCCTCTCGAGCTCGCGGCGTCGCAGTGTCGGCGACCATGCGGCTGCGAGCGACATCAGCCGCCGCGCAACGCGGTCGGTCGCCTGCCCGTCGACTGGACCCAGCGCCTCCTCGTACCACGCGGTGCACCCCACGCCGGCCGCCGGCATATCCTCGGAAAGCAGCGTGGCCAGCTCACCTGCGGACGTCGCGTGATGCACGCACGCGGACGCAGCCTGGTCGAAGGGGATCAAACCGCTGCGGAAACGCTCGTACTCATCGCCCCAGGCCGCGTAGATGACCGGCCTGCCCGCGGCGACCGCTTCGTACAGGGCGGTTGACTGAAACCCGACCACGAAGTCGGCGCGGACGATGAGCTCGCGGGTGTCCGCGTCCGGGGGGGCGACCTCGACGCCGTGCTGCCAGCGATCGCCGGAGCGGTGCGCGATCCGCGCCAACTCGACGCGATGATTCTGCTGCGGGTGAATCTTCACCAGGACCTCGCATGTTCCCTGTCGCACCGCATCGAAGAGCGCGGCTTCGGTCGCATCGCGAAGCGGCTCCCAGGTTCGGAGCCCCATCCCCTGGCCGACGCCCGGGACGTACGCGTCGAGCTCGTTGGTCAGAAACAGGATGCGGCGTCGCGCTGACGGCGGTCGCGTTCGCCGCGAGGCGTAGATGTCGAAACGCGGCTGCCCGGTCACCTCGACGAGAGCGCCGTCCGCACCGGCTCGCATCCAGAACTCGCGATGTCGCTCGCTGCACACCGTCATCCAGTCGGCGACGAACGGCGCTTCGATGCGCATCTCCTGGCTGTGCTCCTCCATAGTGTGCACGGAGATGGTCGTCTCCTTCTGCATGACCACGACGGGAATGCCGAGCGCGTGCGCCGCGCCAGGCAGGCTTCGCACGTAGAAGAACGTGTCGGAGGGGAGGAGAATCACGTCGAAGGCGCGCTCCAGGAAGAGACGCTCCACCTCGCGCTGGAGCCAGGCCGCGTAACGGAGCCTGGCCGCGGCGATGTCCGGATTGTTGTAAGCGTGCAGGCCTCGGGCGACGGCGCGGCCCATGATCCGGATCGCGGGTTGGCGGAACCGCTGATAGGGAAACCGCCGGACATCGAGGCGCGGGTCTGCCTCGAGCGCGCGCAGATCCTGGTCGGAGAAATGGTCCATGGCAAGGACCCGAACGCGGTCCATCAGCGTGAGCGGGATGCGGGAAGCAGGAAGCCGAACAACGCGCTGCGCTCCTCGCGGGTCATCGCGAAACGAACCACTCCCGCGACGTACACCAGCGTTCCGGGAACGCAGCACAGCGCCACTGCGATGAGGCTGGTGGGCGCAACAAGTTGCGCCGTGAGCGCGACCACGGCGGCGAACACGGCAGCCCACGGCAGGATCGGCAGGATCGCCTGCGTGACGAATTCAGCGACGCTCATCGACAACTCGCGAAGCACCAGGCGGATGTACAGCGGCGCGGTGATCCCATAGCCGACCAGGGTCCCGATGATCACCCCGGAGACGCCGAGCGGGCGGGCCAGCGCAATCGAGATCCCGAGGTTCATGACCATCGCGATGGTTACGTAGACGGTCACGGCGCGCACGCGCCCCATCCCCACCAGCATGGTATTGGCGATCCCGGCCGTGCACGACACCAGTTGATAGGTGAGAAAGAGTTGTGCCGGTCCAGAGAAGCTCGCGTACTGGTCGCCGACCCAATAGATGAGGAGCGGGCGTGCCAGGATCATCGCGGCGATCGTGACCGGCAACGAGAGCTCCAGGGAGTAGCGGGTGCCGCGAATCAGCAGCGCGCGAAGGCGGACGCGCAACTCCAACGCAAGGAGATTGGCCGACGCGGGGACGACGGCAGCCGCGCTCAACGATTGCGGATAGGATGCCGCCGACTGCAGGCGGGCCGCGAAGTTGTCGCCGGCGAGCACGTTGATGCCGACGATCACGGACAGGATCACGGTGTCCATCTGCGCCCAGATCACGCCGTTGATTCTCGAGATGAACACCCATGCGCTGAATCCGGCGAGAGGTCGGAGCGCGGCGCGGTTGATCAATCGGGGAGACACGCGCATCTCGGGGCAGAGCAGGTGGGCCACAACCGCGTATCCGACGGCGGCGAACGCTGTGGCCACGACCATGGTGGCGCCGAACGCGACGACGCCGCGACCGGTGAGGAGAACGATCAGAGCGAGCACCGTGAAGAGGATCTGGCGCGAGAGATCCACGACCTTGATCCACCCGTAGCGCTGGAGTCCCTGGAGCACGCCGAGGAATGCAAGCGCGGGCAACCCGAAGACGGCTTCGGCTGCGAAGAGCACGAACAGCAGGTGGAGGTCGTTCTGGAGCGCGACGCCGTGGACCTTGCCGAAAAGGTGACTTCCGACAACGGAGAGCGTGAGCAGGATCGCGACCGCGACCACAGCAGTGGCGGAGAGCACCGCGAGTGCGGAGCTCACCACCTCGCCGATGCGCTCGCGCTGACCGCGTCCGTCGGCATCGGCGATGAAGCGGGTCACGCCCGCCTGCAGGCCGAGGTCGGAGATGCTCAGATACCCGGCGGACACTGAGAACGCCAATGCCAGCGTGAGGATTCCGTACGGGTTCGGGCCCAGGATATGGCCGGCCTCGCCGATCACGAAGAAGTTCGCCAGCAGGGAGAACACGCCGACCGCTCCGGTGACCAGCGTGTTGCGGAAGACGCGGCGCCCGTGCGCGACAGGAGCGGCCGGAACCGTCATACCGGACGCGATTCCTCCGCCGGCGGCCTCCGGCGCGCGGCGTCACGCTGCGCGTGCCATCGCTGGTCGCGCGGCGGCAGCGGACTGGCATGCAACGCCGGATCTCGCTCATAGACCGCGGCCACCTCGGCGAGGCCGGGCGGCGGTGTCGCGGGCAGCGTCGCCAGCAGGCGCGCAATCCGATCCAGATCCTCGGGGAGATCGACGGTGAGGCGCATCCACGAGAGATCACGATCGTTGCGGACCCGCGCCGTCCGGTAGTCATCGAGGTGCTCGCGTACTCGAACGGTGACATGCTCGCGCTCGTACGCCAGGGTCGCCTCCCTGTCGATGCGGAAGAGACACTCGGCGGTCAGCGTCTCGACGTCATAGCCGTCCGGGTAGGTCGCGGGCGCCACGTTGCTCGCATAGTCGGCACCCTCGTCGGCACGGGCGCGTATCACGAGGTCGATGATCGCCGGATCCACGAGCGGGCAATCAGCGGTGATACGGACGATGACACCGGCGCCGTGCTCGCGGACGGCCAGCACGTAGCGGCTGAGCACATCGTCCTCGGGCCCGCGCGTGACGTGTGCGCCTGAGGTGATCGCAAGTGACGCAACGTCATCGTCAATCGCGCCATCGGTTGTGGCGACGACGACGCCGTCAAGGAGGGTGGCTCTCGAGACGCGCTCGATGACGTGCGCGAGCACGGGTCGACCCTGGAGCGGAGCCAGCACTTTGCGCGGGAATCGTGTCGATCCCGAGCGCGCCTGGATGACGGCAAGCGTGGTCATCACGCGGCCCGCGCGGTGACCAGATGGCGAATCGCGTCGGCAACCCGAGCGGCTCCGCCTCCGTCGACGAGGGTCCGTCCCCTTGCCGACATGATTTCGCGCCGCGCAGGGTCCTCGAGGAGCGTCAGGCACGCCGCGGCCAGGTCGTTCGGGCACGCTGCGATCGCGCACCCGGCCGCCGCGAGCGCTGCCGCCTGGGCCGTCTGATTCGGCACCGCGGCCGTGACCACGGCGGGGGTGCCGACACATGCTGCCTGGATGGCCGTCGTCCCGGCGGCACCCACGTACAGCGTCGCGGTCGCGAGCGCGCCGCCAAGCTCCGGGGGTGCCACCAGCAGGCGCTCGCGCGGTCGCACATCCAGCGAGGCGGGGACCGCATCGGGGCCGACAACGCGGACGACCTCGACGCTCTGATCGTGATTCCGCAGCTCGAGGCTCACCTGCCTGCCGATGCCGCCGAGGTCGGTGGCGCCCGTGCTCACGAGCACGGTGCGCGGGTCGCGGCCGTCGCGCAGCGCCCGTTCGCGCGCGCCCACGAAGAGCGCCCGTATCGGTGCGTACGCGGCACCCCCGAGGAATGCGGTCGCCCCCGCTGGCCACAGCGTTTCTCCGCCGGGCGACGGGTTGATCGCGAGGTCACAATCGGTTGGAAGACCCAGGTCGTCGACCACTGTAAGCGCCGCCCTGTCGCGGATGCGATGTTGCATCTCGACGTCGAACACGTACCCATCGAGGACGATCACGTCGAAGGGTGCCGCGCCGACTGCCGCAGTTACGCGTTCTGATGTGGGACCCGGAGCGTCGATCGCGCAGTGTCCCCGATCGGCAACACGGCGCTGCAGCGACGCGTCGCCCTGGGGCAGAAGGATGGAGACGTCCATGTCGGGCGTGAGCGCGTCGGCGAGCGCGAGGATCCGTTCGATGTGCCCCAATCCGACGCCACTGCCGCAGTCGGCGGCGAGCAGCGCCCGTTTGGTCACGACGGGACCGCGCGCGCCGCCGCCCACGCGTGGATCCGTTGCAGGGCGAGGACGACATCGTCCTGGTCGGAGGAGGTCATCGCCGGGTACAGCGGGAGCGTGACGAGCCGGTCGCACAGCCGCTCGGCCCGCGGAGCCGTGCCGGGAACGCCCCCTCGCTCGCGGTAGAGCGAGAGCAGATGCACGGCGGGGTAATGGAGCGTCGCCTCGATTCCCTCCGCGCGCAGAGCGTCGATGACCGAGTTCGCGCTCGCATCCGAACTCGTCACGCTCGATCTCGATCGCATAGAGGTGCCACGCGCTCTGGCGGCCCCCAGGTCGAGGGGGGAGACCGATGCCGGGAATGTCGCCGAGGAGCGCGTCATACCGGTCGGCGATCTCGCTTCGCTCGGCAACCACGTCGTTGAGGCGACGCAGCTGCGAGGTGCCGAGTGCTGCCTGTAACGCGGTGATGCGGTGGTTGTCGCCGAGCATGGTGACGTCATATTTCCAGAGCGCGCCGCTTCGTTCGTCGGCGGTGCTGGTCATCCCGTGGTTGCGCAGCTTGCGAATGCGGTCGGCAACATCGGGGTCGGATGTCAGGCACGCGCCCCCCTCACCGGTGGTGATCTGTTTCACCGGATGGAAGCTGAGCGTGGTGATGTCGGCGAGCGACCCGACCGGCCGTCCGTTCTGCGAGGCGCCGAGCGAATGCGCGCTGTCGGCGATGATCGGAAGCGGCCGGGGCAGCGCCGCCCGCAACGCCCCGATGTCCGAGGGGAGCCCCGAGTAGTCGACGGTGATCACCGCCCTGGTGCGTGGCGTAACGGCGCGCGCTACCAACTCCGGTTCGAGGCAGCGGTCGTCCCCGATGTCGGCGAACACCGGCTTGGCGCCGGCGCGAAGCGCCGCGTTCGCGGTCGCGACGAACGTCAGCGGTGTCGTGATCACCTCGTCTCCGGGTCCGACCCCGAGCGCGAGGACTGCGAGGTCGAGTGCAACACTGCCGTTTGCGACTGCGACCGCATGGTCCACGTTGCCCCGGGCGGCAAGCGCGTGCTCGAAATCCGCGATGGCCGCGCCGCCGGTGAGCGTGCCCGAGCGCAGTGCGGCCACCACGGCGGCGATGTCGGCGTCGTCGAGGTGGTGGCGCCCGTAGGGGAGGGGCTGTACGCGGATCGGCGTCCCTCCCGCGATCGCCGGTGGGCTCGTGACGCTCATCCGACCGGCGCCGGCACCGCCGTCGTCGTATGCGGGACGGTTGCGAGCAACTCGCGGAGCTCCGGGATGTCGAGCCACTGGGTGTTGCGATCGCTGCTGTAGACGAAGTCCTCCGCAACCGGCGTTCCGTCACTGGACTCGCGCCGACCCCAGAAGGCGTGTTCGGGCTCCACCACGTAGCACCAGCCCTTGTCCACGGTGTGGCGCGCCTCCTCTGAGGTGATCAGCGACTCGTGGAGCTTCTCTCCGGGCCGGATGCCCGTGTAGCGGACCGCCAGACCGGGCGCGATCGCCTCGGCGAGGTCGAGCACCCGCGTGCTCGGGATCTTGGGAACGAACACCTCTCCACCCGACATGGCGACGAAGCAGTCGGCGACGAACTGGACCGCCTGATCCAGCGTGATCCAGAAACGGGTCATGCGCTCGTCGGTCACAGTGAGCTCGCCGGACGTCGACTGATCGCGGAAGAGCGGGACGACGCTTCCGCGGGAGCCGACCACGTTGCCGTAGCGCACGCAGCAGAGACGGGTGGCGAGCTTCCCGGCGTACACGTTGGCCTGCACGAAGAGCTTCTCTGCGCACAGCTTGGTCGCCCCGTAGAGGTTCGCCGGGCTCACCGCCTTGTCCGTGCTCAGCGCCATGGCTCGAGGGACCCCGGCGTCGAGGCACACCTCGGCGACGTTCTGGGTGCCGAGGATGTTCGTCTTGATCGCCTCGAACGGGTTGTACTCGCACACCGGCACGTGCTTCAGCGCGGCCGCATGGATGACCACGTCGGCGCCCTCAATGGCGCGACGCAGCCGGTCGCGATCGCGCACGTCGCCGATGAAGAAGCGGAGGCGCGGGTCGTCGAACTTCCGCTCCATCTCGGTCTGCTTGAGCTCGTCGCGGCTGAAGATGCGGATGGCGGCGGGGTTCCACTTCGCGAGCGCGGTGCGCGTGAAATGCTGGCCGAAGGACCCGGTGCCTCCGGTCAGCAGGATGGTCCGGCCCTCGAAATGATTCACAGTCGATCCTCTTTGGACGCCCACATGGCTCCCGGGTAGCCTACGGGACGCCAGCCGCAGCGCGCAGCACTCGCAGATCGCGGTCGCCGCGTGATGCCGGCGCACGCCGAGTGACAGAACGCGGTTTTGCCCCTGTCCACTAGCCTTCCATACCTGTGCGGTCGATCACCGCGCACCCACACTGCCTGAGCAACTCGCAGGAGTCATCTGATGGAACTCGCTCTTCACTTCATGAATTTCACCCTTCCGGGCGGAAGCAAGGCTCTGGGTCCGACCCTGGCGGCGACCGCCCAGGCCGCAGAGGCAGCCGGCTGCTCGACCTTCACGATGATGGACCACTGGTTCCAGATGGAGGGCTTCGCCACCGCCCAGGATCCGATGCTCGAGGGCTACACAGCGCTCGGCTTCGTTGCAGGGAAAACCGAGCGGATGACCCTGTCGCTCATGGTGACGGGCGTCACCTACCGGCACCCCGGCCTGCTCGCCAAGATCGTCACCACCCTCGACGTCGTCTCCGGTGGGCGGGCCATGCTCGGGATCGGCGCTGCGTGGTACGAGCGCGAGCACCTCGCCCTGGGTGTGCCCTTCCCGCCGATCGCGGAGCGCTTCGAGCAACTCGAGGAGACGCTGCAGATCTGCAATCAGATGTGGAGCGACAACGACGGGCCGTACGACGGCAAGCACTACCACCTCGCCGAGACCCTGTGCCACCCGCAACCCGTACAGCAGCCTCGCCCCAAGATCCTCATCGGTGGCGGTGGCGAGCGCAAGACCCTCAAGCTCGTGGCGCGCTATGCCGACGCGTGCAACCTCTTCGCGCTCGGACCCGTGGAGGTGAAGCGCAAGCTCGACATACTCGGCCGTCACTGCGAGGACGAGGGTCGCGACATGGCCACAATCAAGAAGACCATCCAGGGCGCGGCCGACCCGACCAAAGATGTCGACGGCTTCCTGCGGGACATGGAGGAGTACGCGAAGCTGGGGATCGCCATGGTCGGGGTCCGGAATACGACGCCCGATCCGGTGGCGACGGCTCGGGAGCTCGGCAGGATCGTCCCGCTGCTCGCCCAGATCGGCCCCGCCTGACCGCTGCACTCAGACGACGTCAACGCTGCAGCGGAGGCCGGGCGCTCTGGACAGGCGGCTGTCGGAGGTGACCAGCGGGAGCCCCAGCGCTTCGGCGAGGGCCACGTACGCCGCGTCGTAGACGGTCATGGTGGCTCGCAGCTCCCAGATCCGAGCGAGCAAGCCACGGTGAGAGTGCAGCGTGAGTGGCAACGCCTCCACCTTCCCGAGGGAAATCCGCGCTGCGCGTTCACTCAACTTTCCGCCGAGGACGAAGCGACGCAGTACCGAACCTGCCTCCAGTGGAAGCAGTTCAGGCCCGTGCAGCGCCGGCTCGCGCAACAGCCGGGCAACCAGTGCAGCGTCCGAACCCAGGACCGCGCCGACCAGTACCGAGGCGTCGATGACTATCAACGGATGTCGCGATCCGCTCGGATGGCATCGACGATCTGCTCCCGTGTGATCGAAGACCGCCTCGGCGGTCGAGCGAGCACGTCGGCGAGCGACGGCGTCACGGCATCTCGCTCGAGCACCCTCAGCGCGTAGGCAGCCAGGGAGAGATGCTCCTTTTCTGCTTTCGCCTTCAGGGCATCGACGATATCGTCAGGGACCTCGCGAATCTGGAGCGGCCTGCTCATACCTGGAATTGTGGCATGCATTATGCATGCAGGCTGGGACGTGTCCATGATGGCAATCCCCGCGGCACTTGGTGAAGAGCTCGATGGCGGCAATCCATCCTTTAAGCAGGCCACCAGGACCGTTCGAGATGTATCTATGAGAGCATGCGGATATCTAGATGCTCTCTGCTGGGATAGCTCTGCTAGACTTCTTAGGTATCCCGAAGGAGAAGACATGACCGCCAGAGCCGAGTTCAGCCGCGAGCGCAAGACCACAATCGCCGTGGATCGTCAGGCCGCCCGTGAAGCGCAGGACGAGCTCGGTACCAGCACTCTTGTCGACACCGTGAACGGTGCTCTCCGAGAGGTTGCCGCCCGAGCTTCCCGCCGGCGGTTCATCGAGAGGCTCTCACAACACAAGGACATCGAACTCGACGACCCCGACGTCATGCAGTCTGCCTGGCGCTGATGGCGGCCTATCTCGCCGACAAGAGCGCGCTCGTGCGAGTCGGCTTAGCAGGGACCGAATGGTTAGCGTCCGAGATCATGGACGGCAATGTGCGGCGCAGCTCCATGACCGACCTGGAGATCCTCTATAGCGCTACAAGCCACCGTGCGCTCCTTGAGATCATCGAAGAACGGCAGGCCGGATTCCGCCTCGTCGAGACCCATCAGGAGGATTGGGACCGTGCCGGTCAGGTCATGGTGCTGCTCGCCGAGAAGGGCAAGCATCGCTCGGTCGGTATCCCCGATCTACTCATCGCTGCAGTTGCGGAGCGCCACGGGCTCACGCTCGTCCATTACGACAGCGACTTTGATCATGTCGCCGACGTCACGGGACAGGCAACCCGGTGGCTGACGCCCCGCGGCACCCGGTGACCGAAGCGGCCGGCTGCAAGCTGCGCTCTGCTCCGCTCGTCGTGAAGGGCCCTAGAAGACCGGTGGTGGAGCGGGGGGACTCGAACCCCCGACCTCTGCCGTGCGAGGGCAGCGCTCTCCCAGCTGAGCTACCGCCCCGGGATCAGGTCACGCCGAGGCGTTTTGCAGTATAGGGCGGGCGCTCGAGGCGCCTACGAAGCCGTCCGAGTCGCGAAAAACGTTTTCACCGCCTCGGCAAGAGCGGGCAGATTGAAGGGCTTGGGGAGCATGCCGTCCGCCCCGGCGAGCCGGGCGGCCTCGGCCTCCTCGGAAAGGGCGCTGAACATGAGCACGGGGGTTTGGGCGGTCGCCGCATTCGCCCTGATCTGCCAGGCAGGCCTCGATGCCGTCGATGCCCGGCATCATGATGTCGAGGATGATCAGGTCGGGGTGATCGGCCGCCGCGATCGCGACAGCGGCTTCCCCATCGGACGCCGTGGACATCTCGTACCCCTCGAGGTCGAGGTAGCGGGAGACGACGGAGAGCACGCGCGGGTCATCGTCGGCAAGCAGAACGCGCGGCCGGGACATTGCCCCCATGGTACGGAGGCGCCGTGGAAACGGGGGGCTCGCGTTCATTCCTTTACAGGCTGGATGGCATCTCTGTGCGATGGGCGCCGAGGCTGCCTCGCCGCTACCGGTGGCTATACTCGCCCGCAGGCATGTCGAGCACCCCGGCGTCCCTGGTTCTCTTCGGGATAGCGGTCGCCGCATACACCCTCGCCGTAGTCGCTTTCGTGCTCCATCTGGCCTTCCGCAAGCGGGTCCTCGGCGACGTCGGAATGGCGCTGGTGCTCATCGGCTGGCCGATCCATTTCGCATCGATCTTCACGCGCGCCCTGGAGGCCGGCCACTGGCCGCTCGGCAACATGTACGAGTACTCGACGGGGATCGCCTTCGTGCTCGTCACCGTCTGCGTGGTCCTCATGGTTCGGGCCCGGATGCGCCTCATCGGGTTGCCGGCGATGATCGTCACGGTCGCCCTGATGGGCGTCGCCTACATGCTCTACGTGCCGCCGGGGCAGCTGGTCCCCGCTCTGCACAGCTACTGGCTGACGATCCACGTCACCTCGATGGCCACGTCATCGGCGGTCCTGAGCTTCTCCTTCTTCTTCGGGATGGCGTATCTGGCGCGGCGCTGGGCCGACAACCGGCTGCTCGCGGTGGCGCCGGCGACGGTAGCGTCAAGTGTGAGCAGCGGCGGCGTCGCGACCATGACCATGGGCGGGGGCGGGTCAGGCGGAGGCTTCGCCGGCGGAGGGAGGCATCCGGTCGCAACCTGGCTGCAGCGGGCCCTCCCCGGGGCGGGGATGCTGGACGGCTGGAGCTATCGCTTCGTGATGATCGGCTTCCCGATCTGGACATTCGGAGTCATCTGCGGTGCCATCTGGGGTGAGCACGCCTGGGGTCGCTACTGGGGCTGGGATCCCAAGGAGACGTTCGCGTTCATCACGTGGGTTGTCTTTGCGATCTATCTCCACGCCCGCGTCACCTACGGGTGGAAGGAGAAGCGAGCCGCGATCATCACCGCGTTCGGGTTCGCGGCCATCCTGTTCACGCTCTACGCGGTCAACCTCTGGATCGCCGGGCTGCACTCGTACGCGCGCGCCTGACGGGTTCGCCGTCGCGGCTAACCGCGGCGCGCCCACCTCGTCTTCTTCAGCATCTTCTTATGCTTGTGCTTGCGCATCTTCTTGCGCCGCTTCTTGATTACCGAGCCCATCTGCCAAGGACTATAGCGGTCCGAGGCGAACGAAGGCCTCGCGCAGATTCGCGGCGGTGGTCTCGAGATCCTGCGGGAGCACCTTGACGTCGCCGATCACGGGCATGAAGTTGGTGTCCCCAGACCAGCGCGGCACCACATGAAGATGGACGTGCTCGGCGCTCGCGCCCGCGGCGCTTCCCTGGTTGATGCCGATGTTGAACCCGTCGGGATGCATCGCATCGGTGAG
>CAVPXI010000018.1:0-86746 GCA_963709585.1 Candidatus Dormiibacterota bacterium | reverse complement strand
CGAGCGCGATCTCATCCGTCGCATCTGAGGCGCGTCACGATGTCAACGCGCGGTTGCGGCGCTGCGTGGTGTCCGGTAGCATGCCGGCACTGCGCCGACACCCAGAGTCGTGCTCGCAACCATGATCATGCCCCGCGGAGGTTTCCGGACGTAGGGGCACGCGCGCCCACGTTGGGAAGCCTCCCGGATCAGAAGCCCGGGAGGTTTTTTTATGTCCACCATCAGTCTGCTCGAACGCTACGGACGCGCTCCGTCGGGCGCGCACGTCAGCTGTCTCGTCTGCCGCGCATGCGGTCACGAGACCCCGGTCGAGGCGACCAACATCTGCGAGCGCTGCTTCGGCCCGCTCGAGGTGCGCTACGACTACGAGGAGGTGGCTCGGCGGATCTCGCGTGACAGCATCGCCGCCGGACCCCCGAGCATCTGGCGGTATCGAGATCTCCTCCCGGTCGACCTCGACGAGACCGAGCCGATCACCCTCGGCGAGGGATTCACGCCGCTGATCCGCGCGCGCAACCTCGGCGCCGAGCTGGGGCTGCGCAATCTCTACCTCAAGAACGACACGCAGAACCCGACCGGCTCGTTCAAGGATCGCGTCGTGAGCGTCGCGGCGACGTGGGCGCGCGGGCACGGACTCACCACCATCGCGTGCGCCAGCACGGGCAACCTCGCCAACTCGGTGGCGGCATACGCGGCGCACGCCGGGCTGCGTGCTGTGGTGGTCGTGCCCAGCGACCTCGAGCCCGCCAAGATGATCGGGACCTCGATCTTCCGACCGACGATCATCGCGATAGATGGCAGCTACGACGACGTCAACCGGCTCTGTACCGAGCTGGCCGACTGCGTCGACTGGGGGTTCTGCAACCTCAACCTCCGCGCCTATTACAGCGAGGGGAGCAAGACGCTGACCTTCGAGACCGCAGAGCAGCTCGGCTGGCGCCTGCCCGACGAGATCATCGTGCCGGTCGCGTCCGGGTGCCAGTTCGTCAAGCACCGCAAAGCCGCCGGTGAGTTGATCGACCTCGGCCTGGTCGAGCCCACTTCAAGGCTGCCCCGTTTCACCGGCGCTCAGGCGCTCGGCTGCTCGCCGGTGGCGACGGCGTTCGCCGGCGGTGAGACCACGGTGGTCCCGGTCCGGCCGGCCACGATTGCCCGCTCGATCGCGATCGGCAACCCCTCCGACGGCGCCGACGTGCTGCGCATCGCGCGCGAGACCGGAGGGGTGGTCGCGAGCGTGACCGAGGAGGAGCTCGTCGACGGCATCGAGTTGCTGGCGGCCAGCGAGGGCATCTTCGCCGAGACCGCCGGTGGGGTCACCGTGGCGGTGCTCCGCAAGCTCGCTCGCGCCGGTCGCTGGGACGGCGACGAGACGGTGGTGGCATACATCACCGGCGCCGGCTTGAAGACCGCCGACTGCGTTGCGTCGCGGGCCGAGGCGCTCACGCCCGTGCCGGCGTCGCTGCGAGCCGTTCGGGAGCGATACGCCGGTCTGATCTCCTGATGTGACTCTCGCCTGAACATCAGTTTGCCCCGGCTTCTGCCGTGGCATAGTGAAGGCGATGTATCACCAGATTGCCCGCAACAAGCGCAAGAGCGTCGTCGTGGTCACGGCGTTCTTCATCATCTGGGCGGCGATCGGCTACGTGATCGGCTATATCGCGTCGGGCGTCAGCGGCGGTATCTCGGGCATCATCATCGCGGCGATCGTGGCCCTCCTCGTGGTGCTGTGGTCACTCACGCTCGGCCAGGCGACGGTGCTCGCCGTCTCGGGTGCGCAACCGGTCACCCAGCAGCAGGCGCCGATGCTCTACGACATCGTGTCAACGCTGACAATCGGCGCCGGCCTGCCGATGCCGAAGATCTACATCATCGACGACCCGTCGCCGAATGCCTTCGCCACGGGCACGAGCCCGCAAAAGGCGGCGATCACCTGCACCACCGGCCTGCTCGCGATCATGAATCGCGAGGAGCTTGAGGGTGTGCTCGCCCACGAGATGAGCCACATTCGAAACTACGACGTCCGCCTCGTGCTGATTGTGGCGACGTCGGTCGCATTGATCGGGCTGCTCGCCAGTCTACTGTGGCGCTCGCTTTTCTTCACCCGTGGTGGCAACAATCGTGATGGCGGCTACCTGATCATCATCCTCATAGCCGCTGCGGCCCTGCTCTCAGTGGTTGCGGTGATTGTTGGCCCGCTCATGCAGTTCGCGCTGTCTCGCTCGCGCGAATCGCTCGCCGATGCGAGCAGCGTCGAGCTCACCCGCAATCCCGCGGGACTGCTCCACGCACTGCAGAAGCTGCAGCAGAACGACAAGCCGTTCGCGAAGATGACCCACGCCACTGCGGCGATGTGCATCGACGATCCGCTGCAGCATCACAGCGGATTCACGCATCACCTCTTCGACACGCATCCGCCGATCGAGGAGCGCATCGCCGCCCTTCAGGCGATGATGCAAGTCAGGGAGACGTAGCCAACCTACTCGGACGGGGGCCTGATGGCGCCGATGATGTTGCCCATCGAAAGCCCGTCGGTGAACCAGAGCCGGCCATCTGGACCGTCCGTGATCCAGGTAACGCCCGTGTCCGACACCGTCCCCGGAGGAGGCTGGTAGAGGTTTACGTGCCCCGCGAGTGTCATGCGATCGATCACTCCGCCGTCGACATACCAGATGTTCTTGTCGGGCCCGAAGACAAAGTGCGCCGGATCCCAGAACCCCAGGGTCGTATAAGCACGAAAGGTCTTGACCTGACCCGATGGGGTGGTGCGACGCATCGTCCCCTGGGAGGTCATCCACCAGTGGTTGCCATCCGGACCGATCGTGTATCCGGCGAATTGGGGCTGTCCTCGCTGAGCTCGGTGATCTTCCCGCCAACGGTTGTGCGCACAACCTCGGCGCTTGGTGAGTACCCGGGGATCGCACCACACAGCATCGCTCCGCCCTCGACGGCGATCCGGCTGTAGAGGCTGCCGTCGGCGCCAACCGAGATGCCTTCTGGTCGCCCTGACCCCGGGAGGGCAAACAATGTGATGACACCCGTCGGGGCGATGCGCCCGATCTGACCATCGGTCGCAGGCGCAGCACCCCCGATCTGACGTACGTCGAACCAGAGGTTGCCGTCAGGGCCGGCGACCATGTCGGTGGTCTCGGTGTGGACGGGTTTCGCCGAGGCCGACACGGGGGGTACGTGTACGGGGAACAGATCGATGTGGCCCGACGCGGGCGCCAGCCGGCCGATCATGTTGCCGGTACTCACCGAGAACCAGACATCCCCTCCGGGGCCCGCGGCGATTCCGTCGAAGCTCTCCCCAGGATTGCCGGGGATGGAGTAGATCGTGATCTTCCCCGCCGGCGTGACCCTTCCGACGACTTCGCGGGATCCGTTCACGCCGTTCGACGCGCCGCCGATGAACCAGACATTGCCGTCCGATCCGGTCACCGCCGGCCCCATGTTGTCAAGCCCGGGCACCGGGTATTCGGCGATTCCGGTTGTCGGCGTCGGACGGGGCCACACGCCGCACGGTGAAGTCGGGAACGTCGGCAGACTCGGCGCGAGTTGAGGCGCCTGCGGGTGCGCGGGGCTCGTCGCAGCGAGATTGCGAGTCACAAGGATGACGATCGTCAACGCAGCGCTGATCGCAACGAACAGAGCGACAGCTGCGAGACCGCGAACCAGGCGGAAGCCGCGCCGAGCACTGCCAAACGATGGTTCGGCGAGTGTCAAGCTCCGCGGCACTGGCCGATTTTCGACGCGATCGAAGTACTGAGCAGCGACCGCGCGCATGGTGGGGTCGATCGCGATGTCGTCATTCATGGCTCATCTCCTTCCTCAGCGTCGCGACCGCACGTCCGAGGTGGCTGCGCGCCGTCCCCGGTCTGCAGCCCATGAGCGCCGCAGCCTCGGCGACGGTGTATCCGTGGCGAACATGGAGCGTGAAGACGGCTCGCTGCCTCGGCGTGAGCAGTTCGAATGCTCGGTCGAAGTCGAGCAGCTCTCCTCCAAAGCCGACCTCACCCTGCGCGCGTGCGTTGACCGATGCGTCAGCAAAACGGCTCGGGGCATCGAATTGCCGGCGGCGGAGGCACTGGCGCACGCAGATCCGGGTCAGCCAGCCGCCCGGGTGGTGCGGGTCGCGAACCTTTGACCAGGATCTCCAGGCGGCGAAGAGCGTCTCCTGAACGGCATCCTCGGCGGCCGATGCGTCCCGAGTGATGATCAGCGCCAGTCCATACAATCGCCGCCGCTCGGGTAGCACCGCTTGCTCGAAGGTCTGATCCGACTCGACCCTGTTCAAGTTGCTGACGGCGGCACCCTCCCGGTACATGTCATCTCTATAGAGCCCGCCTGGTGGGGATTTTCTTACGCTTCGGTCTCATCGGCCCGGTGCTCGTCTGAACGGGACGGCATCGGTCAGCCTGCCCGCGTCGCGCGCTCATGCCGCGACGCTTCCTTCCTACGACCCAGGCGTCAGCCTGATCGCGATCAGAACCTGGTCTCGCTGTTGGCTCCTATCTGCTATCTCGCGGTCACCCCTCGCAGCTCCTCGAGGGACTCGCGGATGAGCGACGGCAGCTCATTCGGCGCGGTCTCGGTGACCCAGCGCTCGAACGCAACCCTGAAGACGGCGATTCCAGCCTCGGCAGTCAGCGTGGCGGTCGGTCCGCTCGTACCGCGCCGGCGCAGCGCCTCAGCGAGTGCTGCGGCGAGTGACGCAAGCTTGATCAGCTCGCGCTCGCGCAGCTCGGCGCTCGCGGCGATGACGTTGTGGCGCCTTCGGGCGATCTCGAAGCGGTCCTGGAGCGCGGTGCCGGCAGCGTCAAGGGCGGCGGCGACGGCCGCCAGTGGAGCGGCGGACGGCGGCGCATTGATCAGCGCGCTGACCATGAGCTCCTGGAGCGTTCCGGAGCCCCAGAACAGCACCTCGCGCTTATCGGCGAAGTAGCGGAAGAACGTGCGCTCCGTCAGCCCCGCGCGGGCGGCAATCTGCGCCACGGTGGTGTTCTCGTACCCGCGCTCGCCGAAGAGCGCGAGGGCCGCCTCCTCGAGTTTGCCCAGGCCGTCCGGCTTCCAACGTCCCATGCCTCGATCGTACTCGATGATGGCAGTGACTGACATGCCGGTGCTAGAGTGATGGCAGTACCTGACATCGCTGGGTTCTCGCCGCCGAGGGCCGGGCACTGAACCGGAGGCTGTCATGCGTGTTTTCGTCACAGGCGCGTCGGGATGGATCGGCTCCGCTGTCGTCCCCGAGCTCATCGGTGCCGGCCACCAGGTCGTCGGGCTGGCTCGGTCGGACGCCTCGGCCGATGCCCTCGCCGCGGCCGGAGCCGAGGTGCTTCGCGGCAGCATCGACGACCTCGACAGCCTCCGCGCTGCCGCCGCTGCCACGGATGGCGTCATCCACCTGGCGTTCAAACATGACATCGCGTTCGCGGGAGGCTTCGCGGGCGCTGCCGAGGCGGACCGTCGCGCCATCGAGACCTTCGGCGAGGCGCTCGAGGGCTCCGATCGTCCCCTGGTCATTGCCTCTGGGACACTGGGACTCGCCCCCGGCCGGGTTGCAACCGAAGTCGATGGGCGCGAGCCCGATGCCACTCCTCCTGCCCTGATCGGCGGGGCTCACGCTCGGCTGGCCAACGCGCACCTGACGCTGGCGCTCGCGTCACGCGGTATTCGCTCGTCGGTTCTCCGGCTCCCTCCGACGGTTCATGGCAACGGTGATCACGGGTTCATGGCCACCCTGGTCAAGATCGCGCGCGACAAGGGCGTGTCGGGTTACCTGGGCGACGGCTCCAACCGCTGGCCAGCCGTGCACCGCACCGATGCAGGAAGGCTCTTCCGTCTGGCAGTGGAGTTGGCGCCGGCCGCATCGACCCTTCACGCGATCGGGGACGAGGGCGTGCCGATCCGCGAGGTTGCCGAGGTGATCGGGCGGCACCTGGGGGTTCCAGTGCGGGCGATTGCGCCGGATGACGCCGTGGCGCACTTCACGTGGCTGGCCAACTTCATCGGGGTCGACAGCCCGGCTTCGAGCGCGCACACCCGCGAGATGCTCGGATGGCAGCCCACTAACATCGGGCTAATCGCCGATCTCGACCAGGGCCACTACTTCGAGACACCGGCCGTTGTCTGACGTCGGGGCTGGCGCGCGGCTGTAGGCTCATCCAACTCGACACCGCGCCGTGGACGCCTGAAGCACACGGTAGGCTCACTCCTCGACGATGAGCATCGGTCTATCGGCGGGCACGGCCACCTGGGTAGCGTGGGTGCTCCTCGTCGGAGCCGGCCTCGCCGGGGTCGCGATAGCGTTTGCTCCGGCGCCAGCCGACGCAGGAGGGCGGCGCGTCGCCGTGCGCCTTCTGGCGGTCACGCTCGCGGCGCTCTGTCTCCGCGCCGCGGTGTCGCTGCTTTTCGACGGTGGCACGTATGACATCTTTTTCGCGTATCGGAAACTGGGGAACCAACTGCGCCTCGGTGGCGACGTGTACGGGGCAGCACTCCCCACCCTCGCCAACTACCCTCCGGTCATCTACTGGTGGTGGTCACTCGCCGCGACCATCGTGCCGACCGGCAGCCCGCACCTCTTCGCCGCCATCGTGCGCGCGCCGTTCTGGATGGTGGATGCCGCGATCGCGCCGGTGCTCGCGATCCTGGTGCGAGGACGGTGGCGGTGGCGCAGCGCGTGGCTCTACGCTCTGAACCCGATCGCGATCGCGGTGCCGACGCTGCACGGTCAGTTCGACAGCATCCCAGCACTGTGCCTGTTGCTCGCGGTGGCGTGGCTGACGCTGCATCCGCGCCGGGCGGCGTGGCTGGTGGGCATCGGCGCAGCCGTCAAAGTCTGGCCGGCCTACTTCGTCCCGACGCTGCTCACCGGCGTGCGTCGCGCCCAGTGGGGCGGGTTCATCGCTCGGGCGCTCCTGCCCGCGCTGGCGGCGTTCGCCGTGTACGCCGTCATCCATCCCGAACACATCGTGCAGGGCATCGTCGGAGTGATCGCCTATGTGCCGCACCGCCAGGGACTGGGGACGTCGCTGCTGTTTCCAGCGTCATGGGGCGACCCGTTCATCGCGCCGGCGGAGATCGTGGTTGCGGCGCTGGTGCTCTGGGTCATCGTGCAGTGCGCGCGCCGCGGGGTCGCAGCCGTCGACATCGTCGCCCTGTCGATGCTGATCATCCTAAGTCTGCTGCCCGCGATCTCCGACCAGTACCTGATGTGGCCGATGGCCATCCTGCTCCTCGGCGGCCACCGTCGCATGGCCGCACTCCTGGCCGTCGCGATGACCCCCGCAACTCTCGCAATCGACATCACGTCGGCCTCACAGCCAGCGGCCGTGCCCGCCGCCTTGCCGTTGTTCGCCACGGCAGCGACAGTTGTCGCCGCAGTGGTACTGGCGCGCGATGTGTGGACGCGAACCCGCGTGGCGCCGGAGCCGGCGACCTCCCACACGGACGTCGTCGGCGCATCAGGAGCCGCGTGATCGGGCAGGTCAAGCCTTTGCTGCAGCGTCGCTCAACTCCTCCTGTGCAGCGCCACGGCGCCACGACCACACAAGCAGGACGATACCGATGACCCCCACCAGGATTCCCGGCGCCACCGTGAAGCGCGCGACGAAGAACTCGAGCGCCTGGGACACCTTGTAGCGCAAGTTGGGATCGCCCGGCACGACGACCTCCGAGCGCCATACCAGCGCCGCAATCGCAATCGCCGCAAGGCCGGCGGTGACCTGACCCAGGGTTCGCGTCTGCTCACGCGAGAGCCGCGCGACGCCGGCAATGATGAGCGCGATGTCGGCGGTGAACACGGTCTCTGCCAGCCCCGAGCGCGACGTGTTGGTGGGGAGCAGCAGCATGCCGGCGATCACGCCGCCCCCGATCGCCCACACGACGGGCGCAGGCGGGCGCGGCCACCGC
Organism: Candidatus Dormiibacterota bacterium; assembly: GCA_963709585.1. Taxonomy (GTDB): domain Bacteria; phylum Chloroflexota; class Dormibacteria; order Aeolococcales; family Aeolococcaceae; genus Palsa-851. Next base: position 78,832 of record CAVPXI010000018.1, on the reverse strand, counting down.
CGCCCGACGATCAGCACCGGAAGCAGCGCCGCCGACGTCGAGAAGAAGAACAGCGAGATCACCACGTCGAGCAGTGGCGTCCCGAGGCGCGGGGGCGGAATGCCCCAGAACGTCGAGGCAAAGAGCACCGGCCGGCTGAGCAGCCACTGGCCCACCGAGCCGGCGTACTGAGCGGGAATGGATCCCTGCCACAACACACTCGGAGACAGCGTGTGGGTGAACGCCGCCCAGGGTGCGATCAGCGAGACTCCGACGCACCCCGCAACGACGATGAGCTTCCAGTCGCGGCGTCGTAGCAGCACCCAGAACCCGAGGCCGGCGACGAGGCCGATCGATCCGATGTGCGTGAGCAACGCCCCGGCGAGTGCAACCCCGATTGTCACGGCGGCGACGCGCCCGCGTGCGAGCGCCCCGCAGAATGCCCCGAGCACGAAGAACGAGACGAAGCCCCAGGGCCACGTGTACACCGAGTAGAAGACGATCATCGGTGTGAGCCCGACCACGAGCAGGCGCCGTGGGCTCGCACCGACTGTCTGGAGCAGGCGCTGCGCGGGCCAGAGCCAGAGCGAGTTGAGCACCACGCTGACGATCTGGAACGACCAGTACGATTTCCCCCACACCAGCACGCTCCCGGCGAGGGCATCGAACATCGGCGTGCGCTGTCGAAGATCGGTGACACCGACCGTGGACGAGAGCCCCGCGTACGCGCGACCGAGCTGGTAATGGAGATCCCAATCGCCGATCCGGCCACCGCCGGTCTGGAGTGGAATCACCATCTCCACCGCCAGGGAGACGGCGACCAGACCGAGCATGATCCTGGTCGGCCTGGCGAGCACGACGGTCGCCAGGATCGCGATCACGACGACCACGGCACCCGCCTCCGGGTGGTGGAGCAGGGTGGCGCAGAGCATGAACGCCCCGGCAAGCATCAGGCTCGCCATCGCGACGAGCAAGCGCCGAAGCTCGCGGTCTTCGCCGTCGTCAGTCGGTTCGGTCACCCGATGCGGGATCAGACGGGAGGCGCTGCGGCCGGTGGCGACGGTGCCGCAGGCGTGGGAGCCGTCGGCGGGAACGACACCGTCGGCGCGGCGCGCTCCGAGTCGGCCACCGCAAAGAACGCGAACGGCTGGAAGTGCAGGATCCGACCGTAGATGTTGGTGGGAAACGTCTGCAGTGCCGTGTTGAAATCGCGGACGTTGCCGTTGTAGAACCGCCGCGAGAACTCCACCTTGTCCTCGGTGGTGGTCAGCTGCTCCTGCAGGTTCAGGAACAACTCGGACGCCTTGAGCTGAGGATAGTTCTCCGCAACCGCCAGCAGCTGGCGCGTGGATCCTGTGAGCGCGTCCTCGGCGCCGGCCATCGCCGAGGGGTCTCCGGTCTTTGACGCGGCCAGCGCATTGGTGCGCGCGGCCGTGACCGCCTCGAACACGCCCCGCTCGTGGGCGGCGTAGCCCTGCACCGTGTTCACCAGGTTCGGGATGAGGTCATACCGGCGCTTCAACTCGACGTCGATATCCGACCACGCCTCCTGGGTTCGCGTCCGCAGCCGGATCAGCCGGTTGAACCTGTACGCGAGGTACAGGACGATGAGCACGACCACGATCAGCACGATCACCAGCACGGTCATGCCCTCAGTGTCTCACTCCTCGCGCAGCATCGCTTCCGGGACGCTGACGACTCGGTAGGGCATGTCGGTGATGTCGTAGTAGCGGATCGGTTTCTTGAGACGCTTGGCGATGCCGATCTGCACCTTGACACCGAGGGACGGATTGCCGAACACCCACATCTGGTCGCAGCGCACGATGAGGTTGTTGAACGCTTCGCGCACGACGTCTTTCGGCACCGTGTGCACGAGGTAGTAGTCGAAGAGCATGAAGGGAACGATCGGCACCTGGCCCTCGTCGAGGACGAACTTGGTGATGTGCTGGCGCCAGTAGAAGTTGCGGTTGCTCAGCGCGCAGTAGATCAGTTGTTTTGGGCGGCGCAGCGCGCGCTCGGCCTGTTCCGCCGGACTCGCCTTGGGTGTCGGCGCAAAGATGCGCTCGAGGATGTCCTCGGCGTTCTTGACGGCAGGCTCAGCGGGCGATGTGGCCTCGTCGCGAATCAGAGGTGCGCCCTCACGACGCCGCATCCCACGTTGGCGCAACCTTTCTCCCCGTCACAGCAAGACGTGCGAGAGCCGATGATAACATCGGAAATACCTCGCGAAAGTCGATCCGATGGTTCAAGCACCCGGATCCGCCCAGGCGATCATCTCACGCAGCGTCGCGATCGCTCGGTCCAGCAGCGCGACACGAGCGGGGTCATTGAGCCACCGGCTCTGGCCCGACGGATGCGGCAGCGGCACCAGGATGGGGGGCACCTCGGGCGTTCCGGAGATCGGGATCCCCGACGCGGTGTAGGCGGCGCCGATCACGTTGTCGAGACGCTGTCCGGGGAGAAATCGCTCGAGCGCGAGCGAACCGATTGGAATGACAATTTGCGGTGCAAGCATCTCGATCACCGCGTCGAGCCACGGTGCGCAGAGCGCAACCTCCGCCGCGCTGGGACGTCGATCGCCTGCTCCTTCGGGGCGGCGGCCTGGAAAGCACGTGGTCATCGCGGTCATGTAGATGCGATCACGCACGTCGTCCTCGTCGCGGAAGCCCGCGCGAATCAACCAGCGCATCAACTGCCGGCCGCCCGACCCGCGAACGGCCTGGTCTGATCGTGTTCGACCGGTCCAGGTGCCTGCCCGACGAGCAGGATGCGCTGACCCGCGCGGCCGCTGAACACCGGGTGCGCACGCGCGATGTAGCCCGCATCCGCGCACCGCGTACATGCGCGCTGCTCGCGCTGCAGCGATCTCAGCGAGCGACTTCGGACGGCATCTCCCGGCACGATCACCCGACTCTCGACTCGCCGAGGTAGCGTCGCAGAACCCGAGGCGATATCATCTCCTCACCGCTCTTCATTCCATGCGTCAGCGTTGAGCGGCCGTCGTGGTCAGCCGTCGTACTTCGAGGCTCCATGTCCGACGAGTCTTCGCGATCTGCCCGGCCGTACGGCCAGCGACGAAACGACGGCGCCCCGGCGTGGTGGGCGGCGCTCGACCGAGCAGACCTTCCCGACAATGAGGCCATCCCTGCCGCGCATCGGCGCTGGTACGAGGACGCAACTCCCGCGGCTCCGAGGATCGAGATCGCCGGCCGCGCCGAGCCCGCGCCGGTCCGTCGAGCTTGGCTGATCGGCCTCCTCGTGGCCCTGGCGATTGCACTTGTGCTCGGCATCGCCTGGGGGCTGAACGCGACCGGTGAGGTCTCGACGCTGACGCTGCTGATCGGCGTCCCGGTCGGGCTCGCGGTGGGCGTGACCATCTTTGTCGCCCGGCGGAACGGCTGACCGCCCCCTCCGCATCACCGGGACAGTGGTGAGCGACGAAGCGCGGCGGCGCAGGGCTCGTCTCAAACGGCCGGGCCGACCCCACCTCGACCCGATCCCAGGGCTCGCCCTGCCCGCCGGCGACGATGACGAGACCGCGGCCGCGCCGTCGCTGCGTGCCCGGTTCGAGGCGGCGATGGCGCCCGGTCCCGCCGACGGGGCCGCCACGCGGGACGCCGAGATCGCCCGCGCGCTCGCCGAGGCACCGATCGAACGGATCGCCGAGGTCGTGTACGGCAGCAACGGCGTCTTCCTGCTCGAGCTCGACGCGCCCGACCCGGCGAAGCCGGCCGAGCCGCTGCGGGCGGTCTACAAACCCGTTCGCGGCGAGCGGCCGCTCTGGGACTTCCCCCGCCGGACCCTGTACCTCCGCGAGGTTGCCGCGTACATCGTCGACTCCGCACTGGGACTGCATCGCGTCCCGGTGACGGTCCTCCGCGACGGTCCGCTGGGCCCAGGGTCGGTGCAGCGCTTCGTGCACGTCCTCGATGAGCCGCTTACGGCGGAACGGGCTGACCAGCTCGATGCACAGCTCCGCGCTGTCGCCGTGCTCGACGTGCTCATCAACAACGCCGACCGCAAACGGACCCACCTGCTGGTCGTCGACGGTCCCAGCGTGAAGGCAATCGACAACGCCCTGAGCTTTCTCCCCTACCCGCGCCAGCGCACCGCGCTCATCTCGCTGGGTGGCTCACCGCTGCCCGCGAGGCTGGCGAAGCGAGTGCGTGACCTCGCCGGGGATGCGGCCCGGATGACCGCGTTGCGATTGCGGCTGCGGCGGCTGCTCAGCGAGGCCGAGGTGGACGCCCTCAGCCATCGGGTCGCTGAGCTGGCTGAGGATCCGACCTACCCCGTGCTCGACGACTGGGACGGGCGGCCGTTCGAGTGGTGGTGAGGCGGCCCGCCGCGCGCGGCGGGCCGCCTGGAGGGGGAGGAAGGGACGCTTAGCCGGTGGTGCTGGTCGAGCCGCCCATGTTGGGACACATGGTCGTCGTCGACGGGGTCTTGGTCGCCGGCGCCGTCGTTGACGGGGTCGCGGTGCTCGCCGTCAGGGTTGCGCCCGTCGACGCCGAGGATGAGGCAGCGTGCGCGATCACGAAGCTGCCAACTCCCGTTCCCGCGAGCAGGCCGACCGAGAGCAGCGCCGTCGCCGCGATCTTGCGCAGACCCGTCCTTCGCTTTCCCGGCTCTTCCGGGGGCGGGGGCGGTGGGATGAACTGGTTGCCGTCCATGGTGTTGCACCTCCTGGGTGGACTGACGTATGACGTCGACCAGCGTCGCGCCCGGCCGTGAGAACGCCGTGGGCTTCACCTGGGAGATCCCTCAGAGTTGTGAACGGGTCCTGCATGGCTACCCTGATCGCGTGCGATCAGCGGGGTCCGATCGATGAGCTTCGTACTGAGCCATGCGGGCGATGCGCTGCGCCTCGCCTTCGACATGTTCTGGGCGGTGCTCTGGCCACTGGCACTCGGGTTTCTGCTTTCGGCGTGCGTCGAGGCCTTCGTCCCGAAGCAGGCGATCGGCCGGCTCCTGGGCCGCGATAACGCTCGCTCCGCGAGCCTCGCGACCCTCTTCGGCGCCGCGTCGTCGTCGTGCTCGTACGCCGCGGTCGCCATCGCCAGAACGCTGTTTCGCAAGGGCTCCACGCTCCCGAACGCGATCATCTTCGAATTCGCGTCGACGAACCTCGTCTTCGAGCTCGGCCTCGCGCTCCTGATCCTGCTCGGCTGGCAGTTCGTCGCCGCGGAGTTTGCCGGGGGTGTGGTCATGGTGGTCCTGCTCGCGCTCATCTTCCGGCTCACCCTGACTCGCGGGCTCAGCGACGGCGCGCGGCTCCAGGCGGATCGCGGCATACCCGGAAAGATGGAGGGGCACGCGACGATGGACATGACGGTCGCCGACGGTCCGCTGCTCCAGCGCGTTGTGTCGCCGCAGGCGCTGACGTCGGTGAGCCACTACTTCTTCATGAACGTCTACGGGCTCTGGTGGGACCTGCTGCTCGGATTCCTGATCGCCGGCGCGATCGGCGCATGGGTGCCCACCGCGGTCTGGTCACACCTCTTCTTCAGCGGCGGTGGTTTCCTGCCCGCGCTCTCGAGCGCGCTGATCGGCCCGCTCATCGCCCTGCTCAGCTACGTGTGCTCGGTCGGCAACGTGCCCCTCGCCGCGGTGCTGTGGCGCAACGGCATCGGTTTCGGCGGCGCGATCGCCTTCATCTTCGGCGACCTGATCATCCTTCCCATCATCAACATCTACCGCAAGTACTACGGCGGCCAGGTCGCTATTTACCTGTTGATGGTGTCGTACCTGACCATGGTGGTTGCGGGGCTTGGCGTGGGCGCCTTGTTCAGCGCCCTGAGGTGGGTGCCGATCCAGCGCAACGTGACCGCGTTCTCCACCAGCGTCTCATTCGACCCGACGACGTACCTGGACATCGTGATGCTCGCGATGATCGCCCTGCTGGCGGTGAGGTTTCTCCGCACCGGCGGAATCGAGATGCTCCGGATGATGGCGATGCCCTCGGACCACGCGATGGATCACGGACCGAGCACCCCAAACGAACCCGTCGCCGGCGGCTGAGGAACGCCGGGACCGGCGAGTGCGGTCAGCGCGCGCGGCGGGAGATCACCGATCGCCGCGAAGAGCTCGATGAGGCGTCGTGCGGCTCCCTGACGCTCGCCGGGTGAGGCATCGACACCGCCGCTCGCGCGGACCAGGCGATCAGCCGCGGCGTGGACGGCATTGCGATTGAGCCTGCCGCCCATTTCCTGTGGCTCGTAGACGGGGAGCTTGCAGCGCGACTTGGTCTTCGGAGCGCCTTGCTCGTTCTTGTCGATGAGACATGCAGCGCAGTACTCGGCGGCAGTCGGGTAACTGGCCCTGGTCACGCCTGACCATGGACGATCGCTGATGTCAGGCATGGCCGCTCGCGTGGGGGATCGCGATCCGTAGCGCTGCTTCCACTGTCGCTCAAGTCTTGGCCGCCAACGCGCCCCCGGCGCGGACAAGTGTCTACAGCGAAAGGTGAAGCCGCAACGCCTCATCGAGTTGTGTCATGAGGAGTGCCGGCACCGTCGCGACGCGGTTCCCGATGCGTTCGACCGCAACTGATCGGACCTGCTCGGCCTGCGCCTTGGAGTCCCGCCGCAACCCGGTAGCGGCGGCCCCGAGCAGCACCTGAAATGGGTAGATCCGCTCGACATTCGAGGTGACCGGCACTACCGTCACGACGCCGCGCCCAAGGCGGGTGGCGGTCACATTCGCGCCATCGTTGCTGACGATGACAGCGGGCCTCGTCTTCCTCGCCTCGGCTCCGCGGACGGGATCGAGATCGACGAGGCGGATCTCACCTCGCCGCATCAGGCGGTGACACCATCACCAGAGGCAACCTCCCAGAACGCGGCTTCACCCGTCGCCGCCCATTCGGTCCAGGCGCCCTCGTATGCATCGCCCAGCTCTGCGGCGCGGAGCAGCCGGACGGCCTTGTGAAGCACCGCGGAACGCGAGGGATACCCCTGAGTCTGGGCGTAGGAATCCAGGAACTCAACGTCCTCCTCGGGCAAGCTCATGCTGACCTTCATATTCTGATGCTACCACGGTAGGATGCAAGTACTACCCAGGTAGGAAGGGGTCAAACCTCGACCGGCGAGCAGATGACGAGCGTCTGGTGAACGTACGCCCGGAGGGACTTGAACCCCCGCACCCGGCTCCGGAGGCCGGCGCTCTATCCAACTGAGCTACGGGCGCCCGTTGCGTGTGGCCAGTATACGGCTCAGTCCGAATCGTCCTCGGCGGTGAACATCAGGCTGTCCTGCACCTCGTAGAGGGCGTCCATCCACTCCGAGATCATCAGCTCCCGCGGCGAGCGCCCAACCAGGTGGGTGTCGTTGCTCACCAGCGCCACGGCCCGTCCCACGAGCTCGTACGGCACCTCGACCTCGTCGGCGAGATTGAGCTTCTCGAACTGGTCGATAAGCTCGTCGATATAGCGGATCTTCTGCCGGCGCGCATTGCGGGCTTCGCGCAGAGAAGTCCAGCGAGCTTCAAGCTCGCCGATCTCCACGCAGGTCTCCTGGATCATTTTGACCACCACCCTCACCCCTCTACCCCTGTAATAACTTGCATCGTATGTCGCCGCGTCAAGCCGGTCAAGAACCGCGTTTTCCGATGCTGCGCCTTATGCGCGTGGCGAGAACCAGGAGCACCCAGGACATGGTGCTCCGAGCCGCCCGCGACGGTGCGGACGAGGGGTTCGCCTGCGTCGCCGCCGAGCAGACCGCCGGGCGCGGGCGGCAGGGGCGCGAGTGGATCGCCCCCCGGGGCACGGCGCTCCTGGCGTCGGTGCTGCTTCGCCGCTCCCCCTCGGTGGCGACCGGAGTACCGTTCGCCGCGGGGCTCGCGCTGATCGATGTGCTGGCATCGGGGTACGGCGTCGCAGCGGGACTGAAGTGGCCCAACGACGTCCTGGTGGAACGTCGCAAGCTCGCGGGCATCCTCAGCGAGATCGAGCCACTGGCTTCTGGCGGCGACCGCGTAGCCATCGCCCTTGGTCTCGGCGTCAACCTCCACGTGGACCGGTTCCCCGCCGGCATCGAGGCGGTCAGCCTGCATACGCTCGTCGCGAACCCCCCTGCGCCGGAGCAACTCCTAGCCGCGTGGGGTGACGCGCTCGGCGTTCGCCTCGCCACCCTCGAGCGAGGTGGGATCGGGGCCATCCTCGGCGATTGGCGCGGCTGCGCGGTGGGATTGGGGGAGCCCGTCAGCGTTGATGGGCCGGCCGGGGTCATCGACGGCGTGGCGGTCGACGTCGGCGATGACGGCGCGCTCCTCGTCGAGGCGTCAGGTCAGTTGCGTCGTTTCCTGGCCGGGGATGTGCACCTCAGGACCGGCGCCGGCTGATGGGCGGAGTCGTGCTCCGGTGGGCGCCGCTAAGCGGCCGGCGTTGGGGTCGCGGAGGCCGACGGCGACGCTCCGGGCGATGCGGACGTGGCCGCCGCCGAACCGGTCACCTTGATCACGCCCTTCATATTGGGAGCGTGGATGGTGCAGAGGTAGTTGTAGGTGCCCGGCTGGGTGAACTTGACCTCCCAGGTGGCGCCGGGTGCGAGTGTGCTGTCGGTGAGGCACGCGTCGTTGCTGTCCTGGAAGGTCACCGTGTGGGCGATCGAGCCGGTGTTCTTGAACTCGATGATGTCGCCGGTTGCCGCGGTCCACGAGTCGGGAACGAACACGAGGTTGTCGGTCGCCTGAATGGTCATCGTCGAGGTGCCGAGGGAGCTCACCGCAGCCGAACCGTTGCAGGCTACGGGCGAACCGGATCCCCCCCGGGCGTGCCGTTGCCACAGGCGAACAAACCGATCGCAACACACACTCCCAAACCGGCCGCAAGCGTGCGCAGATGAGTCACGTGCATCTGCAGCGGCATGTTAAAGGATGGGTTCGCCGACACGCCGCTGCGCTCACCGGAGCGCCTCGGCGATCCGATCCGCGGCCAGCTCCTCATCTCGGCCCGGGTCGGAGAACAGACGCATGAAGACGACGATGATGGCGATGAAATACACGATGTTGCCGACGCCGAGCATGATCACCCCGCCGTACTGCTGGTCGGTCAGGGCCGACACTCCCCAGAGGCGCGGCGCCTGGGCGTAGAAGCTGTACAGCGGCGCCGGCGCCAGCGCGAACACGATCCCAAGGACGGTGGGCGGGATGCCCGCGACGCTCAGTGCGGCGATCTTCGTGAGCGGGCTCACGGTCACGCTCTGCCGGTCGCGGATCGGATCGATGACCGGCCACCAGAGGATCACGCCGACTGTGATGAAGCTGAGGTGCTCGACGATGTGCACGGACACCGTGGTCAGCGTCGTGTCGTACAACGACGGGATGTGCCAGATGAGCAGCACCGCGTTGAAGATGACCACCGCGGGCCAGGGGCGGGTGACCGCCCACCAGATGGTGCGCAGCGTCGTGTGGCGGTCTCGCGGCGCCGGACGGGCGCCGGCGATCCCCAGGAGGAGCAACGGCGGCGCCACCATCATCAGCAGCATGTGCTGGACCATGTGGAGCGAGAACAGGTAGTCGTCGCCGCCGCGGTCGATCGGCAACTCCAGGGCGATGAACGTGATCAGGAGCCCCGTGGTGAACAGCACCGGCCGCCAGCGCGGATTGCGAAACCACGGGGTGACATCGTCGTGCGGCCCGATGGTGCTCCGCCGAAACGCGATGACGTAGCCGGCGGCCACCGCAATCAGGCCGCAGATAACGGTCGGATCCCAGGTCCAGTCGCCGAACCCCAGATGAGCCGTCAGTGCGCTGTGTCCTCCGGGAGCTCCAGGTACTCACGTCTCGCGCCGCGAGCCCAGAAGAAGCACGAGACGATGAGGTAGATCAATCCAATTCCCCACATCGCCGGTCCGACGACCGCCCGGATGTCGGTGAGAAACCCGGTCAGCGTGATCGCCAGCGCCAGCGCGAGGTTGATGGGAACGAAGCTCGGCGGGGGCAGGTGCGGGGTCGCATGCGTGTGCTCGCCGTCCTCGTTGTGGGTCGCGGTCGCAACCGCGTCGTCGCTCACCGCGCCACCCTCACTTGGTCACCGAGAGGAAGATCGCCGCCCACACGAACGCCGCGCCCATGAGGACGAACAGCATGATGAACATCGCGACGCCCATGCGCATGTTCCGGCGGGCGAGCTTTCGGTTCATCGGCGCGTCCTCCTCAGAGCCCTGTTACCCGGTCGATTGCCATGACCGCGAAGAGCAGAGCCAGGTAGATCATTGAATGGTAGAAGAGCCGGCGTGCCGACCGCGCCGTCGGCCGCCGAGCGGCCACGACGGCATCGCTCAGCAGGACCCCGTCGAGCACCGCGGCACCCCCCAGGTAGACGGCGCCGAAGGATCGGGTCAGGATGGGGAGCACGGTCACCAGGCAGAGCACGATCGTGTAGAGCACGATCTGATAGCGGGTCTGGCGGTCGCCCTGGACGACGGGCAGCATCGGCACCCCGGCACGGGCGTAGTCGTTCTTGATGAGGAGCGACAACGCCCAGAAGTGCGGCGGCGTCCAGTAGAAGACCACCGCGAAGAGGAAGACGGCGGTGATGTCAAGGCTCCCGGTCACGGCCGCCCATCCGACCAGCGGCGGGATCGCACCGGCGGCGCCACCGATGACGATGTTCTGCATCGAGGAGCGCTTCAGCCAGATCGTGTAGATGAAGACGTAGAACAGCAGGGCGAGCAGCGCCAGGCTCGCGGAAAGGAGGTTGACGGTCGTGGACAGGAGCACGAAGGACGCGGCTCCAAGGACGATCCCGAACGCGAGCGCCTGGTGCGGCTCGATGCGCCCGGACGGGAGTGGCCGGGTTCGGGTCCGGCCCATGGCCTGGTCGATATCGCGGTCGAACCAGCAGTTGATGGCGTTCGCACCCGACGCCGCAAGCCAGCCGCCGGCGACGGTGAGGAGCACCAGCCGCCACCCGGGCCAGCCTCGGTCCGCGATGACCATGGCGGCGACCGCGGTGATCTCGAGCAGCACGATGACACGAGGCTTGGTGAGGGCGACAAAGTCACGTGCGACAACCGCGGGGCGGCGGCGCGGCAGCGCCTCGAGGCTCACGGCGACGGTCATGACTGCGCCATCTCGGCCTGCGGTCGCAGGGTTTCACCACGCACCCCGGCGACCGCCGGCGCTCCCTCATCCCCAGGGAGCGTGCTCAACACCGCCACCCCGACGACCGTGCCCCAGAGCAGCGATGCCAGCGCGATGTGCAGGCCGCGCACCCAGGCGGGGAGGCCGAGAAGCACGACCAGCGCGCCCGCGGCGACCTGCAGGATGAGTAGCAGGTTGACGGCCATCACGCCGATGCGAACGACACGGTCGCCGCGGCGGCGGCGAGCGATGATCGCCATCAGCCCGCCGAGGAGCAGCACCACGATGAGCGCGACCAGCCGATGGGCGACGTTGATGGTCGCCGCCTGCCCGGACGGCAGCGAGAACCCGCTCCCACACAGCGGCCAGCTGGTGCAGCCGGACCCCGAGCCGGTCTCGACCACGAACGCGCCACTCATGGCCACGAGGTAGGTCGCCACCACCGCGATGATCACCGGCCACTTCACCGATCGCGCCAGCGCCGCGGACAGGCTCGGGCCGCGTCCGGGGGTCCCAACCGTGCACGCGGTCACCGCGACATAGATGAGCACCGCGAACAGAAGCAGCGCATTGGCCAGGTGGATCATCACCACACCGCCGGGAAGGTTGAACTCGACGGCGAGCGCGCCGAGCGCGATCTGCACGACGTAGAGGCTCGCCGCGATGCTGGTGCCGACGAGGATCCGGCCCTGGCGCCGATGCCAGATCCACGTCGAGACCGTGAGGATGATCACCAGGAGCGTGCACACGGAGGCGATCCACCGATGCGTGAACTCGATCAGGGTGTTGATCTGCCACGCCGGAAGCAGCGACCCGTGGCAGAGCGGCCACTGATCGGTCGTGCCGCAGCCGTTGCCGCTGCCACTGACCCGCACGATGCCACCCCAGACGATCAACAGGTAGGTCAGGACCGCCGTCCACACCGCGAGGCGGCGAAACCCGACCGACGGCCGCGCGGGGATCACCGTGCCACCAGGGCTACGCGGGCGCTCCCGAGGCGGCCTTCTTGCGTGCGACCCGCCGATCGCGAACCGGCCTCAGGCTGAGCACCTCCTGCTCCTCGTCGAAGTTCCACGCCGGCGGCGGCGACGAGGTCGCCCACTCGAGGGTGTTGCCCTCCCATGGATCGTCGGGTGCGGTCCTGGGAGCACGCATGCTGATCACGAAATTGATCAGGAACACGGTGATCGAGATGGCGATCACGAATGCACCGAAGGTGATCAGCGAGTTGAGGTCGCCCCAGCCCCGATTGTCGAGGTAGGTGTAGATCCGCCGCGGCATGCCGAGGAGTCCGAGCGCGTGCATCGGCAGGAACGTCAGGTTCATGCCGATGAACATCGTCCAGAAATGGAGCTTGCCGAGCTTCTCGTTGAGGAAACGCCCGGTCACCTTCGGGAACCAGTAGTAGAAGGCGGCGAACACGCCGAAGACACTGCCGCCGAAGAGCACGTAGTGAATGTGGGCCACCACCCAGTAGGTGCCATGCACGAGACGGTCGACAGCCAGGCTGCCGAGATACACGCCATCGATGCCGCCGATCAGGAACATCAACAGGAAGCCGCACGCGAAGAGCATGGGCGTGTCGTATTTGATGCTCCCTCCCCACATCGTGGCCAGCCAGCTGAAGATCTTCACCCCCGTCGGGACGCCGATCACAAAGGTGGTGAAGGCGAAGAACGTCTGCACCACCAGCGGCAGGCCGGTCACGAACATGTGGTGCACGAACACGATGAACCCGAGGACGGCTATCGCCGCGATGGATGCCGCCATCGCCTTGTAGCCGAAGATCGGTTTTCGGCTGAACACCGGGATGATCTCGCTGATGATCCCGAACGCGGGCAGGATCATGATGTAGACGGCCGGGTGCGAGTAGAACCAGAACACGAACTGGTAGAGCAGCGCGCTCCCGCCGTTGACCGGATCAAAGAAGTTGGTGCCGATCTGTCGGTCGAGCAGGTTCATCGCCAGCCCGGAGGCGAGAAACGGTGACGCGAGAACGACCAGCGCCGCGGTGATCTCCTGCGCCCAGACGAACAGCGGGAGCCGTCCCCAGGTCATGCCCTTGGCGCGCATGTTGTGAATTGTCGCCAGGAAGTTGAGGCCGCCGAGCATGGATGACACGCCAAGGAGGTGAAGCCCGACGATCCACAGGTCCTGGCCCATGCTGCAGCTGTAATGGCTACCGGTGAGAGGAACATAGCCGGTCCACCCCGCTGCGCCAGGTCCACCGGGGCAGAGCAGTCCCGCATGGGTCGTCGCCGGCACCAGGAAGCCCGCGTACATGGTCATGCCGCCGAGTGGGATCAGCCAGAAGGACAAGGCGTTGACGCGTGGGAACGCCATGTCACGCGCGCCGATCATCAGCGGGACCATGTAGTTTCCGAACCCGGCCCAGACCGGGATGATCCACAGGAAGATCATGGTCGTCCCGTGCATCGTGAAGATCTGGTTGTACTGGTCGGCCGTGAGGAACGTGTTCTGCGGCTCGGCGAGCTGGATCCGGATGAGCAGCGCCATGATGCCGCCGATGATGAAGAAGAAGAAGGTCGTGAACAGGTACATGATCGCGATCTTCTTGTGGTCGACAGTTGTGAGCCAGCCGAGGATGCCCTTCGACTTGTCGACGCGGGCGAAGCGTGCCCGTGGAAGCGTCGCCTCAATGACCGCCATCAAGATCCTCCGAGGATGCACGCTTTGTTGTTCGAGTCGATCGTTCCAGTGGGATTGCCGAACACGCACGACTGGAACTGGTTCATCGGCAGCGCGATGACGTCGAAGGTCATGGTTGCGTGGCCCACACCGCAGAGCTCAGTGCACTGCCCGTAATAGGTTCCCTCGCGAGCCTGGATCGGCGCCGTGTTGACGTCACCGGGGATGGCATTCATCTGCTGACCGAGCGACGGCGCAAAGAAGCTGTGGTTGACTCCGCATCCCTCGTTCGCGATCGCCTGCGCCAGGGTGCCTCCGGATGGAATCGACGGCTTGGAGTTGCACGGCGGATCCGTCGACACGATGTTGAGTGCCACGTCGGTGCCCTCCGGCAGATAGAGGTGACCGAAGCTCCGAATGCGCGCGCCACTCGAGGTTGCACCGTAGTCGAACGTCCAGCTGAACTGCACACCGATCACCGTCACCGTGTACTGGGTGCCGGTATGGACGTTGTTGATGAAGGGCATGTTCGCCGCGGTGAGCCCGAACAGCGAGAGAAAAGTCGCGAGCGGAACCAGCGTCCACGCGATCTCGAGCCTGGTGTTGCCGTGGAACTGCGATGGCTCGTCATCGTCACTACGCCGCCGGAACTTGATGAACGCATAGAGGAGCAAAGCGGTGACCACGGCGCCGAGCACCACCGACGCCCAGAACACGGCGGTGTAGACGCCGAGCGCTCGGTCGCTGATCGAGCCGCCATCGCCGAAAGCGCCGGCATTGTTGACGCAACAGGTGGACTGTGCGAGCAGGTTCATCCGCGACGCAGGATGATCGCATAGCGGCGTTCGGCCGGGCAATCCGAGCCGCCCGAGACCCCCGGTCGCGCGCGCTGGATCAACGCTCCCATATCTTGGTCTTGGTGTTGATCTGCCGTTTCACCAACTCGGTGATGTCAGTGTTGACCAGCGCGGCTCGGTCCCAGGAGCCACGGTTTCCCGGCGGCATCGATGGATCGGGGAGCACCTCACCCGTCGCCGCCGACCGCTGGCGCCGCCGAAGCCGCCCCAGCAGTGTTTTCGGCCGGTCCGAATTCACAACCGGAACATCCTGCGCTGCGCCGCGCGCTCGGGGTCGCCCGCGCCGAGCGCGACGGCGCTCTGGTAGGCGTCGATGATCGAGCTCGCCCAGACGAATAGACCCGCCAGAAAGAGGCCGATGAATGCGAACACCGACACCAGCGCGACCAGGAGGAAGAGCGCGCCGGAGCCGTGGGTGAGCAGCGTGTGACCGACCGTCTGTCCGGCCATGATCAGCAGGATCGCCGGACCGATCGTGAAGACGGTCCAGGACAGGTAGTACAGCGCCTTGCGGGGATGGCGGTTGTAGAGCTGCCCGAGCCCGGGGACGATCGACAGCCCCGCGGCGACACCCGGATTGGGCCGGCGCAGAGGGCTGACCCCTCCCGCCTCAGACGCCATCGCCTGCGCGACGACACGCCGCGACGGCGAGGCCGCCCAGCAGACGATTCCCCGTCATCGCCCGACGAAAGCCCGATACAGGTAGTACGCGGCCAGCAGAAGCGTGCCGAAGGCCCAGATGGCGACGAAGAGAACGTCGCCCCAGCCGGCCTCGCCGGGGTACAGCTCCGCGAGCAACGGTATGGGCATCGCGTCAGTGCGCCTTGAAGTTCTCGAGCAGGAACTCGCCGTAGATGAGCACGAAGGTGAACACGAGCAGGCCGATGAAGACGGCGAGCGTTCCGATCAAGTCTCGCGCGAAGGTGCTGCGACGCTTCACTCTGGAGTCCTCATGGAAGGGTGTTGTAGTTCTCCCACTGGCGGATGAACTGTATGAGGATATTGATCTGCGTCTGGCTCAGCACCGGCGACGCGTTCACAACGGCGCCGGGCCCGGGCGGGTTGGCTTGCGGGTTGTAGTCGCTGGCGATCCCGCCCCAGTTGGGCATGATGCTGCCGAGATGCTCGAAGCCGGTGAAGCCGTACTCGATGCAGCGGTAGTAGTAGTCCTCGTTGAAGTACCCGAGACGGTCCTGGTTGTTGAGCGGCGGACCCGCGCCGCCCTCACCCTGCCCCCCGTGGCATCGTGCGCAGTTCTGGTAATAGAGTTGCGCGCCCTCGGTGAACGAGTACTCGGGGTTGATGATCAGGTTCTGGTGCGCGTCGGTCTCGTCGAGGCCGAGGCGGTTGCCGTTATGACAGACGATGCAACCGATCTGGTCGATGCCGAGGTTACCGGTCGGCGTCCCCCCGCTGCCGTAGTTGGTGGACGGATTCAGGAAGTCGGGAAGCGGTCCAGGCTGCTCGACCGTCACCGGGGCGGCCAGCGGCGCGCCCGGCGCCGAGTAGGGCGTGTAGGTGAACGATGTGAACCCTGTCGGCCCGTACTGCTGATAGCTCATCGACGGCGGGTAGTTGCTCCCGGTCGGACTGATGTATGCGGGATGGTTGCCGGTCAGGTGGTACTGGGCCGCGAGTTGCTTGGCATTCGGTTCGTACTTGAAGAAGTCCTGGCTCAGGCGCTTTGCGGCCGCCACCGGCCCGATGGTGCCGATGTCGGGGACGTGGCACGAGATGCATCGCTCGACGCGGTAGGTATCACCCTCGATCGTCGCCTGGGGAAAGCTGGGGAAGAGCTGCTGGACCTGGACGTTGAAGTCCGACGTCGGGTAGTCCTTCAGGTATTGCTGCTGGATGGTGATGTAGCCCCGGTTGGCCGAGTCCTTGAACGCCGCCCAGGCCACCAGACCGAGAAGCGCGACGCTGAGCCCGACGAAGAAGATCCTCCCCCTCATACAGGCGAGCTCAGACCCGGATGGCCGAGGATGAGGGTCCAGTCCCAGTTGAACGCTTCACCGCGGAAGAACTCGCCGATGACCACGAATGCCACGGCGAGGCAGACGTAGATCGTGAAGAGCACGATCGCCACCTTGCGGTCCTGTGGGCGACGGCTCGGGTTGCGGTCGAGGTACGGGGTCAGGATCATGAAGATGATCACGAAGCTCGGGAACGCGACCCCGGCCATGATCGGCGGGAATCGCTCGAGCAGCTCCTGTAGTCCGACGAAGTACCACGGCGCCTTGGCCGGGTTGGGCGTGATCGACACGTTGGCCTTCTGGAGCAGCGGGGCGTTGACCTGGATCGACACCAGCATCAGGAAGACGAAGGCCGCCAGGCCGGCAAGGAATTCCCGCCACACCAGGTAGGGGAACGTGACCACCGTCTCCTCGTCCTCGCGACGGCGGATGACCAGTGGGGTGTTCGCCAGCTCAGGTCCCGAGACGGGCGTCTGCGGACGCGGCGCCACCGAGCCTCGTGGGTCGCGTCCCTCGACGACAGTCGCCATCAGAGGCCTCCTGTGAACCCGTCTTTACGGACGCGCCAGAAGTGTACGACCATCAGCAGGAAGCCGATGAGGGGCAGGGCGATGACGTGTAAGACGTAGAAGCGAATCAGGGCACCTTGTGCTACCTGGTCGCCACCGAGCAGGAGATATCGGGTATAGGGCCCCACGATCGGGGCGTACTTGGCCATGTTGGTGCCGACCGTGATCGCCCAGATGGCGAGCTGGTCCCAGGGAAGCAGGTAGCCGGAGAACGAGAGCAGCAGCGTGATCAGGAGCAGGAAGGTGCCGATGACCCAGTTGAACTCCCGGGGCGGCTTGTAGGCGCCCTGGTAGAACACGCGAGCCATGTGCAACCAGACGGTGATCACCATCGCGTGCGC
Source organism: Candidatus Dormiibacterota bacterium (assembly GCA_963709585.1). Taxonomy (GTDB): domain Bacteria; phylum Chloroflexota; class Dormibacteria; order Aeolococcales; family Aeolococcaceae; genus Palsa-851. The sequence continues at coordinate 61,376 of CAVPXI010000018.1, read as the reverse complement.
GGCCCAGCGATGCATGTTGCGGATGATGTCGCCGAAGACGGCGACGAACTGCAGATCCTTGACGTTCTGATACGCCGAGTCCACCGAGGGGATGTAATAGAACATCAGGAACAGCCCGGTGATCGTCAGCAGAATGAAGAGGAAGAACGAGAGGCCGCCGAGGCACAGCGTGTAGGACACGCGAACCGCGGACTTCTTGACCCGCACCGGATGGATGTGCAGGAAGAAGTTGGTCAGCGCGGTGCGAGCTGCGACCTTGTCGTTGGTGGGCAGACCGTGGCGGAACACCGATCCCCAGAGCTGCGCGACAAACGCGCGGACCGGATTTGCCTGGCCGGGGGTTGCGCTCATCGACCGAGACCCCTCATTCGCGAAGCCCGCCTCCTCACTCAGACCCCGAGGGTCTTGCCATTACTCTTCTGGGTATCGACCAGCAGGCGCCATTGTGGCGCTTGGTTGTTCCCAGGGCCACGAGTCGCCACCAGTGCGGCTCGGTCGACCGCGAAGAACCCGTCCGGGGTGACCTCGATGTTCACCCAGTCCATGGGCCGCGGCGCCGGGCCGTAGAAGTTCGTCGAGTCGATGAAGTAGCGGCTGCCGTGACAGGGGCACGCCCACCCATTGGGGAGTCGCTGGTCCGCGGTACGCACCCCACGCGCTTCGGCCACAGACGAGGACACGCCGGACCCGGTGGTCACGTCGGTGACGTAGTTCGGCGTGCAACCGAGATGCGTGCAGACCAGGTACACCGCGTAGATGCCGGCATCGTCGAGCACGACGGTGACCCGCTTGGCGGTCTCCGAGAGGACGTTGACGGGCGTCACGGCCTTGCCGTTGACAATGCCGCCGGTCAGCTGCTCGAAGGTGAACGAGGTCTTGAACAGCGCGGGTGCGTTTGACGACGCCTGCGGAAACAGGAACTTGAGACTTTCGATGCCGCCGAAGAGGCTGGCGCCCGCAGCTGCGAGGCCACCCATGATCATCAGGAACTGACGTCTCGTCAACTCGGCGCGAGCACGCATCCTCCCCCGCGGCGATTCGTACGGATTCAGTGCCATACAGTCCTCACGACGGGGCTCGTCCCTGGGACAAGTTTACGAACTTGCGGCGTGAACGCCGCCCGGCCGGGGGTCGCATCGAGCCTCATCCCTGGCTACAGGAGTGGATTGCTTGCTGGAGGGGTGAGGATATTGGCGAACACAATCGCCGAAATCATGATCACGACGAATGCCACGATGATGGCGAAGCATCCGAAGTCGGTGCGGAGGGCGACGATGAGGCGTTCCATATCTCGTGTTCGGAGCGTCAGACGGCCGAAAGGATACGTCACCGCACACGCCGCGCCGCGCCCCCGGAAAGGCGCGCCCGCGGCGGGCGCCGGAGAGTAGCCTTGGCAGCCTGTGAGCGGATGGCGTGAGGTCGAGATCTATGGCACCTTCATACGGTTGACGGGCGAGCTCGAGGTCCTCGGCGCGGAGCGCCTCAGCGACAGCATCAACCGGTTCGGGGCGTTCCTTCAGGTCAGGAATTCGCGCGCGGAGCCGCTCTCGACGAACTACCCGGTCCTCAGCAGGCTCGAGCCCCGCGTGACCATCGCCAAGGCGGGCGTGATCCTGGTGTCACCGCTCGAGGAGGTACCGGACGGCAACTCGGCGATGTGGCGCGAGACGGTCGCCTACGCGGCGTCGATCAACACCTCGGCCATATCGCTGGTCGGCGATGTGCATCTCGCGCCGGGCCACGACCTCCAGGACCACCTCGAGCGCCACCCCGGCGACTTCCTGCCGGTGACCAACCTCTCGGCCCTGTGGATCACCGCGATCACCAACGAGACCCACGCCGTCCAGCGCGCCTTCGCCCTGTTGAACCCCGCCTCGATCCTGTCGTTCTCACTGCGATAGCAGTCCGGCCGGCTGATCCGCCGAGGTCAAGGAGACGAGGGCTTCTTCGCGGATAGCTCGATTCTGCACGGAGCCGCGGGCGAACCCGATCGCCATGCAGACGACGGCGATGAAGGCAAAGCCCATGCTGATGAACTCGTTGACGGCTCGCTGACCGATGCCGAGCGTCGCGAGGCCTGTTCCGGCGAGGAAGGTCTTCTCGGCCGGAGCGCCCCAGACCGTCCCCACGAACGCGAAGAGCATCCACAGGACGGCGACGAAGTGCCAGATGGCGGCCGTCCGGACCACTCCGTGCCGAGGCTTCGAGGTGAAGTAGAAGGCGACCAGGGCGATCACGATGAGGACGACGTATGCGTTGAAGATGACGAACACGATGAAGAACGAGATGATCTGGGCAGTGGTGAGCCCGGTGAACCCGCTGATCGAAAACGGGAACGGGTTGTTGACCGCGAGCAGGCTCCCGAGCATCTCGATCGGGAAATGTACATCAGCGCAACGGTGACGTAACCCCGGGCGCTCGCCTAAGCTTCTGTCGAGATGGCGATCCTTCACGCCCCCGCGTCCACCCCCGTCGGAGTTCCCCCAGGCGCCACTCGCACGGCGGCCATCCTGGGAATCGCGTCGTACCTGCCCGACGAGATCATCACCAACGCCGACCTCGAGGCGATGGTGGAAACATCAGACGCCTGGATCCTCGAGCGCACGGGTATCCGCGAGCGACGCAAGATCGCGTCGGGGATGACCACGTCGATGATGGCCGCGGAGGCCGGGCGTCGAGCGATGGCCGCCGCGAAGGTTGACAGCGTCGACGCCCTGATCGTCGCGACCGTGTCCCCCGATTCGCCGCTCCCTTCCACCGCCTGCCTCGTGCAACGCCGCCTCGGCCTGGGCGGCATCCCCGCGTTCGACATCGCCGCCGCCTGTGCCGGCTTCGTCTACGGGGTCGCCATCGGCCGCGGCCTGATCGTGTCGTCGGGAATGAGCCGGGTGCTGGTCATCGCCGGCGACGCCCTGACGTCGCTCATCGACTACAAGGACCGGTCGACCTGCGTGCTCTTCGGTGACGGCGCCGGTGCCGCGGTGCTCGGCGTCTCCGACGCCGGGGGCATCGAGGGCATCCAGTGGGGCGCCGACGGCGGCGAGGCGGATCTCATCTACTACGGCCCGAAGGCCGGCGACGAGGACGGCGAGAACGGCCTTCGCATGTACGGCAAGGGGACCTTCCGTCTCGGCGTGGAGCGGATGGCGGACGCGGCGCGGGCGGTTTGTGCCGAGGCCGGCTGGTCGCTGGACGACGTGACGTTGCTCGTCCCCCACCAGGCCAATCTGCGCATCATCGAGGCGGTGGCGAAGCGCCTGAACATGCCGCTGGACCGGGTGGTGATCAACATCGATCGGTACGGCAACACCAGCGGCGCTTCGATCCCGATCGCGCTGGCCGAAGCCGTGGAGAACGGCAGGATGCGTCAGGGTGACCGAGTGGTCTGCATCGCGTTCGGATCGGGCGTCGTGTGGGGTGGCATCGCTCTGCGATGGATCGCGCCGACGCGGTGACGTCGCGGCGACAGGCGCCGCGAAACAGGCTTCAGGCGCCCGGACCCGAACTCAGGCCCACGGCGCCGACCACCGGGACGGTCGCATGTCCTCGCTGCAAGCGCCGGTTCGTCGCCGAGCGTTACGCGGCCGACCTCAACGTCTGCTCCGAGTGCGGCCATCACGGTGTCGTCGGCGCTGCGGAGCGCATCGACCAGCTCGCCGACCCGAACACCGCCGAGACGCTCGTCGTGGAGGTGGGCGATCGCGATCCCCTCGGGTTCGACGACGGTGTCCCCTACCCGCAACGGGTGGCCCGAGCCCGCGAGCGCACCGGCCTGCACGAGGCCTTCCTCACCGCCAGGGCTTCGCTCGCCGGGAATCCGGTGGTGCTCGCCTGCATGGACTTCGAATTCCTCGGCGGATCGCTGGGTAGCGGCGCCGGCGAGATCTTCGCCCGCGCCTGCGAGGTCGCCGGCGCCGAGCAACGGGCGCTGGTGGCGGTGTGCACGTCGGGCGGCGCGAGGATGCAGGAGGGCATCGCCTCGCTGGCGCAGATGGCGCGCTGCTCGGCGGCCGTCGCCGAGATCATCGCCGCGCGACTTCCCTACGTCAGCATCCTCGGCGACCCCTGCTTCGGCGGGGTCACCGCCTCCTTCGCGGTCCAGTCCGACGTGATCATTGCCGAGCCGGGAGCGCGAATCGGGTTCGCCGGGGGCAGGGTGATCGAGCAGGCGACCCACGACAAGCTTCCCGACGGCTTCCAGACCGCCGAGTTCCTGCTCGCTCACGGGATGGTCGACGCGGTCGTCGAGCGCCGCCGCCTGCGCGACACGGTGGGGACGCTGATCCGCATCTACTCGGGACGCGCATGAGCACCTCGATCGAGACCACCGAACGCGAGCGCGTCGCCTTTGCGGCAGTCGAGCTCGCCCGCCACCCGGAGCGTCCGCGCGCGCTGCAGGTGATCGCCGCCATCACCGGGGGTTGGACCGAGCTCCGCGGTGACCGGCTCTTCGGTGACGACCGAGCGGTGGTCGGCGGGCCCGCGCGGCTCGGCGGCCGGTCGGTGATGGTGATCGGTCAGGAGAAGGGCACCGACCCGATGACTCGCGCGCTCCACAACTTCGGTATGCCCCACCCGGAGGGGTACCGCAAGGCGGTGCGGCTCATGCGCCAGGCGGAAAAGTTCTCGATGCCGGTGGTCTGTCTGGTCGACACGCCGGCCGCACACGCCGGTATCGGCGCCGAGGAGCGCGGCCAGGCCTGGGCGATCGCCGAGGCGCTGCTCTGCATGCTCGGCCTGCGTACGCCGACAGTCAGCGTGGTGCTCAGCGAAGGCGGCTCCGGCGGTGCGCTTGCGTTGGCACTGGCCGACCGCGTGCTCGCCCTCGAGAACGCGGTGTACACCGTCGCGCCTCCCGAGACCTGCGCGGCGATCCTCTATCGGGACGCGGGACAGCGCGCTCGCGCCGCTGCGGCGCTGCGTCCGGGCGTCGACACCGCGAACCGGATCGGGCTCGTCGACGAGCTCATCCCCGAGCCGCCCCCCGGTGCGCACGCGCACGCACCACTGGTCATCGCCGCCATCCGCGGAGCGGTGATCCGACATCTCGACGAGCTCGGGGAGATCCCGATCGACGAGCTCGTGGCGCGGCGACAGCGACGCTACAGGGCTGCGGGCGGCTGATCGGCCCAGGCGGCGAGCAACGCCGCCTCGCGCTCCGGGTTCATGCCGACGCCCGAGCGATTGGCGCTCGCGAGCGGTGACCAGTCCGGGTTATCGCGCAGCCACGACCACGTGTCCGCCACTGTCTCGCGCGCGGAGCGGCAGGTGAGTCCCGATCGAAGCGCGAGCGAGGAATCGCACGTGTAGAAGTTCGCCATGTCGGCGACCGGCGGCACCCAGATCGGCAGCTCCGTCCAGGGCTCGACCTTGTGCTCCAGCAGGAAGTCCGCGTCCACCCAGGTGAACGTCGCGGTCGAATCGGTCACCTCGTGGCAGAGATCGAGAACCTCCGCCATCGTGGTGTGGCCAGGCCGGCGAACGTGTTCACCGCCCCGTTCAGCGCAGTGTCGATGGCGAAGGCCGCGAGATCCCGCGCATCGATGTACTGCACCGCGAGGTCCTGCGGGCCGGGTGCGAGCACGTCGCCGCCGGCAGCGATCCGGCGCAGCCACCAGGGCAGACGCCCGATGTTCTCGCGCGGTCCGAGGATCAGCCCGGGTCGTGCGAAGAGGCAACGCTCGGCGCCGAACACGCTCTCAACGGCAAGCTCGGCGCCGCGTTTGTCGGCGCCGTACTCGGTTGCGCCGGCGTCGGGGCGCGCGTCGACCGTCTTCGACGCCTCGGTGATGACGCCATCGTGGGCTTCTGCGTACACCGAGATGGTCGAGACGTAGACATAGCGCGCTGCGTGCGGCTCGAGTTTTCGCGCGGACTCGTACACGACCCGTGGCGCGTGCGACCAGGCGTCGACAACCAGGTCCCACTCGTCGCTGGTCAATGCATCGAGGTCGGCCGTGTTGGTGCGGTCGCCGTGGATCGCGCGGACACCGTCGGGTACCGCTCCGGTCTGGCCGCGATGAAAGATCGTCACGTCGTCTCCGCGGGCGAGCGCCGAGGCGACGACCGCGGGTCCGACGAAGTCGGTACCCCCGAGGACCAGGACCTTACGCGGCATCGAGCTGAGGAATCTGTCCGCCCGCCGTCTTGTCAGGCCTGCGCAGGAACAGCGCGGGGATCACGCCGAGGAGCGTCAGGATCGTGATGAATCCGAAGGTTCGATCGAACGAGGTGCTGAGCGCATCCGACGCATATGTCCGGCCGAATTGGGCGACCACCGGCGCGACCTTCCCGGTCGTGGTCGTCTGACCGCCGTTCTGGATCAGCGTCGCGTACTGTCCCTGCAACGTGCTGCAGAACTCGGCGGTGGTGAGTTGATGGCCGGGTGTCGATGCAGCGCTGAGCGCAGCCGGTGAAGGAGCGCACGACGCCTGTCCGATCGCGGTCGTGAACTGCGCCGCGAGTACGGTCACCAGCACCGCGATGCCGATCGATGAGCCGATACGCTGCAGGCTGTTGGAGATGCTCGACGCACTCGAGCTGAGGTGACGCGGAACGCGCGCCATCGCCGCGGCCATCGACGGCATCATCGAGAATCCCATCGCGAACCCGCGCAGCAGCAGCGCGCTGACGACGAGCCAGTTCGATGACGTCGGGTGAATCTGCGCGAGCAGGAAACCGCCGCCCGCAAGCATGACCATGCCGGTTGCGACCACCGGCCGCGGGCCGATACGGTCGGTGAGATAGCCGCCGAGCGGCATCGCGACCGCGGCGGTGACGGCCTGTGGCAGCAGGAGGAGTCCGGTCTCGAGTGGGCTGTACCCGTGCACCTCCTGCAGGTAGAGCGGCAGCAACAGCATGCCGCCGAAGAGGGCGGTCACGATGATGAAGCTGAGGCCCATCGACCAAGAGAAGGTCGGGTCGCGGAAGAGGCGCAACTGGAGCAGTGGCTCCGGGTTGCCGCGATCGCCGATCACGAGGTTCACGACCGCAAGCGCGGCACCCGCGAGCATCACCATCGTGTCCAGGGCGGTCCAGCCTTCGACGACGCCATTGCGGAGCGCGAGCAGCAGCGCGGCGGCGGCGAGCGGAACCATCAGCAGCGTCGCCGCGCGCCGCCGGCCCAGTTGCGACAGCACGAAGGCTGCGAGCAACAGCGCGGCACCGCCGAGAAGGCTGATGACCAGCAACGATCCCCAGCCCCGCGCGATGCTCTGGTCGACGGCGTACATCACCGCCACGGCCGCCGGCGGCGCGGTGAGGAGGCCGAATGTGTCCAGCCGCAGCCCGTGCGCCTTTGGCGAACTCGGTGAGGAACCGCCAGGCGGACGCGAACGCGATCAGGCCGATGGGGACGTTGACGTAGAAGATCAGCCGCCACGAGAAGTCCTGCACGAACCAGCCGCCGAGCACGGGCCCGACCGCGGGCGCGAGCAGCATCGGGATCCCGAAGATCCCCATGACCCGTCCCATGTTCTGGGGCCCGACCGCTCGCATGATGATGGTCATGCCGATCGGCATGAGCATGCCGCCACCGAGTCCCTGCAGCACCCGGAAGACGACCAGTTCCGGGAGGTTCTGGGCGACCCCGCACGCCATCGATGCGAGCGTGAAGAGCGCGATGGTGACCAGGTACAGGCGCTTGGTTCCGAAGCGATCGCTCGCCCATCCGGCCATCGGGATCACCGCGCCCTGCGCGAGCATGTAGCCGGTCACGACCCACGCGATGTCCGCATACGAGCCGGCCTTGAGGTCGACCTGGAGCGTCGGTATGGCGATGTTGACGATGGTCGCGTCAAGGATCGTCATGATCGTGCCGAGCAACACCACGCCGAGCGCGATCCACTTGTAGTCGAAACGCCCGGATCGAACCTCTGCGACGCCGGCGCCGCTGTCTGCGGGCGCGACCTCGGCGGCCCGCGCGTCGGGGCGGTCAAGCACCTCAGTCATGTGCGACCTCCTTGACGTGTCCGGGCTCGGGCCAGTCGACGATCTTGCGCATGAGGAGCACCAGCTCCTCGAGGTCCGCGTCGCTCAGCGTGGCCAGCGCCTCGAGCGAAACCGCTTTGCGCGCCTCGTCGAATCGGTCGAGCATCTGCAGGCCGAGCGGGGTCGGAGCGATGTGGATGATGCGCCGGTCTCCGGAGTTGCTGAGCCGCTCGGCGAATCCGAGACGGATCATGCGGTCCACCAGCGCGCTCGCCGAGCTGAGCGCGCACTGATTCATGCGCGCGATCTCGTTCATGGTCGCTCCGGCCGACGTTTGAGTCGCAACGCGAAGTTGCTCGAGCGCTCCGACCTGATGCCAGGTGACCGCGCCGAACTCACCCTTGAGCTCCTCGGGGACGCTGGCCATGAGCCGGCGCTTGAGACCGCCGATATACCCGAACAGCAGGTCGGCCAGCTCATCGCGACGAGCACCGCTGGTGATCTGTGGGGAACGGCGTGGCCGTTCCACCGAAGGTGCCTGGCTCACACTCTCCCTCGAGTGTTCGATGGACGAATAGTTTGAGTGTAGAACTATTCGTCAGCCGATGTCAATTCGAGGCGGCGTCTCGAGCCCGGCGCCGGAGCCTTGACCGGCCGGTCAATTCATACGTCTCCTTCGCGGCCGCGAGGGCACGCGAGGCCGCCTCGAGGAGGCCTCCCATGTCCGCCGAGTTGCTCGGATACACGGCGAGGCCTGCCGAGGCCGTTGCGCCGGACCGGCCCACGCCCTGGTCTCCGGAGGTGTCAGCGGTGAATCGCTGCTGGATGCGCGCGACGACTGCGCCGGCCTGGTCGCGATCGGCGCCGGGGAGCACGCAGACGAACTCGTCGGGGCCGAAGCGGGCAGCGCTGTCCTCCCGGCGGAGGATGGATCGAAGCACGTCGGCAAATGTCTCGAGCACCCGGTTGCCGGCGTCGTGGCCCCAGCGGTCGTTGAGGTCTCCGAAGCCGTCGATGTCGGCGATGATCAGCGCGAGCGTGCTTTCGCGTCGCGACGCGCGGGCGAGCTCCTTGTCGAGGACGGCGAGCAGTTGCGGGCGCGTGGCCATCCCGGTGACGGCGTCGAGCAATGCGCGCCCCATCTCCTCCTCGTGGCGTCGGGCTCGCTCGATCGCGCGCGCGGCCTCGTCGGCGAGGGCTTCGATGATCGGCGCATCGGCCTCGGCCCAGGCGTTCTCCTGCCGCTCCGAGGTGAGCACGATCGCTCCGATCGCGGTTCCATCGACCCGGAGCGGGGCGCCGATCGCCGAGCGGATGAATCCAAGCTTCGACTGTCGGAGCCGGATCCGATTCGCCTCCCTGAGGCTCGCCTGCGCCATCGAAGCGGACAGGGTCGTCGGCCACACGGCCGCCCGCTCGGCGACGAAGACGGCACCGCCCAGTCCCTCGCCGGGAGCGAGCTCGTATCCGGGACCACCCGATCCCACGCCACTCGAAGACAAGAAAGTACCTGGGGACTTCAGGAGTCCGTCCGCCGGGTCATTGATGAGCACCATGCCCGTTGACGTCTCCGGAAAGATCTCCCGGCAGGCTTCGAGGACGGCCGAGGCGACCGAGGTGACATCGCGCGCGACGCCGAGCTTGCGACCGAGGGTCGCGTACACGTGCCCGCGGCGCGTCTCGTCGTCCAACCGGGCGAGGCTGCGTCCGGCCCCACCGACGGCGATGAGCTTGACCCCGATCATCGCGGCCACCGCCACCACCAGTGACCCGATCCCCGATGACGCGGGAGCCGTGGTGAGCCACAGCGCGACGAAGATTGCGACGACGGCTCCGGCGGCTGCGAGTGCGAACGGCCAGGGGTCGCGAGACAGTGGTGCGATCGTTCGCGCCGGGCCGGTCTGGGGCGCGTCGGTGTCCAGCCCGACCAGGATGGCCGTGAAGGCGAGCGCCGCGATCAGCGCGAAGTCGGGAAGCTGACCGGCGGCCGCCCGCAACCCGACCGCGGCAACCACCGCGAGCCCGACGGCGCCCAACACTGATGCCCTGTGGCGGAACCGCTCGAGTGGTTGGGGCAGGCGAAGCAGCAGGCTGCCGGCGCCCGCAGCCAGCGCGGCCATGAGCGCGTCCACGACACGGACACCGGGGCTGACAGGAAGCGTGAGCAACCTGATCGCCACGGCCGCACCGACGATTCCCGCCCCTGCCTGGCTGCCACGCCGAGACAAATGCAATCGAGAATCCACCCTGATCCCCCACCCGCTGCTCCGACTCGACCCTGGCCGGCGGCCAGGGCAACCCTCTGTCGGTACTGGCCAATTGTGGCAGAAGTTCGGCCGCTGAACCTGTGCTAGGCTGTGCGAACTGACGTTCGCCTCCAGGTCGCCGTTCTCATTCCCAGCACCATGACGATACGTCTCCTCCATCTCGCCGACCTCCACCTCGACAGGGTGTTTGCCGCCATGGGCTGCCAGGGCGAGCTCGCGCGGCGGCGCCGCCAGGGGCTCCGGCAAGCCCTCACGAGCGCGGGACGCCTGGCCATGGAACAGGGCTGCTCGGCGGTCACGATCGGCGGCGACCTCTACGAGCACGAACGCGCCGGTGTCGACACCGGCCGGTTCCTCGCCGACACCTTCGCGTCGTGGCAGCCGATGCGGGTGCTGATCGCGCCGGGAAATCACGACGCCCTGCTCCCGGGGTCGCTGTATCGGCGCGTCGAATGGCCATCCAACGTCACCGTGTTCGGCAGCACCAAGTTCGAGCCGGTTGAGCTCACCGACGGCGTCACCCTCTGGGGGCTCGCTCACCGCGAGCCGTCCTGGCAGGGCGACCCGCTTGCCGGTGCGCCGGCAACGTCCGGGTCGGGCGTACATCTCGCGCTGTTCCACGGCGCCGAGCTCGGTTCGCGACCCGAGGGAAAGTCGATCCACGGTCCGTTCCACGCGGATCGGATCCGCGCCGCCGGCTTTGCCGCCGCGCTGTGCGGCCACTATCACCGCCGACGCCTCGACTCGGCTTCGGGGCTCCTCTACCCCGGGACTCCGGAGCCGCTCGGCTTCGACGACGAAGGCGGGCGTGGCCCGGTGGTCGTCGAGATCACCGATCGGGGTGATGTCCGGTTCATCGCGCACGACACCAATCGCTGGTCGGTGTTCACCGTGGAGTGCGACGCCGATGCGTGCGGCTCCGAGGAGGCGGTGATCGATACGGTCACGATGCACTGCGCGTCGACCGGGTTCGACGACCCGGAGCGGACCATGATCCGTGTCGACCTGAGCGGCGCGGTCGATCCATCGGTGTCGGTGGACGCGTTCACGGTGGAGCTCGCGGTGCGGGAGCGCCTCAACCTCGCCGCAGTCAAGGTACGCGACCTCACGTCGCCCTTCGTCGATCTCGAAGCCGCGTTGCTCGAGGAGAGCACGCGGGGCGCCTTCGTGCGCGCCGCAACCGGGGCCGCGGAGCATGCCGATGCTGAGGAAGCGCTGGTGCTCGAGGACGCGCTCCGTTACGGGCTGATGGCGTTGTCCGGGGCGGAGGTCGGCTTGCGATGATCCTGGAGCGCCTCGAGATCACCGGCTTCGGCTGCCTCCACGACATCACCACCGACCTGCATCCCCACGTCACGGTCATCGCGGGAGCCAACGAGTCGGGCAAGTCGACGCTGCTGCGCGCGGTGCGCGGTGCGCTCTACGGCGTCGATGCCGGCGGTCAGGGTCGTGCGGTCGATCGCAGTGACTGGGCGCGCTACGAGCCCTGGACTCGGGGCGGCTACGGTCTCGCGCTGACCTACAAGCTCGACGATGGACGCCGAATCCGTGTCGCCCGGCGCCTTGACACCCGCGAGCAGCCGGTGCAGGTCCTCGAGCTCGGGGGCTCGGAGCTGACCGACGAGTTGCGCAGTGGACGTGCGGTGACGCCCGGCCGGTTCCACCTCGGGATCGACGAAGCGGTCTTCTGCGCAACCGCATGGCTCGGCGACGACGGCCTCCGCATCGATGCGCCGGAGAGCGCCCGGCAGCGCGCCGGCCAGCTGCAGGAGGCGATCGAGCGGCTCGCGGACACCCGCCGGGGCGTGACCGCAGCGCAGGCCCTGGGGCGCATCCGCGAGGCGATGGATCGGGTCGGGTCGGAGCGGCGCACCGCCAGTCCGCTCGGGGTCGCGACCGCCCGGCTTCGAACCCTGGACCTCATCCTCGCCGACGCGCGAACCAGGCTGGCGGCCGTCGCCGTCGACCAGGAGCGCCTTGCCGTTCTCGACGCGACCCTGGCCGCCGAAACCGATCGCTGGGTTGAGGCCGAACGCGCGCGGCTCTCGGCGCGCCTGTCAGACGTCGCCGGCCGGCGGGTGCGCCTCGCGGAGATGGTGCGCGAGGCCAAGCTCCATGCCGTGGAGATCGAGGCAACCGCGTCCTACGCGCGATTCCCCCTCGACGTCGAGACCGAGGTCACCACGCTTGGTGGCGAGCTGGTCCAGGCGAAGTCGAGCGCCGACGGTGCCGCAGCGCGCTGGCAGAGCGCGGTCGAACGCCTGCGGCCGATCCGTTCCCGACGCGAGCAGATCGCGTCCGGGGTGGCGGCGATCGGATCCGCGGGGGAGATCGGCGGGGATGTCGGTGAACGCTCCCAGCGCCTGCGCGGCGAGTTGATCGCGGTTGCGAGCGCCGCGGGTCGCGCCGGCGGTGACGACGCCCGCGAGGCAGGGCTTCGTCGCGAGATCGCGGCAACGGGGCTTCGCGGCCTGCCCGCGAACGTGATCGACGAACTGCTCCCCGAGCTGGAGGCGGCCGGACGCGGCGGTCGCGCCTTCGGCGGCGCGGCCATCCTCGTTGCGGGGTTCGCCGCGGCGGCGGCGGCGGGGCTTGATCACGCCCACCTCGCCCTGGCGGCGCTCGTCGCTGGGGTGCTCGGAGGGCTCGGTGCCGCCTTGCTGGCGTGGCGCGCCTGGGTACGATCGTCCTCGGCTTCGCGTGCCCGCGCTGCGGCAACGGTGCTCGCGCTGGATGCGGGAATCGATCCGGCGGAGCTTGCCCGGCTGCAGGATCGCCTCCCGGTCTTGCGCACGCTGCACCACGCTCTCGACGATGCTCAGCTGCGCACGTCCCGCCGTCGTGGCGATGCGGAGGCGCTGCAGCTCGCGCTCACCTCCCTGCTCGAACGCTGCCGTGCCCTCGCCGCCGAGGCATGCGTCGCCGAGCACTCTCGCGGAGCCGGCGCGACCCCGGAAGCCGTCATCGCGGGTGCGCAGCAGATCCTCGACGGCATTGACGCCGCCGTCCTGCAGGCGCGCCGGCGCGAGGAGTTGCTCGCCGAGGATGCCGTGCTCGCTGCCGAGGAATCGGCCGGCGCCCAGTCGAGCGACGACGTCGACCGCGCAGCCCGCGCGGTCGCGAACCTCGAGGTGCGGCTTCGCACGATCCTCCGGGCTGCCGGGATCGGCCTCCCCGAAGGTGACTGGGCCGCCGCCGTGGCCGGATTCCACCACGCCTGTGACGCGCGGCGGCGTCACGATGCGGCGCGCCGCGGGCTCGATGATCTCCAGCGCTCAGCCCGCGCCCTCGGGGGCGACGCGGCTACGCTCGAGAGCCTCGAGACCGAGCTTGCGGATCAATTGATGCAGTGCGGCGGCGATCCCACCGATGCGCTGGCTGCCGCGCCCCCGGACGCCGCGGTGCTGCAGGCACTCGACCTCGAAGCGGAACGGGCGCGGCGCTCGGCAACCTCGGCCGGCGACCAGGCTCGCGAGCTGCGCGCCCGGCTCGGTGGCGTGCTCGACACGCTCCCCGCGATCGCGGACCTGGAGGACGAGCGCGACGCCTGCGAAACGGCGCGCGATCGAGGCCTGCACCAGCTCAAGGCACTGCGGCGAGCGGCGGATCTGATCGAGGCGGCGTCGCGCGTGACCCATCGAGAGCTCGCGCCACGCCTCGCCGAGTCTCTGGGGAGCCGCCTCAGCCTACTGACCGGTGCCCGATACGTCGAGGTCAATGTCGACACCGACCATTTCGCGCTCGGCCTGCTCGGCCATGATCGGCCCGACATGGTGCCGCTCGACGCGGTGTCGCACGGCACCCGCGACCAGGTGGCGCTGCTCCTCCGACTGGCGCTCTGCGAGGTGCTTGGCGGTGGAGGCGAGCGCACCCCGCTGCTGCTCGACGAACCCCTGCTCACCTCCGACCCGCTCCGTCGCGACCTGTTCATCGAGTTCTTGCACGATCTGTCTGCAACGCACCAGGTCCTGCTGAGCACCGCCGACCCCGCGATGATCGAGGCCGTCTCGCGGATCACCGCGGGCGACTGCTCGGTGGTGCGGCTCGCGGATCCACCGGTGCTCGACGTGATCGGAGATGCGCACTCGCTCGGGCGTCACAGCGCGCGCATGCGCCTGCTCGCGGGTCAGGGCTGAACCGCGTGCGCCCGGATCAGAGTGCTCGCGCGATGCGCACCAGCCCCTCGAGCTCGGAGACCTCGTCGCTGAAGAGCGGGATGCGCACGATGGGCACCTCACCGAACCGGCTCAACTTCGACAGCTGACGCGCCTCGCGCAGTGCCAGGGTGTGGCGGTTCAGAAACGTCGCGCCGATGAAGCGCGCAGGCTCCGCGGAGACGCGGGCGTGGAGCTCGCCGGTCAGCCAGGCGGCCACCTTGGGGTCCTCGACCAGCGTGGTCGCGGCCGCGACGCCGCCGGCATCATTGAAAACGTCCGGCAGCACGCGGTTGACCACCATGGCGCGCAGCGGCATCTTGAACTCGCGCAGCTTGGTGCAGAAGAATTCGGCCTCGCTGAAAGGACCCTGCTCCAGGGTCGTGACCACGACGAAGCCCGTCTGCGGGCTGCGCAGGAGCCGGTACACCGACCGAGCTCGGCCCTGGATCCCGTCGTAGAGCAGTTGGAGCTGCTGGACGAACTCCGAGACTTCGGCGAGCACTTCGGCGCCCAGGAGCCGGTCGGCGAGACGCAGGAACGGCGCGGCCGCAAAGTTCATCGCCCGGAAGCCGAACCGTGACGGCCCTCCCGACAGCATGGACAGCAGTCGCGAGCCCACGTAATCGGTGAGCCGGGTCGGCGCTTCGAGGAAGTCGAGCGCGTTGCGAGACGGCGGCGTGTCGACGACGATGCAGTCGTACTCTCCGGCGTCGTGAAGCTCGTACAGCGCCTCGATCGCCGCATATTCGTGTGATCCGACGAATGAGTTGGTGATGCGCTGGTAGAGCGGGTTGCGCAGGATCCGCCGCGCCGTCGCGCGATCCGGTGAGTAGCGTTCGATCATCCGGTCCCACGCCTGCTTCATGTCCAGCATCGCCGCCTCGAGGTCGCCGGTGATGGTGATCCCGGCTCGACGCAGGCGCGCTTTGGGGATGCGCACCGGCTCGGCGCCGATACCCTTGATGCCCAGCGCCGTGGCCAGTCGCCGCGCCGGATCGATGGTGAGGACCAGGACGCGTTTGTCATCCGCGGCCGCGATCGCCATGCCGAGTGCAGCGCTCACCGTGGTCTTGCCGACCCCTCCGCTCCCGCAGCAGATCACCACGTCGAGGGACGCCAGACGGCGCCCCAATCCGGCGGGGTCCTTGCGAACGCTCCTGCGCCGCTCGGGGATGTGGCCCCCCGCGCCGGCGCTCATGCCAGCCTGCCACTGAGCGCGTCGGCCACCGCTCGCGTGGTTGTGAGTCCGGTCCGATCGACGATGAACGGCACCGGCACGACGGGCATCGGCAGCCGGCTCCGGAGCTGACGCATGTAGCGCGCGGTGGTGTCGAACAGGTGCCCCTGGAGGTCGATGCCGGCCTCGAGCGGCGCGGGCGATCCACCCAATCGCTGCGCGACCGCGTCGACGTGCTCCGGGTCGACCAGCGCCGACACGAGCCGGCGGTGCGCCGCGCTCACCGGCTCGTCGACGGCACGATTCAGCACGCACAAATCGACGGTTACGCCAGATCCGGCGCGAAGGTGTTCGTGCAGCTCGATCGCCTCGATCACCGGCATCTCCTCCGGGAGAGCGCAGAGCACGACCGTGGTCCGGACAGGATCCCGGATCAGCGCGTCGATCCACTCCACCTGGGCACGGATGAGCCCGCCGCGGACGAGTGTGAGCATCGCCTTCGGGGCCGCCAGGTGTGACTCCGCCTGACCTCCCGCGGCGCAGTCGACGAGGATCAGGTCCCACACCGGTGATCTCGATGCGGGCTCCTTGCGGCGCTCCTCGTAGGCGATCTTGCCGACCACGAGCATGTCTCGCGGACCGGGAACGCCGGTGGCGATGAAGTCGAAGACGCGGGCCAGCGGGGTCAGCCGGGTCAGGCGCGGAACCTTGAAATAGATGTTCAGGTATTCCTGGAACGACTCGTCGGTGCGCAATTCCAGGACGGAGAGATCGTGCTGGACCACGCGTGGCGCGAACCCGGCGGGCGGTGACCCGAGCGCGGCGGCGAGGTCGCCCTTGGCGTCGACATCGATGGCGAGGACGCGTTTGCCGGCGCGAGCGCCCAGGAGCGCCAGCGCCGCGGTCATCGTGCTCCGGCCGGTCCCTCCCTTGCCCGCGACGAAGACGACCCGGCGCGCGAGCAGCGTCGCGAGGTCGATCCGCTCTCCGGCGATCGCGCGCCTAACCGCTGTTGACGGTCTCCAGGACCTCTTCGGCGTGCCCGCTGGGCTTGACATCCCGCCATTCGCGCACGATCGTCCCGTCCGGTCCGATCAGAAGGGTGGTGCGCGCCACGCCCATGTACTGGCGTCCCATGAACTTCTTCTCGACCCACAGCCCCTGTGAGTTGATCAAGCGCCGCTCCGGATCGCTGATCAAGGGTATTGCCAGCGCGCATTTGGCGATGAACCGCTCGTGGCTTTTCGACGTGTCCGGCGACACCCCGTAGACGGTGACCCCGGCAGCGTTGAACGCCTCGTTGAGCTGGGTGAACTCCTGACCCTCCAGCGTGCAGCCGGGTGTGTCGTCCTTCGGATAGAAGTACAGCACGGTGCGTCGGCCTTCAAGGTCCGCGTTGCTTACGCGACCACCGCCGCTGGTCTCGAGGTCGAAGTCAGGGAGTCGCGCGCCGACGGTCATATTTCCGAATCCTCCGTGCGCCGCAGCAGTGGTCGCCAAGTGTAGGTGAGCGCAACGGCTCAGGCGCGCGCGTCCCCCGGACGCATGGCGTGTCGTCCCTATACTCGGCCCGTGCCCTCGAACTCCCGCCCCGGGGTGGCGACCACGAACAACGCTCCCGCGTCGCGGCGGTCGCCGGATCCGGCCCAACCCCGTCCGGTGCCGATGCTGCTCCGCTACATCTCGTGCGGGCTGCTGTCGCTCGCCGGCGGAGCCGCGTGGCGGTTCACAGTCTCACCCAACGCGGTCGGGATCGTCACCGGGTTCGCGGGAATCTTCTTCCTGCTGCTCGGATTCCTCGTCGGCGGGGTCTACTGGTACACGCACGACCTTCGGGTCCGCAAACGGGCGCCGGAGCTGATGCCCGACGAGCGGCTCGTCTTCTCGTTCGTCGTCTTCGTGATCATGCCGTTCGCGGTGCTCGCACTCATCGGCGTGATCTGGCTGCTGTCATTGCTGATCGGAGTGCACTGAGCCGGGCAACCCGGTCGACCCTCGCCGGTCACATCGCCGGCGGTCAGTTGAGGAAGGCGCGCAGCCGGCCGGCGACCTCGGTCATCGCGGTGCGATCGGCACACGTCTCGGGAGCCTCGTCGAGGTACGCGGTGATATCGGTCAGGGCAGCCACGACCTTGCCCATGCGCCACAGGAGCAGACCGCGATCGCGGCGTTCGGCCGGCGAGGGCACCAGGTCGACGCAGCGGTCGGCCGCACGCAGCGCCTGGTCCCAGCATTCGAGGCTCGTGTAGCAGCGGCGCAGGTTGCGCGACATGCGCGCGAGCATGTCGCGCGCGCTCGCTCGCGCCACCTGCGCCGGTTCGAGACCTTCGATCTCCCGCCCGGTGGATGTGGTTACCAGGCGCTTGACGTCTTCTTCATCGAGGGGCTCGCCGCTGGCCACGGTGTCGAACAGGTGCCCGTTGACCCGGACCACGAAGTGCCCGGGAAGGTTCACGCCCTCCACGGGAATCTCAGCCCTGGCGCCGACCGCGATCCAGATGGCCGAGCACGCGATCGGGACGCCCGCCCCGCGTTCCAGCACGGTGTGGAGGTAGTGGGCGCGTGGATCGCCGCCTCCGGCGCAGCGAAGGCGAAGACGGTCGCGCAGCAGCGCGCCGACCAGCGGAGCATCGGACGGGCCGCAACCGTGCAAACCGCAGCGCGAGCGCAGCTCGCCGGCCAGCTCGTCGAGGCGCTCGAGCCAGCGCTCCGGCTCCACGCCCGGGCAGTCGTCGGCAGCGAGCCAGAGGGCGCCCTCGGCGATATCGCCATCTCGCGCGGCGCATTCGAGCACCGCCTCGCGTGGCTCCAGTCCCTGCATGGCCGGTAATCATGCTCCGCGACCGACGTGTGTGGGCATTTCGCCGGCGGAGCCATCCGGGTCGGCTCCACTAGACTGACCATGTGCTGCTCGAGGAGATCGCCGGGCCGGACGACTTGCGCGGGCTCGGCCCGGAGGATCTGACCCGCCTCTGCGCAGAGATTCGTGAGGAGCTGATCACCGCCGTCTCGCGGACCGGGGGTCATCTCGGCCCCAACCTCGGCGTCGTCGAGCTCACGGTGGCGATGCATCGGGTGTTCGACAGCCCTCGCGACGCGATCATCTTCGACACCGGCCACCAGGCGTACGTCCACAAGATGCTGACCGGCAGGGTCGGCCAGTTCGACACGTTGCGCCAGCAAGGGGGTCTGAGCGGGTATCCCTCGCGACGCGAGTCCGAGCACGATCTGATCGAGAACTCGCACGCGTCCACCGGGCTCAGCTACGCGCTCGGTTTCGCCACCGCTCGAGAGTTGCGCGGTGAGACCGGCAAGGTCGTGGTTGTCGTCGGCGACGGCGCGCTCACCGGCGGCATGGCGTATGAAGCGCTCAACAACATCGGCCAGTTGAAGCCCGAGATGGTGATCATCCTGAACGACAACGGTCGGAGCTACGCGCCGACGGTCGGGGGGATCGCGGAGAACCTCGGTCATCTCCGGCTCTCACCACGATATGAGGCGGCCAAGGATGCGGCGGGGAACGCGCTGCGCGCGCTTCCGGCGGTCGGGCACTCCGCATACGAGACCGCCCGGCGGATGAAGAACTCGCTCAAGCAGCTGGTCGCACCGATCTCGCTCTTCGAGACGCTCGGCCTCAAATACGGTGGACCAATCGACGGGCACGATCTTCAGGCCGTCGAGAAGGCGCTGCGCGATGCCGCTCGGATCCGGGGGCCGGTCGTCGTTCACGTGGTCACCAACAAGGGCCAGGGCTATGGCCCCGCAGTTGCAGACAAGATTGACAAATTCCACGGAGTTTCGACGTTCGACCCGGACAGCGGTACTTCGGCCAAGAAGGGGGTCGACTGGACCGACGTCTTCGGCGAAGCGCTGTGCGAGGCAGCCGAGGCCGACGAGCGAATCGTCGCGATCACCGCCGCGATGGCATCGTCGACCGGTCTCCTCGAGTTCGCCCAACGCTTTCCGGAACGCTTCTTCGATGTTGGCATCGCCGAGCAGCACGCGGTGACGTTCGCGGCCGGCCTGGCGATGCGGGGGTTGCGTCCGGTCGTCTGTATCTATTCGACCTTCCTGCAGCGCGCCTTCGATCAGGTCGCGTCCGACGTCGCGCTGCACCGGCTCCCGGTGACGTTCGTGATCGACCGCGCGGGCATCACCGGCGCCGACGGACCCTCGCACCACGGCATGCTCGATCTCGCCTACCTGCGCTGCATTCCGGGCATGACCATTTCGGCGCCGAGCTCGCCGGATGAGTTGCGCAGAATGTTCGCGACCGCCCTCGCGTATGAAGGGCCGTTCTCGCTGCGCTTTCCCCGTGGCCCGGCACCTTCAGCGAGCACCGAGCCGCTCGAGCCGATCCCGGTGCCGAGTGTCGTGATCCACCGTCGCGGACGGGACCTCGCCCTCCTCGCCGTGGGCAAGATGGTGCCCGTGGCGATGCAGGCGCAGGAAAAGCTCGCCGTCCTCGGCATCTCGACCACAGTCGTCGATGCCCGCTTCGTCAAACCGCTCGCGCCCGAGCTCAGCGCGATCGCCGCGCGCCACCGAGCGGTCATCACCGTCGAGGATGGCGTCGCCGCCGGCGGCTTCGGATCGGCGGTCACCGAGTTGCTCACCTCGGACGGGGTCATGGTGCCGATCGTGAGGATGGGCCTTCCCGACCAGTTCATCGAGCACGGCGCTCAGGCCGCGCTCCTCGAGCAGCTTGGACTCGACGCCGACGGCATCGCGGCCGCCGGGCTCGCATTGCTGCCCGCGACCGAGGTGCTTGCGGGCTGACCGGTCCCACCGGCATCGCGACATCATGAATGACGACGGTGCGCGTGGGCGCGACGATCCCGGCCTGAGAATCACGCTGCTTCAACACGAGCTCGACGAGGCGCAGCAAGAGAACGTTCGGTTGCGGCAGTCCCTGCTCGAGCCGCCGTACTCGCAGCTTCGCTCGGTCATCCGGCAGTACCCGCAGGTCTCGAAGACCGCGATCAAGGCGCTGAACGTCGTCACCGGGACTGGGCGGATCAACTTCCATCGCAGGGCGTTTGCACGATTGCAATTTCCGCGCGACCTGCGCGAGATGCAAGGCTCCGGGCTGTTCGATGCGGCGTGGTACCGGGCGAATTACGCCGAGGTTTCGCGGTCGGGGATGGATCCGCTCCGGCACTACGCGCTCATCGGCGCCGCGCAGGGGTTGGACCCGGGGCCGCTGTTCTCCACTGATTTCTACCTCGAGCACAATCCCGATGTGTCACCCCGCACCAATGCGCTCCTGCACTATCTGCGCCACGGGCGGCCGCGTGGCAGCAAGATCGCGCCGTCCACCGTGGAACGGCAGTGGTTGACGCTCAGGCTCGACGAACGCTTCCCGAACCTCCGCCCGCTGCACGTGTACGCGAGCGCATCGGCACCGAAGCGGATCTCCGTGGTGACCGACAGCATCAACAGCGGCAGCCTCTTCGGAGGCGTCGGAACGGCGCTGATCTTCGCCTCGCTCCTGGCCCGGCGCACCGAACGGCCTCTGCGGATCATCACCCGCTCGGAGCCACCGACCCCGGCAAACTGCCGAACCGTGCTCGAGGCCAACGGGATTCCATGGCACGGAGATGTCGACTTTGTCTTCTCATCGCGCGACACGTCGAACGGACGGCTCGTCGACGTCGCCGCCGGCGACGTCTTCATCACCACGTCGTGGTGGACGACGTGGGCGACCCGCGCATCGGTCGATCCCGCGAGCATCATCTATCTCGTCCAGGAGGACGAACGGCGTTTCTATCCCGAGGGAGATGACTCGATTCGCTGCGCGGAGATTCTCGACGACCCGCGAATCAGGTGCGTCGTCAACTCCAAGCCCCTCTTCGACTATCTCTTCGGCGGTCCCGATACCCATGCTCGAACGCCGTTGTGGTTCGAGCCGGCGTTCCCGGCGTTTCTGACGGCACGCGAGGAGTCCGCATCGGACAAGCGCAACTTCCTCTTCTACGCCCGACCGAAGAATCTCCGCAACCTGTACTACCGGGGGCTCGAGGCGATCTCCGGCGCCATCGAGACCGGGCACCTCGACCCCGCGGCGTGGGACTTCTTCTTCATCGGCAGGGACCTGGAACCGGTCGTCCTGCCCGGAGGCGTCCGCCCGACGCTCATCGAGAACCTCGGCTGGCACGACTATCAGCGATTGCTCCGGCGTATGGATCTCGGGCTGTCGCTGATGGCATCCCCGCATTCGAGCTACCCGCCGCTCGACCTGGCCGCGGCGGGAGCGGTGGTCGTCACGAACACGTTTGGCTCCGACAAGCAGTCGCTCGATCAGTACTCGGCGAACATCATCTGCAGCGATCCGAACCTGCCCACCCTGGTGGCCGGCATCGGCCAGGGCGTCACCCTCGCGAGCGACGCGAGCCTCCGGACCGCCAACCATCGCAGCAGCAGGTTCCTGACCGACTGGAGCGCGGTGTTCGTGCCGATCTGCGATCAACTCGCGGGTGCGCTGTCCGCCACCGAAGGCTAGGGGTGCGCACCAAGGCCGCACCGCCGGCGTTCCCGGATCCGTGGGCGCCGACGATCGATGAACGCGTCCGCACATTGGCGGCAGGCGGTGCTCATACGGTTGCCTATGTCTACGAGGTGCCGGACACGAGCACGTTTCGGTATCGCGTGTTCAACATGGTCGAGGCGCTCGGACTCGATGAGCCGGATCAGCGCATCTCGGCGACCTGGTTCACCCGAGCCGAACTGCCGATACTCGAGCGGCTGATCGGCAACGTCAACACGCTGATCATCTGCCGGACGCGCTACACCGCGAGGCTGGACAGCCTGGTCACCCGGGCGCGAGCCGGCGGCTGCCGCGTGCTGTTCGACGTCGACGACCTGATCTTCGACACCAGGTACGTGAGCCTCGTCCTCGAGACCCTGGATCGAACTCCGGGCGAGGCGATGCTCGACGAATGGTTCGCCGCCATGTCGCGGGTCGGTGCGATGCTCCGGCTCTGCGACGGGGCGATATCGACCAACCACTTCCTCTCGGCGCGGATCGAGGAATTTGCGCAGTTGCCGACGTGGGTCGTGCCGAACTTTCTCAACAACCTGCAACTCGAGCGCTCCGCGGAGGTACGGCGTACCCGCCACGCGTCCGAGCGCTCTGACCGCGTCACCACCATCGGCTACTTCAGCGGGACGCCAACCCACAACCGCGACTTCGAGCTCGTGTCGACGGCGCTTGCCAAGGTCATGACTCGCCACGCCGATGTGAGGCTGCTGATCGTGGGATTCCTCGATGTCGGACCTGCGCTGCGCGGCTTCGGCGATCGCATCGACATCCTCCCGCTCACCGACTTCCTGACGCTGCAGACGCTCATCGGCTCGACCAGTCTCAACATCGTGCCGCTGCAGACCAACGTGTTCAGCAACTCGAAATCGGAGTTGAAGTATTTCGAGGCGGCGATCGTCGAGACCCCGACGCTTGCGACCCCGACATACAGCTTTCGAACTCGCCATCCAGGACGGCGTCAACGGATACCTCGTCGACGCGTACGACTGGGAGGACCGCATCGAGCAGGCGGTTCGTGGCGACCTCGACCTCGCAGGTGTCTCAGCGCGCGGGCTCGAGCACGTGCTGCGCTGGTACCCGCCGGCCGCGCAGGTTGGTGCAATCCGTGACGCGGTGCTCGGCACCCGGGTCCGCGGCTAGACTGCGGGCATGTCGCTTCGCTGGCAGAACATCGTCATCGACTGCACCGACCCGCTCCTGGTCGCCTCGTTCTGGAGCGAGGCACTGGGCCTCGAGCTGCACGGCCCGGAAGACGGCGAGTTGTGGATCGAGCCTGGCGGCGAGAGTCCGGACATCCTCTTCCTCCATGTTCCGGAGGGGAAGTCGGTCAAGGATCGCATCCATCTCGACCTGCGCCCGGACGACCAGGCCGCGGAGGTCGAGCGTCTTCTGTCGCTCGGCGCTCGGCGCATCGACATCGGTCAGGGTGACGTCACCTGGGTGGTGATGGCCGACCCGGAGGCCAACGAGTTCTGCGTTCTCCGCGAACTGAAGACCGCGCAGGCCTGATCCTCGGAGAAACCCTGATCCGGAAATAAAGGAGGGGCCGGGTCGAGGTAACCCGGCCCCCCTGTCCAGGAAGGAGTGTGCTGTGGAGTTCCTGAGCCGGTCGCTCAGGCGTCGTAGTACAGGGCGAACTCGTAGGGATGCGGCCGCAGCGCCACCGGGTCCACTTCGTTCTCGCGCTTGTACGAGATGTACATGTCGATCAGGTCCTGGGTGAACACACCACCCTCGGTGAGAAAGCCGTTGTCGAGCTCGAGCGCGTTCAGCACCTCGCTGAGCGAGCCGGGGAGGTCCTTGACCATCGCCTTCTCCTCTCCCTCGAGCTCGTAGAGGTCGGCCTCGATCGGCTTCGGGGGCTCGATCCGGCGCTTGACCCCGTCGAGGCCGGCCATCAAGCAGGCTGCGAAGGAGAGGTACGGATTGCACATCGGGTCGGGCGAGCGGAACTCGAGACGGCGCGCTGCCGGGGCGGGGCTGTAGGTTGGAATGCGCACGCAAGCGCTCCGGTTGCGGGCGCTGTACGCGAGCTTGATCGGAGCCTCGTACCCGGGTACGAGCCGCCGGTAGCTGTTCGTGGTCGGAGCCGCAAAGGCGAGGATGGCCGGCGCGTGCGCGAGCAGTCCGCCGATGTACCAGCGTGCCATGTCGCTGAGCAGCGCATAGCCATCCTTGTCATAGAACAGCGGCACGCCGTCCTTCCACAGCGACTGATGGGTGTGCATGCCGCTGCCGTTGTCACCGAAGAGCGGCTTGGGCATGAACGTTGCCGTGTAGCCGTTCTGGTAGCAGACGTTCTTGACGATGTGCTTGTAGATGAGCACCTTGTCGGCCATCTTCACGAGCGAGTCGAACCGCATGTCGATCTCGGTCTGCCCGGCGGTGCCGACCTCGTGGTGATGGACCTCGATGGCGACGCCCGCGTCGATCAGCGCGAGCACGATCTTGCTGCGCAGATCCTGGAGCTTGTCGACCGGCGGCGTCGGGAAGTAGCCCGACTTCAACTTCGGCCGGTAGCCGAGGTTCGCGGTGCCGTTCTTCCCGGTGTTCCAGATGCCCTCGTCGGAATCGATGTGGTAGTACCCCTCGTGGGTGTTCTGGTCGTAGCGCACCGAGTTGAAGATGTAGAACTCGCACTCGGGGCCCCAGAACGACGTGTCGGCGATGCCGGTGCTGAGCAGGTACTCCTCGGCTTTGCGCGCGACATAACGCGGATCGCGGCTGTAGTTGGCGAGCGTCAGCGGGTCCTTGATGTCGCAGACGATTGCCAGCGTCGGGATCTCGAGCGTGCTGTCAACGAACGTGCGATCCGGGTCCGGGAACAGGAGCATGTCGCTCTCGAAGATCTTCTGAAAGCCGCGGATGCTCGATCCGTCGAAACCGATGCCTTCCGAGAACAACGTCTCGGTCAGCTCGCCGACCGGGATGCTGAAGTGCTGCCAGCTGCCGAGGAGATCCGTGAACCGGAGGTCCACGATCTTGATGCCGTTCTCGCGCGCGTCGCGAATGACGTCCTTGGGCTTGGTTTCGGTGTTGCTCGTCGGAGACATCGTCGGTGACCCCTCAAGTACTCGCACGGCTAGCGACTCGTCGATTGCCATGGGACTCCTTCCGCGACGGGTGGCTTTCTTCGCCGCCGCCACCGAGTGGACCCCTCGGCTGCCGCGGCCCTACACGATGCAGACTAGGGCTCAGGCGAGCCGCGGACTATGGACTCCCAGTCCGATGATCTCGGGGACGTGGTTGTGCGTGCTGCACAAACCAACAGTCTGCCGGGTCGTTCAGGCCGCGTCGGGCGGTTTGATCTCCGCGAGCTGGGACCGGGCGAGCGCCTTGTCCTTGAAGTAGACCTTGTTGATGTCGACAAAAAGGATCTGGGCCTCGGGCACGTCCTCCTCGGCGTAGATGGCGTCGACCGGGCAGGGATCCACACAGGCTCCACAGTCGATGCACTCGTCGGGGTCGATGTAGACCATCCGGTCCTCGGTTGCCTCGTGGATGCAGTCCACAGGGCAGACCTCGATGCAGGACTTGTCCTTCAGGTCGACGCAGGTCTCGGTGACGATGTAGGTCATGGCTGTTGGTCGACTCTAGCAAGGGGGCCTCGCGCCGCTGAACGTAACCGGCGGCCGTACTTGCTGTGTGGCGCTGTCCAAGCTCCAGTAGCCGTCCGCGCCGCCGACCAAGGGCGCTCAGCTACCCCGGGACTCCCTCCGGCTCTGGCTGAGCGCCCCGAGCGGCCCCTGCCTGGATCACGTCGCGGATGCGCAGGCAGAGATGCAGGTTGAGCCGGGTCGCCGGGTCGTCGAGACGAAGCCGGCCGACCTCCTCGATGCGTCGCAGGCGGTACAGAACGGTGTTGCGATGCAGCTTCAGACGTTGTGCCGTCTCGGTCGGTGACCCGTTGGCCTCGAAGTAGGCGTCGAGCGTCGCCATCAGCTCGGCGCTCGAGCGCTCGTCGTACGCGACCAGCTCTCCCACCGTGCCTCGGTAGTAGTCGCTGAGCTCCGGGTGCTGCGCCATCGCGAAGAGGAGCCGGTGGAGTCCGAGGTCGGCGAAGCTCGCCTGCCGCCCGGGACCGAGCAGGCGGCGGCTCATCTCGAGCGCGTGCTCGGCCTCGCGGAACGACTGGCGCACGCCCGACGCGCCCTCGTGGGTGCGGCCGAGCCCGAGCGAGGTGGTTGCGTCATCGGTGGCGCGGGCGCACTCGCTGCGCACCAGCTCAGCGAATCGGTACAAGGCGTCGACGGCTCCGTCGGCCTCGGGCATGACCACCAGGCAGACGGCGTCCTCGTGGGCGGCGACCAGGGCCCGGACTTCGCGCCTGGCGACGACGTTTTGCGCGGCGCGGAGCGCTCGGATCTCCCACGACGCGGAGGACACGGTCCCGCGGAGCGCGATCACCGCGACGCGCTGGGTGAGGTCGGCACCGAGCCGTCGCGCCCGCTCGAGCGCCACCCGCTCCGACGAGTACGACCCGGTGAGCAGCGAGGCAATGAACTCGCCCTCGAGCTTGTCGCGCGTCTCGGTGACAGCACGCTCGCGGTCGAACTCGATGGCGCAGGCCGAGGCGGCTCTCGCGACCGCCAGACGGGCGATCTGATCCAGGCGCTGCTCCTCTCCGATCACGCACACGAAGCCGCCGACGCCATTGCGCATCGGGACGGGACTCACCAGCGTGGCGAGCCCGTTGCGCCCGACCGTGAACTCGCGGACCGGGGGGTCGGCTCCGACCGCGGCGATCGTCGCGCCCCATCGGCGGAGCGCGTCGGCCCCGGCTTCGACGTCGGCGAGCAACGCGTCATCGGTGACGGTGAGGTGGCGCACCTCGCCGGCTTCGTCGAGCCATGCGGACGCGAGGCCGGTCACCTCGGCGAGCCGCTCGATGATCTTGTCCGGCCCCGCCCCGCCCAGCGCGAGGTTCATCAGGGACAGCTGCAGCTCCTGGGCACGTTCGTGGAGGAGCGCTCGCTGGTCGAGGATGAAGCGCACGCAGGTGTGATGCGCATCAGTGGCGTGGATCCCGTCCGGCAAGCGGAGCAGGGGCATCATCAGGCGGTCGGCCGCGGCGATGCTCTCCACCGAGACGTCGCCGACCACCGCCACCGCGACCCCGCCCTTCTCGGCAAAGCTGACCATGACCTGGGGCAGATCGAGTCGCTCGTCGAGGAGGCGGATGCTCTTGACGGGCACGAACGCGATCTCGCCGCCCTTGACCGCCTCGAAGGCGGGCGGACGTGTGCGCAGCGCGCACGCCCATTCAACCCTTCGTTCGAGCCCGCCGCCGCCGCCGAGCAGGTCCGTCCCGGGCGGCAGCACCCCCCGCCACACGTCCTTGACGGTGA
The DNA here is from genome assembly GCA_963709585.1 of Candidatus Dormiibacterota bacterium. Classification (GTDB taxonomy): domain Bacteria; phylum Chloroflexota; class Dormibacteria; order Aeolococcales; family Aeolococcaceae; genus Palsa-851. The sequence continues at coordinate 33,957 of CAVPXI010000018.1, read as the reverse complement.
TCGTCGGCGAGCTCATGTCGCGAGCATCCGGTCAGCAGCGCTCGAGGTACTGGTCGAGCTCCCAGGGCGTGACCTGCCCGCGGTAGGCTTGCCATTCGAGGCGTTTGGCGGCGATGAACCGCTCCGCCAGATGGTCGCCAAGCGCGTCGATGACGACCTCGTCGGCTTCGAGCGCGTCGATGGCGTCCTTGAGGTTGTCGGGGAGCACGCCGACGTTGCGCCGCTCGAGCTCGATCTCGTCGAACCCGTACAGCGACTCCTCGACCGGCGACGGCAGTGGGAGCCGGCGCTCGATGCCGTCAAGCCCGCACCGGAGCATGACCGCGAACGCGAGATACGGGTTGCACGAAGGGTCCGGACTGCGCAGTTCCACTCGGGTCGCCTCGGCGCGGCCGACGTGGGGCACGCGGATGAGTGCCCCGCGATTGGTGCGCGCCCAGGAGATGAAGATCGGGGCCTCGAAGCCGCGCACGAGGCGCTTGTAGGAGTTCACCAGAGGCGCGAGCACGGCGCTGATCCCGGCCGCGTGGTGGAGCTGCCCGGCGATGAAATGCTGGGCGACCTCGCTGAGCCCATAGGCGTCGTCGCCGGCAAAGGCGTTCGCCGAGTCGCGCAGTCGCACGAGGCTCTGATGGACGTGCATACCGCTGCCCGGCTTGCCATCGAACGGCTTGGGCATGAATGTCGCGATCACCCCGGATTGCTGCGCCACCGCCTTGATCGCGTAGCGGAAGGTGATCAGGTCGTCGGCCGCCTTGAGCGCCGGCGCTGCGTCGATGTCGATCTCGTGCTGTCCTCCCGCAATCTCGTGGTGCGAGGTGTTGACCGCGATCCCCATGCTGATCAACGCGCTGACCAGTCGCTGGCGGAGATCCCGGTTGCCATCGCTCGAGAAGTCGAAGTACGAGCTGCGGTCGTTGCGGGTGGGGACCAGCGATCCGTCGGCGGTGCGCTCGAGGAGGAAGAACTCCACCTCCGGCCCAACGTGATACTCGAAGCCGAGGCGCTCGGCATCCTCCACGGCGCGGCGCAGCACGCCTCGCGGGTCGCCCTGGTACGCCTCGCCATCGGGGGTGGTCGCCCAGCAGATGAGCCGCGCGGTGCGCTCATCACCCCAGGGAAGGAGCTGAAACGTCGACGGATCGGGGACCAGGTACATGTCGGATTCCGCCGTGCGTGCGAACGAATCCACCGATGAACCGTCGAACCAGGTCCCGTGAGAGATCGCCTCACGGAGCTGCGAGGCCGGGATGGTGACCGTCTTCACCCCACCGACGACATCGGTGAACTGGAGGTCGATGTGGCGGACCTGCGCCTCCTCCACCCGGGCGAGGAGGTCAGGGGGCGCTTCCTTTTGGGTGGGCGGTGGCAATTGAGAGCCTCCAACTAGGCGGATCGCACAAGCGCGGCTGGCTCAGCAGATTCTAGCGCACCTCCCGGCATGATCCGGCGTCAAGAACCGGCTCGATCGTCGTGCGCGGCGCACAGCGAGTTGCCGGTGTGAGGTGGCTCCGGCCTGGGATGGCGTAGTGGCGACCCTGCCTCACCGAGCCGAGGACACGGCGATGCCCATACCGCCGAACGTGGTCAGCGCCGCCGCGAAGTCCTGCGTGCTCATGGTGCGTTCCACCCCGTAGAGGACGTCGACGAAGCTGATCGTGCTCTTGACGGGGTCGTAACCGATGACCGGCACGGCGTGCTCGCCGATCGCCCACGGGACCCGAGTCCCGTCCCACGCGGTCCAGTAGCGAGGGATGTGCGCTTTGAAATCCGAGGTCAGCCAGACCACCACTGAGTTTCCGAGGTGGAGCTGGGCGACGATCGCGGCGACGGTCCAGCCGGTGTGGCCGTCCGCCAGCGCGCCGTATCGCTCGGCGGCCGCGACGATCGGCGGGTAGTACACACCGTACCCGGTGAAGTCGGGCTCATAGCCGTTGACGTCACCGACGAACGCCGTGAACGGATCGCCCCAGCGGACCGGGTACCCGTCGGCGCCGAGGACGGGTGATCGCGGATCCTGGGGCAGGCTCGCGTAAATCCGATCCTGCGGCACCTCGATGTTGCGCACCGCGAGCGCGACCTCGAGGGCGGCCGATTCGCAGTCGAGCGCGAGGTCCTGTTTGATGATCGGACCGGGGAGATAGACCGCGCCGGCATCCGTGCTCACCGGTGACGCCGTCGCCACCGAAGCGGTTGGTGTCGCCCCGACCGTCGATCCGCCGGGGACCTGCACCGTCCCTCCGGCCGTGGTGGCGTTCGCGATGGTCCACAGCGGCAGCGCGATCGCGGCCGCGAAGGTCAGCACCCCAACCGCGGCGAGTGCCGGCCGCCGCAGACGGATCATCGGTATGGCCTCCTGTCCACGGTCACACCACTCTAACCAGTGCCCCGCGCTGTGGTTACATCGAAGCGCTACTGCGGAACGTTGATCCGGCCGCCGAGCTCGCGGAACTCGAGTGCCTTCTCCTCCATGCCGAGACGCACCGCCTGGTCCTCACCGACGCCGTGGTCGCGAGCGTAGTCGCGAATGTCCTGGGTGATGCGCATGCTGCAGAACTTCGGACCGCACATCGAGCAGAAGTGCGCGACCTTGGCACCGGCAGCGGGCAACGTCTCGTCGTGCATCGACCTGGCCGTCTCGGGATCCAGGCTCAGGTTGAACTGATCCTCCCAGCGGAAGTCGAAACGCGCCTGCGAAAGCGCGTCGTCCCACCGCTGCGCGCCGGGATGTCCCTTAGCGAGATCGGCGGCGTGCGCGGCGATCTTGTACGCGATCACCCCGTCCTTGACGTCCTGGCGATCCGGAAGACCGAGATGCTCCTTGGGCGTGACGTAGCAGAGCATCGCCGTGCCGTACCAGCCGATCATGGCCGCGCCGATCGCCGATGTGATGTGGTCGTAACCGGGCGCGATGTCGGTGGTGAGCGGACCGAGCGTGTAGAAGGGCGCCTCGTGGCACACCTCCATCTGCAGGTCGACGTTCTCCTTGATCTTGTGCATCGGGACATGCCCAGGGCCTTCGATCATCACCTGGACGTCGTGCTTCCACGCGATCTGGGTCAGCTCCCCGAGGGTGCGCAGCTCGCCGAACTGGGCCTCGTCGTTGGCATCGGCGATCGACCCGGGGCGGAGTCCGTCGCCGAGCGAGAACGACACGTCATAGGCGCGCAGGATCTCGCAGAGGTCCTCGAAGTGGGTGTAGAGGAAGTTCTCCTGGTGGTGCGCGAGGCACCACGCCGCCATGATCGAGCCACCTCGGGACACGATCCCGGTGACACGCTTCGCCGTGAGCGGGACATAGCGCAGCAGCACGCCGGCGTGGATCGTGAAGTAATCGACACCCTGCTCGGCCTGCTCGATGATCGTCTCGCGATAGGCCTCCCAGGAGAGCTGCTCCGCGTCGCCGCCAACCTTCTCCAGCGCCTGATAGATGGGGACAGTCCCGACAGGAACTGGCGAGTTGCGGATGATCCACTCGCGGGTGGCGTGGATGTCCTTGCCGGTCGAGAGGTCCATGATCGTGTCGGCGCCCCATCGCGTCGCCCAGCGCATCTTCTCGACCTCGGCATCGATGCTCGACACCACCGCCGAGTTGCCGATGTTGGCGTTCACCTTGACGAGGAACCTGGTGCCGATGATCATCGGCTCCGCCTCGGGATGGTTGATGTTCGCGGGGATGATCGCTCGCCCGCGCGCGACCTCCTCGCGAACCATCTCCGGAGCCAGGCCTTCGCGGATGGCGATGAACTCCATCTCCGGGGTAACCGTGCCCCGGCGCGCGTAATGGAGTTGGGTCACCGCTGCGCCGGGTCGGGCGCGCATCGCCGTCCGGCCCGCGCCCGGCACCGCCTCGACGTCGCCACGCTCGGTGATCCAGGGGGTGCGCAGCGGCGGCAGACCGGTCTCGGGCGCCACGGTCACCTCGGGGTCCCCGTGCGCTCCGCTGGTGTCGTAGAGGCGCAGTGGATCGTTCGGGACGTCGCCGCGCACTCCACGGGTCGCGACCTGCGTGACCTCGCGGAAGGGCACGCGCAGATCGGGACGGGAGCCCTCGACGTACACCCGCCTGCTGGCATTCTCAACGCTGCGAGCGGGCGCTGCCACCCCCTCGCGATCGATCACCTCGGTCATGTCCGCCTCCATGTGAGACGACGCCCGGAGAGCCGCCCCGAGCCGGAGGCGGTCCGCTCCCTGCGCCGGCATTACCCGGATCAGGTTCTTCGGTCGACCGCCCGCAGCGGCCCTCTCAGCCCGGTCCCGCCGAGCTCCCGTCCCCGCATGGTACGCCGCTGGTCACAAACCACCACTCGGGCTTGCAGAGATATCTATCGAGAGATATACTTCGATACATGGATGTCGAAACAAATCTCTCAAGACCCCGGGACGAAGCCCAGGTCGCCAATCTCCCCATCCCCGAGCCGCGCAGGCTCACCGATCCCCGGGCGATGCGCGCAGTCGCTCACCCAGTCCGGATCGCCCTGCTGGAGGTCCTGACCGCCGAGGGCCCCCTGACCGCCACCCAGGCGGGCGAGATCATCGGTGAGAGCCCGACCACGTGCTCATTCCACCTCCGCCAGCTTGCCAAGTACGGGTTCATCGAGGAGGTGACCGGCGTCCCGGGACGGAAGCGGCCGTGGCGACTCGTCCACGCCGGGATGAGCTTCTCGGACGTCAGTGATGATCTCGAGACCAGGCTGGCGGGAGCGGCGCTGTCGCGAGTGCTCCACGACTTCTACCTCGACCGGCTCAAGGAAGGTCTAGAGCTGCGCCGCGACAGCCCGACGGCGGTTCAGAAGGCGACCGGCGCAAGCGAGTTCCTCCTCTACGTGACCGTCGAGGAACTGCACGCGATCGACGAGCAGGTGACCAACCTCATCAAGCCGTACGTCGAACGCATCGGCAACCCCAAGAAGCGTCCGAAGGGATCGCTTCCCATCGAGTTGCTCTTCTTCGCATATCCACGTCCATCGCACCGGACTCACGTCCCAGCGCAACACAAATAAAAGGAGGTAGACGAGATGACCAACTTGCAGAACATCGAGCTGGCTCGCTCCATCGAGCGCCGGCGCGTCTTCTGTGCCGAGCACGGATGCTCGAATCGCACAGTCCTGCAGCGAGTCGCGACCGCGTTCAACGCATGGTCCGATCGCCGCGACCGCAGCTGATGCGGCCGTCCAGCGTGCGGAGGCACGCGTGAGCGTGCCTCCACTCCACGCCCGGGCCCGATCCGTGCGCGCCCTGCCGGCTGCCGGTCACCCAGTGGACGCGGCTACGGGCACCGCACGAGTCCTGCAGATCTCCGCGAACACCGCAGCGCTCGGTTTGGCAATCCGTTCCTGGGTCTCGCGGTCGACAGCGAAGAGTCCAAAGCGCTGGGTGTATCCCTCGGCCCACTCGAAGTTGTCCCACGCCGTCCAGTACAGATAGCCTCGAACGTCGACGCCGGCGTCGATCGCATCGACCACGGCGCCGAGATGATCACGAAGAAACGCGGGGCGCAACTCGTCGTGGTCGTCGGCCACGCCGTTCTCGGTGATCAGGATCGGAAGAGCGAAGTCATGCCAAAGATTGATGAGCGCCTGTCGAAGCGCGCCCGCGTCGATTGCCCAGCCCGCACTCGAGAGGGGCAGGTCCGGCATCGCCTCATGCCTGGCGAAGAGCATTCCGGGCGCTCCCAGGTCGAACGACACCGCCTCGCTCGTGTAGTGGTTCAGCCCCAGGTAGGTGAGCGAATCCGCGAGGCCGGGCACCACCTCACCGTGGCCGACCGGAGCGAGCATGCGGCCCGCGACGCAGCTGCGCAGAAACCAGCGGTTGAAAAGGTAGTCGGGCGCTTTCGCGATCGCTCGATCCATCGACGATGACGCATCGCGCGGCACGAGGGGGCGCTCGTGATGGGCGATCGAGACCTGCGCGGGCCGTCCGTGACGCCTCGAGACGGTTGTGATCGCGTGAGCTGCCGCAGCGTGCATGCGCAGGAGACCGCGCATCGCGGCGATGGTGCGGCGCAGTGAGCGTTCGCCCGGCGGCCACTGCCCTTCGAGATGTCCGAGAACCGCGACCACGGTGGGCTCGTTGACCGTGACCCACCACGTCACCATGTCGCCCAGGGCTTCCACGCACGCGGCGGCGTACCGGGCAAAACGAACCGGCGCCTCGGGAGCCGCGAAACCACCGGACTCCGCGAGCCACACCGGGAATGTGAAGTGGTGCAACGTGACCACCGGCTCCATGCCGTGCCGCCGGCAGGTGCGGACGACGTCCGCGTAGTGAGCGAGCGCGTCCGGGTCGAACCTCCCGGGCTCCGGTTCGACGCGAGCCCACTCCACAGAAAAGCGATGCGCGTTGTGGTGCATCGACCCGAGCTGTTCGAGATCCTCACGGTAGCGCCGGTACTGATCGATCGCGATCTCGGCGTCGCCTCCCCCGGTAACCGCCTCGGGATGATCCGCCACCCACCGCGACCAGTCGTTGTCGATGCCGCCCTCGACCTGATGCGCCGCGGTGGCGCAGCCCAGGAGAAATCCCTCGGGCAGATGCCTCGGCGTCACGCGCTCGCCGCTGGTGCCTCGAGGACGAGATGGCGGAATCCTTCCGACGTCTCGTCCACTATCAGCTTGACATTGTTCTTGCGGCTCCACTGGCGCACCGCGAAGGCGTGCTCGGCGACCGGAGAACGGACGTCAAGGCGACCGCCGGGCTCGAGTTCGCGCGTACGCCCTGCGCACTCGCTCCAGCGCACCCGGCTCGGTGCACAACTCCTCCGAGCCGCTGAGATCGAGCATGGTGGTTTCAGTCACGACGCGGTGGCGACCTCCGCGAGCGACGAGCGGTTCCGATCACCACACCAGAATAGGTGCGCCTCGTGCCGTAGGGTTCGCCCGCAATCTCGCCCGGTCCCGGCCCCAGGTCGCTTCGCGTGGTCGGTTCCACCGGTGCGAAGGGTCTCCGGTGAGCGTGGTGAAGCGGCCCATAATGCGCGGATGCCCACTCCAGAACCGGCTCGCCACGACGACACCGTCGAGGGTGAGGAGGAAAGCCCGCGCCGCGTCGCCGGCACCGTCCGACTGATGACCGAGGATCCGTTCGAGATCGACGACGATGCCGAGGCCGGGATCGGTCAACGGATCTCCTCGATTGCGGCCAAGAGCCCGTGGATCATCCCCGCCGCGCTGGTGGGGATCGGCGTGGCTTTCCTCGTGCTGCGCCGCCGGCGCTGACCTCCAGCCCACCCCGAGGAGCGAGCTCCACGAGCGGCGGGCTGTTGGAGCCGGCGAAGATCTCGAGCATGAGCGCCTCGAAAGCGAGGCGGGGCTGCGCATACATGGCAACCGATTCGGCGGTCTCAAGGATGCGGGCCAGGATCTCGACGATGCGGGTGAGGTCGAGGTCTTGCGCCCAGGCCTCGAGCGCCGGGCGGTAGGCCTTCCAGACGGCGAGTTCGGGGGCGCCCGAGGCGAAGCAGGCCGCGTCGCGCACGAATGACGCCCACGCACCCAGCGTGACCAGCGCCTGTTCACGGACCTCTGCGCTGCGCTCGGTACCCGCTGCGGCGGCCACGGTGACCAGGGCCGCGGCACGAAGCGCCCCCTCGGCGCCCCGACCACCCGCGCCAATGAATCGATCGAGCGCGTCGAGCTCGCCCTCGAGCGCACCCGGCTCGGTGGCGAGGCGCAGCGCCCGCCCCGGGCGGCCCGCCGCGAGCGACGCGGCGGTGGAGGCGTCGCGCTCGCTCACCCCGTGGACGCGCTGGAGCCAGACCTCGATCGCCGCTCGCGACACGGGGCCGAGCACGACGGTCTCGCACCGGGAACGCACCGTCTGAGGAAGCTGTTCCGGATGCGCCGAGGTGAGCAGCAGGTGGGTGCGCGGCGGCGGTTCCTCGAGGGTCTTGAGCACGTTGTCGGCGGCTTGCTCGGTGAGACGGTCGGCGCGTGCGATCAGGGCGACGCGCCGGCCACCGGCGTACGCGGAGAGCGAGAGGAACTGCTGGAGCGACGGCCCCGCCTCCTCGTCACCGGGTTTGCGCTTCGGCGACGGCCGCATCCGGTCGATGCCGACGTTCTCGGCTGCCGAGTCCTCGAGCCAGAAGTCGGGATGGGCTTCGAGCCCTCCCGGCCAATTCGACGCGTCGAGCAACTCGCCGGCGAGCGCGAGCGCGGCCGTGGTCTTGCCGACGCCCTCTGGCCCGATGAGCAGCAGCGCGTGGGTGAGCTCCTCATCGACCCCGCTCGCCACTAGACGCTGGAGGACGGGGCCGTGGCCGATCACCGAGTCCAGCGTGGTCACGGGATGGATTGTGCAGAATTGCCCGCGGTGACTCAGTCCCAGACGCCAGCGCAGGCAGCCGTGCCACCGCACCAGGCCGACAGTGGACGCCATTACGCCGCGCGGGTCATCCTCTACATGGAAGCGGCCTTTCTGGTGCTCATCTCGTTCGGCTTCTTCAGTGGCGCCGAAGGGAGCGACCTGCTGACCGTGGCCGGTGGCGGAGGCCTGTGCATCGTCGGAGTCGTGATCCTCGGCGTCGGCGCCACCCGGATGCGACACGACCTGCCCGTCATCCGCGACCCGACTGACCCGAACCCGAAGGTGCCGTGGGACTGGACGGACTTCGTCATGTTCTGGCCGGGATGGTTCAGCGCTTTTCAGCTGCTCGGTTCGGTGGCGGTGATCCTCACCAACCTGATAGCCAGCAACTCCGATCCCACGGTGCGCAACGCAATCGAGTCGTCGGTGCTGGCGGTGTGCCAGTACGGCGGCATGCTCTTCAACATCTTCGTGCTCGCGTTCATGCGCCGGGGCGGGACGCTACGCGATCTCGGGTGGCGCGGATTCAAATGGTGGTGGCTTCCGCTAGCGCCCGTCGCCACCTACGTCGCGCTTGTGGGAGCGAGCTATCTGCAGACCATCAACCAGAATCTGTTCCCGGGGGTGAGCAACGGACAGTGCCATGAGGTCCAGCACGACTACAGCCACTATTACGCGCTCGCGATCATCGTGGTCTGTGTGATCGCGCCGATCTCCGAGGAAACCATCTTTCGCGGCTTCATCTACGGGTGGCTCCATCGCTGGGGGCCGGCTGTGTTCGCGATTCCGCTTAGTGCCGCGATCTTCTCGGCGGTGCACCAACAACTGGTGCTGTTCCTGCCGCTCTTCTTCGTCGGCCTGGTGCTCGCCTCGCTGTACCAAGGATCGCGGAGCATCGTTCCCGGGATCCTCACGCATGCGCTCTTCAACTTACCCAACATCCTCGCCATCCTGAGCACGACGACGACCTGTTGACTTGCACGCCTCGAGTCAGACGACCGACTGGATCTGGCCGCCGTCGACGGCGAGCGACACGCCGGTGACGAATGATGCTGCTGGAGAGCAGAGGAACACGGCGACGCGAGCGATCTCGTCGGGTTCACCGAACTCGGCCGAGGGGGTTGATCGCGCCGGCACGTGCGAAGAACGCGTCGAGGTCGGTCACCCCGGAGGCACGCGCCAGCTCGATCTGCCGATCGGTCCTGATCGAGCCCGGAAGCAGCGAGTTGACGCGGATGTGTGGCGCAAGCTCGTTGGAAAGCGTCTTGGCAAGACCGCTGACGGCGCCGCGAATGCTGTTGCTCAGGGTCAACCCGTTGATCGGCTGTTTGACGCTGGTCGAGGTGATGAAGAGGATGGCCGCTGAGTCCGACTGACTTCGAGTGCCGGCAGCGCCGCCTGGACCAGGTGGACGGCACTCATGAAGGTGAGTCGATGCGCAGTCTCCCACGCCTGGTCGTCGAGGTCTGCGAAGGAGGCTCGCGGTGGACCGCCGGCGTTGACGACCAGCGCGTCGAGCCTCCCGAATTCGGTCACGCTGCGCTCGACAGCGATCCTCGTCTGCTCGGGGTCGGCGACGTCCGCGATAGTGGCCACGACGCGACCGCCGTGCGTGCGCGCCGCGTCGGCGGCTTTATGCAATGTGGCGTCCGAGCGGGCGCACATGCCAACGTCAGCGCCCTCGGCGGCGAACTGTTCGGCGATGGCACGCCCCATGCCCTTGCTCGACGCTGCCACGAACGCGGCGCGACCGCGAAGCCCCAGATTCATGGCTGGGACCCTAGCAGTTTGCTTCCGCGCGTTGGAGGGACGTCCGCCATCCGTCCGCGTCGGACCGGGCGGATGCGGCCTCAGGAGCCGCATACTGGATCGTGATGATTGGCGAGTTGGGAAGGGATTGGTCGCTGCCGCTTCTCCCGGTGGGCGCGACGATGTTCGACGCGCTTCCCATCGGCGCTCTGGTGCTCGATGCGCTGGCGCCTGCGGTCGGCAATGGGGTGATCACCGTGCGCGATGGTGAGCGTGAGGGCATCCTCGTCGTCCGCGATGGCGTCGTCTCCGAGACGGTGTGGGTCGCCGATGGCGTCCGAAGCAACGGTGACCCGGCGCTCACGCTGATCCGCGGGGCCCACTCCGCGACGGTGTCGGCGTGCCGCCTCTCCGACGAGGCGATGGATCTGCTTGGGCCGCTCATCCGAGGCGCTCCCTGCTACGCCGACCTCCGCCTCGAGTGGGTGGTCTGGCCACAGTTGCTCCATGATTTTCGCGAGCGCGGCGGAACGTTCGTAGTCGAGCTGGAGGTGACGACCGGCCGGGGAGTCACTGTCATTCAAAACGGGCGGCAGATTGCGACGTTTGCCGAGTCCCACCCGACCCTGGGCACCCCGGATCTCCTCGATGACCTCGCGGCGAGCGGCGTCGGGACCATTCGAATCCTCGTCGACCCAGGGGTGGGTTCGGCCTTGCAATCGGCGCCGCCGGCTCGTACAGCACCGAAGATGGAAGCGCAGCGGCCCGCCGTCGTTGTGCAGCCTCTGACAAATCCCATGACGGAACAGGCCGACGATCCGAACGCAACCCTGTCGGCACTGTTCGGCCTGCACCGCGACGACTCGGATCAATTTGAGCCAACTCGTGTCGACCGTTCAGGCCACCGAGAGCCAACGCAGGTCGAAGCGGTGCTACCTCAGCTGAAGCTGCTTGTGCGCAATCGTCTGCAACGGTCCTCGGGGTCCGTCGAGGAGATCGTGGACAGTGCCGCACATGACCGTCACAGCGTCGAGTGGCTCGCCGACCGAGTGCGCGTGATGATAATGCGTGGTTTCCTGCCTTCGACATTCGATCAACTCGCGGACGACATGCTTGCGCTGGCGGCTCGCGAACCGGACTGAGCGACTGTCGGTCTACTTCGGCAAGTCAATGATGGTCAGCGCGGGACGTGCTCGGCAGCCCGGAAATACGGAACTTTGACGAGCTTTCGATAACGCGCACTCCGGAACCAGTACGGCAGGCTCACGAACGCAGGCGGACTGTCTCTGTGGATCACGATAGCGCTACCGGCCGCCAGCTGTCGCAACGCGTCAGGAGTCGCCATCGCATCGTGTCGAATCGAATACGAACGGCTCACCCGTCCATCCGCGCCGACACTCAACTGCTGCTCGGTATAGGCTGTACGGCCGACTAGCTTGCCGAGCACATCCGCAGTCTCGGGATCACTGATTCCTGGAAGAATGACCTTGCAGCCATGATTGTTCAAGATGGTGTTGGCCCTGTCCACGCCATAGCGCGCCCGGAGCTGACTCAAATCCTGAACAATTGACATCAACATCACGCCGCGCCCGGCGCCCTGGGAGGCGAGCGCCGGGAGGTCTTCGATGGGCACAACATTTGCCAGCTCGTCAAGAAACAGGCCAAGGCTGCCCGTTTTCGGCCACTCCGCGTTCCGCTCCGATCGCGCGTATGCGGACGTTACCACCGTCATGAGGATGCCGACGAAGAGGCTCGCAACTCGCTCCGGTGTCTGCCTCGGCGTGCAGAGGTAGAGGGTGCCGCGGCCACGGAGGAAGTCATCGGCATCGAAGCGGCTCGACAGTGCTGATTCCGCGACCGCTCGTTCAGTGAAGACATTGAAGATGCGCATCACCGTCGAGAAGACCGTCCCGCGCTCACGCTCCGGTCGCTGATCAACTGAGGCGAGCATCGACATGGCGCGAATGGGGTCGGCATCCGCCAGAGCCGTAGGATCAAGCAGCATTTCTTCCAGGAGGCTGATCGGTGTCGCGATGTCGAATCCGTGAATCCAGGTCCGCACGTCGATGATGGTGCGACCCGTGATCGCGGCGGCGTAGAGGAGCGGCGCGATCAGCAATTTCCCTGATTCAGCCCAGTGCGACCAATCGTTGTCGCCGCGCCCCCCTCCCTGCTGTAACGAGGCACACAGCCACGATGCCACCATCCAGGCACGATCGAGGTCTTCGCAACCAGCGATTGGAGACCACGTGACCGTGCGGAAGCCGTCCCCGATCTCCCCTGTCGGGTCATAGACGTGTACGGGGCCTAGCGACTGCCGACGGCCTGCAGTGAGATCCACCAGTTCGCTCTTGGTGCTGGTCGCAATGGCGGGGCCATCCCAGTCGAGGAGATTCGGAATGACCAACCCGGCGGTCTTCCCTGACCTGGTGGGTCCGATCACTAGAACGCTCGTTTCCGGCTGACTCACCAGCAGCCGGCGTCCGAATTTGCCAAGCAGAAATACGCCGTCGTGACCGGGGCGCCCACGCAGCGACCGGAGGTCCACAGCCCGAGCCCAGTGCGCCACACGAACGACCCCGCGGTCAGCAGGGAGGAACTGTCTGAACCTGCCGCGTCGTATTTGGGCAATCTGGATTCTGACGCCGGCAGTGCCAACTCCGGCAGCAGCGATCATAAGAGCAAGACTGGCCCAAAATCGCCAAGCGACAACGGTGGACGTCGGTGCCACAAGCACCCACCACTGAAACGGCCCGTTCACTGACCAGATGCGACGAATCATGTCGCCTGGATTGATAAACGCGACAGGTGACACGCTCGGATGACCGCCCGCGATCCAGGTGGCCGCCGTGAGGACGAGCCATGGGACGATCCAGAGCACGATGAGCGCACCGCTGGTACCGATATCCCGCCACGGTTGATATCGATCCCAGGGAGCTGCAGCCATCAGTCACTTGCAGGATGCATCCTCACGCCGGACGGTATTGGGACAATGACCTCAAATTGCGCGATGCCCCGCTCGATCAGCGCCCCAGCGGGAACGGGATAGGGATCACTTCGCTGCCGGTGGGGACCGCTATGGTGATCTCGACGCCGTCGCTATAGCGTCGATGCCAGGTTCTCGTCGCGGCGGTATAGCTGTCTGTGGAGGTCAATCGCGCTGTACCCATCTCGTACTCGCACATCTCGCTGGTTACCGCAACCCCGTCAGTGAGCACGCAGCGCCCCGTCGTAGGGACGCCGTTCCAGGTCGTCACCGCACCAGCTCTTTCGGTGCGCGGCGAGGGGGCGACGATCACCAGTGTCGCGGCGCCCGTGAAGATCGTGGTCCCGGACTCCGGCTGCGCAGCGGGCGCAAGCGTCATGTCGTCGATGTGCACCCCGGCAGCATCTCCGCCGGCGTCGAAGGAACGCGGACTGGTTGAGAGCAACACGCCGGAGCCGGAAGCCGCGAATGCGAGTGCCATCAGCGGCACGGAGCGGTGCCGGCGCAAGGTGCGCCTCATCGCTGTCGAGTGTCGGTGCACCGGAGCCAACCCGCCGAGGGGAACAGGCAGCGTCTGGTTGGATCGCTCTGGGAAAGAGGTGGTGCCCGCGGCGGGGTCGATCGTCCGATCAACCACGTCGATCTGGAACCTCGGAGATTGCGCAGTCGATGATGTGAACCGGTTCGACGGCAACGTGCATGGTGACCCGCAAGCGCCGTCCGCGGCCGGGGATCATTCGCCCTTGCACCGTCTCCCGAGCACAGCGATCATCGAATTCCAGCGTCGCCAGTACCGGCATCGACACCTGAAGCAACTCGCCTTCGATTCGTAAGTCTCCGAAGGCTCCGAAGTCTGGACGCATCGCATCGCCAGCGTCGAGGAAGGGTCGGAGCTCGCGCTGGAGCTGGCCAGTCAGACCGTCGTCAGCCGAATCCTCGGGGTCGTGACCGGCGATCAGCAACCCCAGCGTATACGTGAATCGCTCGACGGCATCGCGGATGTGGTCGAGCCGCTGTTCCCGAACCGCGTGTTCGCTCAATCGATCCGGCGACGTGCCGCGGCGCATCACCGCGCCGATCCACCGGCTCAAGGTGCGACCGCCTGCGGAGCGGGCACTATCGCCTCAGCCAGTTCTCGATACGCCGCTCGAAGAGGAGCTGACACGACCTCGACCGGGACTCCCTGCATCCCTGCATACCGGACCCGTTCCGCATCATCTGGAATGTCCACAACTCGGTAGACCCGATGCGCAATCGCGGTCATGTAGCGTTTGGCCAACGGGTGCTCGCGATTGCGCCGCGTCCGCGCAACCAGCGACGCGACAATTACGGGCGGCAGGTCACGCACGTCGAGGTAGTCGAGCACGCCGTTGAAGTCCTGTTTCGACGCGGCGCTCGGGAGCACCAGAACGTCGGCGTGCTCCAGCCAGTAGGCGGCTGCGGCAGCGGCGGGACCAGCCGTAGGATCCGGCAGCCGGTTGCTCATATCGACGATTACCAGCGGATAGCGCGAGCGGAGATGAGCGGCCATCAATCCGATCTCGGTTCGCGAGTACTCGGAGGTCTCGCGTGCCTCCGGATAGCAGGCCAAAGCCGGGGTCGACGCGTGCACAGGTCTGGGAAGCTCCCGGTCAGCGGCCAGCGCGACGACCATGTCGCGCACCGTCGCAGCGCCGGGCGGGAGATTGAGTTGTCCCCACGCATCGGGATTGGCCACGTTCGCGTCCACGATGGCAGCGCAGCGGCCGACGGCATCCAGCGCGGTTCCCGCCACGATGGCAACGCCTGCCGCGTGACTTGTCTTGCCCACGCCGCCTTTGCGAGATCCGACGGCAACGATGGTCGACCCCCGCATGACGAGCAGATTGGCCAAGTTCGTGTTCGATATGTCGTTCGGCGTTCGCCGGGGCCCCGCTCGGCGCGCCCAACCTGGTAGACGAAATCCACGATTCGCTGACGCCTGTGGCTCATTCCTCGGTGCAGGTACGTGTCTCATGGTTGCTGCCGCCGCGTCTGCCTGGTCAAGGCTCATTGCGATGAGCAGGTCGAACGGATCCGGGCCCGGTTCGGTCTCTCCGTCGCCAGATGCGTCCGCAGAGATCGAGACGGATTCCTGGGTGAAGGCTGCAGCCAGCGAGCGCATCCGGCTTGCTTCGACCTCATCGTAGGTTCCCTCGTGTACAAGGTCACTCATGACGGCGGCGACGTAGTCCAGTGGAGATCGAGCCATGAGAACGCGCACACCAGGTCGGTGGTCGTAGGCGGCAAGCCGCGGCGTCGAGGTAACCCCGACATAACATGACCCATCGATTCCGATCAGCCACTCCGCCAACCCTTCCCGGTCGTCGAGAACGAAGCTGACATGCGCGTCGCGCGGAATCTGCGCGTCCCACCACGCGTCGAGTTGCCGTTGCTCGGGGCCGTCCGAAAAGAATCCGATGCCACGCGTGGGTGGCAGCAAGGTGATCACGCGGCCGCCATCCGACGACAGATCATCAAGCGTCCGCGCAACTGCGTCGGCACTCTCGTCATCTTCAAGAAGCACGACAATCGCGCGCGAAGCCGTCTGATCAGTGCGCAAGTTGTATCGCCTCGCGAATATTCGCCGGACCCGACCCGCAGCACATCGATGCCGCGGGCAGCGCTCGCTGAACTGCACCAACCGCGAGAAGCAGCAGCCCGACGACGAGAAACAGGGACGCATACGAGGTGGAATGTGCGCGAACCCGCGACGCCCAGCTCCCTCGGAAGACGCCCATGAACGTCGCGCTCGCGGCGACTATGACAACCAGCCACGCAAGCAACGTCATCACCGCTTCCCCCGCGGCGAGGCTGGGTATTCCTGCTGTGAAGAAGACGTATGCCTGGGCGACATCGGGCGCGCGCAGCACAAACCACGCCGAGGCGAGCATCGCCACGATAAGGCCGAGGGCAGGGGTGGCTCTGCGCACGATGTCCGCTAGCCTCCCAACCCCGCGGATATTGCGTGGAATGTTGGAGCCCCGATCAAGAGCAGCAACGGGATGAGCATGCCGGCTATAGGCAGTGTGATCAGAATTCTCGCCCGCGCTGCCCGCACACGGGCGTCCGCGAGACGCTCGTGATAAACCGTCAGAGCGAGGCGTGTATAGGCAACTCGATCCGGGACTCCAACATTGGTGGTCGCCGCGGCGTCGGCAACGTCGAGGAATTCTTGAATCCGATACGCGTCACCGATGAGCCGATACTTCTCCGCCGTCGAGCGATATGAGCTCTCCACCAGCCTCTTGAACCCACCTCGATCCAGGAGATTTTGCAGAGCAGCATCCCGCGCGCAGCGTGACATGACCTTCACCGCGTCATCGAGTTGCAGCCCACGACTGTCGGTCATGACAGCGACCGCCATGAGCATGTCCCCGAGAGTTCGGGCCGACGACTCGCGTGCTCCACTTGCGCGCCGACGAAGATCGACGAGCGCAAGCGGGAGAATCAGAACCGCGATCAGCACAGCCGCCCACGGCGCAACTGGCCAATCGCCCTCCAATGCCCTGGCACCAGCCGTGACACCGAGCAGAAGCGCAAAGGTCGTCAACGAGATCGCACCGGTTCGAGCGAGGAAGCTCGCTGGCGTATCGACGCTGTTCGCCTGACCGAGGAGACGCTCGAGGTCGAGTTCAGCCTGCAAACGCTGCAGCATCGGAGCTCGACGCGCAACTCTTTCGAATGCCGACCCGCGGGTTGCGAAGCCCCGGAGTTGGGTCATGCGTCGCCAGGCGCGTGCGTCAGCGGCCGTGAACACATCCAGGACGGCGACCCCACCGATCCATGCTCCAATGGCGAGCATCGCAACGGCGGCGTAGGGTACGGCGTCAGCCATGGGGATGCAACTCCTGGTCCTGGACCTGATGGAGATCCCAGCGGGTCCAGCGCGCGGTTCGGGCGATGCGCCCAAGCATTGCGATCAAGCCGAAGAACATCGCGATGGCGACGAGGAGGACAACGGTGCCTGCGAACGTGGCGTAGTACGCCCGGAAGCTGGCCACGCGCACGAGACTCACGAACATGACTGTCATGAGCGCCGACATGGCGAACGTGACCGCTCGCTGCTGGGTCAGGGTGACCAGCAACTCCTCTTCGACCTGAAGTTGCGCCTCGCCAACAGGGAGCAGCACATCATCGATCGCGGATATGAGGCCGTCGAGGCTGCGCGTTCTCGCCCAGATCAGGACAGCGCAGGCATGCTCCACGAGAGGCGAACGGGAGCGTAGACCGCTCCGGACGATGTTCCCCGTGACCGAACCGCCCCGCGCCCAGGGTTCCAGCACGTAGGTCAGCTCACGACCGGGATTGCGCCCGATCTCCTGGAGGGCGGAGTCCAGTGACTGATTGCCGACCGCCATACGATCGCGTAGGGCTCGAAGCTGGACGAGAAAGGCGCGCTCCATGCTCAGCCGCCTCCGCGCAGCACGACCAGCCACGAGGAATCGGACACCGAAGAACCCGATGGCGCCAAGGAGGAAGCTCAGGAACCAGATCTGCGTTGTGAATCCGACGACAACCCCCGCCATCGTCACGCCGGCACGCAGCGCGACCCAGCGGCGCCAAGGCCATCCCAGCGCTGCGGCCACGTCCTTTTCGTGTTCGAGCAAAGGAATGGTGCGGTGTCGCGAGCTCCTCGCCAGTGGCTGAACCCCGAGAATGGCGGCGATCCCGGCACCCCCGCACGCGACGATCGCCGCGACCCCGGCAACGAGGATCACCGGCTCGGGAAGCTGGCTGCCGAGCGTCATGGCTCGGGGACCTCGTCGCTGGGGAGGAAGGCGCGGATTCGGGGTGCAAGGCGACCCAGGTTGCCGATAAGGTCCGTTCCCCGAACGAGGCCTCCGCTATCCCCTTGGCGGTATACCCACTTGTGATTCCCCCCGCGCTCGACTGCAACGACACCGGTGATGCGTCGACGTCCGTCCTGGTTGGCTATGTGCACCACCACGTGGACCGCCTGTTCCACGATCCGCCGCGCCAGTCTCTCGTTTCCCGCGAAACGGGCGTTCTCCATAACGTACTGCATTGCTTGTTCGATGGCGAGCTCGGCATCCTCGGCATGGATCGTCGTCATCGAGCCGTCGTGGCCTGTCATCAGTGCTTTGCACACCGCGGCCATCTCCTCACCTCGGGATTCACCGAGGATGAGCCGGTCGGGTTGAAACCGGAGCGCGTGCCGTACGAGATCGAACATAGTGAGATGCTGTGCGTCGGCGTCTGCTCGAATCGACGGGATGGTCGACACAGCGGTAGTGAGCGCGTGCCACTGCCGTCCATCGCCGCGGTCCTGGTCGAGGTGTAGTTCGGCTCCGTCCTCAACCACCACGATGTGCTCATCCTCGGGGACCATCCCCGCGAGAACACGCACCAGAGTCGTCTTTCCGGTGGACGTACCCCCGGCGATCATCAAATTGGCGCGACCGCGCACGCACGCTTCCACGAATGCTGCAACCCCGGGTGGGATGATCATCTGCGACACGTAGTCGCCGAGATCGCGGACCTTCGAGCGTGCAGGCACTCTGATGGCCGCTTTTACATCGGAACGCCCGGATACCGCGGGTCGTTTCGCGACGCAGAGTCGAATCACACTGCCGACGTTCGCCTCTGCGATCGGCGACGCGTCCGTGATCGACTGATCACCGGTCACCCCACGCATGCGCACGACGCCCCGAAAGAACTCGAGGACGTCTTCGTCGCTCGAGAATGGGCTGTCCCCCATGAGTGAGAGCTTCCGGCCTACCGTGCTCACCAGCCAGTGGTCGTGGCCGAGACAGGTGATGTTCTCGAGCTCCGCTCCGTAGATCAGTAGCGACAGCGGATAGAGATGCGATCCAAGAATGATCGCGTTTCGTTGGGTCGTCGCCCGGTAACGCGGATTGCGAGCAAGCTCAGCGACCACCGAGAGCGGCAGCCCGCTGGTCTGCGGCAACTCGATAGCCTGGTCAATGGCTCTAGCAACGTCCTCACCCAAGCGCTCTTCGTGCAGGACCGAAGCCGGTTCCCCCTTTCTCGATCGTTGCACCGAAGCGGCAATGATCTCCGCTACCTCGCGCTCCTCAGTCGGAATGTGAGGCCACCGGCTGACCTGTACGGGGGAGCGGTGACCGCCGGATATGGCAGGCACGCCAACGGCAATGGAGGTCACAGATGCAACTCCGCTTCGACGCCGGAGAGGATCGTCGGACGACCCGTGTCGGCGACCCGAGCGGCGCGTCGCTCGTCCCAGACCCACCCTCGCCGGATTGGGAGATCGGGGAGTTCGCGTTCAAGGCTCTCGACCATGACCCGCCGGTGGGTAGCTCCTCGCTGCTCACACACCACCAATTCGCCATGCGGAGGGCGCGCGGTGCGGAGGACGTGGATGCTTCTCGACAGCAACGCCGGATCGTCGCGAATCACGATGAAGACGCGATCGAAGACTGCACAGACCGCGTCTGCAGCGGCCCGCGGGGAGCGGAGGCTTGGGTGCGCCCATGGATGCCCGAGATCAACGACGACGGTGTCACAGGCAAGAGCGTCGAGTGCCGGCGCAATCGAACGAAGACAATCGCCGATCTCCAGGCCATAGGTGCTGCGCAGCCCCGGGATCACTCGCAATCCCGGCCGGTCTGGCACGGGGATTGACTGGGCAGCCAGCACGGTCGCCGTCACCGCTCGATCGCCGAAACAGTTGGCAAGGCCTCGGTCATCCAGTCGGAGATAGAGCAGATCCGCGATGGTGCCACCCTCCATATCGCAATCGATGAGCATCACGGAGCGGCGTGCCGCGAGCGACCAGGCCAAGCTGGTTGCCCACGATGTGGAGGTCTGCCCGGAACGGGTGGTACAGACACCCAGGAGCAACGTCACGGTGTTGTCGCGCTTCCCGAGAGCCCCCCGCACGCACTCCCACAGAGGATATGTATCGCGGCATCGGCGCTGAGCGGTGATGCCGCCACCTGTGCGCCAGGCACGGTGAGTGCCGCATGTAACGCAACGTTTGACGCCCCGACCGTGATCCACGATGCTTCGTCGGCCACTGGAACAAGCACCGTTACGGATCCCCCGGATACGGTGTTGACGATCAGGTCATGCCCGATGAGAACCTGCTCGTTACCCGAGAGAGCTGCGAACACGTCGATGTTCTCGCCCGCGGTCAGGGGCGGGGCGGCTTCGAGGGTGATCGCAACTTCTGACTCGGCCGTCACTGGGACAAGATCGTCGCTTCTCAAGATGTCGTTGACTAGGAGGTTTCGTGCGAAGAGCGCATGAAACGTCGCTGGGCCGGCCACCTCGTAGTTGAAGTCACCAGATCCCGCACGAACCTGAACGAGCTGGACATCGTCGGCGGCGAAGGCTGCTCCCGCGGCGACATCATGCGTAACGATCCACACCGCCGTGGTCTGAGTCGCGTTCGTCTGCTCTGTGTATACGATCAGCCCGAGTACGACGACAATAACCGCGCTGAAGAACATGGCAGCAGCCAGCCTTCTACAACTCATGCGATGCACCCCTCCCTGAGAATCGCCCCGCCGCCAGGCAGGGATGAGCATAGGACACTCGGGGGTGGGTGGGTGATTGCACGATCACGGCGGGGCGGAGCCCCAGCACCGCAACCCGCTCCGATCATGCGGATCGGGGTATCCGGCTGGCAGGGCCGGGCATGGGTCGACCGGCCGGCCGCGCTCGAGAACTTCGAAGTGAAGGTGATCGCCGGTTGCGCATCCGGTGGCCCCCTCGAAGCCGATTGGCTGCCCGATGATCACATGCGCTCCGTCGGGCGCGGCGAACGCCTCGAGGTGACCGTAGAGGTATGTCCTGCCGCCGGCATCGAGGACGCCGTACGTGCCGAGGCCGCCGGTCCGCCCCGGCGGGTACCGGCAGGCGATGGGCGGCCCCAGCGCTTGATGAAAAACTCCATCCGCGACCGCGACCACCATGGTTGCGGGCGGGCACACGATGTCGATACCGCTATGTGGGTGCTCCCACGGGGTGTCCCCGAATCCCTGGCTGACGTACATGTTCGGGCAGTTCATCGGGGCACCGACGACAAACCCGCTCAGCGCGGCGCAGGAACTCACCGTCTCTGCCTGGCAGGGCGGGCCACTTCCGACACCAATCAGCGACGCCGTGGCGGCGACAAGCCCGCTCCCGACGGACAGAGCGACGATACCTGCGACCACGGAACATGCACCGCAACCGATGCAGGGCACGAGGCAGTACGCCCCGAAACGCCGTCCTGTGCGCCGCGAGGACCCACCGCCGACAGCCGAAGTCAGCGCCGCTGCGGAACGAACCCTCGAAAGTGCAGCGCCGATTGCGGCGGGGAGCGCCACCCTTCAGCCCGCGAACGCGGCGACTGGCAGAGACCTCGGTTCGGGCGACGATTGCGCAAGCGCAAGCAAAGCCGGTCCAGGCACGATCGCCACAACGGTTCGCTCTCCACCGGACAGCAGCACGGCACGTCCTTGAACCGGTGGGTTGATTGCCGCAATCTCATCGTCGCCCAGGCCAAAGACGTCGCGAACGTCGGCGAGCGCGGCCTCTTCGACCCCGAGGATCACTTTTGTTGCCGCGGTTGCAACGAGCGTTCTGCCCAGTTCGGTGCCTACGAAGTCGCGAACCTGCTGCGAACACATCCAGACGCCCGCACCGTGCTTGCGAGCCTGCCGGACGAGCTGACCGAGCACCTCGCCCGCGTCCGGATCGATGGTGACGCGGTGGGCTTCGTCGACGACAACGATCAGTCGTCCATGATCTCGGCCAAGAGCGGCAAGAACAGCAGTCAACACGACCGCGAGAGCAGGCGTCAGATCGGCCGCGTAGGTCAACGCGAAGTTCCGAAGACCGATTGAGACCGGTCGGGCGCCGACGCGAAATGTGGATGGCCGATCGAAAATCTGGGCTCGATCACCTTGAGTGAACCGTCGCAGGCGCGCCGTGATGATCCTGCACCGCTCCTTTTCACGCCGCGTCAGCGCTTGCACCGCGGAGGTTGACTCGATGAACGCAACGAGGTCGTGAATGACCGGTTCGGCACCGGGTCGCTCTCGACCCCACTCGCGAAAGAAGGAGGCGATCTCGCCATGGATCCACCCTTGATCCTCGTCGGGCAACCGCCGAATCGGCCGCCCGTCCTTGACTCCCTTCTCGTCACCAGCCATGACGCTGAGTACCGGGAGCAGGAGGCTCGCCGCCACGTCGGGCGGCACATCGCAGCCAGGGGCCAGCGGGTTTAGCGAGTCCTCACCGAGCTCGAAATGGAGTCCTCCGATCGCGTTCATGACCCGTCGGTACTCCGAGTCAGGATCGATGACCACAGCAGAGGCACCCTCCATCACATGCCGAACAAGCAGCGTTTTCGCAGCCATACTCTTGCCCGATCCGGAGCTTCCGACGACCACCGCGTTGTGGTTTGGCCTACTCCAGATGGAGAGGTATGCCGGCGCTCCGGTGAGCTGGTTGATGCCTATGAGCGGCTGTCGCTGATCCGAGAACGGCGTGCCCAGAGCTGGGATCAGGCAAGCGGCGACCGCGTCGGACGTCAGCTGAAGACTGCGTCCGAGCGGTGAACCTCCCGGTGTGACCGCCAAGGACGGCAGCAGGCCTGGCGACGTCGGCTGGACGATGTCAAATCCCTGGCCTCGGAGAAGGCCGTCGAGCCGTTCTGCCGTTTCTGCTGCTTTGGACAGAACCGAGTCTCGCACCGCAAAGCCCAACGCAATCCGGCACGGAATGAGTTGACGCTGAGCGATCGCCGCGAGGGCCGCCGTCGTGTCGGCGAGCGCAACTTGATTGTCGATGCCATCGTTCCCTTCGCGGGCGGTGTACCGCTGCATCGCCGCGCGGCGATCGAGCACTGCGCGCGCAACCTTCGCATCGACCGGAAGCACGTGAAGGCTCGCGTAGCCTTTTGCGCGGCTGCGGACGAGGGCGTCAACAACGGAACCAGAATGAACCGTGGGAGGGAGGCGAGTCACAGTGAGGGCGATCTGGAATTCGTCCCCGATCCGCACAACTCCCGCACCGCTGACCGCAGCACTCGTCGCACCGACAACGGTATCGACGAGGAGATCGGCGATGTCATCACGGTCCGCGGTCGTTGCTGCCACCCCTAGGCCTGGCGCCGTCCGCAACGCTGAGAGGAGAGCTCGTCTCGCGTCTTCATCGCTGGCCTCAAAAGCTCGCGGCAGGCGCGTCGCGCGGCTGAGCCATGGGATTCCGTCGGCGGCTGCGAGTCCTGGCGAGAGCACCACGAAATGACGGAGTCCGAGGCTCTGCTCGGCCACCTTGCCGGCCAGATCGCGCTCGAGCTCCGCGAGTCGAGTAGCCGGCCAACCCTTGACCCGCTCATCGAAGGCGCCTTGAGCACGGTGACTATCGAAGTTGCTGACGACACTGACCAGCTGCGCTGGGCAGTCCAGAGCCAGGAGCCACTGCATCACGGTCGAGCACCAACGGGCATGTTCCTCGCTCGCCGGAGATCCCCCAGGGCCCTCGAGCATGATGATCCCGCGAGCACCGCCGGGATTGAAGCGGACGACTCCTGCATCCGCACCGCTCAACGTTGGCAAGCCGGTCAAATGGCGGAGCGCTCGCACCGGTGACCGCCAGGCGATCTCACGTCGAATTCTCGACACCTGCATCGCGCCTCCCGCGGACTGAACGCGCGCGCGGCGCCGCTCACCGTCGAGAACAGCCGTGGTCAAGAGACGACAACTCAGGCGATAGAGACACCATGTCCCGATCCAGATGCCTTCACGCATGGGCGCCGCGACCGTGAACCCGAGCATCATCACCGCGATTGCGAGTCCGAGGCGAGAACCGACAGACAGCGCGCCGAGGCTCAGGCATGCCAGAGCCATCGGTGCGGCCGCTGTCAAGAGCACCAGTGCGCGAAGCGGCATCAGGATCGGGCCGAATGGCACACGCAACTGGGCGTCGACCGCCAAAGGGACGCGCACGCTGCTCACGCGATTCCTGCCTCGAGCGCCGGCATGCCGATGGTGTGATTGGGCTCGCGGTCATGGTCAGGACCGGCGCCGAGCCACTCGGACAAGAAGTCATTGGCAAATGCAGCCTGATTGCGCGGCGACGCCCGGCTCCACGCGAGCTTAGCCCGATCGCCGGACGACAGCGAGCCGTACGGCTGATCACGGGTCGACGCGCCGATCAATTTGCTGTGCGCGGCGCCGAAGGCGTTGAATGCGTGCTGCGAGAACATCTTCTCCACTCCCGCAACGGCCGCCTGCCCGTCCGCTCCGAGCGCTCCGGCTATGTTTGGCGGCCCATCCGAGGCCACGAGGTCCACGCCATGGCTCACGGGGCCGAAGTTCCCAGCGGCAAGCGCGCCCGGAGTCACCCCGGAGGGACCCAAGCCCTGAGCCGCGAGCCCGAGTCGCTTCATAAAGTTCACTGCAGAGTTCCCGCCGTCGCGGTTCGCTCCGAGCGCCTCCGCCATGAAGCCGGCGGACGACAAGCGATGCACCGGCGCCATCATGGTGGCGATCCCCGCGGCGAACCCGGCGAGCGCGCTGCCGTGACTGAAGCCGCGCCAGGTTAGCTGATGCACCATCTTGCCTGCGAACCAGAGTCCGCCGCATATAATGACGACGGCGAGCAGCGGGCCAACCGCGAAGGCGCTGACGACATGAGACGCAAGCGTCAAGCTCAGCGCGATCGCCATGCCGAGCACCAGCGGAGTCAGAAGGACGCTGCCCAGCAGGTCGAGCCACCAATGGAAGAATTTGTTGTTCGCATCAAATACGACGGTGGCGAGGCACAGTGGCGCCGTGACGACACAGAAACCAAGCATCACGGTGCGAACGACCATCAGAAAGGCGGTGTACAACACGAGGATCAGAAGAGGAATCCCGCCAACGACGACCGCGACCATGTCGTGGCTCGTGGCGGCGAGTACCTCAAAGATATGGCTGAACCATCCTTGACCCGGTTGGAATCCGCTGAGAAGTGACGCATGCAGGATGAGTGCCACAATGGCTCCCGAAACCGCGATCGACGCGTCAATGGACCACACGATTGCCGTGTAGCCAATGCTAACCTGGGTACCCGGTACACCGATGACTGCAACCGCAAGAAGAAACCTCGGCAGGACTGAAAGGATGGTCTCCATGGACCCGGTCCGATGGTCGACGAGCGCCCGGATAATGCGACCCGCGGCTGCAACGCCGGCAATCATCAACGCAGCCGGAATCATTCCTCGGTACAAGGATTCGTAGATCTGCGCGGAATTCCACTGCTGCCCCGGTTGGCCGATGGTACCGAGGAACCAGGTCTGCAGTTCCGGTGGGAAGAGCGCGCCGGTGATCCAGTTGACGGCATCGGCGATGAAATGACCGGTATCGAAGAAGAACCGAAAAAATTGCGTGAGAATCGTGAGCGCACCGCCCAGCACGTTCAGCACTGCGCCTCCAGCGTCGTATGCCCCGTGAAAAAAACCGGCTACGTTCTGTAGCCAGCTGATCGGATTCCACCAGTTGGCTGCGACGACCATGGCCGGCGTGCCTGCTGAGATCAGCCGGGATCGATGCGCTGCATCGTGCCCGCATGCCGAGGGGCAACAAGCGTGTCAGTCACGCCCTGCCTTGGGTGTTCGGGCTCTTGCACTCCGGACCCGGGGGACAGCGCATTGCTGCGACGAGGTCGCGGGACAATGTTTCGATGCCGCGCGAGCGGTATGGAAAGCAGATATACCTCAGTGCTCATCAGCCAACTCCAGAGATCGACTTCACGAGCTGCAACACAAGGATCGCTCCACCGCCCTTCGTAACCATATCGACCATGAAGCTACCGCCACTTTCCCGGTGCTCCATCATTTTGTGAATTCCACTGATCGCGACGGCGGCGGGTATCAGGAATTGCGCCGATGTCAGGAGTGGGTTGGCGAACTCGAGCGAGCACCTGCTGCGAGAGGGGATCGTTCGGCGAGACCTGGCTCACGAGGGTAAGCCAGTGAATCGTTGCGTTGACGGCAAGTACCAGCATGGCGGACGCTCCTCAACCCTCGGTCCGACTGGCCCGCTCGGGGCCGGAAGCTGAACTCTAGGGGTGGCTCGCGGACGGTTCCCGGACAATCTGCTCTCACGCGGGTGCCTGTCCGAAAGCCGACCGCCACCGGGCGGGCGCTCCCCCCCAATGCCTCAGAATCTGGAGGACCGCGCACCCAGACCAACGGAGATTGATGATGTTCACAAGCCTTCTCGTCGGCGTCGATCGATCGCAGCACGCGCAGGTCGCGCTCACCCAGGCGGTGGATATCGCGCGTACACAGAAGGCGTCGCTGACCGTCCTCGTCGCCTACAGCACGCTGATGCCTTGGGGCCCTGTCGCCCCCCTGCCGCAAAGCGCCATCGACGAATTCATCGCGGGCGTCCGCAGTGACGCGCAGGCGATCGCGGACGAGGCGAAGGGCGCGATCCCCGCGGAGGTGAGCGCCGAAGTGCTCGTCGTCGACGCGGCGCCGGCCCAGGCGCTGCTCGACCGGGCGGCGGCGAGCAACCATGATCTGATCGTCGTCGGCTCGCGCGGGCGAGGCGACGCCGGCTCCTTTTCCTCGGCAGCGTGAGCCATGCCGTGTTGAGCGGCAGTCGCGTGCCGGTACTGATCGTGCACGTGCCATCGGTGGAGAACGTCGCTTAAATCCCATAACCCGACTGGTTGCTTTCGGATCGAAACGCCAGCGAAATGTTCGTGCCCAACCCTGGTGCCGGTGTCCACAGATGGCTCGCACCGAGCCAGGCACCAGGAGGCGCGGATCAAATGGCAGACCTTTCCCTCAAGAATCTCGGCGTCGGACTGGCTAGCTCGCTGCTCGCCGGCGCGATCTCCGTCGCCGCGGCGACCGGAGTTGGCGCAAGCACCGCTCCCGCCGACCACCCTGCAGGCTCATATGTCTATACCGAGAGCAACCAGACGTCGGCTGGCGGCGGCAACGCGGTGCTGGCGTTCTGGGTCGCAAGCGGCGGCAGCCTGACGTCCATCGGTACTTTCGCCACTGGGGGCGACGGCACCGGAGCCGGGCTCGGCTCGCAAGGGGCGGTCGCGCTCGCCGCCGGCGGGCACGCCGTTCTCGTCGTGAATGCAGGATCGAACACCGTTTCGTATTTCCGGATCCTCTCCAACGGAAGCCTGCGGCTTGTCGACATCGCCCCCTCCGGTGGCATCGATCCCGTGAGCGTCACCGCCAGCGGTCGCTGGGTTGCGGTCCTCAACCAGGGAAGCAAGACCGTCGCCAGTCTCGTGCTGACCAGCCATGCCCTCGTAGCCTCGTCCCACGCGGCGGTCTCCCTCTCGTCGGCAGCGGCGACGCCTGAGCAGGTCGGGTTCACTCCGTCGGGAGATCACGTCATCGTCACCGAGAAGGTGAGCAGCAGCATCGACACGTTCAAGGTGACCGCGGACGGTCAGCTCACAGGCTTGCGCGACACCGCGTCGACCGGAGCGGCCCCGTACGGCTTCGGGTTCAGCGCCGGGGGTGAGGCGATCGTCTCCGATGCGGGTGGCGGTGCGGGTGGGGTCAGCGCAGCGACGTCCTACCGCGTTGGTGCGGCGGGCGCCTTGCATCCCATCAGCGAGGTCGGTGAGTTCACAGGCAGCTGCATGCTGGCTGGTCGTGAACGCTGCCGGCAACCGCGCATACCTCGCGAACGCCGCATCCGGCACCGTCTCCTCGTACAACATCGGTCCCGGCGGTGGGCTGACCCTGCGGTCGGCTGTGGCGGCGACCGTCGGTGTCCACCCCATCGACCAGGTCACCGGGGCCGGTTGGTTCTTCGTCCTGACCACGACCGAGATCGCCTCGGCACCGGTGAGCACCTCGGGCGATCTTGGGGCAGTGAACCAATCTGCGGCCAGCGGACTCCCCGCGGCGACCTCGGGTCTCGCGTTGGTCACGGTCTCTGCGTAGATCCAACGCGGGCAGCCGGAATCGCTCGAACTTGCAGCCGGGTGGCAGTGCGCCGCCCGGCTTCTCGGCGACTTTCGCAGAATGGTGAGTGGTGACCATCCAGAGGCCGGCGTCCGACGGCAGATCGACTTGCGCAGACGAAGCTCCGAGCAGACCAGAGCCGGCGTCGCTCGGAGCTCCGATCCTGGTCGTTGAAGACGACCAGACCACCGGCGAGGTTGTCCGCGCGTATCTCGAGAGTGCGGGACATCGAGTGGTCATCTGCCGCACGGGCAACGAAGCTCTCGACTACGTCCGTCAAACCGAGCCGCGTTGCTTGATCCTCGATGTCATGCTGCCCGGCAAAGACGGCTTCCAGATCTGCGACGAGATCCGACGGGGCGGATCGATCGTGCCCATCCTGTTCCTGAGCGCGCGGGCGGACGAGCCTGACCGAGTTCGATGGGCTGCGCGCCGGCGCCGACGACTATCTGGTGAAGCCGTTCAGCCCTCGCGAGCTCCTGGCGCGCGTCGACGCACTCCTTCGCCGCTCTGAGATTGGCCCGCGACCGCCGACGGTCCTGCGTCTGGGGAATCTCGAGCTCTCACCGACTCGACACGAGGTCGCGATCGACGGCCTGAGTGTCGCGCTCACACACGTGGAGTTCGGACTGCTTGAGGCGATGCTGGAGCGGCCCGGATGGGTGCTCACCCGTGGTCAGTTGATCGACAGGCTGTACACCGAAGATCGCCTTCCGGCGCTGGAACGGACCGTCGACGTTCATGTGTTTCGACTGCGTGAGAAGCTGCAGGCCGCGCACGCGAATGCCGCCGTTGTCACCATCCGCGGGGTGGGATACAAGATCACGGCGCAGGGGATCTGAGCATTGGTACCCGCTTCATCGCGTCGCTTGTTGGCTGTGCTCAGACGTCAATGGAGCGCCTTGGGCCTGCGATGGCAACTCGTTGTCCTCAACGTCATCGTCATCGCAGCGACGGTGCTGACGATCATCGTCTTGATGCACAACATCGCGCAGCAGCAGTTCATGGTCATCATGCACGCCGCCGGGCAGCCGGTCGATCCCGCCGCAGGACAGCGCGCCTACGATGCCGCGTTCGAGGCCCAGATCTATCCGACGATCGCGATTGCGGCAGTCGTCGCAGCCGGACTCAGCTTCGCTGCGGTGACACTCGCATTGAGGCCACTGACGGCCGTTCGCGAGGCAACACGACGGATGGCCCGTGGAGCCGCGCCGGCAGTGGTCGAGACAAGTCGGCGCGACGAGATCGGCGGAGTTGCCGAGTTCGTCAACGAACTGGCGCAGTCATTGCAGCGTCTCGAGGAGCTGCGTCGTCAGGTGACCAATGACGCGGCGCACGAACTGCGAACCCCGCTCCACAATCTCCTGGGGCTCATCGAGGGCATGCGCGACGGCGTCATCGCCGCCTCACCAGCGCGGCTGCAGCAGGCGCATTCAGAGCTCGGGCGGCTCATCGCGCTGGTCGAGGACTTACGCGGTCTGGCGGATGCCCAGCTGGCGCGCGACCGGATGGCGCGAGAGCCGGTGCATCTCGACACCGTGGTGCGCGAGGTCGTCCTAGGCTTCGATGCCAACATGGAGCGGCACCATCTCACCTGGCAGATCAATGCACCGGACAGCGGTCTCGTCGTGGTCGGCGACGCCGGACGGCTCAGTCAGGTTGTCGGCAACATTGTCGATAACGCGATCCGGTGCGCGCGGGCCGGAACCGCGATCGACCTGAGTTCTGCCCGGCGCGGCCGGTCGGTGCGTGTCTCGGTCCACGATATCGGCGAAACCATTGACGATCACTCGCTCCCGCACATATTCGAGCGCTTCTTCCGCGCTGATCCCAGCCGAGCGCGTGGAAGTGGTGGCGCTGGCATCGGCCTGGCGATCGTCAAGGAACTCGTCGCCGCGCATGGCGGTGATGTTGGTGCGGACAACGACGCCGATGGCGTCACTGTCTGGTTCGAATTGCCACTTCGAGCCCCCGAGCATGACCCGACCACGCTGCCGGATTCGGCACGGCCCAGCCCGTCGCTCGACACCGCAACTCGGGCGCTGGAATAGCCGCCCTGCCCTCGCGAGCAAGGACTAGCTGACCGGCGGGCTCAGCGCCTCCGTCCGAGCAGCCACGCGCGGCGCCGGCGCCGGCCGCGCCGGGCTGGCGCCCCGTAGCCAGGAGGCCGTGGCCCCGACCAGCATCATGATCACGGAGAACGCGAACGTGATGTGCATGCCCGCGATGAACGGGTTGCTGATCAGATTCGGGAAGAACGTCTGACCGGAAAGGTACGCGGCCTGACTCGCGCTCAGCGTATGCAGCGACGGTCCGAGCAGCGTGGTTATGGGGTTGTACCCGAGAAACGCCGCGAAGAGTGATCCCACCGGCGGCAGGTTCGCCACATGATGCGCAACTGTCGCCGACACGCCGTGGGCGGTGAGCCCGGCGAACATCGTCGACGGCAACGTCGAGCTGAGTCCAGCGATCATCAAGGAGAAGAAGATCCCGATCGACAGCGTCATACCGCTGTTCTGGAACGTTGCCAGCATCCCCGACGCCACCCCACGGCGATCGGCCGGCACCGAGTTCATCACGCCGGCGGTGTTGGGCGCAACGAACATCCCCATCGACACGCCGACGAGGAAGAGCAGCAACGCGAAGGGCAGGTACGAGAAGTTGGCGGGAAGGAACATGAGCATTCCAAAGCCAATCGCCGAAAAGATCATGCCCGCGGTCGCGAACCCGCGCGCGCCAAGCCGGTCAGACAGAAACCCGGAGGTCGGCCCTCCGATGAGGAAGCCCGCCGTCAGCGGCAGCATGAAGATCGCCGCCCAGAACGGAGTCGACTGATAGCTGTACCCGTGCAGTGGCAACCAGATCCCCTGCAGCCAGATGATCACCATGAACATCAGCCCGCCGCGGCCGATGGAGCTGAGCAGCGCCGCGACCGTGCCGAAGGTGAAGCCCCGGAGCCGGAAGAGGTTCACGCGGAACATCGGCTCCTCGACCCGCGTCTCGACGATCACGAACACCACCAGCAGGGCGACACCGCCGATGATCGACGTGAGCACCGACGGATTGGTCCAGCCCATCGAGTTTGTGCCGTATGGCTGGATCCCGTAGGTGATGCCCACCAGCACCGAGATAAGCCCGACCGCGAACAGGACGTTGCCCCACCAGTCGACGCGCGACCGTTTCACGATGCCGGTCTCGCGCAACTTCAGGTAGGCCCACGCCGTGCCGAACAACCCGACCGGCACGGAGACGAGAAACACGAGATGCCAGTCAGTCGTGCTCAGCAGCCCGCCGACGATGAGTTCGATGAAGGATCCGGAGACCGCGGCGACCGCATTGATCCCAAGCGCCATGCCACGCTCGCGCTGCGGAAACGCGTCGGTGAGGATCGCGGTGGAACACGCGAAGATCATTGCGCCGCCGACCCCCTGGATCAGCCGGAACAGGATCAACTCCAGCGCGGCGCTCGGGCCGGTGGTGAACACCACCGAGAGCAGGATCGACCCGACCGTGAAGACGAGAAAGCCCAGGTTGTACAAGCGGACTCGCCCGAACATGTCGCCGACGCGCCCGAGGCTCACCACCAGCACGGCGGTGACGACCATGTAGCCCATGATCATCCAGAGCAGATAGCTGACATTGCTCGGGACGAGCGGGTTCAGCTTGATGCCGCGGAAGATCGCCGGCAGCGAGATGAGCACGATCGATGAGTTGACGGTCGCCATGAGCATGCCGATCGTCGTATTGGAGAGTGCGACCCACTTGTAGTGGGGACCGACCTCGCCGTGCTTGCGCGAGGTCTTGGGGGCGGGGGCGATGGCTCCCGTTGTGGTCACGCCGCCGACTGCGCCTGCTTTTCCCGTTCGCGCTCGCGCCGCCACAGCCGGATGCTTTCGAGGTCGAGCGGCAGGCGGTCTCGCTTGATCTCGGCGACATTGGGATTGCGCGCCATCCAGACGAAGTGGCGCCACAGGTCGACTGCAGCCTCATCGTCCGGAATGTCGCTGATGATGGGGCCGAACATGTGCGGCCCGTCCCCACCGTCGAGAACGATGGTCGGCACCCCGAATGCCTTGTGCACCGAGACGGCCTCATCGTGCTCGCGCTGCACGGCCTCCCACGTCGATGGATCCGCCAGCGCCTGCTCCAGCAGCTCCGGCTCCACGCCCGCCTCGCGAAGCGATGCCTCGATCACCGCGTGGTCGTCGAGGGCGAGACCGCGCTGATGACGCGCATCGCTCAGCGCCTTGTAGAACGCCCCCACGGCGTCGTTGCCGTGCGCGTTGCGAACCGCGATGGCGGTCCGGAGCGACGGCGCGGACCCGGAGTCCGCGGCCGCACGCCCCTCGTCGCCACCGTTGACGATCGCGAGCGAGAACACGCGCCATTCGACGTCAACCACGCCGAGTTCATCGAGCCGCCGCGCCCAGCGCGACGTCTGATAGCACCACGGGCAGAGGGGGTCGAAATAGAAGCGAATGCTCTCAGCCATCGTCATGTACCTCTGTGTAAATGCTACGCGGTCGCGCCGGCTGCGGCCTCTGCCGCGGCAGGCTCGGTTGCAGCAGGCTTGTCCTCTGCGA
Source organism: Candidatus Dormiibacterota bacterium (assembly GCA_963709585.1). Lineage (GTDB taxonomy): Bacteria > Chloroflexota > Dormibacteria > Aeolococcales > Aeolococcaceae > Palsa-851. The sequence goes on along the minus strand of CAVPXI010000018.1, from coordinate 1,382 downwards.
GCTCGCCGTCGATCTCGAGCTTGACCTTCTCACCGACAAGCCAGCCGCCACCGCCGAGCGGGACGTTCCAGACGAGGCCCCAGTCGGTGCGGTTGATGGTCCCCGTGAGCGTGCCACCCACCCTGTTGTTGCCGTACGGATCGACGACCGAGCCGCCATGCTCGTAATCGAGAGTGACCTCCTTGGTCACCCCTCTGATCGTCAGGTCGCCGGTGACCTTGAAATTGTCGCCGTCGGGCTTGATCGACTTCAGCTTGAAGACAATCTCCGGGTATTTCTCGACGTCGAGGAAGTCGGCGCTCTTGAGATGACCGTCGCGCTGCTCCTGGCCGGTCGTGATGCTCGCGGTCTTGACGGTCACGGTGCCCGCCCCGGTTGTCGGGTCGTTCGGATCGTTCAGTTCCAGGTCTGCCGTGACCTGGCCGAAACTCCCGCGCACGGTGGCGACGCCGAGGTGCTTCGCGCTGAAGGCGACCGAGGTGTGATGCGGATCGAAGACTCCACGTCATGGCGTGTACTCCTGGGGAATGCCGGGAAGGCCCCGGGCAGCCTCGAACATGATTGCGTCCGATAGCGTACATCATGAAGTAAAGTGCTATAGTTTGTCAAGTGAACACCACCGCGACCTTCCACCCAACCTCAGGTTAAGATCTTGACCGGGATGGAGAATCAACCACATGGATGCTGAACGCGAGTATTGCCCCGTCCACGAGGCCATACAGGTGCTGCAGGAGAAGTGGACGATGCACATCGTCCGTGCCCTGCTCGAGGGGCCGCTCGGCTTCAATGAGCTCGGCCGTACGGTCGGCGGGTGCAACCCGGCGACGCTCAAGGTCCGCCTCGATCATCTCGAGGACCTCGGCCTCCTCCGCCGGACGGTGCACTCACAGATGCCGCCACGCACCTCGTACGAGCTCGCTCCGGCGGGTGTCGACCTCCAACGGGTGATCGATGAGATCGGTGCGTGGGCACGCGAACACCTCAGCGCCGTCATCGTGGCCGACGAGGAGCCGAGCGCCGCTGTCGGCTGACCGGTCGACGAGAATCCGTCGCCGGCTCGCGCTCGCCGGCGTGGCAGTGCTCGCAGCGGCCTGTGGATCGACTCCCCGACCGTCCGCGAGCGTGACGCCGGTGGCCACAGCGACACCGGTGGCCACACCGACGCTGGCGTCGCCGACCGTGACACCCTCGGCCACCGCCAATGCGTGTGTCGCGCCGTCGAGCGAGCCCGCGCCGCGCGGCACCATCCCGGCCAATTTCGCGACCGCCTTATCGTTCGCACCCGACGGAAGACTCTTCTGGGCCGAGCGCTCTGGGACGGTGAGGGTCTGGCAGAACGGGGCGTCAAGGGTCTTCGCAAGGGTGAGGAACATAGCACGTGC
>CAVPXI010000017.1:0-11133 GCA_963709585.1 Candidatus Dormiibacterota bacterium | reverse complement strand
GTCGCGGGAACCTCAAACGCGTTCGCCGCGTAAATGTTCACGCCCTGGTTGAAGAAGCTGTAGCTGCCCATGCCATATCCGCTAAAGCTAGTCACGGACTTGGTAACCTTGAAAGCGGCCCCAACCATCCACGCCGGAAGCCTCCATCCATGCCGCCTGACTAGGCGGATCGTAAGGCATTTCGTTCTGGAAAAAAATATCGGTTCCGCCATCGCCGTTCCAGATCACTTCATATTTCTGATAGTGCTCCACGAAAAGGCCGGGTAAGCAGTCACATTATTGCCGTTGACTATCACACCGGTGTCCGCAGTGTTGTCGGTCCAGCCTACGCCATCGCCGTGATCGGCGCGCCATGCCCAGATGTCATCAAGGATCAGATTGTCGCTGTTGACCACCAGGCTGGTCGTCGCCTTTCCCGGCTCGGCGCCGCCGATGCGGAAGAACACATCGTAAAGACCCGGCGGGTCGGAGGCGGCATCGTTGCCCCGGTGGCCGCAGCCGAAATGTTCGCAGCCGCTTCCCACTTCAATAACACAGGAAACTGTTCAGACCCGGCGTCAAAGATGATTCCCGAGATCAGAGTTCCCTTCCCTTCAGCAACGGTCATGGACGCGTTCCCGTTTGTCGGGATCAACGTTGGGTAACCCAGACCGAGCACAACAGTAACCCGGCCCGGTGGTGATCTCGAGCGGGGTCATCGAGAAGAGACCCGCCACGCCCGCCGGGCGCAGCGACTGCGGCGACCGGAATGTGACGTCGACGGGCACGGTCCAGACATCCGTGACCTGCCCGGCCGGGTCCTCAGGTTCCGTCCACACGGGGTCAAGTTCCGGCGAGCCGAGGCTGACCGCCGTCACCTCGCCCCCGAATTTGGCCGCGAGCATGTCAGTTCTCGCCCCTTCAGACGGCCACGTCGCCTGCGTCTCGGGTGACAGCTCTTCCCACTGCGCCTCGTACCGGCCGGCGGCAAACTGGTCCGCGAACATCCGGGCAAGTGCCATGACCGCGGGCGGAGCGACCAGCGGTCCAATCGGGGCGACGGACGGTGTTGGAGAGGGTGATGTGGCCACCCTGGGGGGGGTCGTGGTGCAACTGCAGACGACCACGGCGGCCGCCAGCGCGACAACGACCACGCCTTGACAACCGCGCATTCCACCATTGAAGCCGATTGATCCCGAGGCCGCTGAAGCGGGAGGCCAGCCCGCGTAGAGCCAGGACCCTACGCGACCGCCAGCTTCCGAAGCGCCAAGCGCTCATACATGCTCATCAGCCCTTCAACCGTCACTGCACTCGAGTAGCTGTCGTTCACTCGCCGGCGGGCCAGTGATCCCAACTCGCGGCGCAACGTCGGGTCGGCCCGGAGCGTCTCCAGCACTGTTCCGAGCGACGGCTCCAGTGGATAGGCGGCAAGGACCATCCCGGCCCCCGAGACCAGCGGCCCATCGTCGCCCACGTCAGTCGCCACTACTGCACACCCGGCCGCCATGGCTTCGAGCAGGGAGAGCGACAGACCCTCGGCCGTGGAAGGGAGAACGAAAACGTCGATACCACGCAGCAGATCGATGACCTCGCGCCGATCATGGATCGCACCGAGCACGACGATGCGTGGGTCGTGCTCGGCGATGCGGCTGATCCGAAGCTGTTGGGAGCCGCTCCCCGCGATGACCAGTCGATCGTCATCCGACCACCGTCGCCGTTGGAAGGCATGGACCAATTCGAGGGCGCGCTTTTCCGGATCGAGCCGGCCCATGAAGCCGACCACGAACGTGCCTCCAAGACGCGATCGGATTCTCGAGGGTCCGGGGCTGATTTCGCTGGTATCGACACCATTGGGCAGGACGTCGATGCGATCGCGATCGCAGCCAACCGAGACGAGCAGGTCTCGCTGGCCGTTGCTCAGGGCGATGCAGCGGTCCACCAATGACAGGGTGTGCGCATGAAAGCGATACAGAGCGTGGAGCACACGTCCGCGGCCACTCCGTGCTCGCGCATACGGAAGGTGGACCGTCGCAATGGTCGGAATCCCGAGCCGGCGGCAATGGGCAAGCAGCCACGTGTCCAGCAGCGAGAAGCTCAGTGATATGTGCACGACGTCGGGGCGGAAGTCCGTGAGCTCGTGCGCGATGCGTGCCGCCGTCCCTGGCGAGGGCATGATCACTGTCTTGAATCGAGCCGCAGAGAGCGAGATGGCCTGCGCGACCGGAACCGCATCCCCGTCGTGCCGATGGAAAAAGAACGCTACTTCCACGCCGTGCTGGCGGAGCGCGCCGACCGTGGTGGCGCTGTATGAGCTCAGCCCGTCAGCCCGCCGTCCCCCGCCGTGGCCAAACCACGCAACTCGGAGTGGGCCTTCCGGCGACGTGCTCCACGTCGACGAGCGCCGATTCGGAGCCGTCGATGACGGAAGCATGGCCGTCATCTTAGCTTCAACCCGTATCCCGGATTCACTGGCCCTGCAGCACCAGGCCGGATGACGAAGACGCGCGTGCGCTTCGGCGCAGGTAGACGGCAATCGCCACTGAGGTCAGCGCTGCCCATGCGCACCACAGCGACGTGAAGCCTGTGAAGGTGATCCATCCGAACGCGATCACCGCACCCAGGTTTGCGAGGCCGAGGAGCACCAGCCACCCGTTGGTCGCCACCAGGCAGGAGCCGCAGGTGGCGACGACGTAAAGGGCGATGAGAATGCCGGCGTAGCTGATGTCCGCTGAATACGCGATATGCGACCCATCGATGGTGGCGCCCACTGGGCCCCGGACGATCGCAACCAGCAGAACCACGGTGGTGACCGTGCCCACCACGAGCAGCGCACCCATGAGCTGACGGCGATGCACCTTGGTCTCAACACCCAGCATCGCGAACGGCACCCAAAAGGGCAGCACGAAGGCGACGGCCAGGAAGATGTAGATCGCCGCATGCTCGACCGGAAACGCAACCTGCCCGTGTAGTCCCCACCAGACGAAGGACTCGTCGACCTCGTGGACGGCAAAGAGTATCGGAGTCGCCGCAAGCGCTATCTGGTGCGGCTTGCGGATATGGCGAAGCGCATCGATGCCGACCGCACCGACAACGATTCCCGTGCAGAGATCGGCCTCAGCGGAAAAACACATGCGCGGTGATCATGCACCGCCGCTGTCAGCCGCGTTCTCGCTGATCAGGACACAACCAGAACGGGGCACGGAGCGAGCCGGATCAGTCGGCGTGAAACACTGCGGAACGGCCACCTGGGCAGCGGCCCACGCCGTTGGCTTCTGGTGACGATGAGATCCGCTGCGTGCTCGCGTGCGAGGTTGGCGATCGCCCGCGAGATCTCCCCGGTGGTGGCCACGCTCGCGAGCTCGGCTCGTACGCCAGCACTCTGGAGCGCCTCGACCTGCTGGCGCACTGTCAACTCCAGCAGTTGTTCGCACGCATGCAGGGAGTGCGTAGCCAGGTGACCACGCACGAGCTCGTTGACATGCGCCACGACGATCCGCGCGCCGGTCGCCCGTGCGATCGCTCGAGCGGATGCGAGTTGCGGCTCCGCCGCGGTCGAGCCGTCGGAGGGAACGACGATCGTGGTGACCACCCAGTTCATTCCACGTACCTCACCATCAAACTCGCTTCACTGGTGACGATTATGCAGGAAATCAGGTCACTTGTCAAATCTCTTTGCCGGTGACCGCATCGATGGTCGACGGTCGCCACCCGCGGATAATCGCGGTTGCTTGAGGGAATACTGCAACCGCAGGGAGCACATGGCCCAGCATCCACGTGTCGTGATCGTCGGCGCCGGATTCGGCGGCCTCGCCGCAGCGCGCGCCCTTCGCCACGTCGAAGTGGACGTCACGATCGTGGATCGCAACAACTACCACCTCTTTCAGCCCCTGCTGTACCAGGTGGCATCGGGGCTTCTCGATCCTTCCGCGATCGCAAGCCCGGTTCGCACAATCGTGCGCAGGGCTCGAAACGTCGACGTTTTACGCGCCGATGTCACACGCGTCGACCTCGAGCGCCGCCGTGTGACCACCTCGGCGGTCGTGCTCGATTACGACTACCTGATCCTCGCCTCGGGCAGCGTGACCGACTACTTCGGGAACGAGCACGCACGCAAGCAGAGCATCGGGCTGAAGGACCTTGGCGAGGCACTCGCGCTTCGTTCCCGCCTCCTGGCCTGCTTCGAAAAGGCAAGTCTCACCGATGACGCGGCCACGCGCCGCCGGTTGCTGACATTCGCTGTCGTCGGGGCCGGCCCGACCGGTGTCGAGTACTCCGGTGCCGTGGCCGAGCTGATCAATCACGTCTTGCCGAAGGACTACCGGCGGATCGACTTCGCCGAGGTGTCCGTGGTGCTGATCGAGGCCGGGGATCGTGTTCTGGCGAGTTTCGCCCCCCGCCTGAGCCGCCTTGCGGCGCGCTCACTGGAGCGCAAGGGCGTTCGCATCATTCTCGGCGACTCGGTGCGCGACGTCGACGAGTCAGGGCTGCTGCTCCAGGGCGGCGAACGCATCGAGGCAAGCACGGTGGTCTGGACCGCCGGCGTTCGCGCCGCTCCTCCTCTCGACCTCGGCGACGCTGCCCTGGCTCGAGGCGGGCGCATTCGGGTGACGCCCACGCTCCACCTCAGAAGCCACCCCGAGGTGTTCGTGATCGGCGACGCAGCGGCTGTCGAGCAGGCGGGTGCAGTCCTCCCGATGCTTGCCCCGGTGGCGATCCAGGGTGGCACCTATGTCGGACGGGCGATCGCCGCGCGCGTCAAGGGCGAGGATATACCGCGCTTCCGCTATCACGACAAGGGCACCATGGCGACCGTGGGTCGCGGCGCCGCCGTGGCACAGATCGGCCCCCTGCACATCAACGGACTGGTCGGCTGGTTCCTGTGGATCTTCGTGCACCTCCTCTACCTGGTGGGGTTTCGCAGCCGGGCACTGGCGCTCGTGACCTGGGCGTGGAACTACTTCTTTTGGGATCGACCGGTGCGCCTCATCGTCGCCGCGTCAGCCGACTCTCGGCGCGATGAGTTTTGACCGACAGATGAAGGTGCGAGGCGCCGGCTCGCACCGCTAGGGGACTTTTCGCGCCCTACGGTTGTGGGTCGACTGACCTGACAGGGTCGGGCCCGCGTGGAGGTCCTGAAATGGACGCGATCTACATGGGTTGGAACCGGACGACGCGGCGTGTCGTTGCCGGCTTCGTCGCCGTCGTGGCGGCAGCGCTCCTGGCCGGCGGCACCGCGGCAGCGGCGCCCTCGCGCGACGCATTGGACGCTGCGCACCAGGCATCCCATCCGGCGGCGAGCAGCTACTTTGGAGAAGCTCGGACCACCTTTGGTTATATTCCAGGGCTCTGACCGACCCTATTTCAACGGGCGGCGGATCCGGCGGGATCCGCCGCCTGCGGGTGCGATCCGTCTTACTCCCGGTGCCGACCCCCACCGGGCAACCCGGCGGGGATCGACGGATGTCATCGGTGACGAACTACTCAGCTGAAGGTGAAGACATGCGTGGTGACGTCTCGAAACGAGTTGCCGTGCCGCGACACCGTCACGTTGCCGTTGACCCCGAGCCATATGCCGTAATGATCATCGAAGATCACGTTGTTCCAGATCGTCACGTGCACCGGCACGGTGCCGGAGAACACCAGGATGCCCGTGGTGAGAAAGTCCTGTGCGGGCGGGCCATCGAGCGGGTCGCCGGGCACCGCCGGGCTGCCGACGTTGTTGCGGCCGATCACGTTGTCGATGATTCGGTTGCCGTTGAGGTCCTCGAACATCCCAGGGGGAAGCGTGTGCGCATGCATGGTCACACCCGACAACTGATTGCCGGCGATGTAGTTGTCCTCGACGAGGTTGTCGTAAGAGGCAGTTCCAGGACCTGCATTGGCGAAGAGCACGCCGGCGCCTTCTCCTAGCAAACCGTTGTCCGTGATGCGATTGTCACGAATGGTGTTGTTGTACACGCCCGCGACCGAGGGCTGCGGATTGCCGCTCGCGTCCAGCGCAAACGGGTTGTGTCCAGGGACGGTCACGCCACAGTCGAAGGGATTCCCTGTGATCGTGTTGTCCTGAATGAGGTTGCCGTGCGTCGGGCCGAACTCATCGGTAAGGAGGATGCCGCCCTCGTTGCCGCTCACATGGTTGCCGGCCACGACGGCGTCGGCGACGCCCATGAGGTGGATGCCCTCACCGCAGTCCCCGGGGATCTGGCCGTTCGCCGCGCACTGCGGATAGGGCGAGCTGGGCGACGGCGGAATCCCGCCCAGGTTGTTACCAACCACCCGGTTGTCCTTGATGGACACGTGGCTGATCGAGTGGCCGGCGAGCGTGCCGGAGGCAAGGATGCCCTCGCCGATAGCGCCCGTGACCGTGAAGCCCTCAACCGAGACGTGCGAGCTCCTGATGGTCAGGCCCGCGAGGCAGGGAGCCACACCTGGGCCCATGGGTCCCAGTTGATCGCACACGAACGTCGTCGTGGCAGTTCCTTTGATTGTGGCGTCGCGGCCCTCCAGGCTGAGCGGCGAGGAGACCACAACGTCCTCCGTGTACGTGCCTTTGCACACAACCACGGTGGCCCATTCGGGGCCGCAAGCACCGCCGACTGTATGGTCGTGAACTGGGCCGTGTCGCACGATTTCCCCGAATTGCTGGGGGATCCGAGGGGCGAGACGAAGAGCGCCCCTCGGTCGGCCGCACTGACCGAGGCGCCGCCGAGGTTTTGAGCGACACCGGCGCCGGCGAGCAGCCCAGCTGCAAGCACGACCCGGAGAGTTTTTGTAGCTTCCATCACTTCCCCCTGGCGCTGGTCGGAGATCTCCCAGCTGTTGAGTACGACACGCCCCGCAGGGCATCGCGCAGTCTAGCCCTTCTCACGGGCAGGCTGCGGCCGGGTCTTGCTGAGTGTTTCGCCGCGTGCCGACGGCTTGTCTGCGTTGACCATGACGGCGACGATCAGTGCGGCCAGGATGAAGATCCCCGTCCCCCATGCCGTGGCCACGGAATAGCCATGGACGAGACCCGCGGCTCGACCCGCTGCTCCAGGCCCGTGCACCGAGAAGTACGCAACGGTTGCACTCGCAGCGATGGTGTTGAGCAGCGCCGTCCCGATGGATGCGCCAATCTGTGATGCGGTATTGACAGTCGCCGCGGCGACGCCGGCCTCGCGCGGATCGACACCGAGGGTGCCGGTGCTGAAGGCAGGCACCATCACGCAGGCGATGCCTGCGCCGAGCAGCACCTCGGCGGGGAGGATGTGCGACACGAAATCGCTGCCGACCTGCAGCTGCGTCAAGAGCGCCATGCCGGCGGCGGCAGCCAGCAGGCCGGGGACCATCAGTGCTCTCGCAGGGACATGCGGCATCAGCCGGCTGGCAATCGCCCATGAACCGAACTGCGAGGCGACGGTCAGCGGGAGGAACGCAAGTCCCGCCTGGAGTGGCGAGTACCCGAGCACGACCTGCATGTAGTAGGTGAGAAAGAGGAACGCGCCGAACATGCCCGCGATGGTCAGGAGGACCGCCAGGTACGAGCCGCCGCGGTTGCGATCCGCCACGATTCGCAGCGGCAGCAGCGGGTTGGTCGCATGACGCTGCCAGATCACGAACACGGTCAAGAGCACCGCACTCACGACGAGGGCTCCGATAACGATCACAGAGCCCCATCCTTGAGTGACCGCCTCGGTGCAGGCGAATACCAGTGCAACCAGTCCGCCGCTGGCAAATGCGACGCCCGCGATATCGAGGCGACCGCGACGCGGTGCCCCGGCATCGCTCAGGACCATCCATCCGCCAACTGCCGCGACCGCGGCGATCGGGAGATTGACGAACAGGCACCAACGCCATAGAAGTACTGTGTGAGCACGCCACCCAGGAGCAGACCGACCGCAGCGCCGCTCCCGGCGATGCTGCCGTAGACGGCGAACGCTTTGGCACGCTCGCGCGGCTCGGTGAATGTCACCGCCAGCAGGGACAACGCTGTCGGCGTCAGCAGGGCCGCAAACGCCCCCTGCAGCGCACGTGCGCCGATGAGCATTCCAAAGTTGAGAGCCGAGCCGCCGAGGGCCGATGCCACGGCGAATCCCGCGAGGCCCAGGACAAAGGTGCGCTTGCGCCCAAGCTGGTCGCCGATACGGCCACCGAGCAGGAGCAAGCCACCGAATGCCAGCGTGTACGCGGTGATCACCCACTGGCGCTCGGCGTCGGTGACGTGCAGCGCCATCTGGGCCGACGGCAGGGCGATGCTGACGATGGCGGCGTCGAGCGCCACCATCAGCTGGGCAAGCGCGATGAAGATGAGCGAGGTCCAGCGACGGCCGTCCGGCGCGGATGCCGGCACCGTTCCAACGAAATGACCCATGTCAAGGTCGTTCCGACTTGACGTCGTGCGAAGTGCGTCGCTCATGGGCTACGTCTCCTCGTGTCCGTCGCCCACGCGGGATCAGGCCCGCTCCATCCGGGGGCGATGACTTACACAGTGTTTGAACATGCCGTACAATTTAGCTCCATGGAAATAAGGGTGTCAAGCCGATGAGTCCCCGCCCTTACCGCGCCGGTCAGCGCCAGATCGCCGGCGAATCCACCCGTGCCCGGATCGTCGCCGCTGCCCGCGACCTGCTCAGCACCCCCGATCACCCCGCCGATTTCACCGTCGACGCGGTTGCCCGCAAGGCCGGCCTCTCGCGGATGACCGTCTACTACCAGCTCGGCTCGCGGGCGGCGCTGCTCGAGGCGATCCTCGATGACCTGGCGATGCGTGGGGGTATGCAGGACGTGCCGGCGGCCATGCAGAAACAGTCGCCCGACGAGGCGCTCGCCGATGTCATCGCGATCTTTTGCCGCTTCTGGGCGTCGGAGCGGCTGATCATTCGGCGTCTCCGTGCCATGGCCGTCCTTGATCCGGAGCTGGCGGGGGTGTTCCGCGACGAACGACGACGCCAGATGCTCGAGGTGATCGCGGGCCGTTTCCCGCACGCGGCCGCCTGGTCACCCTCGGTGCTGAAGGAAAAGATCGACCTGCTGCAGATGCTGACGAGCTTCGCCACCTATGACGTGATCGCCGACGACCGAGCCGACGGTGTGGTGCCGGCGCTGCAGCGGTTGGCGCGGCTCGCCCTCGTCGATCAGGGGCGTGACCTTGGTCGCTAGACCGCGGACACGCCGGCGCTTCACAGCGTAGGCGCCGAGGCAGCCTCGCGATCATCAAGGGGAGGCCACCGGCATTGAAGGAGAGGGCAACGCTACCGGGACGACGCGTCTAAGATGTGCCGGACCATGAGCGCTCGGGAGGTGAAGGGCCTCGTCATGAGCCTTGTTTGATCGCAAGCGAGTCCGCGACCACCCGAACCCGATCATCTCGGAGAGCCGGTTAGGGCTGCGGCGGGCCGGCTGGTTGCCCTTGTGCCTGACCATCGCGCTGGTTGCGAGCGCGTGTGGTGCCGCCGCAACGTCTACACCAAAGGCGCGGCAAGTACCTGCTGCCACCGCACCGCCGGCGAGCTTTATCGGGTCGACGTATCTCCACGGGAAGATCTCATGGTCCGCGAACCTTCAGGGACCCCCAGTCGGACTTCCAGGAGTCCGCTGGTACTGGTGCCTCGACGGTGACCTTCCCGGGGGCTTGAAGTCGTAAGGATGTCCTCTCAGACCGCGTAGCCGCGCATGAAGCTGTCGACGACGCGCTCCGCGAAGTCGAGGTCGAGGACACCTCCGAACATCAGCCGAAAATAGACGGGTCCGACCAGCAACTCGGTCGCGACCCCGGCGTCGGCATCCGCGCGGAGGTCGCCGCGCGCGACCCCGCCGATTGATCACCTTGGCGATCTCGGCGCGACGAGCCCCGACAACGGTCGCCCGAAACGGATCGCCGATCGACGGGTCGCTCGCGATCTGCGACAGCAGAGCCCTGATCACCGGCCCGAAGTCCGTCTCGCTGACGGCACGCATCGGGTTACCGACGGCGGCGAGCAACTCGTCGCGTGTGTTGCCCGTATCGGCGATCACGATGTGCGGCTCTGCGAGCTGAGTGAGCAAATCCTCGGCGAGGGCTTCTTTCGATGCCCAGCGGCGGTAGATGGTCGCCTTGCCTACGCCGGCTCGGGCGGCAACGTGCTCGAGGCGCATGGCGGCGAAGCCCTTCTCGATTAGAAGCTGGCGTGCTGCGGCGAGGATGGCCTGGTGGGCGCGCTCGCTTCTCGGCCGGCCGCCACGCGCCGGGGCAGTGCGGGCTGGGCCCGGCGGCGCGGGGAGGAGCGCTCAGTTGCCACTGTTCAGCTATAATACGAAACGCATCGTATCGATGAAGGAGACCAGAATGACAACGAAGACAACACCCGCATTGTGGCGCTCATCGAGCGCGCCGAGCGCGAGACACCCTTCTGCGACTGCGGTGAGCCCGTGGCCGCGATGGCTCGCAACCGCCAGATCTGGCTCAGCTGCACGGCCCAGCGGCGTCCGTCCGGGGGAACCCTGCGCCGGCTCCTCGCCATGCTCGCGTCCGCCGGACACACGAACACGCTCCTCGTCGACCCGGTATAGGCCGGCGGGCGGGTCGCGATGTGGCCCTCGCCTGGTCGAGCGTCCTCCGGGTTCCGCACACCGCTGAGATAATCACCCGCTCAACATGGCTGACGATAGGTCGACAGCAGAGCGCCGCCCACCTGACCTGCGATGGCGGCTGGATGGCAGGGTCGCGCTGGTAACCGGTGCCTCTCGGCCTCGGGGCGCGCTTTGCTCGCGTGTTGCACCAGGCCGGGGCGAACGTTCTGGTGACCGCCCGCCGCGGCGACCGTCTTCGAGGAGCTGGCGTCCGAGTCGGCGAGCGGATCGACACGATGACGGGCGACATCACCGACGCGCACCACCGCCAGGCACTGGCCGAACGTCTCCGGCCTTACGGACCCCCCTCGATAGTGCCTGGTCAACAACGCCGGCATCTGTGACGGCGGTCCCATCGAGGAGCAGTTGCTCGACGACCTGCGCCAGGTCATCGAGGTGAATCTCATCAGCGTCATGGACATGTGCCGGTTGATGGCGCCTCTGCTGCTCGCGTCCCCCGTCGCGAGCGTGATCAACATCGCCTCCATGTACGGTGTTGTGGCGTCTCGCGGGCCGATGGCGGCGTACAACGCCGCGGAGGGCGCGGTGGTGAACCTCGACGCGGGC
>CAVPXI010000016.1:0-197062 GCA_963709585.1 Candidatus Dormiibacterota bacterium | reverse complement strand
CTCACCGGTCTTCGACGGCGCCTCGGAGGAGCTGATCGAGAGCGAGCTGGCCCGCGCGGGACTCCCCAGCAGCGGCAAGGAGAAGCTCCGCGACGGACGCACGGGTGAGTTCTTCGACCGCGAGATCACCGTCGGCTACATCTACATGCTCAAGCTGCATCACCTGGTCGAGGACAAGATCCACGCGCGCAGCACGGGTCCCTACTCGCTGGTCACCCAGCAACCGTTGGGCGGCAAGGCGCAGTTCGGCGGCCAGCGCTTCGGCGAGATGGAGGTCTGGGCACTCGAGGCGTACGGCGCCAGTCACATCCTCCAGGAGATCCTCACCGTCAAGAGCGACGACATCGTCGGCCGCGTCAAAGCGTACGAGGCGATCGTCAAGGGCGAGAACACGCTCGAAGCCGGCATCCCGGAATCGTTCCGTGTGCTCGTCAAGGAGTTGGAAGGGCTCGCCCTCGGCGTGGAGATCCAGTCCGACGACGAGCACCAGATCCTCCTCGGCGAGGAGGACATCCCCGACATCCCACTCGATCTTGGTATCCACCTCGAGCGCGACGAGCGCGACGACGTGGACGACATTCGATAGCAGCAATCGGAAGTTAGGACACACATGCTGAAACTCGAGAACTTCGATGCGCTGAAGCTGTCGATCGCCAGTCCGGAGATGATCCTGTCGTGGTCGCATGGTGAGGTCACCAAGCCGGAGACCATCAACTACAGGACCCTGAAGCCGGAACGCGACGGCCTGTTCTGCGAGAAGATCTTCGGTCCGACCAAGGACTGGGAATGCCATTGCGGCAAGTACAAGCGGTATCGGTACAAGGGCATCATCTGCGACAAGTGCGGCGTCGAGGTGACCCGCGCCAAGGTGCGTCGCGAGCGGATGGGACACATCAAGCTCGCCTCGCCGGTGTCCCATGTCTGGTACTTCAAGGGCATCCCGTCGCGCATGGGACTGCTCCTCGACATGAGCCCGCGCAACCTCGAGAAGGTCCTGTACTTCGCCAACTACATCGTCACATCGATCGACGAGAAGGCGCGCACCGAGTTGCTCGCCAAGCTCGATCCGAACAGCGACGAGCGGGTGGTGGCCCTCAAGGAGCGGATGAGCTCGGGCGGCGCCGACGAGCGGCCCGAGATCGAAGCACGCATCACCGAGCGCGAGGCGGAGCTTGCGGCGCAGAAGACCCGTCTGGAGGAGGAGCTCGAGAACCGTGTGGCCAGGCTCCGCGAGTCCGCCGCGGACCTCGACTCCCGCATCCAGGAGGCGAAGGGACACAAGGCGGTCGCCAACTTCACGCTCAGCGACTCGGTGATCGCCGAGGTCGTCGCCAAGAAGGGCGTGATGCTCGAGGAAGACCTCGCCGTCGAGGTGCAGCGCCGCGCCTCCGAACGTGAGGAGGAGCTGCGGGCGAGCATGGCCCAGCGCATCCAGGAAGCCGAGGACGCCGCCGGCGCCGAGATCGCCGGGCTGCGTGCGGACCTCCAGGGCAACCGTGCCGAGCGCGAGGTCAGCGCCCAGGAGGAGCTGGACACGCTTCGAGCGGACGTGCAGAAGCAGCGCGAGGAGCTCGAGTTGCTCACGGTTCGCGACCTGCTCACCGACACCCAGTACCGCGAGTACGTCGAGAAGTTCGGCAAGGTCTTCAAGGCGGGCATCGGCGCCGCGTCGATTCGCGAGCTGCTGCAGCAGATCAACCTCCCCGACGAGGCACTGCGCCTTCGCGAGGAGTCCAAGTCGACGAGCGGCCAGCGGCGTCAGAAGGCGATCAAGCGACTGCGCGTCGTCGAGGCGTTCCGCAAGTCGTCCACGTCGCCTGCGTGGATGATCCTCGACGTCCTGCCGGTGATCCCGCCGGAGCTGCGCCCGATGGTCCAGCTCGACGGCGGTCGGTTCGCCACCAGCGACCTGAACGACCTGTACCGGCGCGTGATCAACCGCAACAACCGCCTCAAGAGGCTCCTCGAGCTCGGCGCGCCGGAGATCATCGTGCGCAACGAGAAGCGGATGCTCCAGGAAGCCGTCGATGCGCTCATCGACAACGGGCGTCGCGGGCGTGCCATCACCGGTACGGGCAACCGCAAGTTGAAGTCGCTTTCCGACATGCTCAAGGGCAAGCAGGGCCGTTTCCGGCAGAACCTGCTCGGCAAGCGCGTCGACTACAGCGGGCGCTCGGTCATCGTGGTCGGCCCGGAGCTGAAGCTGCACGAGTGCGGCCTGCCCAAGAAGATGGCGCTCGAGCTCTTCAAGCCGTTCGTGATGCGCGAGCTCGTCTCGCAGAACAGCACCCAGAACATCAAGAGCGCCAAGCGCATGGTCGAGCGCGTCCGGCCCGAGGTCTGGGACGTCCTCGACGGCGTCATCAAGGAGCATCCGGTGCTCCTGAACCGCGCCCCGACACTCCACCGCCTCGGTATCCAGGCGTTCATGCCGGTGCTCGTCGAGGGTCAGGCGATCCAGATCCATCCACTCGTGTGCAAGGCGTTCAACGCCGACTTCGACGGTGACCAGATGGCCGTGCACGTTCCCCTGTTCAGTGGCGCCGTCGCCGAGGCCAAGAACCTGATGATGTCGTCCAACAACATCCTCAGCGCCTCCAACGGCAGCCCGGTGGTCGCACCCCACCAGGACATCGTCCTGGGTGCGTACTACCTCACCCAGCGCGGAGCCGACGACGACCGGCCGGAGACCGATCTGCGCATCTTCTCCTCCACCGGTGAGGCCCAGCTCGCGTTCGAGCATCACGTCGTGAACCTGCACGAGCGCGTCAGAGTGCGCATGCCCAAGCGCAACGTGCACTCGCATCGCGCCTCCGAGGAGGACCCGACCGGCACCGAGATCATCACCACGACCATCGGCCGGGTCATCTTCAACGAAGTCCTGCCGCTCGGTGACGCGGGCGCCGACAACGACCTGCCGTCGATGTCCTTCCGCAACGAGTTCCTCGATCTCGGCAAGCTGTCGCACCTCGTCAAGGAGTGCTACGACCTGCACGGCGCGGAGACCACGGCGTTGCTGGTCAACAGCATCAAGCGACTCGGATTCCACTACGCGACCATCGCCGGCGTCACCGTCGCGGCGATGGACATCAAGACCCCGCCGGCCAAGGCGGGGATCGTCGCCGGCGCCGAGGACGAGGTCGAGCAGGTCGACCTGCAGTTCCGCCGCGGACTGATCACCGATGACGAGCGCTATCTCAAGACCGTCGACATCTGGACGAACGCCACTGACAAGGTGACCGAGGTCACCATGAGCTCGTTCGACCGCTTCCACTCGGTGCTGATGATGTCGCAGTCCGGGGCGCGAGGCAGCAAGCAGCAGATCCGGCAGCTCGCCGGTATGCGCGGACTTATGGCCGATCCGACGGGACGGATCATCGACCTGCCCATCAAGGCGAACTTCTCCGAGGGCCTCACCGTCCTCGAGTACTTCATCTCCACGCACGGAGCCCGCAAGGGACTCGCCGACACCGCGCTGCGAACCGCCGACTTCGGCTATCTGACCCGCCGGCTGGTCGACGTCGCCCAGGACGTGATCGTTCGCATCGAGGATTGCGAAACCACCGCGGGAATCTGGATCGAGCTCACCGACGACGAGCTCAAGGATCGAGTCATCGATCGCTACCAGGGGCGGATCGCGGCCCAGGACATCGTCATCGGCGACGAGACCGTGAAACGCGCGGGCGAGGACATCGATGACGAGACCGCTCGCCGGATCCTTGCCGAAAAGGACTCCGTCGGCAGGGTCAAGGTGCGCAGCATCATGACCTGCAAGGCCCGTGAGGGTGTCTGCAGGATGTGCTACGGGCGCAACCTCGCGACCGGCCGGCTTGTCGAGATCGGCGAAGCGGTCGGCGTGATCGCGGCGCAGTCGATCGGTGAACCGGGCACGCAGCTCACCATGCGGACCTTCCACACGGGTGGTGTCGCCACCGGTGGCTCCGACATCACCCAGGGTCTCCCGCGTGTCGAGGAGCTGTTCGAGGCTCGGGTGCCGAAGGGCAAGGCGCTGATCAGCGAGATCGACGGGGTCGTCGAGGTGATCCGCGGTGAGAACCGCTCGCAGAAGGTCAAGGTGACCTCGCGCGACATTTTCGACACGACGTATCCCGTCCCGTCCAAGCACGCCGTCGTGGTTCAGGACGGCAGCCACGTCGCGGAGGGCACCGAGCTCATCCGCGGTGTCGACGAGCACGGCAACGAAGTCTCGATCCGCGCCCGCTACGCGGGGGCGGTGAAGGTCGACGCCAAGCACATCCTGGTGCGCAGCACGGACGACGACTTGCGCGAGTACCCGATCCCGGTGTCAGCCCAGATCAAGGTGCGCGACGGCGACCACGTCAGTGCCGGCGACAAGATCAGCGAGGGATCGATCAGCCCGCAGGAGCTACTTCTGGTTCGCGGACGCGACGACGTGCAGAACTACCTCGTGCGCGAGGTGCAGCGCGTGTACCGGACGCAGGGCGTCGATATCAACGACAAGCACATCGAGGTCATCGTGCGCCAGATGATGCGGAAGGTCCGCATCGACAATGCCGGCGACAGCGACCTGCTGCCCGGCGAGATCGTCTCGCAGCTCGAGTGGGAGGAGGCCAACGCAAAGGCGCTGAGCGAAGGCGGCGAGCCCGCCATCGCCCAGACGGTGCTGCTCGGCCTGATCAAAGCCGCGCTCAACACCGCGTCGTGGCTGTCCGCGGCGTCGTTCCAGGAGACGACCCGGGTGCTCACTGAAGCGGCGATCTCGGGCAAGATCGACCGGTTGCGCGGCCTCAAGGAGAACGTCATCATCGGCAAGCTCATCCCCGCCGGGACGGGCCTCGACTACTACCAGAAGCTTCGCGACGAGGCGCTTCGCCTCTACGAGGAAGAGGCGGCGGCCGCCGGTGGTGGTGACCCGGACTACGTCGGGCTGGATATGGGTGTTGACGCCGAGGTGGCGATGGCACTCCAACCGGAACCGCAGCCAGACCCCGTCGCGTAAACGGGGCTGCCGCAACGCAGACAGCACTCACGATCCGGCACGGCTGCACGGCTGTTACCGGATCGTGAACTGTCGTGTTGCAGCCGGGGGCTACGCTTGCTCCGATGCTCCTTCTCCTCGTATCCGCGGTGCACGCCGCCAAATCCGGCTCGATCCCGGGGGACGTCTACCTCGCCGCAACCGGAGCGCTGGTCTGCTGGGTCGTCGTCTACCTGGTCTACAAGGTCGTCATGACCGGCCGCAAGGATTTCGGCATGCCGGTCAGGCGCCGGCTGCTCTGCAGGCATCTCCGTGTCGACCACGATCAGAGCGCCGACGTGCCGATCTGGTGGACCGATCTTCAGGTACAGCGCGCGGTGCGCGCGCACTGGCGGCACACGCTCCGTCTGCCATTCGGCGCAGCAACTGACGCGAGGCCTCAGCTGTAGCGTTGGCTCGGATCCTGGTCGCCGAGGATGACCGGCTGACGCGCCGTTTCATCGAAGACACGCTCGAGTTCGCCGGGCACGCGGTGACCAGTACCGCCAACGGCGCAGAGGCGATCGGCAGCGTCGATCGCCCAGGCTGCTTCGATGCGGTGATCACCGACTACGCGATGCCGCACGCGAATGGCGTCGACCTCATCGCCCACGCGCAGCGGGTCGATCCGATGATCTCTTGCATCGTGGTCACCGCCTTTCGTGACCTCGATCTCGCGATGCAGGCGATGCAGGCTGGTGCGGTGGCGTTCATCCCCAAGCCCTTCAAGTCGATGCACCTGCTCACCGTGCTCGACCGCGCGCTCGAGCGCCGCGAGCTTGCCGACGAGGCCCTCCGGTTGCGGTTTCTCGCCCCGATGTTGGAGCGGTTCACGATGGTGCTCGCGAATGCACTCGAGTTCGAAGGACTACGAAACCCAGGAGCACTCGGCGCGGCTCGTCGGGATGTCCGACGCAATCGCGCGCCATCTCGGGATCGGCGACGGTATGCGCAGCATCATCCGGTTCGGCGCCTGCCTCCACGACATCGGCAAGGTGGCAATCCCTGAAGCGTTGCTGCGCAAGCCGGAGGGGTTGACCGACGCGGAGCGCGCGGTGATGCGGACGCATCCCGAGGTCGGAGCGGCGATCCTCGCCGATATCGACACCTGGGAAGACGTCCGGCTCATCGTCAGACACCACCACGAACACTTCAACGGGGCGGGCTACCCCGACGGGCTTCGCGGCGACCAGATCCCGCTCGGCGCTCGCATCGTCTCGGTTGTCGACGCCGTCGACGTCATGCGCGCGGGGCGGCCCTACCAGCCGGCGCGCTCGTACGACTGGATCCTCGACGAGTTGCGGCGCCAGAGCGGCCATCAGTTCGATCCGCAGCTGGTCGACGCGCTGATCGCCGTCCTGCCCTCGGCGGGCACGACGATCGAGGTGCCGCCCCTGGATGTTCAGCCCGAACGCCGCGCCGCGATCGGACGCCGCCAGAGCGACGTCGCCATCGCCGTGTGGCTGCAGGGCGACGATGTCACGGTCGGGAAGCCGCGCCGAACGGGTCGGAGGCCGACCCGCCCCGTCTGAGATCGCTACCCGGCGAGCGGGCTCAGTGCGGTCAGGGCTCCGAGATCGCCCGCGACCAGCGCTGCCGCCAGCGACTGGAATCCCTTGCCATTCGGCTCGCTGAGCACGACGTCGGCGCGTGCCTTGAGGACGTCGACCGCATTCGCGACCGCGATCGAGACACCGGTGACAGCGAAGAGGGCGACATCGTTCTCCCCGTCGCCGACCGCGACGGTCGCCGCCGGCAGCTCACCGAGGGCGCGCAGCGCCGCCTCGATCCCGGTGCGCTTGCTGATGCCCGGCGGCAGCACCATCGCGGAGTTGCGGTTGCGGACGACCTGGCGATCGACGCCGAGCTTGGCGATCGCGGCCGAGAGCTTCGCTTCCTGGGTCCAATTGGTCGAGCAGAGGACCCGGCCGATCACCAGGGGCATGACCCCGGTGCGCTGGAACTCGGCTACCAGACCGCTCGGAATTCGTGGTGCGAGGAGTTGCTCCTGGCCCTTCGCGACGTCGATCACCACGGCACCGTTCTCGACCACGATCGCCTCGAAGAGGGTGCCCGGATCGAACACGTCGGCGAGCTCCTCCCAGGTCCGACCGGTGACCAGGACCAGCCGGATACCGGCCGCGGCAACGCGCTCCAGAGCCTCGACGGTTTCGTCGGCGCACACCCCCTCGGTGGCGAGTGTCCCGTCGTAGTCGCAGGCCAGTACCCGATGCCGCATCACTTCCATTGTCGGGGGGACGTACCATTCCAGGCTTCGCGGCTCCCGAAGCGTCGCTCTCAGAGATCGAATGTCGCCCGGACCTCCGTCCCCTTGCCGAGTTGCGACCTGATCTCGAGCTTCCCCTTGTCCCCATCCGCTCGTTCGCGCATGGTGAGGAGCCCGAAGTGGCGGGTTCGATCCACGCTGGCCTCGGTCGCCTCGACGTCCATGCCCACCCCGTCGTCGCGGATCACGGCCCCCACCTGCTTCGGCAGGAAGGTGATCACCACCTCGACGTTCGACGCCTTGGCGTGTTTGCGGGCGTTGTTGAGCGCCTCCTGGACGATCCGGAAGAGCGTCTGCTCGAGACCACCGCCCATGCGGATCTCCTCGCCGACGACGCGCAGGTGCGCGGTGATCGAATTCCGCTCCCCGAACTCGGCGACGAACTTCCTGAGGGTCGGCACCAGGCCGAGGTCGTCCAGGGTCATCGGGCGGAGGTCGAAGATCAGCCGCCGCGTGTCGTCGAGGACATCGCGGACACCAGTCTTGAAGTCCGCGAGCTCGCCGGCCACCACCTTGGGGTCGGGGTCCCGGGCGATCAGCCGCTCGATGATCTCGGCCTGGAGCACGAGGTTCGCCATGGACTGCGCCGGCCCGTCGTGCATGTCCCGGGCGATGCGCATCCTCTCCTCTTCAATGATCTGGAAGGTCTGTCGAGAGGCGTCGCGAAGCCGGGCGGTGCCGTTGGTCGGTCCGGCGTGTGCGGCGAGGAGATCGTCGAGGCTGCGATAGACGGCGCGGAGCACCTCCTGCTCCGCGCGCATGCCGGTCAGGCGGGTGCCGAGCTCGACCTGACGTTCCTCGGTCGCGGCGAGGTCGGCGCGGACCTTGGCGAGCGTTCGGAAGGCGCTGTCGATCTCGTCGACATCGCCGGCAGGGAGCACGCTCAGCAGTGCGGCCCACCGTCCCTCGGCATCGTGCTGCGCCGTCCGAAGCTCCTGCAGCCGAAGCGCCACCGCCGAGAGCTCGTCGTCCAGCGCCGCTGCAGCGGCATCGAGGTCTTCGATGCGCTTGGTCACCAGGAATCGGACACCGGACAGCGCCGATGGGTTCATGGTGGGGGCCGCTTCGACTTCGCTCACCATGGTCATCATGTCACCGCAGAGTCGCACTCTGCCCGCAGTTCACAAATGGCTGTGACAGGCCTGTTGCACGACGAGCCGCACGTGCCGCCCAGCGTATAACCAGATCGCAGTTCGAACACCGATCAGGGAAATCTCCACGCTCATGACGCACGGCGACCCACCACGGATTCTCGTCGCGGAAGACGATGACTCGCTCCGCCGTCTCCTCGAGTTGCGGCTCGCCAGTGACGGGTTCGACGTGCGCTGTGCCGAGGATGGCATGGAGGCCCTCGAGATCGTGATCAAGGGCTGGCTCCCGGATGCGGTCGTCTGCGACGTGATGATGCCGCGCTTGAGCGGGCTGTCGGTGAGTCGCGAGCTCCGTGCTCAGGCCAAGACCGAGTCCGTTCCGATCATCCTCCTCACCGCGCGCAATTTCGACGAAGACATTCAGGCTGTCATGGATCTCGGCGGGATCACATACATGGGCAAGCCGTTCGAGTTTGCGCATCTGCTCAAGATGCTCTGGTCGGCGGTCGGGCTCGAACAACCGGGCAATGCCGCAGCAACCCGCGTGATCTCGGGAGCATCGCAGAGCTGACGGACAGGTAGCGGTCGGCGTATGAGCAGCGTGGCGGCTGAGGCGGTGCACCAGCGTCGGATCGGATTCCGCGAGCGTTTGGATTCACTCACCGCACCGAGCGGACTCTTCATCGCCGCGGTGCTGGTCATCATGGCCCTGCCGGTCACGCGCACCATCCAGGACCCCGATTTCTGGTGGCATCTTCGCGCCGGTCAGTTGATCATCCAGCACGCCGGTCTTCTCGGCAACGACCCGTTCACCTACACAGTCGCGAACCATCACTGGACGATGCACGAGTGGCTGAACGAGGTCCTGTTCGCCGTCGAGTTCGCGGTGGGCGGTCTCGAACTCATCGTGCTCGTGCTCTGCACCGTGACATGGCTCGGACTGCTCGCGATCGTGCAGAAGGCGCGCCTCCGGCATCCCGGTCGAGGGGCGCTCGGCATCGGCATGCTCGTCGCCGTGATCGCGGGATTCCCCATCTGGGGACCGCGAGTCCAGATGATCACCTTCGCGTTCGCCGCGCTGACTCTGCTGCTCGTCGAGCGCCACCTGGTCAAGGGTGGGAAAGCCATATGGGGCCTCATCCCGGTGTTCCTGGTGTGGAGCAACTTTCATTCGGGGTTCGTGATCGGACTCGGATTCATCGCGCTCGTGCTGATCGCGGAGGTCATCGGAGGATGGCTGCACATGCCGGATCCGGCACCGCGAGAACGTCTGCGGCCGCTGCTGTTCGTGTTGATCGCGTCGACCGCGGTCAGCATGATCAACCCCAACGGACCGACCATCCTGCTCTACGCGCTGGGCACGCAGACGTCCGGCGCCCAGCAGTCACTCATCGAGGAGTGGTTCTCGCCGAGCTTCCACGACTGGGAGGTATTGGTCTATGGTGCGATGCTGCTCAGCATGGCGATGCTGACCGTCTTCAACCGGCACATCCGCGCCCGGGACGTCGCGCTGGTGCTCGTCACCACCGCGCTGTCGTTGCAGTCCGCGCGCCATATCGCGCTCTTCATTGCCGCGTCAACCCCTGTGTTCATCGACCAGCTCGCGCTTGCGACGCCGCGAATGCGCGCGGCGATACGCCGTCTGCGACGAGCGCCCGCGCCGGCGCGCACCCGGGCTCGGGTGCAACCACCGCTGCTCTTCCGCCTCACCGCGTGCACGCTGCTCATCGCTGGACTCGGGGGCGTCTACGTCGCGTGGCTACTGCCGAAGATGCAGCTGCAACCGTATTCGCTCGCATACGCGCAGGAATTCCCGGTCTGCGCGGCGCAGTGGCTGGCCGGCGCGCCGGAGCCGCTGAAAATCTTCAACCAGTACGGCGAGGGTGGCTACCTGGCGTACGCGCTCTCGCCCCACGGCGACAAGGTGTTCATCTTCGGTGACGCCGCCCTCATGGGTGACCCCCTGCTCTACACGTACGCCGGCGTGGAGACGGTCACACCTGGCTGGGACGCATCCATTCGACGTGCCGGGACCGACATCGTCCTGTACGACATCAACACGCCGCTCGCCGACGTGATGGCCCATGCCGCGGACTGGACCAAGGTGTACCAGGACGGGTTGAGCGTTGCCTTCGTGCCGACCGACAAGCTCTCGACGGTGCACCTCCCGCCGGTGCCCGTCTGGCCGCCGGGCAGCGTCTGCGCGCGGCAGGCGAAGGCTGCGCCAAATACCGGGGCGCAGAACCAGTGAAACGTCCTGACCTGCTGGTGATCGCCGGCCCGGAGCAGCAACACCGAGCGACTGCCCGCCGGATCGCCTGGATCGCCGGCGCGGCGATCGTGGTGCTGGTGCTCACCGTCCAGCCCTTCAGTGACACCGACGTGTGGTGGCACCTCGCCCTCGGACGCCTGATCACCACCAGCGGCATCCCCGCCCACGAACCATTCAGCTTCCTCCCCGCCGCCCATGCGTGGGTCGGCCAGCAGTGGCTCTACGAGGTGACCCTCGCCGGGCTTGTGGGTGCAGGTGGCGCGGGTCTCGCCTCGCTGGTCATGGGCCTTGCTGCGGTCGCCGCCGTGGTGCTCGCCGCGCTCTCGATACCACAGTCGGCGCGTGTTTCCGGTGCGTGGCTCGCGCTGTCCATGGTGATCACCGGGCTAACGCTCGACACCGCTGCCGGCGTCAGCAGCGCGGTGATCTCGATGCTCGGCGTCGCGATCGTTCTCTTCGTCCTCGGTCGCTGGCGCGAGGGCAAGACGTCGGCGCTGTGGGGGTTGCCGGTCGTCTTCCTGCTCTGGGCCAACATGGATGCCGGGTTCGCCGCCGGCCTGTTGATCCTGCTCGCTGCGCTGTTGCTGATTCCACACGCGGGGAGCCGGCGTCAGCTCGCCGCGGTGCTGGGGATCAGCGCAATCGCCGCGCTGGCTAACCCTGTGGGAGCCGGCATCTACGCGTCGGTGCTGTCGGGTGTTTACAGCCCCGGCGTCGCCCAGGGCCTCGCCGGCTTCGGCTCTCCCAATTTCCACGAGTGGTGGGCCAGGCTGTTCGAGGCCGAGGTGGTGCTCGTCATCGTGCTCTGGACCGTGTCGGGCGGTCCCGATCGATTCAGCGCGATCACCGGATTCGGCTTGCTCATCGCGACACTCTTCGCGCAGGAGAACCTTGGTTTGTTCGCTGTCTTCATGGCGCCGCAGCTCGCGATCCATGGATCGCGAGCGTGGAACCACCATGTGGCGCCGCGGATCACGCGGCGTCGGGAGACAGCCACGGGTCACCTGCATCCGATGGCGACCGGCGCCGTCCTGCTCGTCATGACCGCGGCGATGGCGGTGGCCCTCGTGCCCCGGCTGAGCGCGGCGGCAGCGGCGTCATACCAGGCAACCGTGTATCCGGACGCGGCCGCGACCTACGCCGGCGTCAACTTCCCGGGCCAGCGCCTCTACACGATCGATTCATGGGGCGGATACCTCGCGTACCGCTTCCCGTCGGGCCGGGTCGTCTTTCTCTACGACGAGCCGGCGGTCTTCGGCACCAGCGCTCTGCAGCTGTACGACGCCATCGATCAACTCGTTCCCGTCTGGGTGCACGTGCTGACCGCGGAAAAGATCCACCACGCGATCCTTCCGTCGGAGGCTCGTGAGGCGGCTGCGCTGCACGTGCTCGGCTGGACCGTCAACTGCTACGACCCGACGAGCAGAAGCATCGTGATGTCGTCCCCGCCGAGCGGCACCGCGCCGCCCGATGGCGGGTTGGTGGTGCCACCTCCTGGGGTTCCAGACTGCTGACGGTCGGTCAGCGCCCTGGGGTCGGTCTGGTGGGGTTGACGACCGAGCGCGCCGCCTCGAGCCCGGCTTCGAGCCGGTCGGTTCGCGCTTCGGCGCCGTCCGACGAAAGCGGGGATCCGCCCGTCAACACCTGGGCGAGGTCGTCGCGGTCGAGCAATCGATAGATCTCCGCCGCGCCCTCGTTCGCCGGTCTGGCGACGTCGTCAAGGCCCGCTCTCCCCGCCTCGGCGCCCACCAGGAGGAGGGTCGCGGCACAGGCTTCGAGATCGTCCTGGCTCATGGAGAGGATGACCGCCTGTTCGGCGTAGCCCAGGGCACGCAGGAGCGCGCCGCGCCGGATGGCCACCTCGGCCAGGGCGCGCGACCCGGATGCCGCGAGCGAGTCGAGACCGAGGCTTCGCGCAATCACGACGCTCTCGGTCAACCGCCTCGCGGCGTCTTCGAGGGCGCCGGCGGGCAACGCCATCCTGCCGAGGTCGTGCAGCGCCTCGGCGGCGACCGTGAGGTCTCCACCTCGCCGCGCGCTGTCGAGGAGCTCCTCCCCGTACCGCGCAGCCGCCGCGAGATCGCCACGCGCTCGGGCAAGCCCGCCGAGCCCGGCGAGCGTTCGCTCGCGGATCTGGCGGTCGGTAGCGCCGCACAGCGAGAGCGCCTGCTCGAGGCAGAGCTCGGCGTGAGCAGTGTCGCCGGAGTGGAACGCCCCGGCGGCAACGTCGATGAGCAGTCCGGCGGTGGCCGCGCGTAGGTCGCCGCGCTGGTCCCGGGCGAGCGCCTCGCCGATGTTGCGCATGGCGTGACCACCGCGCCCGGCATCGAGCTCGACACGCGCGAGGTTGACCAGTGCCTTGGCGACGATGGCGTCGTCACCGGCTCGTCTGCCCAGCTCGGCTGATTTTTCGAGCAGCGCGACCGCGGTGACCGCGTCACCGGCGCGAGCAGCGTGGCGACCCCACTCGCCGGCAACCGCAGCCTGGAGGACGACGTCGCCGCTGCGCTCGGCCAGGCGCAGTGCCGCCTGCCAGTAGGCATCGGCCGCCGCGTTGCCGGCACCGGACAGGGCGGCGGCGAGATCCGACATCGCGCTCGACGCCCAGTCGGCGCGCACGAGCGCCCAGACGTTCAGCGCACTGAGGACGTCCGCCGAGGCGCGGGACGTGTCGCCGAGCAGCTGATACGCGAGACCGCGCGCGAGCAGCGCCGCTCCTCGCTGCTCAGGCTGCGCATCATCAGAGAGTTGCTCGAGCGCGCGGTCGTAGGCTGCGACAGCATCGGCAACGCGACCGTCCCGAAGGGCGGCCGCGCCGGCTGCAAGCTCATCCGGGCGATCCGGATGCAGAGCGGCGATCGGTGGAAGCGACACGGCTGCCTGAAGTTTCCAGGACCGGGGCATGCATGCGTTCGCCTGTAACAGTGGGTGGTGCGGCATCGTTACGAGACCTTCGTCTGGCAACGCCGATGCGCAGCTAGGCTCACGAGAGTGAGCGAGGCGATCCGCGACCATACGCGCGTGTCTGATGAGCATGGCTGAAGCCGTGAGCGGAGAGCTCACGCAGACCGCTCACGCGCGCCCGATGAACAACGCCTCGGACCGGCCGCGGCCGCCTGCCGACGCGACGGCCGCGCAGCGAGTTCCACCGCGATGCCCGTTCGGGACCGGAGAGCCGGTATCGAGCGAACCATCGAGCTGAGCCGGTGGATGGTGCTGATCTTCGCCGCGGTCGCCAACAACTTCCCGGGTCTCGCCACCGGCCAGTCGACCGCGGCGGTCAACCTCGTGCTCGGAGCCTGGGGGATCTTCAACCTCGCGGCAACGGTCATGCTGCTGGCCCACCGCATCCCCGGTCGCCGTCTCCAGGTCGCGACCATCGTGCTCGACCTCGCGGTTGCGAGTGGTCTCGTCTATCTGACCGGCGGCTACAACTCCGACCTCGCTGTGACCTTCTTCATCGTGGTGATCGCGAGCAGCCTTCGCTTCGGACTCGTCGGCAGCATGGCCTGCGCATTCGTCGCCGGGGCGGCGTATTTCGTGGTCGGATTCGACGTTGCGAACCGCCACCTCGGCACCATGCTGATCGATGCGCTGATGTCGCGGCTCTTTCTCCTCTTCGTGGTCGCGCTGAGCAGCAACCTCCTCGCTCGTGAGCTGGTCGGCGAACGCGACGCCCAGGTGCGCAGATCCATCGAGCTCGAGCACGCGGCGTTCGCCGAGCTGCGCGAGGTCGATCGCATCAAGAGCGAGTTCATGATGCTGGCATCGCACGAGTTGCGGACACCGTTGACCAAGATCAAGGCCTGGCTCACTCTCATGCACGACGCCGGCGACCGCCTGCCCCAGGATGCGCGCGATGAGGGCTTGCACGAGTTACGCCTCGAAGCCGAGCACCTGGCCCGTCTGACCGACAACCTGCTGTGCATCGCCCAGCTCGAGTCCGGTGAGATACGCCTCAAGACCGCGGCGGTCGACCTCGAGAACGTCTTCCGCGAGGTGATCGCGAGGTTCGTCGAATCCGCCGATCACGATCGCTTCGCGATCACCGTCGCTCCGGATGCGCAACGCGTGCTCGCCGACCACGAGCGCCTTGCGCTGGTGGTCGCGTGTCTCATCGACAATGCGCTGAAGTTCTCTCCCGACTCCGAGCCGGTGCGCGTGACCACGTACCGAGCGGTGAACAAGGTGCACGTCGAAGTCAGGGACAACGGCCGCCGGATCCCTGACAGCGACGTCGACCGCGTCTTCGCATCCTTCTACCAGGTCGAATCCCCCCTGCTCCGTCAGCGCGGTGGTTTCGGCGTTGGCCTCTATCTCGCGCGGCAGCTGGTCGAGCGAATGGGCGGAAGGATATGGATCGACAATTCGCGCGCGCGAGGCAACACCTTCGTGGTCGCCCTCCCGGTGCACGTCTGATGCGGCCGAGCACCACCATGCGGTTGCAGACGCGTAAAGACGGGCAACGCGTCCGTAACCGCCGTGAACGGGCCGCGCCCGCGGTGCTACGTTGCGCCGGTGGGCACGTTTGGCGCGGTCGACCCGAGTTGAGGAACCGATGACAACATTCACAGAATCGATCCTCGCGCCGCTGGGTCACGGAATCGTCCGTGCCCCGGCGGAGGCGACCGTGCTCGTGATCGACGATGACCCGGCAATGCGGGACATCCTCGCCACCGTCGCGCAGCAGCACGGCTTCGGACTGCAGTTCGCGGAGGATGGCGCCGAGGGACTGCGCCTCGCCGAGCAGAGCGACGTCGACCTCATCCTCCTCGACCTGAGCCTGCCGGGCATGCCCGGTCTGGACGTCTGCCGGCGGCTCCGCGGCGCCGGGGTCGAGGTCCCGATCATCATCCTGTCAGCGAGCACCGACACCGTCGACGTGGTGGTGGCGCTCGAGATCGGCGCCGACGACTACATCGCCAAACCCTTCGAGATCCGCGAGCTTGCGGCGCGGGTCAACGCCAAGTTGCGCCGCCAGCGGACCACACAGTCGCAGGTGCGCCCGGGGCGCCTCAAGTTCCCCGGGCTCATCGTCGACATCGGACGCCATGAGGTCCTCCGCGATGGCGAGTTGGTCAACCTGACCCCCACCGAGTTCGACCTGCTCGCCCTGCTCTCAGCATCGCCGGGACGGGTGATCTCGCGCTCTGAGATGATCCAGAAAGTCTGGGGCCAGGGAGCGGACCTCGATCTGCGGAGCGTCGATGCCCACGTCTACCGGCTCCGACGCAAGATCGAGCCGACCGGTCCCAGACCGACGTACATCCACGCGGTTCCGGGCATCGGCTACCGATTCGAGCGGCGCGGACTCAACGAGCGGCTGTCGCGCACGGTGACCGGGAGCGACGAGACCGGCCTAGCCAGCTGACCAGGGCGGTGGCGACCATGCGTTCCGGGTGGCCAGGCTGCGCGACAGCGCCCGGCGCGGTCCGGGCTCCTCGACGAGCACGAGTTGACCGCGATCGTTCAGCGTTGCCGGGCGGGCCTCGACGATTTGGCTTCGGAGCAGCGACAGCGGTCGTCCGTGGGGTCGCTGGAACTCGTAGCACACCGCCTCACGGCCATCCCACAGCCGCCGTTTCGCGCATCCCGAATAGACCGCGAGGCTCCGGGTGACTTGCCGCTGCTGTGGGGTTCTCACGGTGTACGAGACTCGGTACATCTCCCCCCGCCGCAATTGGAAACGCTCCACCTCTCCGTGATGCCCTGCACTCTGTGCATTCATCATCGTTTGCAAGTATTGACGCGTTCTGTGCGAGGAGCTCGGATCGCGCGTGACGCGCGGGTTACAGAGCGCCATCGTGTCTTCCGATCCCTCACCCGACTGGATCCGCGATGGCCGGGGAGCGGCAGTGCAAGCTATCGTGCAGGTTTCAGGTGACCGTATCCATTGCATGCGTTTCCGGCAAGGGCGGCGTCGGCAAGACGACGACCGTCATCAACCTCGGCGCCGCGCTCGCCGAGCGAGGTAAGCGCGTGCTCCTCGTCGACTGCGACCCGCAGTCGAACCTGACCAGCGGCGTGGGCCTCGATCCGTATGACGAGCGACCCGGGGTCGCCGCCGTGATCGGCGGTCACGCGGAGGCTGCGACCGCGATCTCCGAGACAAGCTGGCCGAACCTCTGGGTCCTGCCGGCGTCGCCGGACCTGTCCGCGGTGGAGGGCGAGCTGAGGTCGTCGATCGACAAGGAGCTCGCACTTCGTGACGCGCTTCGCCGGGATGAGGCTCGGGCCAGCTTCGACTACGTGCTCTTCGACACCCCGCCCAGCTTCGGCTTCCAGACCATCAGCGCACTTGCCGCAGCTGGGGAGGTGCTCATCCCCGTGCAGATGTCGGGGTTCGCCATCCGCGGCCTCAAGGAGGTGCTGCGCACCGTCCACCTGGTGCGAGGACGCCTCAACCCGGATCTCGCCATCCTCGGGATCGTGCCCACGTTCGTGAACCTCCGTACCCGCTTCAGCCGCCAGCTCCTTGACGGGCTGTGCGAGCTTGCCAACATCCGCGTGTTCGCAACCGTGATCACTCCGACGGTGAAGTTGCAGGAGACGTCACTCGCCGGGATTCCGATCACCGCCTACGCGTCATCCTCCAAGGCCGCAGCGGCATACCGCGAGCTGGCGGGCGAGATCGCCGGCGACGAGGTGGAAGCCGGTGACTGAGACCAGCGAGCGATCCCATCAGACCGCCAACGGACCGCCACTCTCGGGTCCGATGGCGCGCTGGCTGGCGCCCACGTCCGAATCGCGTGTCGAGCGGATTGCGATCGATGCCGTCCATGACCGCCCCTGGTGGCCGGGCAGCGATGTCGATGCGGTGACGCTCGCCGCGCTGCGAGCGAGCATCGCCTCGCGAGGCATCATCGAACCCCTCCTCCTCCGCCGGCGCGGCGTCGACCGGTTCGAGGTGGTGTGCGGTTCGCGGCGCCTTCGCGCGGCCCGCGAGCTCGGCCAGACGCACGTTCCCGCGATCGTGCGTGAGCTTTCGGAGCGGGAGGCCCTGCTCGTCGCAGCCTGGACCACGGTCGAGCGCCGCCAGCACACCGGTGATCGCACGGCTCTGAGCGAGCGCCTCCTGGCTGCCGGGTTCACCCAGGACGAGACGCGCGTCCTCGCCGACCAACCGTCGCACGCGCCGGCGCTGGTCACGGCGAGGGCGAATGCGCCCGCGTTCGTACTCCGTCCCGATCCGCTCTCGCGGCCGCGCCGTTTTGCCGCCGACATCGCGTTCGAGCTTCCCCGCGCTGAAGTTCTCCCGCTGATGGCGCCGGAGGCGCTGACCACCGCGCTCGCCGCCCTCGATGGGGTGAGCCTGGTCGCCCTGGTGCGGTGAGCGCTGTCCCGCGTCACTCCGAGGAAGAGCTCCGCCAGCAATGGGCATTTCTCGATGCCCTCGTCGACCGGCAGGCGGCCAGCTTGAAGTCCGGCGTCCAGGATCCCGAGGAAGACGACGTCAGCCTTCCGATGGTCGATTCAGGATCGACCTACCTCGAGGAGATCTCCACCCTGACCCAGCGGGTCACGACACTCGAGGGCGAGCGATCGGCGCTCCTCCGCCGCATCGATCTCGCCGAGGAAGCGCGCATTGCCGCGGAGTTGGCTCGCTCCGCGGCCGAGAGCGCGCGCCTTGCCGCCGAGCGAGCGCTTGCCCTGGAGCGGTCGCGAGTGCCGTCCGGCGCGGGTCAGCGGCCCGCAGCGCCGCCCAGGATTCCGCCTCTGCCTGCCTTCCCGGCCACGCCTGTCTCCTCGCCGTCGAAGCCCGCACAGCCTGGTATCCAACGCGTACCGGCTGCGGGCGCGGCCGTTCCCCCCAAGGTGCCCGCCCCCAAGCGGCGGCGCAAGAGCTGGTGGCAGCGGATCAAGGAGTGACCGCGCCGGCCGGTTTCGGCCTTCTCCCCTGCGCCATCCCGACGAACTGACGGAGGGCCTCGGTCGGCGAAGGACGCGTGGCGACCTCGCGCAGGAGCATCTTGCTGTCGCTGAGCAGTTCCTGGTCCGGCAGCTCCCCACGGCCGGAGGTGGCCACGACCCACCCCGGGGAGTACCAGAGCACGGTCTCGAACGCGAGCCCGCTCAGGGTGAGCCCGTTGAGCAGCGAGTTGGTGATCCTCGACAATGGTCGTTTCGCGTTCGTGACAACAATGCC
This sequence comes from Candidatus Dormiibacterota bacterium, assembly GCA_963709585.1. Classification (GTDB taxonomy): domain Bacteria; phylum Chloroflexota; class Dormibacteria; order Aeolococcales; family Aeolococcaceae; genus Palsa-851. The sequence goes on along the minus strand of CAVPXI010000016.1, from coordinate 178,267 downwards.
GCGAATCCGGTCGAGCACCTCGATCTGCTGGGCGAGCCCGACGGTCAGCGCTGCCGCGCGCAACGAGAGGATGTCCAGCGCCGTCGGAATCACGATCCGGTCGGCGGCTCCCATCGGTCCCACCAGGGACGGCTCGTGTGGGTGCGTATCGAGCAGGATGATGTCGCAGTCGTCACGAACATCGAGGAGCATCTCGTCGAGCTGTTCCTTCGAAGGCGACTCGTCATTGAGGCTTCGATGCGACGCGACCGTGCGGATACCCAGCGGATGATCGATGAGCGCGTCTCGAAGTGTGACCCGCCCGTGCAGGACGTCGATGACCGTAACGCTGCGTTTGGCCCGCTCCAGTGCATTGCTCAATCCGCCGGTCGGGTCGAGGTCGATTGCGATGACTTTGAGACCACCTGCGGCGGCGGCAGCGCACAGCGCATAACTGCTGGTTGTCTTTCCGACACCACCTTTTAGCGACGCGATCGTGATTACTTCTGCGGGCACGACCGTAGAATATCCGCACATGGCCACCGCGGCGCCCCATGTCAAGCTACTGCGACAGCTTGCCAGCGCCAAAGACGATTATCTGAGCGGCGCGTTCGACGTTTCCTGGGACGGCGCCAGAGCGACGCTGTACCTCGTGTTCGGACGGCCAAGCCATGCCGTGTTCGAAATGGATCAAGCACAGATCGAAGGGGAAGCAGCGATCGACGCGCTGCTTGCGGAGCTCCCGAAGGTCTTCGTCGTCTCCGACTGGCGGCGTGCGATGTCGCCGCGCGAGACCCTCTCGATCACCATCGACGAGCTCGCCGGACCGTTTGTGCGCCTTGCCGGCTCGTATGCCGACGACCCGGTCGCCGACGAGAGTCCCGAGTGGTGGAGCGCCATCGACAACTCGCCGGACCTTCCGTTCGGTCTCTCGGACTTCCCATTGCTGCCCGGCGGACGTCCGCTGTGGGTCGAGGCGTCACCCGACGAGGTGCATCTTGCCGAGCGTCTCGCCGAGCTGCCGCCCTCCATCGTGGTCCTCACCGGCGCGAAGCTGCGCGCCGCAGCGGTCGTGAGCGGTGGCGATCTGATCGACGCCGTCTGGATCGATGCCGACGACCACGCGTGTGGCGAGACCGCGGGAATGGCCTTGCTGGGTGCGACCAAAGGCTCGCTGGCCGGGTACGCCCTCGACGACCCCAGAGTGGCAGAGGCGCTGACCATGATCTGGCGGCTGCCGCTGGCGATTCGCGGGATCGATCTGACGTGGCTCGACCCAGCGTCGATGCTGGCGGCGTTCCACGCCGACGGCCTCGATCGCGTGCTCGTGATCGACGCCCCGGTACGCGGCATCGCGCTGTTCAGCCGCGGAGGGCTGGTGGCCGTCTACTCGGAGACGCAGCGATCCGCCGTGGCATCACCTGAGCGACTGCGCTCGCTGCTCTCGCAGGCGCGAGGGCGGCTCACGGTGATGGAACGCAAGCCTCGCCCGCTCGCGGTGGACGCGACGCCACAGCCGGCGAGCGCATATGACTTTTTCGAGGTCGTGCGGTCGGAATCGCCTCCTGTAGCGGATGGTGCCGGCGACGAAGCCGACGCCCCTCCGCTCACGGACGAAATGGCCGTCGAAGCGTTCGCGGCGCCACCGCCACCGCCACAGGACGAGGCCGTCCCGGCCGGCGAGAATGACCCGCCACCGCCTCCCCCGCCTGTCTCCGAACCAGTCGAACGTCCCCGCAAGGCCAGGCGATCGCGCTGGGGATTCGGCAGATCTCGGCGATCTCACCCCGACACGCAACCGGCCGATGAGACTGCTGTCACGCTGAGCGAGGCTGACGCCGCCGCCGCGACCGCGGGGTGGAGTGTACGCCAGCCGAATGCCGACCCTGCAGCCGGCGTGGCACCAGCACCGCGTCGAGGCGGATGACGCGCCCGTCGTCGATGACGCAATGGTATCCACGCCTGCGCTCGATGCAGCGCCCGCACCCGAGTCGATACACGAGGAGTCGCCAGGTGGCGATGACGATGAAACGGCTGCGACGCATGAGGAAAGTCCCGCGTTCGACGGCGTCTCGCCGGATGAGATCGCTCCCGAGCCGATGTCCGAGCCGGCCTCGGATACATGGCTTTCCGGCTCGTGGCTCGACGACGTCGTGGACGATGGTGCCGCCGAACCCGCAGCGGTGACCGGTGGCACATCGGAGCCTGACGTCGCGGACCGTACAGACGACGAGACGATGCCGGAGGTGCCTCAACCCGAGGCCGAGCCAGTCACTGGTGCCGGCGATCCCGAGCCGATCTTCCGAACTCCGGGCCCCTGGGACTGGCCACTCGCCGAACTCGATGCCACCGACATCGAGCCGGCCGTCGTGGCAGCGTCGACGCATGAGGACACCCCACCCGCCCACGAGGACGGCACGGACCCCGAATTCTTCCATCGCGACGAGCCTGTCGGCTCGAAATACGTGGACTTCGACGAGGTGCGCGAAGAGCTGGTCCAGATCGGCGTCGTGTGGCTCGGAGAGACCAACGCGGTGCAGGTGACCGAGCTGCTCGAGCAGCACCCGATCAACGATCGATGACTTCGTCGCGGCGATCGACACCATCCGCGGGCTGCACCTCGAAGGTCAGGATCCGGCGTCGATCCAGGCGATGGCTCGCGAGATGCACCAGCAGGCTGCCGAGCGGTTGTCCGGGGCATGACCGTGGCGAGCTGGGTCCAGGATCATTCGGTGCTGATCCTGGCCGCGCTCGCAGTGGTCGAAGGCCTCATCTGTCTGTCGCTGCTGCGCGCAGCGCGTCACGCGCGGCACGAGATGAAGGCGGCTCAGGCGGCGGCACTCGAATCCGCGCGAGCGGCGGCTCTGGCGGCCCCAGGCGCGATCGACCCCGAAGCGGTGCTGGCGCTCCTCCGTCAGGGCCACGCTCCCACCCTCGATAACGTCTACGCGATGATGCGGCGACGCGAGCTCGAGGGGACGGATACGACCGAGGATCCACCGTCGACCCCCGCCAGGGTATCCGCCGCCGCCCGGCGTGCGGCTCCGGCGAGCCTCACCACCGGGAGCGGATCCGGCGGTACCACGTCGCTCACCAGCGCGCAGGTCGAGGAGCGACTTCGCCAGTACGAACGCTGAGCGTCCCTACCTCGGGTGGCGTCGCCGCTCGAGCGAGGCAGGACGTCCCCGGCCACATGCTTCGGCGGCGGCGAGGAATGCCATGGCGACCGCCTCCTCGCGAAGACGCGCGATCGCGTCCTCGGTTCGATGCAGCACCGCCACGCTGTTGCGAATCGTCCACCCAGTCCGGCCCGCGACCTTCGGCGGAAGCAGGTGCTCACCCGGGGAGCGGACCGACCAACTCGCCGCCGCGACGCTCGTGCTTCTCGCCGCGGGCCCGTTCGAGGATCCCGGGCGCCGGGCTCCCTCGAAGTCTGCCCGCCGTTGCACCTCCACGAACACGGGGTTGGCGGTGGGGGCGGGTGCGGGCGCGGGGCGGATGATCTCAGCCGGAGAGTTCACGCCGTTGGGCGTCGCGCCGGCAAGCGCGAAGAGGGCGGCGGCCAGATCCTCGCCGGAGTCGAAGGCGCTCCCCTCCCCGAACCACTCGTCGTCCTCGGTCGAAGCCCGTCCGGCCACCGCCACCGTCCCCGTACTCATCACCACGACCTGATCGTACCCGGGCGAGTTTAACGAGTCGTGGATGTCTGGAACGCTGCCGGAATCGAACGTGTATCGAACCGGTTGCTCTGGTCGGAACGCAGCCCCGGCGCGCCCACAATTGGCGCGGAACCGCCTTCCGTCAGAACACCAAGGAGCATCTTCACGTGAGCATGGCAGCCGTCTCGCAGAAGCTCGACACTCGGTACCTCGAGGCTCTCGGCCCGCTGCGGCCACTTGTCGATGACGACAGCCTGACCGAGATCATGGTCAACGGACCGGACATGGTCTACGTGGAACGCAAGGGCAAGATCCTCCTCACCGACATCCGGTTCGACGACGAGGCCCACCTGATGCGGGTGATCGACACGATCGGCGCCGCGGTCGGCCGCCGCATCGACACGCGGACCCCACTTATGGACGCGCGCCTGCTCGACGGATCCCGCGTCAACGCCGCGATTCCCCCGGTCGCGCTCGACGGCCCGATCCTCACGATTCGAAAGTTCAGCAAGGACCCGTACCAGGTCTCCGACCTCGTCGGGTTCGGCACACTCACCCAGGAATCCGCGGCCTTCATCCAGGCATGCGTTCTGGCGCGAGCCAACATCCTCGTATCGGGTGGAACCGGCACCGGCAAGACGACGCTCCTCAATGTGTGCTCGGGCTTCATCCCCATCGACGAGCGCATCGTCACCATCGAGGATGCCGCCGAGCTGCAGCTCCACCAGGAGCACGTGTGCCGTCTCGAGGCTCGTCCCGCCGATGTCAACGGCGAGGGTAAGATCGCGATCCGCGAGCTGGTCATCAACTCGCTGCGTATGCGGCCTGATCGCATCGTCGTCGGTGAGTGCCGTGGCGGCGAAGCGCTCGACATGCTCCAGGCGATGAACACGGGTCACGACGGATCCCTGACCACGATCCATGCGAACAGCCCACGCGAGACTCTGTCGAGGCTCGAGACGTTGGTGCTCATGGCCGGTCTCGATCTGCCCCTCAAGGCAATCCGTCAGCAGATCGCCGGCGCGATCGACCTGATCATCCAGCTGAGCCGCCTCAAGGATGGCTCGCGCAAGGTCGTCTCGGTGACCGAGATCATCGGGATGGAGGGCGAGATGATCACCGTGCAGGAGATCTTCAAGTTCAAGTCGCGCGGCGCCGATCCGTCGACCGGAAAGATCATCGGCGAGTTTGAACCGACGGGTATCCGGCCGCGGATCATCGACAGGCTGTTCGACATGGGCATTCCGCTTCCGCCGCGCCTCGCGCAGATCTTCCCGGACCGCCGCCAGGTCGGCGTTGCCGCTGAGAAGAACGGTCACCTCAGCGGAGTCGCCTAACAGCGCTGCGCTTTCGGGCTCCCCATGCCGATTACCGGACGGGGATGCCGACGCGTGCCACCAGCGTGCCCCGGACGGCAACGATCTCCCGGCACCCGGCGCGGCTGAACGTGAAACCTGCACCCCACTCATCTCCAGGGTGGGCCGTCCAGTTCGATGTTCCGTGCACCTCTTGCCAATCAGGAGAGACGTGCAGGTGAGCCGGTCCATCGGCCACGAGTAGGAGTGCGCCGCTTCCGGTCATCCGGTAGGCGATCTTGACGTCCTGACCTCGAGGAACAGGGACGCTGCCGAACACCAGCGACGAGAACTGATTCGGCGACGGAGCGATTCCCGCCGCCTCAGGAAAGCCGACGTCAGATGGGGCAAAGCGGGTCGTCGTGCAGTCGGGCTGGATCCAGGTCGCGACGCTCGCCGTCGCCGGCGTCAAGGTGGTCACGGGTCTCGGCGTTGGAGCACGACTCGAAATCGCATGCGCGCTCGAGCACGCCACGAAGAACATGCTGGCGCAGGCCGACGCGATCGCCACGCACGACGTACCAATCCCACTTCCCTGACGTCGCAACATGGCCGAAATGTACGCCCACGATCGAGCGACAACAAGCCGCGACCGGACGGTCCGACTTCAGGCCATCCGTGGCGGCAGGTTCACCGGCTCGTAGATAAGGCCGTCGCCGCAGCAACGGGAGCACTCGTCCTCCGCTCCTGCCTGGGATGCCCACACACCGACGGTGCCCTGGCGGAACTCCATCTTGCGATTACGGTCGCCCGATCCGTCGCAGTTGGGGCACCGAGCGAGACGATAATCCGCCGCTGGCATAGAACAAGCGTGCGCTTCCCCGTCCAGAACGGCTGTACGCCAGCGCACTGATGCGAGCTGGGATCAGGCTGATCCGACCCCGTCCATCACGTGAATCGGCTGGAAGATGTCCTCCGACAGTTGCTCACCTGAGGTGGTGAGGTGCTCGAGGAACGTCGGCAGCACGCCGGTCGGCATGTACGAGCCGACCACCTTGCCATCCTCGTCGATGCCGGTCTGCTTGTAGGTGAAGATGTCTTGCAGCTTCACCTCGTTGTTCTCGCAGCCGATCACCTCGGTGATGCTCACCACCTTGCGCGTGCCATCGCGCAGACGGGACTGCTGCACCACTACATTGACCGCCGAGCCGATCTGCTCGCGGATCGCGCGTGACGGCAATTCCGCGCCGGCCATCAACACCAGGGTCTCGAGGCGGCTGATGCAGTCGTGCGCGTTATTCGCATGGAGCGTGGTCAGCGATCCGTCATGGCCGGTGTTCATCGCCTGGAGCATGTCCAAAGCTTCACCGCCACGACATTCGCCGACGACGATGCGGTCCGGCCGCATGCGCAAGGAGTTGATGACCAGGTCGCGAATCGAGACGCGTCCTCGACCTTCGACGTTCGCGGGGCGCGTCTCGAGGGTCACCACGTGATCCTGACGGAGCTGGAGCTCGGCGGCATCCTCGATGGTGACGATGCGCTCATCCTCGGGGATGAAGCTGCTCAGGATGTTGAGCGTGGTCGTCTTTCCCGAGCCGGTCCCGCCGCTCACCACCACGTTCAGCTTGCCGCGAACGCAGGCCCGCAGGAACTGGACCATATCCGCGGTGATCGATCCGTATGTGATCAGGTCGTCGATGGTGAGCGCTTCCCTGGCGAACTTTCGGATGGTCATGGTCGGGCCACGCAGCGCGAGCGGAGGGATGATCACGTTGACGCGGGATCCGTCCTTGAGGCGCGCGTCCACCATCGGCGACAACTCATCGACACGACGGCCAATGCTGCTGACGATCCGGTCGATGACCTGCATCAGCTGCTGGTCGCTCTCGAACGTGACCGGGCTCAGGGTCAGCTTGCCGTGCTGTTCGACGTAGATCTGCTTGTAGCTGTTGATCATGATCTCGGTGACGTCGTCGCTGGCGAGCAGCTCCTCGAGGGGTCCGAGGCCGAGCACGTCGTTGGTCAGGATCTCGACGAGTTGAAGTCGATCCGGCAGGCTCATCGTGATGTTCTGCTCGGTGATCACGTCGTTCAGCAGCTCTGCGATGCGCTGACGCACCACCTCCGGCGGCACCGAGTCGGTGCCCTGGGCCAGTTCCTCCACGAGTCGCTGATGCACCTTGCCGCGCAGCGCAACATGCGTGTTGACGTGCCCGCCCATCTTGCTCAGGCCGGGGCGGGTCAGCGCCCCGGCCCGGTTCAACAGCGTTGGCGGACGCTGTGGTTCAGGGGCGGGCGCGGGTCGCTCGACCTCGACCGGACGTGGCGCGGGCGCCGGAGCCGGCGCCGGAGCTGCGCCGCCGGGGCGGTTCTGCCAGCCTGCCGGTGGGAATCGCTCGGCGCCATCGTCTGTTGGGCGATCCGGAGCCGGCGGTGCCGGGGCCGCAGGCGCGCCTGGAACCGGGGCAGGAGGACTTCCCTCTGCCTTTCGCTGTACTCGGTCGAGCAACGACATGTGAGCTCAATCCACCTCGTGTGATCACGTTCGAACACCTGCCCGGAGGCTGAGTCAAGCATCCCTGGGATGCACCCCGAACGGTGCAACGATCCTGTCGAAGCCGCGTCCCGGGGGCTCTGAGGGGGGTTAGATAGGCTCCGGCCGGGTACGGATCGGTCATCTTCAAGTGCCGAGTCAGGTGAAGGAACGCCGCATGGAAAGTCGGTCGCTGCCCTCGACATGGGACGAATTGCTTCGCACCGCGTCCGCGGTGCGTGTGGCGACCGCAATCCCGGGCACGACCCCGCGTGGCAGCGACCGTCTACGACAAGCAGCTCGACCGATCGGCATGACCGCCGCGCTCCTGACAGCCGCCGGCCTCGCGGCGCTGCACGTGGGCGGGACGGCAAGCGTGGCAAGCGCCAACGGAGGCTACGACTACCAACTCTTCTCGCTGACCAACCAGGACCGAACCGGCAACGGCGTGCACTCGCTGGTGTTCAGCGGCACCCTTCAGAACATCGGAGAGGCCGCACCATACAACTGCCACGGCATCCACATCTCCGGACGCTCCAAGGACATGATCACGCGCAACTACTTCGCCCATCTGATCCCCGGGTGCGGGCAGTACGTGTTTTCAATGATGCAGGCGTTTGGCGTCCACTACCGGTCGGCCGCCGAGAATATCGGGTTTAACGCGTATGACCCCAACCCCGTCGCTGACATCAACGGCGCCTTCATGGCCAGCCGCGACCACCGACCCAACATCCTCAATCCGAACTACACCGAGATGGGCGTAGGGTCCTATGCGACCGCAGCAGGCGCGACCTGGACCGGCAGTGGATCAGCCCTGAAGAACGTCTGGATGTTCAGCGAAGAGTTCGCCCAGGTCGGCATCTCCTCACCGCCCCCACCCCACAGGCCGCCGTCATCGGGGCCCGCGTCCCGCAACTCCCCAGCGCCGGCGCCGCCCGGGGTCGGTCCCGCGACCGTAGCGCCGGTGACCCCATTGCCCACCGCCACCCCCGTGGTCGTGCCGGTCGGCAGCCTGCCTCAGAACCTTCCCGCGCCGCTCGTGTATCAGTACGAGGGCCTCTTCCCGAACACGATCGAAGCCGTCCTCGAAGCATTCCTCAATTTCTAAAGGACCAGCACTCTGACTCAGCTCAGCACGGTCGAAGCGCCTGCGGGCGACCTCGATGGCAGCATCGTCGTCGCCACGGGCCTCCACAAGATCTACCGAGTCAGCCGGCCGCCGCGTGAGGCGATTCGCGGCGTCTCGCTGACCGTCGAGGCGGGCGACTTCGTTGCCATCATGGGCCCGAGCGGGTGCGGCAAGAGCACGCTTCTCCACATGCTCGGCGGACTGGAGCCGCCCGACCAGGGGTCGGTCACGATCCAGGGCATCGACATCTACGGGCTCGGAGACGAGGAGCGCTCGGCGTTCCGGCGCGACCACGTCGGCGTGGTCTTCCAGTTCTTCAACCTCCTCCCCACCCTCACTGCGGCAGAGAACGTTGCGCTGCCGCTCCGCCTCCGCAACGAGGCGCCGAGCCGGCACCAGGAGAAGCTCTCCCGTCAGGTGATCGGAGATCGCGTCAACGCGGTAATGAATCAGCTCAATCTCCATGGGCTCCAGGGCCACGGGCCTGAGGAGATCTCCGGCGGAGAGCAGCAGCGGGTCGCGCTGGCCCGCGCCCTCGCCGCTTCGCCGTCGCTCCTGCTTGCCGATGAGCCGACCGGGAATCTCGATTGGACGAGCGGCCACGAGGTCATGGCCCTGCTCGATTCGGCTCTGCCGTCAAGAGCACCAGACGGCCGTCCTTGTCACCCATGACGCACGGGTCGCGGCGTACGCCGACCGCGTTCTGATCATGCGCGACGGCGAGGTGATCGACGACGTCCCCCTGAGCCATGCCGGAGAGGCTCCGGATGCCATGCCGGACCCGTCGATCCTCGTGGCAAGGCTCGCCAAGCTGGGTCTGTGAGCGACCTCTGGTTGCTGGCGGTTCGCGCGATGCGGGCGCGTCCGCTGCGGAGCGCGCTCACCGCCGGCGCGGTTGCCCTCGGCATCGCCGTCGTGCTCGCGGTCCAGATCGCGATCCAGGGTCTCACCGTGCAAGCGGGCGAGGCCAAGCTGCAACAGGCAGGCGCCTCGTCGCTCGACGTCCGGGTCGACTCAGGCGCCGGACTGGCCCCGGCACAGATCACCACGCTCTCGGAGCTGCCGGGAGTCGTCCAGGCGGTCCCCCTGTATGAAAAGCAGGTCACCGCCGGTCCGGCGGGGAGCAGCCTCGAGGGCACCACGGTGACCCTGGTCGGTCTCCAGGACGCGAGTGCGGCGCTGCGCACCGTCTCGGTGGTGGCCGGACGTCTCCCACGTCCCGGGAGCACGTCGGAGGTGGCGCTCGACGAGGGGTTGAGCACAGCCCTGACCGGCGGCTTCGGAACCCCGATCGAGATCGGGCAGAAGATCCAGCTGGTCACCCAAACCGGGCCCGATCTGTTCCGAGTTCGTCGGTTTCACGTCGGGAACCAGTGGCGGGCCGTCCTTCACCCACGATGCGGTCTTCGTCGATAACGCGGCAATGTTCGGCCCGTTCGCGCTCGGTCTGCATACCCCGCTGGTGGCGCTGCGCTTCGGGCCCGGCTCGACCGTGGCGGCGGTGTCGAGCGAGGTGCACGCCAGGCTCGGCTCGACGGTGACCACCTACGATCCACGCGCGGGCGCCGCCGCTCCATTGCAGGACCTCCAACCCCTGCTCGTGCTCGCCACGGTGCTCAGCCTCATCGTCGGCGCTGGGGTCACCGCCAACAGCGCAGCTCTGGCCGCATACGAGCGGCGGCGCGAGATCGGCCTCCTGCGGGCCGCCGGGGCGTCGTCGCGGCAGGTGTTCCGGCTGTTTGCGGTTGAGGTCGCAACCGTCGCCACGGCCGGGGTCCCGGTCGGCATCGCAGCCGGCCTGCTGCTCGGGGCGATCTTCAACAGCAGCCTGGCGCCTTCGGATCTCGCCTCCCCGTCGCTGATGCCCCAGGCGGGTCAGGTGCTGGCCGCGATCGCCGCCGGCCTCGGCGCTGCGCTGATCGGGGGACTGCTGCCCCTCTTCGTCGCAGCCCGGCTTCCGATCCTCGTCGCTCTGCGACCTCATCCGATCGAAGCGCGACAGCGTGCCGGGGTGTTCTCTCGGGTGGCCAGCCCGGCGCTGCTCCTCATCGCGGCCCTCTGTTTCCTCAGCAGCGCCAGCGGACTCGTTGCCCTGGGCGTCGTCACCCTGCTGCTCGGTCTCGTGCTCGCGCTGCCGTTGATCGCTCCTCTGGTCATCCGACTCATGGCGACGGCGATCTCACCGCTGGTCAGCGGCGCGCAGCCAGGTGCGGCTCATCTGATTCGAGCCCGGAACCGGACCGCGATGACCGTCGCCGGCCTCTCGATTGCCGTAGCGAGCGCGGTGGGCGTCAGCGCGTTGAGCGCAGGAGCGCTCAACGAGAGCGACAGTTGGGTCTCCCACCTGTTCGCCAGTGACGTGCTGGTGACCAGCCCGGTCACCCAGAACGACCAGGTGCAGGCCGCCATCGGCAGCAGCCCGGGAGTCGCCCAGGCCACGCCGCTCCGTTTCCTATCGGAGACCGTCGCCGGCGCCTCCGAAGGGGTTGCGGCGATCGACCCCGCGGCCTACGCCTCGCTCGGTGGGCTCGATGTGGTCTCGGGCGACCGGACGGCGGCGCTGAACGAGCTCGAAAACGGTCCCAGCTTCCTCGAGCCGGCCGGGCTCGCCGCCGCCACGGGCTGGTCGGTCGGCTTGCAACTCCCGGTCGAGACCCAGAAGGGCATCGTGTACTTCTCAATCGTCGGCGTGATCAGTCACTCCTTTCCGTCCGGCGATGGCGGCGAGAGCCTCGTGATGGCCGACGACCTTGCCCGGACGTACTTCGGCGCCACGGCGGGCGGGTTCGATGATCTCCTGGTCACCACACGTGGATCGATGACCACCGTGGCCGCCACCGCTGCGAGCTATGGAATGCAAGCCGTCCCGGTGAGCGTGATCGCGAGCGCCGCCCGTGACGCATTGCAGCACTCGATCGGCCTCCTGCTCGCGGTCGCGGTGGTCTCCGTGCTCATCGCCATGCTCGCGGTGGTGAACACGCTGCTCGTCAACGTCCGCCAGGGGACGCGAGAGCTTGCGCTGCTGCGGGCGGTCGGGCTCGGCAGCCGTCAGGCGATGCGACGGGTGCTCGTCGAGGCGGGTCTCCTCGCCGGTGCCGCAACCATGATCGGTGTCGGCGCCGGCTGTCTGATCGCCGTGCCGATGCTGCAGGCGAGCACCACGCCAACCTTCGCGCCGGGATTCGTCTTTCCCGTCGAAACCGTGATCGTGCTCATCGTCGTCGTGGTACTGGCCGCGGTCGTCGCCACCATCGGTCCAGCTCGCAGAGCGGTGCGAACCTCAGTGCTCAGCGCGCTGCGACACGAGTAGCCCCGGTGCACCCCGTCGGCGGGTGGAGGGCTGGAACCATGGCCGCCGGGACGGCGGCGATCATGCTCGTCGCGTGCGGCACTGCCTCGCCATCGCTTTCCAGCGGCGATCCAGTCCACGACCTGATCACCATCGATCAACTGGTCGCACCGGATTTTACGGTGACGAGCCCGGCAGCGCACGTCGACGCAGCGACGCTCGCCTCCGGCGATTCCTCGCTCGCGTCTGCGCTCTCAAAGGACGGCCTTCAAGCCGCGGCACGCGTCGAGTACCAGCGCGCGGTCGATTTCGCCGTCAGCAATGGGCCGATTGACGTCGTGGCAACCGTCGAGCGGTTCGCCACGGTAGGTGGTGCCTCGAGCGGCTACGGCGCGAGCGTGCGCCGGCTCGACGCGATTCCGGGTGCGGTACCGACGTCAACCGGTCCGCTCGGAGACGAGGCGCATGCGGTCAGCGTCGTGCGCACAACGTCGAGCGCCATTCAGGCCGTCGAGATCACCATCGTGTGGCGCGTCGGCAACCTCGTGAATATCATCGTCGCACGCGGTCGTTATGGAGGGACGAGGCTCGAGGACGCGCTCGTCCTCGCCGGTGTGCAGACGCGGAACGAATCAGCAGCCGGTACCGCCTGAAGCGGCGTGCCGCTCAGCTCTTGCGTGGTTCCCAGCGGAATCGCAAGGCGGAGAGCAGCACCGCGCCCGCGCCCCACGCCGCCATGATCAACAGGTCGGTTCCGTTGAACCCGCTCGCGGACTGGTGCGCAGGGTCGAACGCCGTGAACATCGCATTGATGAAATGGCGCACCGGGAACCACTCGGCGATCTGCGCGAGGACCGACGACGACGGGACGGGAAAGAACGTTCCAGAGATGAACACGATCGGCAGGAAGACGCCATTGACGATCGCCGGCGCGGCTTCAGCGTTGGGAATCGCGATGGTCATGGCCATCCCGAGCGCACAGAATGCCAGCGCACCGACGCCGATCGATGCGGCTGCTGCACCAATGTGCTGGGGCACGTGGACGCCGTACACCAGGATGCCGAACCCCGTGGTGAGCAGCGCCAGCACGATGCTGACGATGATGGACGAGCCGACGACACCCGCGATGAATGCCCAGGGCGGGAGTGGCGTCCCTCGCAGGCGCTTGAGAATGCCGTTATCGCGCCGAAGCGAGAGCGTGATCGAGATGTTGGTGAAACACGCGCCCATGACCCCGAACGCGACCAGCGCGGGAATGTAGTAATCGTCATACGACGTCCTGGTCGAGCCGACCAGCACCTGCTGCCCCTTGAACAGCGTGGCGAACACGACCAGAAAGATGATCGGGAAGAGGAACGCGAAGAAAGCGCTTGCGGGGTTGCGCCAGAACGACCTCTGCTCAAACGAGACCTGACGCAGCGCGATCCCGGCGCTACTCATGCCTGGTCAGCTCCAGGTACACGTCCTCGAGCGACGGCCGTGTCACCTCGAGGTTGGGAAGCTCGAACCCATGGGCGACAGCCCACGTGGTCAGGTCGTTGAGACTCCGCGTCGGAGTCGCGGTCTCGATGATCGCGGTCCCGTCCTCGAACCGCACCGCAAGCGGCAGGGCGGTGGCCTTGACGCCGTCGGGGAGCTCGAATCGGATTTGGGTCCGCTGTTCGGCCCCGGCTCGCAGCGTTTCCGGCGTGCCCTGAGCAACCACCCGCCCCGCGGCGATCACGCAGATGCGGTCGGCGAGGTATTGGGCTTCGTCCATGTAATGAGTGGTCAACACGATGGTCTTGCCGAGCGTCCGCATGTTCCGCACGACCTCCCAGGCGGCGCGGCGCGCGGACGGGTCGAAGCCGGTGGTCGGCTCGTCCAGAAAGATCAGCTCCGGGTCACCCACCAGGCCAAGAGCGACGTCGAGGCGGCGCTGCTGGCCACCGGACAGCTTTCGCACCCGCTCGCCCGCCTTCTCGGTAAGCCCGACCAGTTCGATGATCTCCGCGGCGGGGCGCGGCGCCGGGTAGTAGCCCCGATAGAGCTCGACAAGCTCGGTCACCGACAGCATCGGCGGCACGGCCGCCTCCTGGAGCACGAGCCCGACGCGCTCGTGGAGCCTTCTGCCGCCACCGTGCGGGTCGATCCCGAGCACCGTCACCGTTCCAGCGTCTCGGGTGCGGTAGCCCTCGAGGATCTCAATCGTGGTGGTCTTGCCGGCACCGTTCGGGCCGAGGAGCCCGAAGACCTCCCCCTCCTCCACGGTGAAACTGATCCCGCGAACCGCTTCGACGGCGCCGTAGGACTTGCGCAGGCCCTCGACGACGATGGCTGTCACCGAAAGGGTTCTCCCGTGTATGACGAGCGGTCACAGAGTCGTTGCGCCATGGTGCCAGAGAGCAGGGCCGGCGCCGACCACAATTGGCCGCAGCGCATGACCATGACCACAACCAACGTGGAGATCCTGCGCCAGGGTTGGCTCGACGCGGCCTCAGCCCTGGCACCTGGCCTCGACACACTGCCTGAGGCGCTCGAGCGCAGTCTCGAGGCTGCTGTCGTCGACGAACGCCTTGACGAGCAGTCACTTCTGAAGATGGTCGGCGAGGTGGCCGCGGATGCCGCGGACTCGCTTCCCACCGATGAGCTGTACTTCCTCACCAGGCGCCTGCAACGGGCCGTCTACGAGTATCTGCTCTCGCTCGATGCCCTTCCGGAGCCGCCGCGTCGCCGCGATGGCGCAAACGGCCACGCCGCGCAGGACACCACGCTCATCGGGGCGGAGGAGGTCGCGGCGCTCGGGCGTCACGCCCATGTCAAGACTGAGGTCGCCGCGACCGCCCCCGACGTCACCACCGCGGATCGTCCGGATACCGAGTCGACGGCCCCCGAGGTCATCATCGCCGCCCCCGAGCCCGAGCTCGAGCCCGATCTCACACCGGCATCGGTCGACGAGGCCGAATCCGATCAAGCCGCTGCGGAGGCGGCGGCCGACCGTGTCGAGGCGGGCCTCGCCGAGCTCGACGCCCAGCTGTCCCCGGAAGAGCCGTCGGACATTGCACCCATCGCTCCTGAAGTCGAGCTCGAGGCGGCCACCACGACGGACCCCGGAACGGATCCCGCGACGGCACTCCCATCCGAGCCGGACGCCGAGGCGGCGCCTGCGGAGCAGCCGCCAACCCGCCCCGCGTTCACGCTCTTCCGGCGAACCGGCGCGGCTGCGGCCAAGGCGGTCAAGCCTGCCCCGGATTCGGATGGTTCGACTACGGTCGAACCTGTCGGCCCGGCAGCGAATGGATCGGCACCCCACCCGGATGTGGCGGGCGAGGACCCCGAGTCCTTCGTCAAGCCGAAGGACGGCTTCCACCTCAGTGACCTCACTGATTTCACCGTGGTCCAGCGCTCGGAACCGGTGGACGAAGCGCCCACGGACCCGGCCTCGGCCCCCGACACGTTCGAAGCACTCGATCAACCGTCGCCTGACGACGCACCGGCACCGGTTGTGCCTGACCCACCGAACGGCGCCACGACGAGAGGGTGGCGCCTCCGCGACGACGATGCGGACCAGGCGTACGAGCTGGATTCGGACAACGACCCCGGCGACGCTCGTTTCGAAACCGACCCCGAGGTCATCGAAGCACGTCTCGAGATCAACGATCGTCTTCGCCGCAAGCGTTGCGACGAGGCGGCCGCGCTCCTGCAGCAACTCGCGAACGACGTCGGTGGTCGCGCGCTCGCAGAGCTCGCGCTCGACGCCGGCGATCGATGCCGTGCCCTCGGCAAGGGGAATGCGGCGCTCAGCTGCTATCTCGCCGCGTCACGCGCGGACCCGGTGCACGAAACCCCGCTGCTTCGACTCGCCGATATCTGCATCGACGATCACGATATCGACCTTGCCGTCTCCTACCTCGAGCGCGTGACGCGGCTTCGCAGGTTGCGCAATGACGACAAGGGCGCTCTGAAGCTCTACCGCAAGATCGTGACCATCGCGCCGTATCGAGACGACATTCTCGCGATGTTGATGCGAGCTCAGGCCAACGGCCGGTTCGAAGAATAACGGTTCGTGGACACCACCAGGTCACATGCCGCGTGGCCAAGCTCGTCCGCTGTGCGATGCGTTTGTTACCGAAAGGCGATGAACGGCAGGGCAGATTCGATCCACACTCGGGTGCGGCCGTCGTCCAGGTCAGCATCACTGTGCTGGATGCAGCGTAGCCGCAACGGCGTGACCGACATTCACTGAGTCAACCGAGGAGAACAGGTGGCCATCCAGGCAAACAAACCGAACAGCCGAATCTTCTTGCTTCTTGGAGTCGTGCTGGCGGCGGCGGCGGCGATTGCCGTGCTGCTCCTGGTGCGCTCCAATTCGCCGGCAAACCAAGTCAGCGTTGTCGTATCCGACACCGCCATCCCCGCCGGCACCACCCTGACACCCGCCATGGTCATCGTGACCCAGGTCCCGGCGACGGCGAAGCCGGGCGACGCGTATACCGATCCGGTCGCGGTCGTGGGCAAGGTCACCCAGGTTGCGCTCGCCAACAACACGCCGTTGGTTCCTGGTTTCTTCACAACTCCGGCACTGTCGATCACGTCGAGCGGTACCGGTTCGACCGCGGTCTCGGTGGAGACGCAGATCACCAAGGGCTATGTCGCCGTGGCCATACCGACGAATGCGTCGCTTCCGACGTCGAGCACCCTAGCGCCGAACAGCTTCAGCGGGGCGCTCGTGTCGGACGGCTTCTACATCCTGCCGGGTGACCACATCGACATCCTTGTGGCCTCGACAACCGGCACGCTGGGTGTGCGCTACACGTTCCAGGACCTCGTGGTGCTTCGCGTCGGAAACGCGGGCACCACCGCGGCAGGCGCCGCCGACGTGCTCCTCGTTGAAGTACCCCGCGCCGAGGCGCCTCTGCTTTCGGCCCTCATGGTCGGTTCAGGGAAGGAATTCGTCGAAAAGTACGTGCTTCGGCCGCAGTCCGAATGGGGCAAGCTGTCCGCGAGCGGATACACCCCGAACTACGAGTCGAGCGGTCCGCCCAACGTCCCATCGGTGAAGCAGACCATCGTGACACCAAGCACGCTGGACAGCCTCTTCGGCGGCTGACGGCAATGACGCCAGCCGCAATCGTCGCCGCGGCCCTGGCCGCGTCGGCAGTCCTCTCGATCTTCGCCTTCCTCCTCAGCCGCGGGCAAAGCCAGGCTGGGGAGATGGCGCGACGCCTCAACCAGTACGGAGGCGACACGCTGGCGGTGACCGCCCCGCCCCGGGTGAAGACCGGCAACGCGATACGGGACCTGCTTGGCGGGCTCACCAACAGCATCAACCCGCTGCTCTCGCGTACCTCGCATACGGGCAAGCTCGCCGACGATCTGCAGAAGGCCGACCTCAAGCTGAAGTCGTCAGAGTGGCTCCTTGCCGTCGTCGGCCTGGGTGTTCTGGTCGGCCTGCTTGTCGCCTTCCGCTACGGCTCGCCGATCGCGTTCGTCCCCTGCCCGATCATCATCTACTTCCTGAGCGGCTTGTTCCTGAAGTTCCGCCAGAGGCGGCGCACCCGTGCGTTCAACAATCAGCTCGGCGACACGCTGATGCTGCTGAGCAACGCGCTCAAAGCCGGCCACTCGTTCGCGCAGGCGCTTGCCTCGGTCGCCAAGAACGCCAATCCCCCAATCTCGGAGGAATTCGCGCGCGCGACACGCGAAATCGCGCTCGGCATCAATGTCGACGACGCGCTCAACCACATGGTCACGCGTAACAAGTCCGAGGACTTCGACCTCATGGTCACGGCTGTGCAGATCCAGCGCGTGGTCGGCGGCAACCTCGCCGAAATCCTCGACACCATCGCGTACACGATCCGCGAGCGAGTGCGGATCCAGGGCGAGATCCGGACCCTGACCGCGCAGGCCCGCGCGTCGGGCTGGATCATCACGATCCTGCCGATCGCGCTGGCGGGATTCCTTGCTCTCATCTCACCAGCGTATTTCGATCCGATGATCACCGACCCGCTCGGGCACATCATGCTCGGCGTTGCGATCTTCTCGATCGCAATCGGGGCGGTCGCGATCCAGAAGATCGTCAAGATCGAGGTCTGACGTGAGTCTTCTCGCCATCGGTCTCGCGGTCGCCCTCGGCGGCGGCATCCTGCTCATCGCATTCGGCGCGGCCATGTCGGTCTCACCGCGACAGGGCGACCTGCTCGAGGCGCGGCTCGCACAGTTCGCCGAGGCCGGGCGCGCGCCGGCGACGCTCGCGGAAGTCGAGATGTCGCTGCCCCTCTTCGATCGTGTGGTGCGCCCCTTCCTGGACAAGATCGGCAATCGGCTGAGCCGGAACGCCAGTCAGGGCGGCACCGACGCGTTGCAGGAGAAGTTGAACCTTGCGGGGCGCCCGTGGGGGCTCAACGCGTCGGGCTTCCTCGCGCTTCGGCTGCTGCTGATGATGCTCTTCACCGCCATCGGGTTCGCTCTCGCGCTCCTCGGCGCGCTGACCATGCCGCTGTTTGCGGCGGTCCCGGCGGGCGGTCTGATCCTCGGCTACCTCGCGCCGCAGATGGTGGTTGCCCGCCGGATCAAGAAGCGGCAGAAGGAGATCCTGCTCGCGCTTCCGAGCGCGCTCGACCTGCTGACCATCTCGGTGGAAGCGGAACTCAGCTTCGACGCCGCGCTGACCAGGGTTGTCGAGAAATACAACAACGCATTTTCTCGTGAGCTGTCGATCATGCTCAACGAGGTTCGCCTCGGTCGCCCGCGCCTCGAGGCGCTCGATGATGTCGGCCGTCGCTGCAAGGTCGAGGAACTGAGCAACTTCATCCAGGCGATCATCCAGTCGGAACAGCTCGGCGTGGGCGTCGCCAACGTGCTCAGAATCCAATCGGAGGAGATCCGGCGCAAGCGCCGTCAGCGCGCCGAGGAGCAGGGTCAGAAAGCCCCCCTGAAGATGCTCTTCCCGATGGTCGGCTGCATCTTCCCGACGCTGTTCATCGTCCTCCTCGGTCCGGCGGTCATCGAGGTCGCGCACCAGTTCGGGTCCGGCGGCTGACGCCGGTCCCTCAGGACAGCTGGCGCAGCACGCGTTCGAGCTGACGCCGGCGGGCGATGCGCCAGCGCGACCGGAGGGCCGGCACCGACCGGTAGACCTCGGGCACGGTGGCGTCGTCCCGCATGGAAGCGCGCAGCATGGATGCCACCGTGTCCCGGAGCTCCACGAGCCGGAGCGCGCGGGCCACTTCGAGCGCCGCCGAGATCCGTGCCTCCTCCCCGCAGCGCATCCAGTCCTCGAGTGCGTCAACGAGGCCCTCGCGGCCGTCACCCACGACGATGCGCGCGTAGTCAGTGAGCTGCTCGGTCAGCGAGGTCACGTTGGTTTCAAAGCGCCGCTCCATGTATGCGAGGATCGCGTCGCGCGCGCTCTGATGCGCCAGCACCGCGATGAGCCCGGGAGCGGTGCGCCCGATCAGCAGCTTCTCGAAGGGTGAGACCTCGAGGTACCCGATGTGAGCGCCGGCGCTCGACACCAGCCACGGGCTGCCGTCACCTCGATAGAGGCAGAGATTATCCGGAAGGCCGGGACGCTGCCACCCGTAGAGGCCGCTCGTCGCCTCCTGGAGCACGGTGATGCTCTCCCGGCTCAGCGCATAGCGGACCAGGCTCCCGGCCGCGGTGATGCTTTTAGCCTGCTGGAATCGCGCCAGGCTTTCAACCGTGGCCTGCCCCTCCGGATCCATCTCTGTCGAAGGCACCGTGAGCACCGCGGTGGTGCACTGGACCAGGGCGCACTCGAGGAGCCCGGCGTAGTCGGGGCCGGTGGGCTCGTCGAGCAGATCGTATGTCTTGCGTGCCGAGACATCGCCGCGAGTGGTGCGCAGAAGGGGTTGCACAGAGCAATTCTGTAACGAAATCTCGGTTCCAGGACGGCGAACGCATGTTACGGTCACCGGGTGGGCGCGATCGCCGCATCTATCGACAGTACGCCGGGCCAGGTTTTCGCAGACGCGCTGCTGGTCGTTGCCATAGGAGCGAACGCATATCTGGGCTGGAGCCACGGACTGATCCGCCGCCTCTTCACCGCGGTGGGCGTCTTCGTCGCGTGCTTCGCTGCCGCGAACCTCGGGAACGCGATTGCGGCGTTGGTCCACGCGCACCAGGTCGATGCCAATGCCTGGTCGTTCGTGGCGGTCTTCCTCTTCGTGGTCATCGTGGTCGAGGTGCTGGGCGCGCTCTTGAACGAACGTCTGGACAAGATTGCGGTCGCAGCCTTCAACCGCATCGGCGGGGTGCTGGTGGGCGCGGTGATCGGCGTCGCCGAGGTGCTCATCCTCTTCCTGGTGGCGATCTCCGTGAGCGGCTCGAATGCGACCACGCACGCGACGATGTCACAGGATATTCATGCCGCCACGCTGAGCGGTCAGGTGGTGCGACTCGAGCCGCAGGTCCGCACGCTCTTCGGGCCCGTCCTCCCTTCCAACCTGGGTGACCACTTCGCCCAGAACGCGGTCGTCGTCACCCCGCCGGTCTGACCGCCGAGCGCCGGGTCAGCGGGTCGACCGGACGTCCGCTGGAAAGAAGGTCTTGACCACCGACCCGAGGCCGACCAGGTTGAACGGCTTGGTGATCAGGTGGTTCGCGCCGGCCAGGCGGGCACGCTCGATGTCGTCATCGCTCGACAGGGCGCTGAACATGACGATCGGCACGTCGGCGGTCGGCGGGTTGCTGCGAATGCGCTTGCACGTCTCGATGCCGTCCATGCCGGGCATCATGATGTCCAGGATCACGAGGTCAGGGGCGCGCGCCTCGACCTGCGCGAGGCCGTCCTCGCCGTTCTCCGCGGTGGACACCTCGTACCCCTCGATGCCGAGATACATCGCGACGATGTGCAGGAGCCTGGGGTCGTCGTCGACGATGAGGATGCTGCCCCGGGTCACACTTATCCCCCCGCCCCACCCTGTGGCGCGCCGAGGCGACCCTCCGCCATGTACTGAGAAAGATCGCGCTCGTGTCCGAGGCCACGCTCGATCGAATCGAGCACGCGCTGATAGAACTCTTCGCGCTCTTTGCGGTCCTCATCCGGCCCGACCGCCTCGCCGCGCACCCGATGCTGAATCCAGGGTGGGACGAGCTGCTCCACCGTGTTCCCGCCGACCTTGACGGTAATCATGGTGTCGTCGATCTCCTCGACCAGGATGCTCACCCGGTGGGCGATGCCGACGTGGCTGTCGAGCCGCCAGGACCGCTCCCACGCGCGCTGCCGGCCGATGCCCACGAAGACGAGCGTCACCGGGTCGGCAATCAGCTGACCGCCGCTGCCCGACGCGAGCTCCTTGAGCAGGAGGCGCCAGACGTCGCCGTCGATCTGCCGGGACACCCAACCCACCAGCGACGGCGCACGGTTGTCGAGGTCGGGCAGGGATACCGCCGGGGAGCTGTCGAGGCTCGGCAGTGCGCTGACGACTCCCGCGTGACGGCGGCAGTACACCCGGTCCTCGATGGTCACGCGATGCTCGATGCACCACGCGGTGCGGCATTCGCGTCCGCGGCGATCAACGTATTCGCACGGCGCGCCGTCCTGGGACGTGCAGCCGCCCTGGGTGCAGGGGTGCTTGGACTCTGTGGACATCGGCCGATCCACATTAGCATCGGTTGGCTGCGCGCGAACCGCGGCCATCTACCACACCAACGGAATGAGGCGCGGCGTGTGCGCGGCGTAGAGCTTGTACTCGGGAAATATTCGGGAGAGCAATCCCTCCTCGAAACGAGCTCTGAGCATCTGCACCGTGATGAACGGCACCAGCATCAACGTCGCCCACAGCCCGGGCCGGGCGAGGACCAGCGCAAAGGCGGCGAGGATCTCGGCTGCGTAGAGCGGATGGCGGATCAGCCGGTAGGGGCCGCCTGTCACCAGGCGACGGGCCTCGGGGATGATGCTCAGGCTGCGGCGAAGGTAGAGGAGGCCATACACGCCGAGGGCGAAGGCTCCGAGCGCCAACGTGGCGGAGATTCCCCGCACGACGGCCGGCGGCGTGAGCAGCACGGGGTTCGGAAACGCTCCGACCACCAGGAGCATCGTGGTCCCGACCAGGCCGGCAGCTCGCGCGATGGCGCGACCGTCACGGGCACGCGGCCTCGGCCGTACCAGGTAGATCCCGACCGGGATGACACAGAAGAGCAGGTAGACACCCGTGGTGAGCGGACCGGCCAGGACGTCCCCGACTCCGGCATGAATGGGAAGCATGCGCATCTGGGAGAGGAGATTCAGGAGCACGCGCCATCCAAGGAGCGCGAAGAGCATGGCTGGAAGTGAGCGCCCGAAGACCAGGAAACGGATCTCCTCGACGCGACGTCCCAGGTCCCCGCGGCGTGCTGGAATCGCGACCGCCTCGGCCATGGCCGGAGTTTAGGTCAGGCGAATTCAGGGCGACGCTCTCGTAGCGCGGTTGTCATCGAATCACCACGGTTTCTCGTTGCCTGCGCACTGTCCGCGTCGTGTCCGATCCTTCGTTACCAATCTTTAGCACGCAGGCCATTCCCGTTGCAGCAGCAGGGGTCCACACTCGCAGCAGTCGGGTCCGAGCATTCGTCTCGGCCTCGAAAATACAACCCGAAAGGAGGTGAACAAGAATGGATATGCTGAGCACCCTGTACCTTCGCGCAACAGAGTTCATCGCTCGCAAGCGTGAGGAGGCTGAGGAAGGCCAGGGCATGGTTGAGTATGCGCTCATCCTCGTCCTTATCGCCATCGTCGTTATCGTTATCCTGCAAGTCGTCGGCAAGCAGGTCAACAACGTGTTCTCGAACATCAGCAACGGCCTGGCCTCGTAGCTTTTACAAGCAACCAGGACAGTCAAGAGGAGCCGGCCAACGGGTCGGCTCCTCTTTTTTATTGCTGTTGTGAACGCCTGTGTCGCGACGCGGTGCACCGGATCCGCGTGTTCGGAATTCGCCGTACCATGCGATCAATGCACTCGGCACGCGGGGGGTGGACGTGATCCGCGTACTCATTGCGGACGAGATCGCGCGAATCGTCGGCGACCTCGAGAAGCTCGGGCCGTACGGTGACGTCGTCGAGGTGTGCGGCGTCGCGCACCACGCGTCATCTGTCATCGAGGAAGCGCGCATGCGCCAACCCGATCTGCTCGTGATCCACGAGGGTTTCACCGATCTGCCCGAGGCTGACTTCGCCGCGCATCTCGGCGCGGCGTCCCCGGCAACCCGGGTGCTGCTCATGACATCCGGGGACGCGCCTCTGGATACGGACGCTCGGATCGCGGGGGCGATCAGTGACTCGGCCGGCGGTGCGGAGCTCCTCATCGCAATCCGCACCGCGGTCGGTCTCGAGGACTACCCGCGCCCGGGCACCGCGGATCCGGTCGTCGGCGCGACCCTACGCGCGGTTCGAGCACCTCGAGGCCGGGGGATCGTGCTGGTCGCGTTCTCCGGGAAGGGCGGAACCGGTACGTCGATGGTCGCGACCAACCTCGCGGTCGCGCTCGCCGACGGTGCCGGCGGACGCGCGGTCCTGGTGGACACCGATCTCCAGTTCGGGGACGCCGCTGGAATGCTGCACGTCGAACACCATCTGCCCTCGATCGCGGACCTGGCACCGCTCGGCGATGACGTCGCGAGCGCGGTGCTCGACGAGGTTCTTGCCACCGGTCCCGGGGAGGTCAGGGTCCTGCGCGCCCCATCGAGCCCGGAGCTCGGCGAGGCGATCGCCACCGCCAGTCTCCGCTCGATCATCCGGACGGCGGCCCGGGGACACGAGTTCGTGGTCATCGATACTCCTTCCCACATCGATGAGCGGGTGCTTGATGCCTTCGAGCTGGCTGACCGCGTCCTGCTCGTGACCAGCTACAACCTCAGTGCGGTGCGAGGAACCAAGGCGACCCTGCTGCTGCTCGAAGCGCTCGGCATCGACCCGGACCGCGTCGACGTCGTCCTCAACCACACGCGTCCGCGCACAAACTACCGCCGCGAGGACATCGAGGAGATTCTCGGCCGGCGCACCCTCGTCGATCTTCCCTACGACCCGCGGGTCGACCCATCGCTCGAACTTCGGGAACCCCGTTCGTTCTGGCCCAGCCACACGCCGAGCTGGCTCGCCGCCTGACGGCGCTGGCACAGCTCGTCACCGTCCCTGACAGCGTCGCCGAGGATGAAACTGGCGAGGTGCCCGCGCCCGAGCCTCCCGTCTACCGCCGGCGATTCAGCCTGGGTCGGAGGTAAGGTGGTGGCGCCGTGATCCGCGTCCTGGTTGCCGACGGCAGCGAGCGCATTCGCGCCAACCTTCTGCGCCGCCTCGCCGCCGAGGAGGACATCACCGTCTGCGGCACCGCCGAGGACGGTGAACACGCCCTCCAGGAGGCGTTGCACCTGGTCCCGGACATCGCCATCCTTGACGCCGGCCTGACCGGCCTCGACGGCGTCCAGGCGACCGAGATGCTCGCCGAGTACGCGCCCCAGGCGGGGGTGATCCTGATGTCGATGGAGAGCGGCAGCGAGCTGTTCCGTCGGGCGATGCTCGCGGGCGCACGCGAGGTGCTCCAGAAGCCGTTCGCCGGGGACGACCTGGTGGCCGCGATCCACAGGGTGCACGCGTTCCAGGTACGCAAGCGGGCAGCACAGTCGATCCGCCAGCCGGCGAACGGCGGACCCGCCGCTTCAGACGGGGCTCGGCGTCGCGACGGAAGGATGATCACCGTCGTCTCCGGCAAGGGCGGGGTGGGCAAATCGATCATCGCCACCAACCTGGCCCTCGTGCTCAACCGGCCGCATCCGGGCAGCGTCGTGCTCGTCGACCTGTCGCTGCAGTTCGGCGACGTTGCGGCACTGCTCGCGATGACCCCCGACGGCTCGATCGCCGAGTTCGCCGCCAGCGACGCGGCGATGTCCGATCGCCACGTGATCCAGCAGGCGCTCTCGCTCGGTCCGCAGGGACTGACGGTGCTCGCGGCGCCACCAAGCCCCGAGCTCGCCGATTACGTCACCACGGCTCATCTGCGCTCCCTGGTGGCCGAGCTCCGCTCCACCTTCGAGCTCGTGGTGGCCGACACCACCTCGCAACTCTCCGAGATCACCCTGGAGGCGCTCGAGAACTCCGATCACATCGTGCTCGTCACCGACTTCAGCGTGACCTCGGTGAAGAACACGCGCCTCATCATGTCGGTGATCGGCGTCCTGCAGGTGGACCCCGAACGCATCGTCGTGGTAGCGAACCACCGCGACGCTCCGCTCGCCGGCGGCATGGATCGCGCTCGGATCGAGGACTTTCTCCGTCACCCGGTCGCTGCTGTGATCCCTCACGACGCGACCGCGATCGGCGGATCGGTCAGCTCGGGGGTGCCGATCGTGATCGGCGGCCATTCCTCGCCCGCGACCGCCGCGTTCGAACGTCTCGCGTCCGCGCTCACCGGCGACGCCGACCCGGAATCCGTCGCCGAGCCGTCCGGGAAGAAACGCAGCCGGCGGCGGCTCGGCTTCGCCCGGGACTAGCTTAGCGGCCGAAGATGCGCCGTTTGCGCTTGTCGTCGGCTTTGGCCCCCGCGACCCCGGCCCCGACCGGCTGACCGCCGGCAGGAACCAACGCGCCGGCAAGCTCGCGAATCGAGCGGCTGATGTCCGACTCCGGGCTCGAGGTCACGAACGGAATCCCCCGGTTGATCGATTCACCGACGACGCGCGGGTCGTACGGAATCTGGGCGCCGACAGAGTGCCGGAGGTTCTGCTCGATCGAGTCCTTGTTGAAATCGGAGTGCGAATCGCTCCGATCGACGACCAGGAGCACGGAGGCCACGTCGACGGTGAGCGATTCGAGCACCTTGAGCGCCAGTTTGGCGTCCTTGATCGCCGGGATCGTCAGTGCGGTCACGACCAGGACGTGCTGCGCCGATTCGATGACCTCGAGGTTGAAGTCAGCCAGGTGCGACGACGTGTCGACGACGACGTAGTCGAAGGTCTTGCGCAGCTCCGCCATGACCATGCGAACGTGGTCGTTGGTGATCAGGTCGGCGAGCTCCGGGCTGATCGGCGCGAGCAGCACGCGGACCCCGTTCGGCCCGTGCGCCATGATCTCGTTGAGCATCTCGGGCTCGAGGATCTCCGAATCCACGACGTCGGTGATGCTCCGGCTGTGATCGAGGTTGAGCATGACGCCGATGTCCCCGAACTGGAGGTCGAGATCGACCAGCGCGACGCGCGACTCGGTCTCGGCGGCAAGCGCCACCGACAGGTTGGTCGCAAGCAGCGTCTTCCCCACCCCGCCCTTGCCGGAGAAGAGCACGATCACCTCGCCGAGCGCCGCCGCGCGCGGGGCGCCGGTGCCGTCCGGCGCCGCGGCCCGGGCGAAGGTCCCCTTCTTCTCCTCGAGCTGATGGACACGGCGAATCGCCGCGACAAGCTCGTCGTGGCTGAACGGCTTGATCAGGTACTCGCGCGCTCCTGCCTGCATCGCGCGGCGCAGGTAGTCGCGCTCGCCCTGCACCGACATGATGATCACCGGGCATGCCGGCAGCTCCTGGGCGAGCCGTTCGGTGAGCTGGATCCCGTCCATGATCGGCATGTTCACGTCGGTGAGCACGATGTCGGGCAGCAGCCGGTGTGCTTCCTCGAGCCCCTGCTTGCCATCGCCGGCGGTGCCGATGACCTCGATGTCCTCTTCGAACCCAAGCAGCTTGCGCAGGTTGTCCCGAGTGCTCGCAATGTCGTCGACGATGAGGAGCCGGATCAAATCGATCGCGACCTCAGCCCACCGACAGTCGTGCTGCCTGCACCGGGTCGACGGCTATGCCAGGCCCCATGGTCGCAGCGATCGTCACCGTCTTCACGTACGTCCCTTTCGCGCCGGTCGGTTTGGCTCGAACGATGGCATCCATCAAAGCGGCGAAATTGTCGCGCAATTTGTCGTCGTCGAACGAAGCTTTACCGATTGCGGTGTGGATGATGCCCGTTCTGTCATTGCGGAACTCGACCCGTCCGCCCTGGACGTCCTGGATCGCCTTGGCGATGTCGAAGGTCACCGTGCCCGCCTTGGGGTTGGGCATCAGCCCGCGCGGTCCGAGAATCTTGCCCAACCGCCCGACCATGCCCATCACCTCGGGAGTCGCGAGCGCGACGTCGAAGTCGATCTCACCGCCCTGAACCTTCTTGACCAGGTCCTCGCCGCCGACCACGTCGGCCCCCGCCTCGATCGCCTCGCGGAGCTTCTCACCGGTCGCGAAGACCGCGATGCGCCGGGTCTTACCGGTACCGTGCGGCAGGGTCACCGTGCTCCGGACCACCTGGTCGGCGTGGCGTGGATCGATGCCGAGGCGGATGTGCGCCTCGATCGACGAATCGAACGCCGTGACCGCAGTCTGGCGGACGAGGCTCACCGCCTCGGCCGGGGGATAGAACTTCCCGTCCTCGATCGCGCTCGCCGCCTCGCGGTACTTCTTGCCGTGTTGTTTGGGCATCTCACTCTCTCCGTGGTGTTGGCGGACGCACCCGGGCGCCCTCCCACTCAGTGGCTCAGTTGACGTTCAGACCCATGGATCGCGCCGTCCCCTCGATGATCCTCGTCGCTTGTTCGAGGTCGTGGGCGTTGAGGTCAACCTGCTTGATCTCGGCGATCTCACGTACCTGCTGCCTCGAAAGCGAGCCGACCTTGTCTCGGTTCGGGTTTCCCGATCCTTTCTGCACGCCCGCAGCCTTCTTCAAGAGCTCCGATGCCGGCGGCGTCTTGGTGATGAAGCTGAAGGTCCGGTCCTCGTACACGGTGATCTGAGCCGGGATCACCCCCGAGAGGTTGGCGGTGCGCTCGTTGTACGCCTTGCAGAACTCCATGATGTTGAGCCCGTGCGGACCCAGCGCGGTGCCGACAGGCGGAGCGGGAGTCGCCTTGCCGGCCTGGAGCTGCAGCTTGATGACGGTCTTGATCTTCTTCTTGCTCATCGGGATCCTTGTTCTCGTGCTAGCGCAACCGCTCGACCTGGAGCAGGTCGAGCTCGACGGGTGTCTCGCGTCCGAACATGTTGACGAGCACCTTGAGCTTGCCCTTCTCCACGTTGATCTCGGTGACCTTGCCGTGGAAGTCGGTGAACGGGCCATCAATGACCCGAACGTTCTCGCCGACCTCGTACTCGACGTTGACCTTGGTCGGAGCCTCGGCTTTCACCTGCTTCTGGATGCCCCGAATCTCGTGCTCCTGCAGAGGGACGGGCTTGTTGCCCGAGCCGACGAAGGAGGTCACCCCCGGTGTGTTGCGGACCACGTACCACGACTCGTCCGACATGACCATGTTGACGAGGATGTAGCCGGGGAAGATCCGCTTGCTCACCTTGCGGCGCTGACCATCCTTGATCTCCATGACCTCCTCGGTCGGAACCAGGACGTCGAAGATCTGGTCGTGCATGTCCATCGACTCGACGCGCTTGAGGAGGTTCGCGCGAACCTTCTCCTCGTGGCCGGAATACGCGTGCACCACGTACCAGCGGGCGTCCTTGGCGGAAACGGCGTTGCTCACAGCGATGTTCATTCTCCCACGACGGCTACGGCGACACCGTTGGGGCCGCGGTCGCGGCCGGTGCGGATGTGGTCACCGGGGCGGTGGTTGCCGCCGGTGCCGGGGTCGCGTTGTTCACCTGTTGCGTGACCGCCTGCTTGACCCCGAGGCTCAATAGGTAGTCCGCTCCACCGACCAGCGCAGCGAAGATGATCACCGTTGCGATCACGATGCCGGTCATGCGCATCAGTTCGTCTCGCGCCGGCCAGACGACCTTCTTCAGCTCCTCCCACACGCCACGGAGATAGCCGACCGGGCCACCCCGTCCGGATCCGCCCGATCCGGCCCCGGTCAAGGCGGGCCGGGGTGGGCGCGGGCCGCCCTGCGCGATTCGAGCCTTGGCCATTGACGGTGATCTCTCCTGGTGGTGCTGCCGGGGCGGGCAGTGCTGGGTGGGTGATGGCAGGGGCGGCACGACTCGAACGCGCGACCCTCGGTTTTGGAGACCGATGCTCTACCAGCTGAGCTACGCCCCTTCGGTCACTTGGTCTCGCGATGCGGCCTGTGTACGCGGCAACGCCTGCAGAACTTCCGCAACTCCAGACGATCCGGGTCATTTCGTTTGTTCTTGACCGTCGTGTAATTGCGTTCCTTGCATACGTTGCACTGCAACGTGATGATTGCGGAACCGCCCTTGGCCGTGGCCACGTGTCAAATGCCTCAAACACAAAAGAGACCTAGCGGGGCTAGGTCGAGATGGAGTCTAGCACACGCCGCGCTGCCGGCTTCTCGGTCGCTTGATTCGGACTACGCTGTGAGCGACCAATCGCACACCCCGGGGGATCCATCATGCACCCGCTGCTCCGCCCAACGAATGTCGTCATCGCCGTGCTCGGTGCTGCCGTCGTGGCCCTTGGCACGGTGGTGGCCGTCGACCGTACCGCCGCGGCCGCTCCCCCGGCGCAGACCGCGTCGCTCTCCACGGCTTCCACCGCCGCGTCGTCGCTGCTGGCCTCCGGCGGCCTCGCCGCCACCGGCCAGTTCAAGGACGAGGCGGCCCACGTCTTCGATTTCTTCACCACCGACACCAAGCTGACCTGGCGGCAGATCGGTGCCGACCTGATCCGCGGCGAGACCCTCGGTCAGATCGCCGGAGCCCGCGCCGCCAAGGTCGAGGCCGACACGCTCGCCGAGGTCCAGGCCGGGGTCTCGCTCGGCGTTGCACGGGGTGCCATCACCGCGGCGGAGGAGACGCGCCTCGTGAATGACGCGCGGGACGCAATCTCGGTGCTCATGGCCGCGAAGTTGAGCGCACTGCTCCCAGCGGGACGCTGACCCGGACGCCACGCAGCCTGGCCTGCTCTCCGGCCTCGAGCGGGGGATGCAGGAGGCACTCCTTGTCGGAGTTCCCCTTCCCACCACCAGCGCCCGGCACGCTCGCTCTGCCCGGGCTCGGTGGCACGGGTGCACGGAGCGCAGCCGATCGACGTATACCCCCGGTCGTACAGCGGGTGATGGTCGATGCCGTGGGCGCGGAGGTAGTCCCACACCTGGGCGCGCGACCATCTCGCCAGCGGGACCACCTTGGTGATGCCCCCATGGCCCGGGTCGCCGGCGACGACCGGTGTTTCCGCCCGGGTCGGGGTCTGCTCGCGGCGCAGCCCGGTGATCCATGCGTCGTACTCGCGCAGCGCCCGAGCCAGCGGGTTCACCTTGCGCACCGCGCAGCAGTCGTTGCGCAACGCGACCGACCGGCGGAACTGCATGGTCCCGTGCTCCCTCGTCATCGCGTCCAGCTCATCCGGATCAGGAGCAAGGATGCGAAGACGAATCGGATAGCGCCTCCTGACCTGGTCGATGAAGTCGTGGGTCTCCTCGTGCAGCCTGCCCGTGTCCAGAGTCAGGACCTCAGGCTCGGGGACGACCCCACAGGCCATGTCGATCAGCACCATCGACTCAGCCTGGAAGCTGGCCACCAGGGCGACCCGCCGGAATCGTTTGTACGTCCAGGAGAGCACCTCCTCAGCGCTGCCATGGCGCAGGTCGACGAGGCTCACGCGTCCGCCTCGATCGGCGCGCCCGCCCCGGCATCAGGCTTCGCAACCACGGCGCACATGATCAGGCAATCTCCTCGGTTGCGAACGGATTGCCGCCAACCCGGCCCCACGCCAGGCGAGCGCGGCTGCGGTTCGGGGCTCTCCGGAAGTCAGGCAGGTGACAGCGGGGCGGTGACGGTATCTCGGGGGGCAGGACGCCCGTGGACCGCGCTGCCATTGGCTCCGTTCGTCACAGCGCTGGGGTTGGAGGCATGGCGGCCGTTGCTGCCGTTCCCGTGGCAGTTGCCGAAGAAGTCCTTGAGCACCTCGAGCTGGCGGTGTACTGCCGCCTCGTTCCAGCCGTGGCCCTGATCGGTGTCGGTGAACACGTGGAGATCGGGAAGTGTTGCGATCAGCGCTTTGAGCCGTTCCACGTCCACGAGCCGATCGTGGCGGGCGACGATGATGAGGGTTCTCTCGAACTCGGGACGCGACCACATCGACATCGTCACGCCGGAGGCAATCGTTGAGCCACTCCCGGGCAGCCCGGGGATCGGCGCGGCGTTGATTCTCATAGTTGATGTCGGCGGTGCGGTCGTCGACGTCACCCTCGACGATCACGAAACGCTTGTAGAGGTCGCTGATCCAGCGCTGACGGCTCAGCCAGACGACACCGTCCCACATCGGTCGCCGGCTCAGCAGGCGGACCTGATCTCGATAGCGCCGTCGCATGAGGTCGGGGGAGAGCAGCGGGGTGTGCAGAACCAGCCGCTCTGCTCGGTGGCCGGCCCGCTTCGCGAGCGCGCACGCGACCGTTGCCCCGAGGCAGAGGCCGCCGACGTCGAACGTGTCGATCTCGAGTTGGGTGAGCAGGTCGAAGAGCAGGTCGGCCATGGCGCCAGACGAGTGCCGTCCGCGCAGCGGAGGCGAGGCGCCGTTGCCCGGAAGGTCCGGAATGATCAGGGTTCGGTAGGCGCCGAGCTCGCTGAACCGGCCGCCGAACTCCTCAGCCGAACTGAGGAAGCCATGGCACAGCACCAGCGGCT
The DNA here is from genome assembly GCA_963709585.1 of Candidatus Dormiibacterota bacterium. Classification (GTDB taxonomy): domain Bacteria; phylum Chloroflexota; class Dormibacteria; order Aeolococcales; family Aeolococcaceae; genus Palsa-851. The sequence continues at coordinate 146,845 of CAVPXI010000016.1, read as the reverse complement.
TGCCCTGCCCGCCGATGAGGTAGCGGAGAGGCTGGCCGCGGATCGTCGTGAACCGCTCCTCCATCACCGGCGAGTCCATCGGCGAGTCATCGTTGTGTTTCGACGAGACCCCGGCGCCCAGGTTCGCGTCAAGACCGGTCGCCTTGCATCAATGCGCTCATTAAAGCCACAGGACGGGCCGTCGCGGCGGTCCGCTGGCGTACAAAGACCGCTTTCCTGCGGGCGCCGGTTCATGATGCCCACCCCGGCCGCCACGATCGTTCCGGCCCTTCTTCGCTCATCGCGGAGGTAATCTCGACCTGGCTGACGTCGCGCTCGCAACGTGCTCGCTCCTCCCCGACCTCGACGCCGACGAGCGCCTGCTCATCCCCGCGCTCGAAGCTCGCGGCATCGCCGCCGTGGCTCGCGTGTGGGATGACCCGTCAGTTCGATGGGACGGCTTCCGGTTGGTGGTCATCCGATCGACCTGGGACTACGCGGGTCGACGTGACGCGTTCCTAGAATGGTGCGCCGGCCTGCCGGCAGTGCTCAACTCCCTCGCGGTGATCACCTGGAACACCGACAAGACCTACCTGCGCGAGCTCGCCGCGGCCGGAGTTCCGACGGTGCCGACGACATGGATCGAACCCGGGTCGCGGTGGGGCGACGTTCTCCTTCCCGGCGGCCACATCGTCGTGAAACCGTCGATCTCGTCGGGCGCACAGAACACGTCGCGATACGGTCCGGACGAGCACGTCGCAGCGCGGCACCACATGGAACGGCTGCTGTCGGAGGGCCGGACGGCGATGGCGCAGCCCTACCTCACGTCGGTCGACGCCGACGGCGAAACCGGGCTCATCTACATCGACGGACTCTTCTCGCACGCGGTTCGGAAGGGCCCGCTGCTTCGCGCCTCCGGCGTTGCAACGGATCAACTCTGGGCCGTCGAGGACATCACGAGCCGCTCGGCGGATGCAGATGAGCGGGCTGTCGCCGAGGCAACGTTGGACGCCCTGCCGTGGCCTCGGGACGCGCTGTTGTATGCCCGAGTTCGACCTGGTGCGAGGCGGTGACCGTGCGCCCGTGCTGCTGGAGCTCGAGCTTGCCGAACCGTCGCTGTTTCTAGGAATTGGCTTCGGAGCTGCTTCGCGGCTCGCCGCCGCGATCGCTGTGCGTCTCGGGCAGAGCTGAGAGCGTCGTCGGGCTGATCCTGTCCCTGGTGGCACGCTCGGTTCTGTTGGTGATGATCAGCCGGGTCACGAGCGCGCTGAAGGTTTCATCCGGCCCGAGCGGCTGCTGGCGCGACTTCGCCGGGCGACCGGTCATCTAGGACGCCCTCCCCGACGAGGCGTTGTCCGAGCGCCTGACCAGGCGGTGGGTCTTCACATCGCCCGCGCGCCGCGAACTCTCCCGAGGCACGCGCAGGCCCTCCAGATCGCGGGCGCCGTCGCGTGCAGGCGCGGCCGGGATCTCGCGACGGCGCACCTGCCCATGACGCGGTCGGAGCGGGCGCAGGGTGTCGCGTGCCGTCCAGGCAGCCGCGGCGTCGACCAGGTCGGACGCGACGGTGGGCCGGCCGAGACCGAACCCCTGTCCCAGCGGGATGTTCAGCGAGCGAATCTGGTCGCTCACCAGCTCGTTCTCGACGCCCTCGGCGATCACGATCGAGTCGTGGACCCGCGCAAACGTCAAGGCAGTCTGGATCGCGACCCGCGAGCTCCGGCGAGCCGCATTCATGGTCAGGCTGCGAGCCAGCTTGACGAACTCGGGCTCGGCCGTCTCGAGAAGATCGGTCGTGGCGAATCCCTCGCCGAGGTCGTCGATCGCAAAGCGGATGCCCGCCGCGCGATACGACGCGAGCACGAGGCGCAGGCGATCGAGGTCGTCGACACTCTCATGCTCGCCGATCTCGAGGACGAGCCGGTGCGGGGTGCGTCCGGTCCATTCCAACAGCAGGAGGAGTTGATCCACGTCGTGGAGCGGGTCGAGCAGCGCTGCGACGCTCACGTTCATGAACAGCAGGATTCCCGCCGGGAGCGATGACGCCTGGCCGAGCGCGGCACGCCGGCACAACCAGTCGAGATCGCGGATGTGCCCGGAGCGATGCGCCACCTCGAACAGGGTTTCGACGCTGTCGGACGCGCCGTACCCCTCGGGGCGCGCCAGCGCCTCATAGCCGACCACGTGTCCATCGTTGAGATCGACGATCGGCTGGTACACCGCATGGATGGGCAGTCCCGCGACCAATTGACTGATCAGCTCGGTCACCGATGAACCGGACGGGGTCACCTGTTCCGCGCCGTCGACGTGGCGCCCGACCACGCGATCGCGACCGCTTCGCTTGGCCTCGTACAGACACTCGTCGGCCCGCCGCCATGCGGACATCGGGTCGGTTCCAGCCGGAGCAGACGCCCAGCCGAGGCTGATGTTCGAGCGACCTCCGGGAGTGGGCACGAGGTGCATCGCAGCCCTGAGCCGTTGTGCTGCCGACGCGGCTTCGGCAGGATCAACGTCGAGGAGGATGGCTGCGAACTCGTCCCCACCGACTCTGGCGATGACGTCCCACCCACGGAGCATCAGCGCCAGCGTCGTGGCCACTGTGCGCAGCACCGTGTCGCCGGCCTCGTGCCCGAACTGGTCGTTCACGCGTTTGAGGTGGTCGACATCGATCGCGAGGATCGCGAAGGGCTGCCGGGGAATCGTTCCCAGAATGCGGTCGAACTCGCGCCGGTTCTTTAGTCCGGTGAGACGGTCGGTGCTCGCCAGCTCCGCCATGCGGAGGGCTTCGTCCCGAAGCGCACCTTGCGCGCGAATTCGAGTGACGACGTTCGCTGCCTCCGTGCTGATCTCGGTGATCGTCTCCGCCGTGTGCGTCTCGACGCTCGGCAACGCCTCGAAGAAATAGGCGAGGACCCCGACGATCCCGGCTGCGGTCGCGATCGGACACGCGATCGCGGACCGCACCCCCAGTGCGACTGCAGCCGCAACCTGCGCCGAGGTCCCGAGCTCGTCCAGGTCGGAGACGATGACCAGGGCGCCGGTGGTGCGCACTCGGGCGATGAGCGCCTCCAGCGGTCCCGCCGCGCCGCCCGCCGCGACATCGATCGCGTCCAGCGTGGACCGCGGGACGGCATGGCGCGACGTCGAATCAGGGCGTCCCTGCTCCTGGCGCGCGATGAACATCTCACTGAACGTGGCGCCCAACGTGAAGGTGGTGAGCTCCAGGATGGTGTCGGCTGCGGTGTCGACGTCTGTGCAGTCCGTGAGTGCGCGGACCAGGGAGAAATGCAGATCCCGGCGTCGTTGCTCCGACTGTTCCGTGAGGTCGCGTGTCACCGAGAAGAAGCCGCGCAACTCGCCGTTGTCGCCATGCATGGCAGTAATCGAAACGCTCGCCCAGAAGCGACTTCCATCCTTGCGAACCTGCCACGCCTCGTGCAGGCGCTCGGCGAACGCCTCCAGATTTTCGACGGGACGGCTGACCGGCCGTCCGCGTGGATAGAGCACCGAATAGTGCCGTCCGATCACCTCCCCGGACGCGTACCCGAAGATCCGGTTCGCGCCGGTGTTCCAGCTCAGCACGTTTCCCGCGGGGTCGACGGTCATGAGCGCCTCGTCGAACACGCCGTCCACGAGGGCGCGGAGGCTCTTCTCGCTGCTACGAATACCCTGCTCCAACTCCTCGCGCTCGGTGACGTCGCGCAGCGTGACCAGAAGCCGATTGCCGTGCCGGCTGATGCGCACGTCGCGCGCCTGCTCGATCCAGGTATCGGTGCGGAGGATGCGATAGTGCAGTCCGTCGATGGCGCAGGGAACGTCGCTGGACAGCACGTCGCGGAAGGCTGTGATGAGTGCACCCGCCGTCTCGTCATCGAGGTTCAGAAACCCGGTTCCGACAAGCGCTCCGGGGCGGAGACCGAGTGCCGGATCATCAGTGAGTTCGGTGGCGGCTGCGTTCGCATAGTCCACCCGAAAATCGGTAACCTGACGGCGAGGACCGTACACCGGTGACAAGATGAGCACGGCATCGGCCATTGCCTCGAGCCAGAATTGGTCGCCGGGGTCCAGCACCCCCGGTTCCGGGAAACTGCGTTGTGCAGACACGCGCGTAGCCTCTCCTTTGATCGCAGCGAAATGCGCGCCCGTGGTCGTCCCTTCCGGTGCGTCATAATTTGATGCACCCTCAGCAACACGTCTGTCCCGCACCGCACATAGGTCGACGTCTACGCGATTGGAGGCATAAACCTCGACGTGGCCGAGCAGGTCGCCTCAGCAGGAGAGAACCGGATTCTCACCGCCCTGCCGTCGGAGGAGCGTCAGCAGCTGTTCGGTCTTGTGAGAAACGTCACCCTGCCCGTCAAAACGGTTCTGTTTGAACCGGGGGCGCCTGTAGACGCACTCTACTTCCCGACCGACGGGGTCATCTCCCTGGTGACGCCACTACACGACGGCGCGATTGTCGAGGTTGCGACGATCGGCAACGAGGGGATCGTCGGCGTCCCGTTGGTGCCGCCCGGCGGGCTTGCGGTGCGCGCCATCTCGCAGGTCGCGGGTCACTCCCTGCGCATCGACGCCGCGGCGTTTCTCCGGTTGTTCGAACAACTCAGCGCATTCCAGGCGTTGGTGGACAAGTACACGCAGGCGCTGTTCGGCCAGATCTCCCAGGCCGCTGCCTGCAACCGGCTTCACTCGAGCGAGGAGCGTCTCAGCCGCTGGCTCCTGATGTGCCACGATCGCGTCGGCTCCGACCAATTCATGATCACCCAGGAGTTCCTCGGGCAGATGCTGGGCGCCCGGCGATCGACGGTGTCGGTCTCAGCCGGGATCCTGCAGCGAGCTGGACTGATCCGCTACGTCCGCGGCAACGTCACGATCGTCGACCGCGCCGGCCTCGAGGCCGTATCGTGCGAGTGCTACTCGGTGATCAGGAGCGAGCTGGACCGGGTCGTCGAACCGGAGTCCTGGCGACGTCCCCCATGGGCGTCGTCGGATCGTCGTCCGAGCCGGTGACCTCGCCCCCGTCCGGGCGGCAGTATCCGCTGGCGCACGGCACGCAACGGGCTGTGGTCGTGGAGTTGGGTGCCGGACTCCGTGAGTACCGCACCGACCTCGGCGCAATCGTCGACGGCTACGACCGCGAGCAGGAATGCGACGGCGCCCGCGGCGAGCTACTCCTACCCTGGCCGAATCGGATTGCGCACGCGACGTATCGATTCGCGGGTGCGACGTTTCGTCTACCCGTCACCGAACCGAGGACCGGGAGCGCCATCCACGGGCTCACGCGTACGATGCCCTGGCACAGCAGCGACATCTCTGCGGCGGCGGTGACGCTGACGCTCGACATGCCGCCACAGGATGGCTACCCGTTCAGCCTCGGCCTGAGCGCGACGTACTCGCTGGGCGACGACGGTTTGACCGTCCACGTCACCGCGACCAACCGGGGCGAGCTCGCATGCCCGTTTGGCGCCGGCGCCCATCCGTACGTCCGCCTGGCCACCAACGGATTGATCGACGATGCGTTGCTGCACGTCCCGGCGGACGCGACCCTCGTGACCGATGATCGCGGTATCCCCACCGGCGTCGAGAGTGATGTCGAGGGCACCGGATTCGACTTCCGTCGTGCGCGACCGCTCGGCGCACTTGTGCTGGACACTGCGTACACCGGGTTGCGCGCCGATGATGACGGCATCACCAGGATCACGCTGACGGCGCCGGATGCGCACCACGGCGTTGCCGTGTGGATGGACACGGCACATCGGTACGCGATGATCTACAGCGGAGACACGCTGCCCGACCGGTCACGCCGGCGCCGAGGACTGGCGATCGAGCCCATGACCTGCGCCCCTGACGCGTTCAACTCCGGCGCTAGCTTGATCGTGCTGCAACCCGGCGAAACGCACCACAGCGCATGGGGCATCGCCCCGCTGTAGCGCCTGGATACCGGCCTGCCCACGAGTGCCGTCGAGATGGTATGAATCATCGATGACACGCCCATCGCTGGCGCTGTTCGTCTCCGAGCCGGGCCGCGCGCTCGCCGACTACGGCGCCATGCTGGCGACGTCGCCCGTGCTGCTGCGCGCGCCGCGAGGCGACGGCCACCCAGTCCTCGTCCTCCCCGGACTGCTCGCGGAAGACGCCTCCACCGCCACGATGCGGTTGTATCTGCGCATGCTTGGCTACGAGGTGCACGGGTGGCGGCTCGGCCGCAACCTCGGCCCCACCGCGGCGATTCTCGATGGAATGACCGCGCGGTTCGAAGCGCTGCATTACGCATCTCGTCGGTCGGTCAGCCTCGTGGGGTGGAGTCTGGGCGGCATCTTCGCGCGCGAACTTGCTCGCTCGCGCCCGGCGATCGTGCGCCAGGTGATCACGCTCGGGAGCCCGTTCGGTCTCACCGACCCGGGCGACAGCCTTGCAGACGCCGCGTACCGGCGCCTGGGCGTGCTCCACGTCAATCCCGAATCATTGCCTCGACGCGAGCGCTTGTCGCAGCCGATCCCGGTGCCCACAACCGCGGTCTTTTCACGGCTCGACGGCGTGGTGCCGTGGCGGGCATGCATAAACACAGCCGGGCGGCGCCGCGAGAACATCGAGGTCTACAGCAGCCACCTCGGAATGGGCCACAATGCCGCCGTCCTCTGGGCGATCGCGGACCGTCTCGCCCAACCCGAGGGAGTGTGGCGGCGATTCCGGCCGCCGCCACTCGCCCGTTACCTCTTTCCAGAGCGTCCGGCCGCGGCCTGACCCCCCGGCGAGCAGGCGCGCGCCCGCGAGCCTCGGGACGTCCTCTGTGTGCGCGCGCGTGGGTTCTCCGGCGGGGAACCGCCGGCGGCGGCGACGAGCTCGCGCATCCCCTCCTCAATACCGTCGCGGAGAACGTTGATGTCGGCGACCGTGTCGTAGTCGCCGGTGATGCCAAAGAAGAGACGCCCGCAATACGAGAAGATCGCGATGCTGATGCGCACGCTTCCCATGATTGGAACGTACGGATACGAGTAGACCATGCGTCGTCCCACGACGTAGAGCGGATATTGGGGACCCGGAACGTTCGTGGTGACCGTCTGGAGCGCACGCTGCGGTGTCCGGGCAGCGAGCCGCGCGCCAATCGCGAGCAGCATCGGTGGAGCGAAACCCGCGAGCTTCACGAGAGCGTCGCCGGCGACCGCCTGCTTCGAACCTTTGAGCATGGACAGCTGCGCGGCGATGGCATTGAGACGAGCACCCGGATCCGTGATCGACACCGGAAGCCCGGGGAAGATCCCCGACACCCGGTTGTTGTAGACGCCTCGCTCCGAGTCCGCGCGCACCGAGACGGGGACCAGCGTTCGAACCATCCGATTGGACACGTCCTCGCCGCGATGGAGCAGCAGGCTGCGGAACCCCGCCGTGATCGCGGCCAGCACCACGTCGTTCACGGTGCCGCCGAGCCCATGACGAACGGTCTTCACATCGTCGAGGCTCGCCTCCGCCCAGCTCCAGCGACGATGCGGTCCGATCGGACCGTTGAGCGATGTCGCTGAACGCTTGCCCCACTCGGCGAGTGAGCGCAGCAGCACCACCCCCTCGGCGACACGGGTTCTCGATCCTGCCGCGAGCCGGAGTCCGCCCGAGATGTCACGCAGACGTCCGAGCGGATCGGCGATGGTGCGGACCATGCCATGAGCCGCGAGGGTGAGGGTTCCGGGCTCAGGTGCCGGGGTCCACGCGACCGCAGCCGATTGCACCGCCGCCGCGTCGGTGGCATCGAACATCACCGTGAGCAGATCGGTGGCCGAGACCCCGTCCACCATGCAGTGATGGACCTTGGAGATGAGCGCCCATCGACCGTGGTGGAGCCCCTCCACCATCCAGATTTCCCACAGGGGCTTACCCCGATCGAGGGTCTGCGCGAACACGCGACCGGCGAGATTGCGCAGCTCGTCCCGGCCGCCGGGCGGCGGAACCGCGGTGCGGCGAATGTGATACAGGATCTGGAAGTGCGAGTCGTCGACCCAGACGGGTCGTCCGACCCCACCCGGTGCGAACCGCACCTTCTGGCGGTATCGAGGCACCAGCGGCAGCTTGGACGCGATCAGCCGGACCAGGTCGCCATATGCCGGCGCCGGGCCTTCGAGCACCGCGACCGACCCGATGTGCATCGGGTTGTTGACGTTCTCGATGTGCAGGAACGCCGCGTCCTGCACGCTCATCACGTCCAAGCCATCGCCCTCCGGATGCCGGCAGTCGAGTTCAGCGCACCACCTTCGATTTCGCCGGCTTCGCGCTGCATGGAACGCAGAGGGCGGCCCAGGGTACGGCCCTGAGACGCTCATCCGGAATCGCGGTGCCGCAGGCGACGCAGCGACCGTAGGCGCCCGCGTCGATCCGGTCCAACGCCTGGTCGATCTCCGACACTGTCGCGTAGATCGTGCGCGCCTGGTAGGCGTCGGTCATTCTCTCGACCGCGTAGGCGGTGGCGTCGCCGATTCGCTTGCCAAAGCCGAGGTTGGCCACCTCGGCGGGATCGTGAGCGCCCAGCTGATCCACCTTCGCGACGATCTCGGATCGCTTGCGGACCAGCCGTTCACGTGCGTCGGTGTGAGGGTCCGGCTGACGCATCGATTCGTTGTGCGGTTTCACCGAGACGCAGTCGCCAGGTGTGTGCAGCCCATCCCGCAAGCGTACGCCGCCGTCCAGCGAGCCAAACGCATCCGCCAAGGTCGTCGGTAAGTCTTGACTTACCATAAGTCCGAGCGCTGGCCGCAGACACCGGAAATGTGGCGATTTGCCGATGGATAGCGACCGATTCGTTGTCGGCTGACACGCCGACACCCAGCACACTCACGACGTGGCTCCACGATCTCCCGATCTGCGCCTCGACGTCCTGACCCGGCTCGGACACTCGCTCCCGGGCGCGCGCAGCCCCGAGGAGGCGGCGGCCGAAGTCGTGGAGGCGCTCGCCGCCCTCGATGTGGCCGCCGTGGTGAACGCGGTCGAATCGGATATGGCCGTGGTGCTCGCGGTCAACGTTCCCCCCTCATCGACGTACGGGGTTTCGACGCGAGTTTTCTCCAGCATGGTGGGAATGCGCATCCCACTCGATGGAGTCGATTCGCTGCGCAAGCCGGTCCGGCTGCGCCGCCCTTACTACGGCGCAGCCAACGCCTCTGAAACGCTGCGCCGCCTGACCACCGATTCTGCACTCGCGAAAGCGCTGCCGAACGCGGCGGATGAAGGCGATGTCCTGACGCTGCCGGTGATCTGCCGGGACCGGGTTGTTGCCGTCCTCGCGGTCTGGGGCAACGGTTGTGCTCCCGCGCTGAGCCCGATCCTCGAGGTGGTGGCCGCGATGCTCGCGGCGGCGTGGTCCGCCGAGGCTCAGCCGGGCGTTGAGCGTTTCGACGCCCCGGGCTCTGCGGCACCCGACCGCCGGCTGCGCGGCACGATCGCCTCGCTGCTCACCAGCGGAAGGATCGTCGCAGCCCTGCAACCGATCGTGCGGCTGATTAACGATTCGGTCATCGGCTACGAGGCGCTCGCCCGGTTTCCACCGCGAGCACGCATCCGCACCCCAGATCAATTGTTCGGAGGCGCGGCCGCGCTCAACATGCAGTCGTCCGTGGACCTCGCCTGCGTGCGCGCGGCACTGCAGGCCGCATCCAACATCGGCGAGGCCGACCTCTTTGTCAACGTGCTCATCGGCACGCTCGTCGACCAGAGCGGCGTGGCCGCGCTCGACAGGGCGGTGTATGAAGCGCGCGTTGATCCTGCTGCCGTCGTGCTGGAGTTCAGTGAGCGCGAACCGGTACCCGACCTCGCCTTGCTGCAGCGCATCGCCGCCGAGTTGCGGGCGCGCGGCTTTCGGATCGCGGTCGACGATGCGGGCGCCGGTCACGCGAGCATGCGTGTCATCGCAGAGCTGCGACCTGAATTCATCAAGGTCGATCGGTCGCTGATCACCGGGATCGACGCGGACCGGGCGCGCCGCGCGCTGGTCGTGGCGCTGCTGTCGTTCAGTGGACACATCGGCGCGAGGGTCATCGCCGAGGGCATCGAAACCCAGCGTGAGCAGGAGACCCTGCAGTCGCTCGGCGTGCAGTTCGGACAGGGATGGCTTCTCGGTCGCCCGGTGTTGCCCCACCCGCTCGAGGGGGACACTTCCATGCAGGTCGTCGACGCGACCTGGTTTGCGCAGCGCGTGGTCTCTCCCACGCGGGTGGCCTCGCCCCTGCCGGAGCCGCCCGCATCGCGGGAGCTCGCTCCCGAAGCGGTCTCGATCGCTCGGCCGCGGCGGACGCTAGCTCGGGCGCTGAGCGACGCAGCGCTGGCGCTCCAGAGTGAGCACGATCCGATGCGCATCCTCAGCGTGATGGCCGAGCAGATGGGTCGCGTCGTGCCGGTCGCCGAGATGGCGATCTTCAGGGCGGACTACGAAACCTTCCGCCTCGTGCCCGTGCTCGCGACCGGGCCCGATCGCGACGAGATCCTGGCGGACAGCATGGCGCTCGACGCGGGCATCACCGGCTGGGCTTTCGCGAAAGGCACGCCCCAGAACATCCCTGACACGTCGGAGCATCCCCTGGCGCGGCAGATTCCGGGGACGTCCTACGTGCAGGAGTCGCTGCTCCTCGTACCGCTGGTCGCGACCGAGCACAAGCTCGGCATCATCAACTGCTGGCGCCTCGGCGTCGACCAGTTCAGCTCCAGCGAGCTCGAAGCCGCCTCATTGTTCGCTCACGTCGCCGCGTCGGCCTGGCGCAATGCGCAACTCTATGGCGAGCTTGTCAACGCGGCGATGACCGACCCTCTGACCGGTCTCTACAACAGCCGCTGGCTGCGTGACACCGGCGAACGGGACATCGCTCGTGCCGCTCGCGACTGCAAGCCGCTCTCGCTCCTCCTCGTCGACCTCGACCACTTCAAGACGGTGAACGACAGCAGCGGGCATGCCATCGGCGACGTCGTCCTCCAGCGCGTGGCCGCGCAGCTGCGCACCACCGTGCGCGGCACCGATGCCGTGGTCCGGATCGGAGGCGAGGAGTTCGTGGTGCTCCTGCACGAGTGCTCCGCGGAAGGAGCGTGGATCGCCGCCGAAGCCGTGCGCAGCGCGGTGCGCGACGTGGTCATGCCCGACGCATGCAGCCTGGAGGGGCTCACGGCGTCGATCGGCATCGCCACCTACCCTGCCCACGGCGTCACGATGGATCAACTGCTCGGGGCCGCGGATCGGGCGATGTACGCGGCGAAGCACGATGGCCGGGATCGGTCGGTTCGTGCGACCGCAGTCTCCGGCGGTGCCAAGATCATCACGCTCCCGCGCCGCCGTCCCCCGCGTCCACGCGCCCCCGACATGGTCACCGGGAGCTGAGCGAATCCATTAGGGAATGTCGCGGCCGATGGTGAAGATCCATCCGCCCACGGCGAACAGCAGGCCCCAGCCGAGCAGCACCAGGCCGCCCTGCAGGGCGTCGAGATGCGAGCTCCCCGAACCACGCGTGGCGCCGGTGATTGCGGCTGCCGCCGCTCCGGGCAGATATGGATAGACGTTCTGAACCACCGGGATGATGTTGACGAGTGGCTCGAGCACAAAGAGATAGACGAGAGCTCCAATCACCGCGGCGATCTGGTTGCGTACCAGAACCCCGACGCCGATCCCGACGACCGCGAAGATCGCGATCACGATGACATCGCTGATGAGGGACTGGAGCACGCCATTGTCGATCCAGCCGATGGTGATTCCCTTTGCGCCGAACCACGGAATCATGATCGCCGCGGTCAGCGCCGCGCACACGATCCCGTAGATGAGGCCGACCAGTGCGGCAATGAGAATCTTGGCCACGATCACGAGACCGCGCCGCGGCTCTATGAGAAACGTGGGGCGCGAGGTGAAGTGGCGGAACTCGGTGGTGATCAGGATGATGCCGACCACGATCGCGAACAGGTAGGCGCTGCTGGCTGATGCGGCGATCGACTTCTGTGTCGCGGCGGCGGAGAGCGGCAGGGCAGCGTTTCCACGCACGCCGTTGCTGGCGATCTGGGCAACGACCCCGAGCGCCGCGAGCGCCATGGCTCCGAGGAGCATTCCCCAGCCGAGCTTGACGGTGGTGACCTTTCGCCATTCGGCGCGAAGCAGGTGGATCACGCGCTCGCCGGGGGGTCAGCCGGATCCACGGTCAGGCGCAGGAACGTCTCTTCAAGGCTCGAGCTCCCGGCCCGGAGCTCGTGGAGCTCCACGTGCGCGTCCCACGCGGCGCGGCCGACGGCCTGGAGCGTCGCGCCCAGGACGGCGACCGACCCGTCCGGCCCGGCGCTGATCTTGACGTTGAGCGGCGCCAGGGCGGCCCGCAGCTGATCGGGATTCGGTGTCCGAACCACGACCCCGGCGCTGGCGCCTTCGAGGTCGGCCAACCTTCCCTCATAGATGACGCGGCCGCGCGCGATGATCACGACTCGGTCGACCGTCTGCTCGACCTCGGAGAGGACGTGAACTCGAGACAAGCACGGTCCGTCCATCGACGTCCGCGAAGTGCCGGAGCAGGCCTCGAAGCCAGACGATGCCCTCGGGGTCGAGGCCGTTCGCCGGCTCATCAAGCAGCAGGACCCTCGGATTCCCGAGAAGCGCCGTGGCCAGACCAAGCCGCTGGCGCATGCCGAGCGAGAAGCCCCGCACCGGGTACCGGGCTGCCTGCGCGAAGTCCCACCAGGTCGAGCACCTCATCCGCCCGCCTGTCCGGAAGTCCAGCCGCTGCGCAGAAGACGCGGAGGTGGTTGCGGGCTGAACGGCCGGGGTGAAAGCTGGTTGCCTCCAGCACCGCGCCGACGGTGCGGCCGGGTGCCGGCAGGTGGGCGTAGGCGACCCCGCTGATTGTCCCGGTGCCGGAGGTCGGTTCGGCCAGCCCAAGGATCATTCGCAGCGTCGTGGTCTTGCCCGCACCGTTGGGGCCGAGGAATCCCGTGACCGATCCGGGCTCGACACTGAACGACAAGCCGTCGACCGCTTTGATCTCGCCAAACACCTTGGTCAGACCCGACGCGACGATGCGTCCCTCGACGCCGGACGCCACGGCGCTCACGCCTCCGCCGCACCCAGATGTGCGTGCGCCGCCTCGCCGAACGCCGTCATACCTCACTCATCGCTCGCCCATGGTACCCGGGCCCCGCTCAGGCTTTGCCCGCAGGCGGAGGCGCGCATCGGGCGAGCGCAGCGAATATCGCGGCCCCGTCATGTGGTTTGCCGCGCAGGTGACTGCCCTGCTACCAAACAACGCGGTGCTGTCGCGGACCGAGTGTAAGTGCGCTGGCGTACAGACCACCCGTTCGGCCTCCAGCAACGTGAGCATGCGGGCGCTTTTCCATCCGCATCAAGGTGATTCACAGTGGCGGTACCGGCTCACGATGCGTCAGATCTGCAGACGCGTCATGGCGGCGGCGACCGCGGTGCTGTCGGTCGCGAGCGTGAAGTCATCGGGCGCGGCGACCGGCATTCGCGGGAACCGGGAGTCACCAGCGCCGAGGCGTTGCTGATCGCCGTACTGGCGCTCTTCAACGAGTCGGAGGACCTCGATGCGACCCTCCGGAAGACGCTCACAATGCTCACCACGGCGTGCGACGGGCGCATCGGTGAGATCTGGATGCGAGGCGGTGACCGACGCGACGTCGAACTCCGGTATTCGTGGTCCGATGGGGCAGCGGATGTGGTTGCGTTTGAAGCCGAGAGCAGGGCGTTGGGGCTCGGCGAGGGACCGGGGCTGGTCAGTCGAGTCGTGAAGTCGGGACGTGGATCGGCGGCCGTCTCGGTTATTGCCGGAGGGCGCGGTGGCCGCGCCGCCGGGTCGGCGGCCACGGATATTCACACCGCTGTGACCTTCCCGATCAGAGGCAAGCGGACCATCCTCGGAGTCCTCGTGATCTTCCGGGTGTCGACAGTGCGGTCTCACAGCAGTGTGCTCGCCTCCATGCCGGCGATCTGCCGTCACCTCGGCCGGTTCATCGAACGGGCTCGCGCCGAAGACGCGATCCGTCGAGTCCGCCACCGAACTCGCCGCGCTCGCATCCACCGACGCGCTCACCGGCCTGAAGAATCGGCGCGAGTTCGACCGTGCGCTGCGTACCATCCCTCGACTCCCATTCGCCGTGCTCTCCCTGGACGTCGACGGCCTCAAGGACATCAACGACGCCGACGGCCACGCGGCCGGAGACACGTTGCTCCGTGTCGTCGGTCACACCCTCGGCTTGCTGGTTCGCGGCTGGGACGTGATGGCGCGCGTGGGTGGCGACGAATTCGCCGCACTCCTCCCCGAGGTTGGCGTCTTCGGTGCTCCGCTCATCGCCGAACGGATGCGCGCTGCGATGCACTCACTGGTGCTCGCCACCGGTCCGGTGCGAATCACGGTTGGATGGAGCGCGGCGCCGGCGGGCGCGGATCCGATGTCGGTGTGGCAGCGTGCCGACGAGTCGCTCTACGAGGCCAAGCACGCCGGCGGCGACCGCGTCCGCGGGTCATCCTATGAGACTGGCGAGGCTGCTGATATCGCCGAGCGGTCGTACTCCGACGTGGTCATGCGCGTCCTCGAAGGTGGTCCGATCTCGATGATGTTTCAGCCGATCGTGAGTTCTCGACGACGGCATGGTCCTGGGCTACGAAGCGCTGGCGCGACCGGAGGGCTTCGCCGCGATGGACTTCGTCGAGGCGGTGTTCGAGGCGGCTCGCACCGGCGGACGAATTCGCGACCTCGACTGGATGTGCCGCCGCAAGGCCGTCGATGCCGCAAGGGACCTTCCAGACGGGGGGACGGTGTTCCTCAACATCAGCGCCGCCACGCTGCTCGACCCGATCCACGGCGTCGATCAGCTCCTGCTCGTCCTCAGGCACGCCGGGCGGCCGCCCGAGACCGTGGTGCTCGAGATCACCGAGCACGAGCGGATTCGCGACTACGACGCGCTCGCGCGCGTTCTCGCCGCATATCGCGCGGAGGGGATCCGTTTCGCACTCGATGACGTCGGCGAGGGTCACTCGACACTTGAGCTGCTCACCGCCTCCGCCAGCGAATTCCTCAAGCTGGGACGAAGCCTCACGATGACCTCGACGAAGATTGGATCGCGAGCGGCAATGGATGCGACCATGACATTTGCGCGGGTCAGCGGCGCGGCGGTTATTGCCGAAGGTGTCGAGAACGAGTTCGTCGCCGATCTCATGAAGGCAGCCGGCATCCGGCTCGGTCAGGGGTTCGGCCTGGGCAAGCCCACCATGGCGGCTGACGTCGAGGACGTCGCCACCGCGCTGGCAGACCGAGCGGCGCTCAGCGCACTGCGGCCCCGTCCCGCTGCCGCGCAGTCGCTCCGCTGACCAGCGGCGCCTCGTGGCCAGTGGACGCGAGGGAGCGCGCGATACCGCCGCTCCCACCGCGAGCACTGCCAGGGGTCGTTCATCCCACTTCCGCCGAGATTACCGTGCGCCTTCGCAGAATGGCGGGTCTGTTCGGCAGCGCACACAAGAGCGCGCTGGTGTCGGACTGCGACAACCGTCACATGACGGGCCATCAACCCGGATGACCTGAGTCGCAGGGCGGTCACACCGCGTTCACCCGAGCGGGCTGGAGCTACGCTCCAGCCGATGGCCAGCGCTTGCGTCCCCGTGAGCGCCCATGCTCACTAGCCTGGGAGACCTACGCCGTTCACTCGGAACGTATCAGAACGCGTCGGCGATCACCGGCGTTCTCCAGCTCGCGATCGATACGCTCGACCTCGAAGTCGCAACGTTGCTGCGTCACGGCGACGCGGTGCTGTCGCTGCATGCGCGTCCGCGGGCGGGCGCGGATACCCGGCGCCAGAAGCACCTGCAGACGACCGACGCCGCGTCGACACCGCTGCTCGGTCCGTGCATCGTGGTTCCGGCAGGCGGAATGCGTTCCCGCAGGGAGAGCACGTTGCGTCTCGAGCGATCCGCGGGATCGCCGTTCACCGAGCATGACAAAGCGATCGCCGCCGTCATCGCGTCGGCGGTCGTCTACACCGAGGCCAGCGTCGAGCTGATGACTCGAGAGGGCGGATGGGCGCGCGCCGAGCGTGATGACGTGGAAAGCGGCCGGCTGCGGAAGCTGCTTCGCGACCGCGATGCGTTGCTCGATCAACTCTCCGGTATCCAGCGCGCGTTGTCGCAGCGTGCGCCGCTTCAGGACATCCTCGACACCATCGTCGCCGCCGCGGCCGAGCTCATCGGTGATGAGACGGTGAATCTGCGCCTGCTCGATCCCGCCGATCCGACGCATCTCCTCCGGGTCGCCGGACGAGGGTACTCCGAGGACGTGGAACCGTTCATGATGCGGATCCGTACCGGAGAGGGCGCCGTGGGGCGCGCGTTCTCCGAAGGCCGGCTCGTGGTCATCGAGGACTACCAGAACAGCCCCGACCGGCTCCCGGTGCTCGGCTCCGAAGGTCTCGAAGCGGCCATGTCCGCGCCTATCGAGGCCAACGGTCGGGTCATCGGCAGCCTGACTGTGGCAACACATCGCCGCGGACGCACTTACACCATCACCGAGCAGCAGATGCTGGTCACCTTCGCGGTGCACGCAAGTGTCGCGATCGCCAGCGCGCAGACGGCTGACTCAATGGCGCACCTGGCGTTTCACGACCCGTTGACCGGTCTCCCCAACCGCGCGCTGTTCGTTGATCGCGTCGGTCAGGCGCTCGCGCGCAGCGACCGCAAGGCACAGACCACTGCCGTGCTGTTCGCGGACCTGGACAACTTCAAGGCCATCAACGACAGTCTCGGTCATGCCGCCGGTGATGAGCTCCTCGTGG
Organism: Candidatus Dormiibacterota bacterium; assembly: GCA_963709585.1. Taxonomy (GTDB): domain Bacteria; phylum Chloroflexota; class Dormibacteria; order Aeolococcales; family Aeolococcaceae; genus Palsa-851. The sequence goes on along the minus strand of CAVPXI010000016.1, from coordinate 130,087 downwards.
TCATCGCTCGACGGATACGGGAGTCGCTCCGCGCGTCGGACAGCGCGGCTCGTTTCGGAGGAGACGAATTCGCGATTCTGCTCGAGGACATCGGCAACGAGGGACGCGTCATGAATGCCTGCGCGCGCATCATGGTGTCGTTGATCGCACCGGTCGATATTCAGGGGACGACGATCGCCCCAGGGGCGAGCATCGGTGTCGCGCTCAGTCGAGGAACCGCGTGTGACGCTGACGGGCTTCTTCGGGACGCGGACCTGGCGATGTATGCCGCCAAGGCCGCAGGCAAGGGCACTTACAAGCTCTACCGTCCGGTGATCCAGACCCGAGTCGCCGGCCGTCTCCAACTCGAATCCGACTTGGCACAGTCGCGACCGACTCATCCTGCGGTGATCAGCACCACCGCGACGATCGCCGCCCCGACCCCGGCGACCTGAAGGGTGCGAAGCCGCTCGCCGAGCACCACCATCGAACACAGGACCGTCGAGACCGGGTACAACGAGACAAGGACTGCGACGATGCTCAGCAGTCCTCCGTGCACCGCGAGCAGGTACAGGGCGTTGGCGGTCACGTCGAGCACACCCGCACCGATGATCACCAGCGGATTCGCAGCGCCGAAACTCGGGGTTCGGCGCGCAATTACGGTCACCGCAAGCAGCGCCGTCACCGACGCCCCTCGGGCGGCCACCAGCGGCCAGAGGTTGGCCGCCATCGAGGTTTTCGCGATGGCCACATAGAACAACCCGAAACCGATCCCGGCGCCGAGGGCCAGCAGCAGCGTCCTTCGGCCGAGGCGCGCGTCCCGGCTCACGCCGCCGCTGAGGAGCGCAACCGCCGCCACCGCGGCAGTGATCCCGGCGTACTGCAGAGCCGCGGGGCGCTCCCCGCTCCCGACGCCGACGGCGATCGGGACCAGCACCGCAACCACGCCGGTGATCGGAGCCACCAGTGACATCGCGCCCGAGGCAAGACCGCCGTACAGCATGGCGACGCCGGCAGCACCGGCCAGGCCGGCGAGCGCCCCGTATCCGAAGTCCGCCCCACTCGGGCTGCCACCGAGCGCAACGGCGACCAACATCATCCCGACGAGGCCGACCCCCTGGGAGATCAGCAGGACCGACAGCAGCGGTGCGGCGCGGTTCGCGAAGCCTCCCAGGAAATCCCCGCTGCCCCAGAGCGCTGCCGCGGCAAGCGCGAGTCCGATGCTCAGGCGGTTGTCACCGAGGCAGCAGCATGCAATCCCAATTCCTCGACCGACGCCTGGCGCATGAGGTACTTCTGCACCTTGCCGGTCACGGTCATCGGAAAGGCGTCGACAAGCTTCCAGTAGCGCGGGATCTTGTTGGTCGCGATGCGTCCGCGGCAGAAGGCTTCCAGGGATTCCGCCGTCGGTGTCGCGCCCCCCTTCGGCTTCACCCAGGCCATGACCTCTTCGCCGTACCGCTCGGACGGAACGCCGATCACCTGCACGTCACTGACGTCCGGGTGCGCGTACAGGAACTCCTCGATCTCACGCGGGTAGATGTTCTCTCCACCTCTGATGATCATGTCCTTGATGCGACCCACGATGTTCACGTAGCCGGCGTCGTCCAGGGTCGCGAGGTCACCGGTGTGCATCCAGCGCGCGACGTCGATGGCACCGGCGGTCGCGGCTTCGTTGTTCCAGTACCCGAGCATCACGCTGTAGCCGCGGGTGCAGAGCTCACCGGACTCCCCACCTTGCACGGTCCAACCCGTCTCAGGATCGATGACCTTCACCTCGACGTGCGGGTGCACGCGGCCCACCGTCCCGACGCGTTTGTCCAGCGGGTCGTCAAGTCCGCTCTGCGTCGACACCGGGGATGTCTCGGTCATGCCGTAGCAGATGGTCACCTCGCGCATATTCATGCGCGACTGCACCTGCTTCATCACCTCCACCGGACACGGCGAGCCGGCCATGATGCCGGTGCGGAGGAGGCTCAGATCGTGATGCTCGAACCCGGGATGCTCGAGCTCCGCGATGAACATGGTCGGCACGCCGTAGAGCGATGTGCAGCGCTCCTGCTCGGTGACCCGGAGCACGCTGTCGGCGTCGAATGCCTCTCCCGGAACCACGATGCATGCACCGTGACTGGTGCACGCGAGGTTGCCCAGGACCATGCCGAAGCAGTGATAGAACGGCACCGGGATGCACACCCGGTCCGCGGACGTGTACTTGACGGTCTCACCGACGAAGAACCCGTTGTTGAGGATGTTGTGATGCGAGAGGGTCGCACCCTTCGGAAATCCTGTGGTTCCGGATGTGTACTGAATGTTGATCGGGTCGTCGAACTGAAGTCTCGATTCGACCTCCTCGAGGGCATCGTCGGCGAGTCCCGCGCCATCTCGCAGCAGCGAGTCCCAGCCGTCTTCCAGGACCAGCGCCTCGCGAAGCTCGGGGCACGAGCCCTTGACCGCGTCGAGCATGCCGACGTAGTCGGTCTGACGGAAACCCCGCGCGAGAATCAGAAACGAAACGCCGGACTGTCCGAGCGCGTACTCCAGCTCCGTGGTCCGGTAGGCGGGGTTGATGTTGACCAGGATGGCGCCGATTCGCGCGGTCGCATACTGGACGACCACCCACTCGAAGCGATTCGGCGACCATATGCCGACTCGGTCTCCGCGGCCGACGCCACGAGCGATCAGGCCGCGTGCCACCAGGGAGACCTGTTCCCAGAGCTCACGGTATGTCGCCCGGTAGTTCTGGTGGGGTACGACGAGCGCTTCGGAGTCGCCGTGCCGCTCAACCGTCCGGCGCAGATTCTGGCCGATGGTCTCGCCGAGCAGGGGCACGGTGCTGGTCCCCGATGCGTACGACAGCATCTGCGTCGACCTCCTCGTCACGCGTTGGCACGGTGCGTGCGCGCCGCACGTGGCAACGATACGCGGGGTGAGCGGTCAGAGACGCGGGCGGCGGGACGCTGTCCCGTCACGACCGGTTCCGCATCGCGATGCCGTCGAGGACGATGCCGAGCGCCGTGCCGAACTCGTCGTTGCCTGCCCCGGCCGGCTGGGGGCTGGGCACCGGGGTGGGTTCGACGGCCGACTGGTCGAGGCTCACGCGAACCGCGCCGCCGCTCACCTCGAGCTCGTACCGGTCGGGTGCGGCACTCGCCTCGGGTGATTCCCACCGCGCGTCAACGACCGCCACGCGGGTCTGGAAGCCGTCCAGATTCACCTGGACCGCACCGCTCTTGATAACTGCGGTGACCGCAGTCCCCGGGATTCGTTTGAGCGAGACGCCGATGACCCCACTCGAAATGTGGATCGGCACGACACCCTGTGGATGAGGCAGCAGACATTCGACTTTGCTCGCGCTGCTGTCCAGGTGCACTTCGCGCAGGTTGACGCCGCGCAGGTCGAGGAGCGTGTTCCACGTAGGCCCCTGGACCTGAATGCGCCATGGATGAGCCGGGTTGATCTCGATCTCACCGCGTTTGCCACCGCGAAGCCGCCGCACGATCACCCGCTCGTCGCGGAGCACGGTGGGCGCGGTTGCCGCTGTGTCATGGGGGATTCGGAACAGCCCCTCCATCGACGCGCCGGCCTGGACCACGACGCCACGAGAACCCGAGTCGATGGCCAGGGTGATGGTCTTGCCTCCGACCGCCGGCCGATCAAGGAAACGGGTTGACGGCAGCGTCACCACGTACCCGATCATCATCGCCGCGACCTCGGCGGCGGTCCCGGCAGCGATGCCCCGACTGGCGATGTCCTGGGCGAGCCTGGTGTAGGCGGCGCTGCGCCGAACGGCCCCGGGGACCTCGTGCAGGATGCGGTCGCCATCGCGCTGAGACGCGATATGCGCGGCGGTGGCGGTGCACAACGCCAGGGCCGCCTCGCGCCAGTCCAGTCCTTGCGCGGGGGTGGGAACCCGGGCGAGTAGCGCATCGGCAACGAGTTCGAGCAGCTCCTCGCGATCGCGCACGTGCCAGTACAGCGAGGCCGCCCTGACACCGCTCCGATCCGCAAGGGTTCGCATCGTCAGCGCGTCAAGGCCGTCCTCCTGGATCAACTCGAGCGCGGTGGCGGCGAGGGTGATGCGGTTCACGCCCGTTCCGCCGGGTTGCTCATTGGACTGGACACTATGACCACCATACTTGACAGACTAACACCGTTAGGGGTACATTTCGCTCCTCGATCGACCTAACAACGTTAGCTCAAAAGGAGCGCCTTCGCATGAATGCCGCAGTGGCCGCCTTCGGACCGTTCGCCATCGAGGCCCAGCATCTCGAGAAGAGGTACGGCAAGGACGTCGTCGCGCTCCGTGGCCTGAGCTTCCAGGTGGAGCGCGGAACGATCTTCGCCCTCCTCGGTCCCAATGGGGCCGGTAAGTCCACTGCGGTGAAGATCCTCACGACGATGACCCACCCGGATGCCGGTCGGGCACGCGTCGCCGGGATCGATGTCATCGCCAATCCCCGGGGCGTCCGGCGGATCATCGGCTGCGTCGCCCAGAAGGATGCCGTCGACCTCGAGGCGACGGGTCGCGAGAACATCACCCTGCAAGCACAGATGTATGGAATGGGGAGCCGCGACGGGCGACGCCGGGTTGCCGAGCTGCTCGACAGATTCCAGCTCACTGACGCGGCCGACCGCCTGGCGCGCACGTACTCGGGAGGCATGCGCCGCAAGCTCGGCGTTGCAATGGGGCTGGTGCATCAGCCCGAGGTGCTCTTTCTCGACGAGCCCACCACGGGATTGGATCCCGAGGCGCGCAGCAGCCTCTGGTCCGAGATCCATCGCCTCGCTGCATGCGACGGCGTGTCCGTGCTCCTGACCACGCATTACCTCGATGAGGCCGACCATCTGGCTCACCGTCTGGCGATCATCGACGAGGGTCGGGTGGTTACCGATGGGACCCCCGATCAGCTCAAGAGCCGGCTGCTCGGCGATGCGATCAATATCCAACTCGACGCAGATGCCGTGATTGGCGATGCCCTCCGCGCCCTGAGCCCCCGAAGCGGGTGGCTTCGAGACCTCACCGCCGAGGGTCGCGCGGTTCACGCCCGCGTCGACGACGGCGCGCGCGCGGTTCCCGGCGTCCTCGCGGCGCTCGATGCCGCCGGCGTGACGGTGGCGTCGGTCACCGTGTCGCGGCCTTCCCTGGACGACGTCTACCTCAGCCACACCGGGCGCAGCTTCAGCGCCACACATGCAGGAGATTCGCGATGAGCACGCTCGTCATGCAACCGACGCACATGGCCGTCCGCTATCTGCGTGCACTCTGGCGCCAGCCGCTGTACGTCGTGATGCAACTCGTCCAGCCGGTGATCTGGTTGTTTCTCTTCGGACAGCTGTTCAAGAACGTCGCCACGCTGCCCGGTTTCGCGGGCGTCTCGTACATCGACTATCTCGCGCCCGGTGTGCTGGTGATGAGCGCCCTCCTCTCGAACGGATGGAGCGGGACGCTGTATCTCACGGATATGGAGCGCGGCGTGCTCGACCGGCTTCTCTCCACGCCGGCCCGGCGCAGCTCTTTTCTCATCGGGCAACTCGGATACTGGGCGACTCTCACCGTCGTCCAGTCGGTGATCCTTGTCGGGCTGGCACTGCTTGGCGGGGCGCGGTTCGCCGGTGGAGGCCTGAGCGTGCTTGCGCTCGTCGCCGCCGCCGTGCTGCTCGGCCTGGTGATGGCCTGCTTTTCCAACACCCTGGCACTGCGGCTGCGCGACCAGAACACCGTCATTGCGGCGAACGTGATGCTCGTTCTGCCGCTGTGCTTCATATCCTCTGTGTTCCTGCCGCAGGCCCTGATGCCCGAGTGGATTCAGACCGTTGCCCGTTTCAACCCGGTCAACTGGGCCGTCGAGGCCGGGCGGCAGAGCATCCTCGCCAATGTGGACTGGTCGATCGTGCTGACCAGGCTCGGTGGCCTCGCGGCGCTCGCGGTCGTGTTCGGGCTCCTCGCAGTTCGGTCATTCCGCGCCTATCAGCGAGCTCTCTGATCTGCACGCGGGGAACGTCAGCAGCCGAACGGCACCTCGCACCCCGGCGACGGACGCGATAGTCTTCGCGCCGTGCAACGGTATGACGACGGGCCTGCCTACCTGGGCCCGACGACGTTCTGCCGCGTTCCCCTGCTGACGAGCACCCATCAGCTCGACGAGGTGCGCCCGGACGTCGCCGTCATCGGCGCTCCGTGGGACGGAGGGGTCACCTACCGGCCAGGGGCGCGCTTCGGCCCGCGTGCCGTCCGCACCGCGTCCTATCAGAGCGCTGAGTGGCATCTCGAGCTCGAGATCGCGCCCCTCGAGGTGCTTCGGGTCATCGACTACGGCGACGCGCGATGCCTGCCGGGCATGGCCGAGGTCTCGCACGCGGACATCCGGCAGCATGTCGGTGACGTCGTGACGCGGAACATCGTCCCGATGGTCATCGGTGGTGACCACTCGATCACCTGGCCGTCGGCGACCGCCGTGGCGGCGGCGCATCCCCCCGGAAGCGTTGGCATGGTCCATTTCGACGCGCACGCGGACACCGGAAACAACGTCTGGGGGAACCTGTACTCACACGGTTCGCCGATGCGCCGTCTCATCGAATCGGGTGCGATTCCGGGGCGCAATTTCGTTCAGGTCGGGCTGCGCGGGTACTGGCCCCCGAAGGACGTGTTCGACTGGATGCGAGCGCAGGGGATGCGCTGGCATCTCATGGGCGAACTCCGCGATCGCGGGGTGGCGCCCGTCATCGAGGACGCCATCGACGAAGCGCTCGACGGACCGGATCACATCTATCTCTCTGTCGACATCGACGTGCTCGATCCTGGGTTCGCACCCGGAACCGGGACGCCAGAACCCGGCGGCATGCAACCGGTCGATCTGTTCCGCGCCATCCGCCAGATCGTTCTGCGTACAGACGTGGTGGCGGTGGATGTGGTCGAGGTGGCACCGCCCTATGACTGGGCGGAGTTGACCTCGCAAAACGCGCATCGGTGCATTCTCGAGGCGATCTCAGCGCTCGCGGTCAAACGTCGCGACGGCGTGAGCCCGACCAACTGAGCGACCCGATGGCTGATGACGTCGTCATGGTCGAAGCGGGTGGTCGCGAGATCCCGATCACCAACCCCGGCAAGGTCTATTTCAACGAGCGGGGCGAGACCAAGCTTGACCTTGTCCGCTACTACCAGGCGGTCGAGGAGCCGTTGCTCCGTGCCATGGGTGGGCGCCCGGTGCTGCTCCAGCGTTTCCCCAACGGGGCGAGCGGGCCGTCTTTCTTTCAGAAGCGCGTCCCGGACTCCCGTCCCGACTGGCTCGAGACCACCATCGTCACCACGCCCAACGGGACCACGTCTCGCGCCCTGGTTGCGGCCGACCTGGCTCACGTGCTCTGGGCGGTCAACCTCGGATGCCTTGGATTCCACGTCTGGCCGTCGCAGGCATCGGACCCCGAGCACGCCGACGAGCTCCGGATCGACCTCGACCCGAGCCCTGGCGTTGTGTTCCCGATGGTGCAGAAGGCGGCACGTGAGGTTCGCGCGCTGTTCGACGAGCTTGGGGTGGCGTGTCTTCCCAAGACGACCGGCAACCGCGGCATCCACGTGTACGTCCGCTTGCAACCGCGCTGGACCTCGTACGAGGTGCGTTCGTCGGCGGTGGCCGTCGCCCGGGAGCTCGAGCGCCGCCGCCCCGATCTCATCACCGGCGCCTGGTGGAAGGAGGAACGAGGACGCCGAGTCTTCGTCGACTTCAACCAGAATGCGCCGCACAAGACGATTTTCGGCGCCTGGTCGGTACGCGCGCGTCCCGGGGCGCAGGTCTCGACCCCCTTCTCGTGGGATGAGCTGGATGCGATCACACCCGATGCGCTCACCATCGTGACGGTGCCGCCTCGTGTTTCCCGAAACGGTGACCCGTGGCAGCCGATGTCGGCTGCACCACAGTCGCTCGAACCGGTGCTCGCGCTCCACGAGCGCGACACTGCCGCGGGACAGGTCGACGCGCCGTGGCCGCCCCAGTACCCGAAGATGCCCGGGGAACCGTCGCGCGTCGCACCGAGCCGGGCTCGCAAACCCGAAGCGCCCTCCTGACCAGTGCATCCCCCGGGGAAGTGCGGTGCGGGGGTCGTCGCTCCGCTCCCCGGCTACGCCTCCGTACCGGCCCATTGCGCACGGTGCTGCGCCTGGGCGAGAAACGCGTCGCGCACGCCGCGGCGGACATCCGGGTCGAAGATCACATCGGCGCCGATCCTGCCCAGCACCTCGGCGGCCTTCAGCATCGCGGCCTCGCCGCGCGGTGACAGCGCAGCTTCGCGAAAGGCGTGCGTATGCGGGCCGATGCCCTCGTCAGCGATCGCGAATTCAGGGTGGAGGGTCGGCGCCGCATACGAGACGTCGCCGACGTCGGTCGAGCCGGTGCGCTCCCATGGGATGACGCGATCCTCGGTGAGCCCCACGGCGGCGAGGTGCAGGCTGGCGCGCTCGGCGAGGACCGGGTTCGAACGGAGGTCGAGGTAGGTCTCCTTCTCGTCGAGCTGCAGTTCGCAGCCGGTTGCCTGCGCGGCCGCCTGGAAGATCGCTCGGAAACGGATGTTCATGCTGCGCAGGTAGTCGCCGTCGCGCGCACGCGTCAGAAATTCGCCACGGGTGAGCTCCGGGATGATGTTCGGAGCCGTGCCCCCCTCGACGATGAATCCGTGAACCCGCGCGTCGTCGCGCAGTTGCTGGCGCCAGAGCGAAACACCGTTGTACGCGTGCACGAACGCGTCCAGCGCATTGATCCCATGGTCCGGATGTCCCGCCGCGTGAGCCGCCTTGCCACGGAACGTCCACTCCCAGTGAGTGCACGCCAGCGCGTACTGCGTCGATGCGGTTCGGTCCGACGGGTGAAAGATGAGCACGGCGTCGCAGTCGTCGAACATTCCGTCGTGGCAGAGAGGAATCTTGCCGCCACCACCTTCCTCGGCGGGCGCGCCAACGATGGTCACGCGGGCGGCGACACCACGAGCCTCCAGCGAGCGGGCAAGCGCGATGCCGGCACCCGCCGACGACGTGGCGATGAGGTTGTGTCCGCATGCGTGGCCGAGGCCGCGGAGCGCGTCGTACTCGCAGACAAAAGCAACATGGGGGCCGGCATTTCCGTGCCGTGCCACGAACGCCGTCGGCATCCCCGACACGCCGCGCTCGACGCGGAAGCCGTGCTGCTCGATGACGCCGCTGAGCAGACGCGACGACTCGACCTCCTCGAAGCCGATCTCGGCGAGCGCATGAATCGCGCGCGAGGTGGCGATCAACTCATCGGCGCACGCACTGGTCGCTTGATGGATCGCGTCCTGGATTTCGACGGGGACGGTCGTCGTCATGCGGTTCTCCTGGACGGCTATTGTGCACAAGCGTGGAGACTTCCGAACGCCTATACGCGGACGCGGAGGCGTCCTTCCCGGTGTGGGAGGTGGTCAAGGACGTCGTCGACGAGTTCATCGACCTCGCCCTGAACTACCGCCAGAGCGGGCACCCAGGTGGATCACGCTCCAAGGTCCATCTGCTGCTCGCGACCATGCTGTCGGGTGCGATGCGTTGGGACATCCGCCGTCCGTGGCTTCCCTTCGCGGACCGATTCGTGCTCTCCGCGGGACACACGGTTCCAGTCGTCTACGCCACGCTCGCCGCGCTCAATGAGACGCTCCGCCTGCGGGGCGCACGCGACCCGAATCCTGCCTTCACCCTGCCCGAGGACGGGCGCTGGGCCCTGCTCCCCGAGCACCTGACCACGCTGCGCCACCGCGGCGGTCTTCCGGGCCACCCCGAGATGGCGGGTAAGACCCTGTTCCTCAAGTTCAACACCGGTCCGTCCGGCCACGGGATGCCTCCCTCTGCCGGCGAGGCCCTCGCCCTGAAGCTTGCCGGGGCGGGCGATGTGCGGGTCTTCGTTGTCGAGGGTGAGGGCGGCCTGACCGCCGGGGCGAGCCACGAGACGCGCAATGCCGCCTGGGGTCTCGGCCTCGCGAACCTCATCTTCCTCCTCGACTGGAACGACTTCGGCATCGACGATTTCGCTGCGTCATCGGTCGTTCCGGGAACACCCGCAACCTGGTTCGGATCCTACAACTGGCGGGTGGCGGGGACCATGGACGGCTCGGAGTGGTCGCCGGTGACCAGGGCGATCCTCGAGGTGGCGTGCGGCGAGAATCCCGACCGGGTGCCGTCGGTCGCCTGGTTCCGAACCCGAAAAGGACGCGGCTACGGCAAATACGACAACAAGAATCACGGCTCCCCACACGCCATGAACAGTGCGCCGTTCTGGGAGCTGCGCAAGGCGTTCATGGCGAAGTACGGGGCGAGCTATGCCGGTGTCGACGAGCCTGCCCCCTCGGATCCCGGTGCCCTCCATGAGCAGGCGGCGGAGAACCTGCGCCGCGCGGCAGGCGTGCTCGCGGATCACGCAGAGGTTGTCGATGCGATCTCGAACCGCCTCATCGAGCTGGCTGCGCAGGTACCCGAGCAGGTCGACGGGCTCAGAGTGGGCGGTCATGGCGCAGACGTCTTCAGCGATCCGCGCCTGACCGATTTCCGGAGCTATCCGGCTGCGCTCTACAAGAAGCCGGGCGAGAAGCAGGCGAACCGCACGGCATTCGGCGCGTGGAGCTCGTGGGTGAACGCGATGGCGAGACAGGACTACGGGCGTCCGCTCTTCATCGCAGCGTCAGCAGACCTCGCCGATTCGACGAACCTCTCCGGCTTCAGCAAGGATTTCGGCGACATGCCCGGATACGGATGGTACGAACGCGATTCGAATCCAGGCGGCGCGCTGCTCCCCACCGAGATCACCGAGTTCACCAACGCAGGCATGATCGTCGGGCTCGCGTCGGTGAACCTGTCGTCCGAGCCGTTCACGTCGTTCAACGGTTTCTGGGGCGCGTGCTCGACCTACGGTTCGTTCAGCTATCTCAAATACGGTGAGATGCGGCTATTCAGTCAGCTCGCCCAGGATTGCGAGCTGAAGGTCGGCAAGGTGCTCTGGGTGGCCGGTCACTCGGGCCCGGAGACCGCCGAGGACTCGCGAACTCACTTCGGGATCTACGAGCCCGGGGTTACCCAACTGTTTCCCGAGGGCAAGGTCATCGACCTGCACCCGTGGGAGTACAACGAGGTACCCGTGGTGCTCGCCGCCGCGCTCGCCACCGATGTGCCGATCATCGCGCTCCATCTCACGCGACCGGCGATCGAGCTACCCGACCGCGAGGCGCTCGGCATGCCGAGTCATTTCGAGGCGGCACGCGGCGCCTACGTGCTCCGGCATTTCCGGACCGACCTCCGCCCGATGGGGACGGTGTTCGTGCAGGGGACGACGACGACCGCGAACCTCGTCAAGGCGCTACCTGATCTTGACAGTCTTGGCCTCAACGTGAAGGTCGTCGCCGCCCTCAGCCCGCAGCTGTTTCGCAGGCAACCCGCCTCGTATCGCGACAGCGTGATCGCTCCCGCCGACCGGCTCGATGCGATGGCGATCACCAATCGGACCGTCAAGCTCATGCGTGACTGGGTCGACGGGCCGCTGGGTGCGGAGTATTCGATGGGTGCCGACTGGGACAACCGGTGGCGCACCGGTGGCTCGGTCGACGAGGTCATGGACGAGGCGCACCTGACCACGGCATACCTTCTCGAGGGCATCGGACGGTTCGTTCGCGACCGCGAGAGCCGGCTTCAGCTTCTACACGACCTCGTCATCGCGGCGGATCGAACGACCTCCTAGACATCCGCTGGATGGAGGGTGTGGGGCCCATATTGCATTGCCGTGGCATGCCCTGCCCGGTCCACCGCGAACTTCACCTCTTCCCCGAAGTGGCCGTAGTCGTCGCCCTCGACGATGGTGAAACGCCGCGCACCGTCCGGCCGCAATCGTGCGGCTGACGCCAGCGGCATCACCATCTCGGGATCGATCAGATACAGCGAACGATTGATGCGCGCGATCGTGATCTCGTCGATGTCGCCGCGGTAGTGGCCGGCGAAGCGGCCGAGGCTCGCACGCGAATGTCCATGCGCCGTCTTGGAGGCATCATCCCATCGCCGCACCACCCAGGCCGCACTGTGGAAGACCATGTCGAGCGCGAGGCTCGGCACCGGACCGTTGATGTTGCTGAGGACCGCCGCGGCAAGGCCCCACTCCGGCGAGAACCCGATCTTGGTGGTGAACCCGGGAAACCCGCCGCTGTGACCGCGGATGTCAACGCCGTCGACGTGCCAGATCATCCAGCCGAGTCCGTGATTCGGTTCTTCACGTCGCTGCCACTGAGTGCGCTGCATCTCACGCCGTGAGAGGTCCGACACGAGATCGCCTGCTCCAGGGAAATGGGCATGCTGATAGCTGAGAAGGTCCGGCACCGTCGAGACGAGGCCTCCCGCGGGCCCGAAGGCGCGCGCGTCGGGGTGTCGCGCCGGATGTGGCTCCTCGCCGGGACGACGATGGTAATAGCCGGTGGCGAGCGTCCTTCGGACGGGCGGCGTCACCGATGGAGCGCTTCCTTTCAGCCCCAGCGGTCGCAGCACATTCCGTTGCAGGATCGCCTCGAAGGGCCTCCCGGTCACCGCCTCGAGTGCCTCGCCGAGAAGCACATATGCGAGGTTCGAGTAGCGGAAGGTCGTCGCGGGCTCGGCGAACGTGAGTTGCCGCCGCAGTTCCCTGTGCACGGTGTCTCGATCTGGGAAGTCATCGTCACCCCAGCAATTCGAGCCGTCACGAATCACGCCGCCGCCGTGAATGAGCAGATGGCGCAGGGTGATCTCCCTCGCGTGCGGCAGCCGGAGCGTCCAACCCAGATACGAAGCAATCGGCTCGTCGAGGCGCATCCTGCCAGCTTCAACCTGCTGCATCACAAGCGTAGCGGTCATCGTCTTGGTGATCGACGCGCAGCGATAGCTGGTCGCCTCCGGCGTGGCGCGGCGCCCGGACGCCACGTCCGCGGTGCCCTTGGCATCCAGCAGCACCACGCGCGCGTCATGGCTGATCCCGAACGAGATTCCCGGAACGTCCCAGAGCATCGCCTGATAGCGAATCCAGCGACGGGCGATCTCTGCCGCATCGGCGAGCTGGCGTGGCGCGATTTTCACGGCGGCAAGACTACTGCGTTTCGGCGGCGCTCTTCCTGTCTCAACGCGAGGCCGTCAACGAGCTCACTTCGCTACAGGCCGCCGGACACGCGCAGGATCGCGCCGGTGACATAGGTCGCCTCGGGCCCGAGCAACCACGCAATGGCGACGGCGATTTCGTGCGCACCCGCGGCGCGCCCCATCGGAATTCTGGCGGCGGCCAGCTCGGCCCGATCGGGGGCGCCGGCAGCGCCGTGGATGTCGGTGCGGGCAACGCCGGGAGCCACCGCATTGACCCGGATACCGTCGTCGGCAAGCTCCTTCGCGAGCCCGATGGTCAGGGCGTCGACGCCGGCCTTCGCGGCCGCGTAGTGAACGTACTCGTGCGCGCTGCCCAAGGTCGCTGCCGCCGAGGAGACGTTCACGATGGCGCCCCCGCCACCGCCGCGGCTGGTGGACATCAGCAGGGCGGCGCGACGTGCACAGAGAATCACGCTGAGGAGGTTGACGTCGATGACCGACCTGATCGTTGCCACCGGGGTGTCGGCGAGGTCACCAATATGGAGTGTCGCGCCCGCGTTGTTGACCAGGCACTCCGCCGCTCCGAGGCTCTCGCGGGTCGTCGCGAACAGCCGAGCGACGTCGTCTTCTTGCGTGACGTCGGCCTGGACCGCGATTGCTCGAGCACCGGATGCCTCGGCCATCGCAACGACACGATCCGCCGCGGCGCGATCCTGCCGGTAATTCACGGTGACGTCGTGACCGATCTGAGCAAGGTGGAGCGCGGTCGCGGCGCCGATGCCCCTGCCGGCCCCGGTGACGATCGTGATCGGTCTGCGCACCCTGTCCACGAACACATCCTGGCAGGTGCGAAGATGACGGCGTGGTCGACGAGCTCCTCTCGCGCCTGCTGGCGGCGCGCAGTGCAGTCATCGCCGATATCGCCCCGGATGGCGCCGAGCTCCTCGTGCGCTGCGACGACACCGGCAGCATGCAGGTGTATCGCCTGCCCGCTGACGGCGGCGACCTCACCCAACTGACCTTCCTCGACGAGCCTGTCGCCGCCGCACGCTACATTCCGGGCGCCGACGACATCGTCGTTGCTGTCGATCGTGGCGGCAACGAGAACTACCAGCTCTGGCTGGTGAACCTCAACGGCGGCGAGCCGCGCGCGCTTGTTGTCGAAGAGAACATCAAGCACGATCTCGGTGACGTCAGTCGCGATGGGAAGCTCATCGCATTCTGCTCGACGAAGCGAAACGGTGTCGACATCGACGTCTACGTGCTCGACCGCGAGGATGGCACGATCCGGAGCGTCGTCGAGGGTGGTTGGAACCGCGTCGAGTGCTTCTCCCCCGACGCCCGCTGGCTCACGGTGGTGCGCCTTGACGGCGCATTCGCGATCAGCGACGACCTGCTGCTCGTCGACCTGAAGACCACCGAGGTGCGCACCGTGGTGGACCGCACCGGGCCGGGAACCTCCGTCGCCCCAACGTGGTATCCCGACTCATCGGGATTCCTGTTCAGCACCGATGCTGGTCAAGACGTCGTGTCGATCGCTCGCTACGACGTGAGAACGGCGTCCTGGCACTACGTGCTGAGCACCACCTGGGAGAGCGAGGCAAGTCTGAGCGGCGACGGCCGTACGGCGCTCGTCGTCCATGCCGAAGACGCGATCACTCGCCTCCAACTCCATGACGGGGAGACCCTCGCCCACATACGCGACCTCGAGCTGCCCGAAGCCGGCACCGGCTTCGGGCTCCCACTTGTGCCGCGGCCGTCGCTCTCCGCCGATGGCACGACGGCATTGTTGACCTACACGACCACCGCGACGCCGCTGATTCCGCTGCGCATCGACACCGTTGACGGCGGCTCGCCGGTGCGGCTGCTGCCGGTCGACCAGATCGTCTCGCCAGCGCTGGTCACGCCCGAGCTGCACACGATCGCTTCATTTGACGGTGAGCGCATCACCTACTTCCTCTACCGACCGCCGGTCGCGAATCCCCCCGTGGTGGTGGTGGTACACGGAGGCCCGGAGGCACGCTTCGCGCCTCGGTACGATCCCTTCATCATTCGGTTGGTCGCCGAGGGCATCGCCGTGGTAGCGCCGAATGTTCGTGGCTCAGCGGGCTGGGGACGCCGGTTCGTCTCACTCGACGATCGCAGGCTGCGACTCGACTCCGTTGGAGACCTCACCGCGGTGCACGCGTCGCTCCCCGACCGCGGTGTCGACGGCACCCGCGCCGCCGTGATCGGCGGATCGTACGGTGGCTATATGACCCTCGCCGCGCTGGCCTTTTATCCTGACCTGTGGGCGGCAGGCATCGCGACCGTCGGGATCAGCAGCCTGGTGACATTCCTCGAGAACACCTCGCCGTACCGGCGCCGGATCCGCGAGGTCGAGTACGGATTTCTCGACACCGACCGCGACTTTCTCATCGAAGCGTCGCCGATGACCCACGTCGACGACATCCGCGCGCCCCTGATGCTGATTCACGGTGCGAACGACCCGCGCGTGCCTGTGGGCGAGGCGCGGCAATTGCACGCGTCGCTGCTCGCCCGCGGGATCGCCGGCGAATTGCTGATCTATGACGACGAGGGGCACGGGCTTGCCAAGCGCGCCAACCGGCTCGATGCTGCGCCCCGGATGCTCGCTTTTCTGCGAAGACACCTCGACGTCTGACCGCGGCTCGTACCCTGAGCGCGCTCGACGGCTTCGATCGCGCGAGACGCGCTTACTCCTGCTCGGGGCGGGTTTCGGGCGCGTCGGTCTCGGCCGATCGGTCAGGGTCCGGAACCTCCGGCATCTCGGGATCGGGCTCCTTGATCTCCGGCTCGGGGTCCGGCTCACGCGGGGGCATCGGCGTAGGGGTCATCGGGATGTTCATGGCAGTGAGTCTGGCTCACTTGTACCTGATTATGGGCGTCTATCTGATATGGTCGCTGTCAGGAATATCGGCCTTCATGCAAACCACCCGGGTCACCGACCTCATCCGCCTTGACCACATCTGGTTCCGCAGCCAGTTCGCGGCGCTGCAAGCCGCGCGGGACGATGCTGGGACAATCGCGTCCCTGTGGGCCGCGCTCTCGGCCCGGCTCGAGGTCCATGCGGCGGCGGAGGAGGCGCTCTTCTATCCTCGGCTGCTCAAGGACGACTCCGACGCGACCGATGACACCAAGGACGCCATCCGGGACCACAATGAGATTCGCGACGCGATCCGCGACGCCGAGGGTCAGCGGATCGGCGAAGCCGCCTGGTGGGAGGCCGTCAACGCCACCGAGCACGCCAACACCGAGCACATGTACGAAGAGGAGCAGGGCCCGCTCATCGAGTTCGACGATGCCGCCTCGTCCGACGAGCAGGCGGAGGTGGCTTCAGCGTTCGCTTCCTTCGAGACCGAGCATGCGGGCGCCCGCGGCATCAGCATCGAGGACAGGGATCCCGATGAGTACGTCGCGGACAACTCGTGAGTTGCCACAAGGTCGACAAAACTGTATAACCCGGCTACCCACTAATTTGACAGGCTGGGGTACGGATCACTAAGCTCGTAGGGTCGGCGGTCGGGTGATCGCCGTCCCCCACCCCCCTCCCAGCAGAGTCCATCCCGCCGGCCAACGTCCACGGCGCGGGGTGGACTTTTTGCTTTTCCGCTCAAGCGAGGGGCAGGATCACCGTGAAGGTGCTGCCGCCCCCGGGCGTTGACGTGACCACGATGTCTCCCCCGTGCAGGCGCGCGGTCTCGCGGGCCAGATAGAGGCCGAGCCCGGTACCCCGGATATGGCTCGTCTCCGGCGTGACGAGGCGGCCAAATCGAGTGAAGAGGAGGTGGGCCTGCTCAGCGCTGATGCCGATGCCATGGTCGCGAACCGAGATGCTGGCGTCCCGGCCGTCGTGCTCACAGCCGATCTCGATCTCCCCGCCCGCAGGCGAATACTTGATCGCGTTGTCGATGAGGTTGGTGAGCGTCATCGTCAGCCGTCGCCGATCGGCGACGACCGCGATCGGGTCGCGCGGCGCCGAGACCACGAACCGGTGGTTGGCTCCGAACAGCGGACGCATCGCCTCCGCCGCGTCGTCGACCACCCCGAGGAGATCGACCGGTTCGAGCTGCAACTCGAAGCCGAGCGTCTCGAGGCGAGCGGTCTCGAGCATCTCGGAAACCTGACGCGCCATCTCCTCGGTCTTCTCCCCGATCCGGGTCAGCGCCACGCCACGATCCGGCTCCGCGAGCATTCCCTCACTGAGCATGGACGCATATCCCCGGATGATCCCGAGGGGGCTGCGCAACTCGTGAGCTGCGATGTTCAGGAACTCGCCCTTGAGCCGCTCGAGCCGGCGGCTGCGCTCCGCCTCCTGTTGGAGCTCATCGATGCTCGCGGCCTGGTCGACGCCGAGGCCGAGGATGCGCGCGATCAAGGTCAAACTGCTTCGTTGCTCGCCGTCCAGCCCCTCTCCATCGTCGATCACCAGGAGCGCGGTCACATCGCCCGCCGCCCGCACCGGAAACAGGGTGCGTGACGCGTCTTCGACGATCTCGCCGGTGGTCATCGCATGCTCGTACGCCGGATGCTCCGTCACGCGGTACGGCCCGTGCCCCACGTTCCCCGCCACCCCGGACGCCGCGACGCAGGTCAGGACATCGCTGTGGAGCAGAAGCAGCGACGCCTCGCGCTCGCGGCCGCGTGCGGAGGCCAGCTGGGAGGCGAGCCTGAGCGTCTCGAGGAGGAGCGTGCGGGACGTGTCGTCGGCGGACCCGGGATCATCCCAGGTGGATGCCAGGTCCGCCACGGCGTTGCCGCGCTGACCTCAGGTTGAGGGCAGTGCGCGCGGGCTGGTCGCCCGTTCGACGCTCTCGGAGAGCTGGGCTGGGGTGGTGTCAGCCTTGACCAGGAACTCCAGGACACCGAGCTTCATGCCACGCTCCCGCAACTCCGGCTCGCCGTAGTTGGAGAGGATGATCACCGGGATGTGTCTCGTCGCCATGCCGGCGCGGAGCCGCTCGAGCACCTCGAACCCATCGAGACCGGGAAGGCGGAGATCGAGATAGATGAAGTCTGGGGCTTCGTCGGCTGCCATGCGCAGGCCTTCCTGGCCGTCGTGCGCGATCACGACCGAGTAGCCGTCGGCCGCCAGGCGGAGCCGGTACATCTCCGCGGCGGCGACGTCGTCCTCGATCAGCAGGACTTTGACGTCATCCTCCAAAACTGCTCCTCCATGCCGGGTGGAGTCAGCGCTCCCTCGGCCAGAATTGACTTCCGCCTTTTGTACGGTAGCAGGCAGAAGCGCGATATGTTCTCCAGCCCGGCTGCAACCGCTGCCGGCCGGTTCGGTCGATGGCAGCCGCGACGCTCGAGCCGGCGACAGGGTCAGCGGAGGACCACGCCCACTCCGAAGATGATGGTCCAGGCGGCCGCCACGAACAGCGCCGCACCGGTTGCAACGGTGCGGAGGTCCATCCTCCGGCGCCGTCTGAAGGATCGCGACCGGATCGGCGCACCACCCGTCTTTCCCCGGCCGCGGGACAGCATTTCGGACATCGATCCCATGATAGCAATAACGGTACTATCACGTTTTGTGATAGGATGCTCTTGACGGTGGGGATCAGGGAACCCACCCCAGCACTTTGGAGGTACTTGATGGCTCGCAGATACAAGCCGATCCAGCTCGATGTCAAGCCGGTGGTCGGCCCCTACCTCGACGAGGCTGCGACCTGCCCGCAGTGCAGCTCGCGGATCACCGAGGTGCTGGGGAGAATGGGACTTCGCCTCGTCTTCCGCTGTGACCACTGCCGCGTGCAGTTCTTCCGCCAGCGCCCCGCGACCAGCGTGAGCTTCGTCTGACCCTTCGAGCGCCGCGGCGATTGACGTATAGAATCGCTGTCGTGTTGCTCAGGTTGCGCGCTGCCGGTCGCAGTGTCCCGGGCGCGCGGTTCACTCGATCCGATGCCCGCTGAGATGATGGTTCCCACGTCCGAGCAGATGCTCGATCTCGACAAACCGCTGTACACGATCAGCGTCGCCGCCGAGATCCTGGCGAGCCACCCTCGGACTCTGATGATGTACGAGACCATGGGACTCGGTGTGCCGGAGCGCACCGCGACGAACCGTCGTCGGTACTCGCAACGCGACCTGCTCACGCTGAGCGCGATTCAGCGGCTCACCCGGCAGTACGGGTTGAACATCGCCGGGGCGCGATACGTCATCAAATGTCTGCAACTTCTTGACGCCCATGGCATCCCTCGGCCTCCGGAGCTTGTCGGGATTGACATCGAGCACGTCCGCCTCTGACGTCGATCCCCGCCCACCGACGACGGCCAATTTCGCCAGGTCGATCGAAGCGGACGTCGTCTCCCTCGGCGACCCGCACCAGATCATGGGACGCCTCGTCCGTTTCGCCGCCGAAAACGTCGACGTCGACCGGTGCACCCTGACGAGCCTCGACCAGGACGTGCTCCGCGTCGAGGCGAGCTATCAGCGCGGCGGGCCACCCAACTTCATCGGACACGAATATCCGCTGACCTGGTTGCCGAGGCAGCCGCTGCTGTATCAGGCGGTGACCACGGGCGCGATCGTGCTGGGCGGCAGCCTCGCCGAAAGCGGCACCTCTGACCCCGACATCACGCCCGCTTTGAAGGCGATGCGCCATACCGCGATCGTGCCGCTGTCCGTGGGCGAGACCGTCGGGGCAGTGCTGATCCTGAGCCGGCGAAGTGACCGGCCGTTTGTCGCGAACGAGCTCGATGGGCTCCAGCAGGTCGGCTTGCTCGCCGTCCTCGCACTGCGCAACGCGCGTCTTGTGGACGAGGTCCGAAGCGCGCAGCGACGCGGGCATGAACTCACTGACGCAGATGTCGCGGCACGTCGCCTCGAGTTTGGACCCGGCGACCTTCTTCGAAAAGATGAGCGAAACTGTCGCCCGCCTGGTCGGCGCGGAGCGCGCTGGTTTCTGGCAGCTCACGGGCACCGAACTGGTCCCGCTCCACCAGGGATCCGCCTTCGCGACGGAGCAATCGGGTCCCCCAACGCGTGGGCGGCTCGATTCCAGTGGCGACGAGGTTCTGGCGCGTGTCCTCGTCTCGGGTCAGGCGCTGAGGCTCGGCGACGGCGATGCCTTGGAGGTCACGCGTCCGGACTCGGTGCTCGCGCGCCTGGGCGCGAGGGACGTGCTCGCCGTCCCATGGCGTACCGCCGCGGTGCCCCTCGGAATTCTCGGCGCGTGGAATTCGCAGTCGGGCTTCTCCGACCAGGATGAGTGGATCATGGGCTTGGCCGCGCGCGCATCGGCACTCGTCTGGCAGGGCTATGCGGCGGAACAGCGCGCCCAGGGTCTCCAGGCCGCCGAGCTGGATCGCCTCGAGGCTCACGCCCAGCGGATGGCTGAGTTGGAGCGGCAGAAGTCGGAATTCCTGCAGCTGGCCTCGCACGAGCTGCGCGCCCCGATCACGCTGGTGAGCGGATATCTCTCGATGCTCGAGGAGGGCTCGCTCGGGGAATTACCGCAAGCGATCGCCAAGGTGGTTCCCCTGATGACGGCGCGGATGCGTCACATGAGCGAACTCGTCGACCGGATGCTGACCACCAGCCGGATGGAGGTTCGGTCCCGCGGCCAGCACGCCAAGGATGTCGGTTTGGACGCGCTGGCACGCGCCGTGGCGGCGTCAGCACGCGTCCCGGCCGGTGGCCGGTCGAAGCGAACGATCAACGTCGAGTTGGCCGGACGGATTCGGGTTCGGGCGGACCCCGAACAGGTGACGACGATCCTCGGCAACCTCGTGTCAAATGCGTTGAAGTACTCTCCCGACAGCGCCGACGTCACCATTGCGGTTCGTGACGAGCCCGGCTGGGTTGCCGTCGACGTCACCGATCACGGCGACGGGATCGCCGAGGAAGACCTGCCGAAGCTGTTTCAACCATTCGGACGACTCCAGAGTGCGATCGCCGCCGGCATTCAAGGGACCGGGCTTGGCCTGCACCTCTCGCGCGCGCTGGCACAGGCCGAGGGCGGGGACATCGAGGTCAAGTCCCGGCCTGGCGAAGGGAGTACATTCACGCTGCGTCTGCCGCGCGGACGTAGCCGGCCAGCGGGGAGAGTCCATGCCTGATGGGTCACTGGGAATACGGCTGCTGCTCGTCGACGACGACGTGGACGTCGCCGCGATGTACGAGATGCAGCTCGAGGCTCAGGGATTCCACGTCATCCGAGCAGGCTCCGGCGCGGAGGCGATCGAGCGTGCGAGCACGGACGCTCCCGATCTGATCTACCTCGATCTCGGCCTCCCGGAGATGCACGGTTTCGACGTCCTGGAGCAGCTCCGCGCCGCTCCGAGTACGGCCGCCATCCCAGTGATCATCCTCACCAACTACAGCGAACCCGACCTGGTCGAGCGCGGTCGCGAGCTTGGTGCGCACGATTACCTCATCAAGGCGCACACGCCGCCCGCACTTCTCGCCGAAGCGACGCGAAAATGGGTGTCGTGAACGACGCCGGAGCGCAGGAGGATTCAGGGGCGGACCGGGGCGCGGAGCGCGTCCCGGATCATCAGGAGGCACGCGAAGCCGCGCTCGACGCCGTCGAGCCGGAACGTCTGCTCGAGGGCGAGGACGAGCGCACCGCCTACGTCGACGATGCGGTCCACTGGACCAAGGTCTACGCGGAGCTCCTCGACTTCAAACGCAGCCTCCTCGCGGTCGCGGAGCGCCAGCTGAGCTCAATGAATGACGACGCGGAATCGGAGGTCAAGGACACCGACCTCAAGGTCCTCATGGCCGAAGCAGCTCGCTTCGAGCGGCGCCTCGACTTCTGGCACGAGCGCGCCGACGAGCTCAAGGCGAGGTCCGTCACCGACTCCGAATAATCCAAGCGATGGCCGTTGCGCCACGTCACCGCTGGATCGCAAGCCGTCGCACACCAAGCCACGGAAGCCGCCCGTAGCGTCTGATTACGCCAGGGGCGCCGGCGAGGGTGACGGCGCCCGAGAGGGACATGGAGGACTGTGCCGTGCCGACTGCGGAGACTCCCCGAAGGGAGACGCGCGCGCTTCGTCGCCTTGGAACCTTGCCGGGAACGGCACTGTTCCGCCGAGGAGAGCGCTCCCCGCATCCGGCTCGCCCCGCGTCGGGAATTGCGTGCACGATGCGCGGTTGCGGCAACCTGACCGCGCAGCTGTGTGCATACCGTGACCGCCGCGAACGCTCATGCCCGGCAACGATCTGTCCCGCGCACGGCATCTCGCTCGGCGGCGTCGTCTACTGCCGCCGGCACGCAGGCACTGTGCAGGCGATCGGTGAGCTGGCGCTGGATCAGAGCGGTCGTCCCGACATCGACGATCGCGCTCCGTCGCTTGTCGACTGGATCGCCCGTGACATCGACAAAAACGTCCGGACGATGCTTGCTCGGACGGCCCGGCCGGGCGAGAGCGTCCTCGTCGACGACGCTGTGCGGCTCGCGCACGACGTTCGCCGCAACGCCCGATGGGAGCGCAGCTGGCGCCTCATCGAACACACCGGTCCCATCCTCAACGTGACCCTGCACGTCGCGGAGGACGACGACGCACTCGTGCACGTTCGGGTGGGAACCGAGGCGGTCGCCGACGGCGTGCCCCCATGGATCGCGCGACGCAGAGAAGGCCACCACGTCGAGGCGGCGATCGACATCTCCCAGCGCCGGGTGTTCTACCAGTACCTCGAGGAAACGATCTCCGAGGCTGTGGCACGGTTTCGGGACCGCTCGGACCGCATCACCCAGTAGGCCCGCCCGTCGAGCCTCAGACCTTCACGTGCTCCACGTCGATGTCCGTCAGGCCGGCCGGCCTCGGGACTCCATGCGCGTCGAGCAATTGCAGGCAGTGGATGAGATAGCGCGCACTGATCAGATTGAGCCCGTAGCCGCGAGTCAGCCTCTGGATCGCTCCGAGCGTGATGATGTCGCGCTGCGAGTACAGGCGGCGGTTGGTCGCGGTTCGGCTGGGGACGACGAGGCCCAGATGCTCGTACATCATCAGCGTGCGCGTATGGGTGGCGAGGATTTCCGCGGTGATGCCGATCGTGTACAACGGCTTGTCGAGGTTCAACAGCTTCGCCTGTTCTGCCGACGCGGCGGCCCGGCTCACCGCTGGCGCGCGTCGTGCAGAGCACGGAGGTTTTCGGGTCGCAGAATCGACTGTTCGTCGAGTCCCGGCAGATCCAGCCGCGAACTGTGCTGCCACTCGCCGAGCACCCGCGCGGCGCGCACGGTCAGATCGGTCGGCAAGACGCCGATCTCGGCGATGCGGTCCGCGTTGGCGTTCACAAACGCGCTGAACTCCGCAAGGAACTCTCGAAGCACCGCGGCGAGCGCGAGGCGGCCCGGGCGGTCGTCCGGGGGGCCGGCGAGCGCGACTGCCTTGGCCGCAACCAGCTGCCTGAGCGAATCGGGGTAGAGCGTCTCGAACTCGGCGTTGAGCGCCCTGAGCACCTCGATCCGCCGGGGACCCATGGTTTCGAGCCAGCTCATCCTGTCGAGATCGGAGCCGAGTGAGCAGCGAGGGTAGAACTGGTTCGTGGTGAGCTCGCCAACCAGCAGGTGTGAGCACGCCACGTGTGTACCGAGCGGCTTTCCATACGAGGTTGCGGCGATGAACTGGGCTCGCTGGAACGCCGGGCATTCGACAGTCGCCCGATCGAAATCGCGGCCGAATCGGCATCGGTCATGCGGTTCGGATGCTCGGGCCGCCGACAGCGCCACCGACCGGCGCTCCGAAAGCATGGCCATCGAGCCTGCTCAGCCGGGGGCGCTGTCGATCATTGAGTGGGAGTCTATATCGTGTGTCGGCCGTCGAGAACGCGCTCATCACCAGCCCCTAGCATCTGCCCGGCACGGTGCCACCCCGCCGGGGGCGCGACCCCCGGCGGGGTGGGCTTTGGGGAGAGGAATTCAGGCGTGATTGACGTTCTCCGACCGCAAGGCAGACTATCAGCTTGGCATAAGGAGTGTCAAGCAATCTTATAGTCGTCATGTGTCAATATCCCGAGGACGCAGGAGCGCTAAAATCAGAGAAACGAAGCGGAGCCGGATGCCAGGGGTTTTCACCGATGGCGGGTGTCAGAGGAGGAAGCTTTGTGGACGATGACGTCAAGGTTCTGTTGATCGAGGACGACACCGCAGCCGCGGAAATGTACCGCCTGCGGCTCGCGGCGGATGGCTACAACGTGGTGGTCGCACGCGACGGCGAGGAAGGTCTGCGGATGGCCAACGAAGAGGTGCCGGACTTCATCTATCTCGACCTCCGCCTGCCCGGCCTCGACGGGTTCGAGGTGCTCGAGCGGCTCCGGGGAGACCCGGCGACAACCCACATCCCGGTGATCATTCTCAGCAACTACGGCGAGCCCGAGTTGCGCGAGCGTGGCCTGAAGCTCGGGGCCCTCGAGTTCCTGGTCAAGGCGGACACGACACCTGCGCAGCTGTCCACGAAGGTCGAGCGGTCACGCGAATCGCCGGCGATCCCGTCGGCCGATACGCCCCGCTGAGCTCACCCTCGATCCGTCGTCGTCTCGCTGGTCATCAGGCTAGGCGCTGTGGGGCACCGGCTTTCGGTTCACGCCCTCGTCCTCGACCGCACTGACCTCTTCCCCCAGGCGGGGCAGCGTCTCCACACTCACCTCGTCATCCGCGGCGGTGCTCATTGGTGTTTCTCCGCGGCGAGCGCGATAGAGCGCTCCCAGGAAGATGTTGCCGACTGCGGCGACGGGCACAGCGAAGAGAGCACCGAGCACTCCGGCCAGCTCCGCGCCGACCAGCAGTGCCGCCATCGCCACCAGTGCGTGAAGCCGCGTGACACGCCCGTACACGCGCGGACCCAGAAGGTACGCGTCGATGGCATGCCCCAGCAGGCCGATCGCAGCGGCGACGAGCGCGAGCACCGGGCTTTGCACCAGGGCCACGGCGACGGCGAGGACCATGGCGGCGACCGCACCGACGATGGGGATGAACTCGAGGAAGAAGGCGAGGATCCCGAGCAGAATCGCGTACCGGACGCCGGCGATGGTCAGAGCCACGCCTGTATAGGTGCCGATGACGAATGACATCACGATCTGTCCGCGCACATACGCCGCCACGGTCGACCCAACCGCGAGCGCAACGAAGTCGAACTCGCGCTGTCGATTCGGGAAGACGTTGCGCGCAGTTGCGATGACGGCGTGACCTTCGATCAGGAGATAGATGGAGATGACCAGGACCAGCACCACGCTGACCAGCCCCGACACGAAGGCCGCCGCAACGCCGAGTGCCACGCCGAGTTGTTGCCCGTTCACCGCGTTGATCAGCGAGGCGAACGAGAAGGAGATGCCGTGCTGGCGCAGCTGATGGTCGACGGTCTGCAGCAGTCCGGGGACTCCTTTCGCTTGCGCGACAACCGTCGGGAGCACCAGCATGATCGCGCCGGCAACGATCCCAAGGCCAATCGCGTAGATCAGGAGAACGGTGAAGGACCGATGTCCGCGAAAGGGCCTGACGCGCTCGATCCGGTCCACAAGCGGCGTCAGGAGGAGCGCGACGATTCCCGCAAAGACGAAGAGCAGGAGCACATTGAAGACATGTACGAGGATGAACGCCGCCCCTTCGAATATCCAGATGACCGCGAGGATGATGGCCAGCCACATCAGCGCTCTCACCGACGGCGTTTCGCACAGCCGCTGACTCCCCGGCCGGCGCGCGGTCGCCGTTCGAGCTGTTCGCTGCGCGGCGTGGTTCTTGCCCGTGCTCCCTCGACCGGCTGAGGAGGATGCGACTCGCCTGGACGGAGACGTGGTCAAGTTGCAGCCACGCTATCATCTAACATGGTATCCATAGTGTATCATAGGTGATTGCACGATCCACTTTCCAGGGATTGTTCGATCTGGAGTGATTTCGATCTTGAGTGATATAGTCACTATCATCAAAATGACGTGCCTCCGCATCGTATAGCCGTGCCCGAAGCGAGCCAGAAGCACTCGTCCTCCGGGGTCGTCGAGACCCGATCCTGGCCCTCTCCCACCGGTGAGGAGCTTCCCAGCGTCAATGAGGCGATCGGCCGCCTGGTGGCGCGGCTTCTCGATGAAGTCCCCACGGATCCCCGCGAGATCGTCCCGCTGCGGGACCTGCTCCAGACGATGGCGACCGAGGGCACTCGCGTCGTCCCCCATACCGAGTGCGTCATCTCGGTCGTGCCGGCCACACGACCGGACGTGTTTCAGGTCGTCGCTGCGTCGGGTCCCTGGGCCGAGAGCCTCATCGGCGAGGAGTGGCCCCTGCACGAGGGCATGCTGCACGGCCGGGCGATGCTGTATCGCGTTCCCATCGAGACCGCCAACGCTCCCCAGGAGAGCGCCGCGCCGGAGGTCTTCGGCACCGACATTCGCATCGGACGGTTGGTGCCGATGGCCACCGGGATGCCCCTCCCCGACGGGCGCGTCGGAATGGGGGTCGTCGGTTTCTGGCGTCCCGAGACCCGACCGTTCACCGATACCGAGCGAGCCATCATGGATCGCTTCACTCGGCTCATCAGCATCATGGTGGTCGGCGACGAGGCGAGGGAGTCGACCCAGCGCCTTGTCGATCGACTGCGCCTCACGAGCGAGGCAACCAGGGAGCTGTCCTCGTCTCTCGATCCCCCGCGGGTGGTCCAGGCGATCGTCGAACGTATCGCCGAACTGGTCGACGTGGACCGCATCACCGTGACCAAGTTCGAGGCGGATTCGATCGAGGCGATTGCGGGGTACGACAAGGGTCGCGTGCCCGCGCGAATCGGCGCGAGGTGGGAGCTCACACCCCAACTCCGCGCCGGGATCGACAGCGGTGAAGTGGCGTTCGAAGGCTTTTCCGACATGCCGGGCATGCCGCCCGATATGCAGGAGCAATTGTCGGATGTGCGCACGCGCGTGATCCTGCCGCTCAGAACCGGTGGCCGCGTTCTCGGCATCCTCGCGGTCAGCCGGCGCACGGACCAACCATTCGCGCAGCTCGATCTGGACAACCTCGAACAGATCGCACTCTCCGCGGCCCTCGCGCTCCACAACGCGAGCCTGTTTGCCGAGACCAAGGAGGCACAGCAGAAGGCCCTGCACGCGCTCCTGAGTGTCTCCGATCACCTGGACGCGACATCATCAGACGTCGCTCTGTACGCGCGTTTCGCCGGGACCGTCGCAGAGCTCGTGGGAGCACGCCGTGTCACGCTCTGGCGGCTCAGCACCGACGCCACGAGGTTGATCCCTGCGGCGGGCGCCCACGGTGTCGCGGCGACCGAGTTCCAGCGGTGGCGAGCGGTGCCGTGCGATCCCGCCGGCACATCCGATCGTGATCGCGTCGTCTTCGGTGATGAGGTGTTTCGCGGGCGTGCGGCGGACCTCGGCTTGGGCGTGCAGGACCGGGAACACGCGATGTCCGCCGCCGATACGATGGCCGTCGCATGGCGCGCCGGATCGCTGCGCCTCGGGGTCCTCGCCGCCCACGAACCCATCAAACCCGAGGGATTCAGCCATGAGGACGCATGGACGCTGCAGCTCGCCGCGTTCGCCG
This sequence comes from Candidatus Dormiibacterota bacterium, assembly GCA_963709585.1. Taxonomy (GTDB): domain Bacteria; phylum Chloroflexota; class Dormibacteria; order Aeolococcales; family Aeolococcaceae; genus Palsa-851. Next base: position 102,521 of record CAVPXI010000016.1, on the reverse strand, counting down.
CCGGACTCGTCTGGCAGATCAAGGCCTCCGAGGAACGCATCCGCGCCCTCGGTGATGCCGAGGCGCGGCGGTTGCACGAGCACATCGAGCGCACACGCGCGATGGAGAAGATGCGCTCCGATTTCCTCAAGCTTGCGTCGCATGAGCTGCGCGGGCCCATCGCCGTGGTGCGCGGATATTTCTCCATGATGGCTGATGGGTCGCTCGACGACGACGGGCTCGAACGCGCGATGCCGGTTATCGAGCGAAAGCTCAACGACATGAACGCGCTCGTCAACGAGATGCTCGAGACCGCGCGTCTCGAGGAGGGCGTGACCCGCCTCGAGCGCGAGCCCCAGAGCCTCCGAGACATCCTCGTCGCCGCGACGTCGGCGATCCAATCGCAGCTCAGCGCCCACCACCATCTCGACGTGCGCCTGCCGGACAGCGGCGTGCTCGTCGATGTCGACGCGGGGAGGATCGACACGATCCTGAGGAATCTCCTCGACAACGCGGTCAAGTTCTCTCCAAATGGAGGTGAGATCAGCTGCCACGCGACCGTGAGCCAAGGCATCGCGAGCGTCGCTGTCATCGATCACGGCCTCGGCATCCCGCCAGAGCAGATGCACCGTCTGTTCACTCGATTCAGCCGTCTCGTGACCGCTGAGAACAGTCACATCTCCGGCACCGGACTGGGGCTCTACCTCTCGCGCGAACTGGCCCGTCTCCACGGCGGCGACATCACTGCCCGATCGACTCCCGGCGGCGGTGCCTCGTTCGCATTGACGCTGCCGGTCTGGCAGGTGGAGCCCGACGCCACGTCGCCGCCGTCGCCTTTACGCTGATCCGGGCGGTCACGCGCGCTCCAGCAGCGCGACGGGCGCTTCGTCAAGCAATGTCGCCAGGCGCTGCTCACCGCCTCCCACATCATGTCCGGTGAGTGCGTCGCGCCAGCGGCCATGGGGAAGATGCACCAGCGTCTCCAGCCATCCGGGGCGGAGCAAAAGCGGCCAGCGGAACGCGATCGTCACCGTGACCGGCCGCTCGTCCGCACGGGTGCGGACGAAACAGATCGCGTGATCCGCACGCGCTCCGATCGCAACCACGCGCTGATATCCGGAGCCGATGTCATATGCCTCGGGATTGCGAGCTCGCACCGCGAGTGCGGTCGCAATCAGGCGCAGCTTCGGACCGCCTTCCGCGAGTTGGGACATGAAGCTGCCGTGATCGGCCATCACGACGCGCAGCAACCGGCGACGGACCTCGTAATCAACCGGCTCGCGATTGTCGGGATCCACGAGTCGCTGGTCCCAGAGCTCTGAACCCTGATAGATGTCCGGAATGCCGGGGGCGGTGAGCTTGATCAACGTCTGCGAGAGAGACAGCGTCTGCCACTCCGGCGTCATCGACGCCACCACCTCACCAATCACCGCCTGCACGTCCGGATCGGCCACCATGGCGCGCACAAAATGCTCGAGATGCGCCTCATAGTGCTGATTCGGCTCCACCCAGTTCGTCTCGAGCTTTGCCTCACGAGCTGCCTTGAGCATGTACGCCCATGCGCGATCCACATCCAGCGGATGAGCAGCCACCATGGTCTGGTAGAAGAGGTATTCGGCTTCGCGTGATGGCGGGTGCGCGCCACGGTGACGCGCGCCGACGACGTCCAGACGCGCGACGGCATCGCGCCATCGCTGCGGCATCTCGGAGAGCAGTCCGACTCGCAGGCGCGCATCCTCCGCCCGCTTGGTGTCGTGCGTGGTGGTGGCCAGCAATGTCAGCGGGTGCCGGCTCGAGTTCTGGGCGCACGACGCGTGAAACTCGTCGAGCCTGGTGGTGCGCTCCGGGTCGGAACCGACTTCGTTGAGCGCGACGAGGCGAACAGAGCGGTAGAAGGCGGTGTCCTCGACCCCCTTCGCCACGACCGCGCTCGCAACCTGCTGAAAGCGCACGCGGAGTTCGCCGCTCGCGGCCGACCGTTCGTCCTCACCCCGGAGCGCCGCGAGGAGGGCGTCAAGGCGCTGCTCATCACAACGACCGGATTGCCGCGCCCACTCCTCGGCAACGGCAATCGCTCGCTCGTCGTCGATGGAGAGCGCGGCGTCGTCTCGCGGATAGACCCGATACCGCGGCATCCCCGCCACGAGTTCGACGAGTTCTGACCGCGCATCGTCAATTCCGGCTGCGGCAGCGACGCGATTGAGCCGGTTGAGTTCGGCGCTCAGCACGGTCTCGAGCACCTCGCTGCGGGATCGATGCGAATGGACTGGAAAGTCGCCGGCGTCGCCGGTGAACTGGCGGTAGCACTCGGAGAGTTCCGAGAGCCCCCCCGGATGGACCATGAGCGACGTCAGCAGGGCGCCGAACTCGTATCCGGTGGTCCCGTCGATCGGCCAGTCGACCGGCAGCTGCTCCCCGGTCGCAAGGATCTTCTCGACGATCAGCCAGGCCGCCGGAGCCTGGGATCTCAGGCGGGACGCGAACGCGGCCGGGTCACGAAGCCCGTCGATGTGGTCGACGCGAAGCCCGTCGACGCTGCCGTCCTTGACCAATTCGAGCGCGCGAGCGAGGACGGTGTCGAAGACGGTAGCCACCTCGACGCAGACGCCGGCCAGCGATGAGACATCGAAGAACCTGCGGTAATTGACATGAGCCGCTCCCGTCCCCGAGTTCCTCGAGGATGTAGTGCTGCGCGTCAAGGGTCTCGAGCGACACCGGTCCGGGTGTCAGGGCCGAACCGGGCGCGAGCGGAAACGAGTGTGCCTCGTAGTGCAGTTCGAGGTCGTCGTCCGCTCCCCTGACGACCTGCAGTGCGCCGGCGGCGAGCAGCTCGGCTCGGGGCGCGCCGAGCACGGGAAGCAGCACGCGACCCTGCAGCGCGGGCGCATCCCAATCGATGTCAAAGAACGGCGCGTACGGGCTGCCACGCCCACGGCGGAGGACGTCCCACCACCAAATGTTCGCGCGCTCGGAGATGCACATGTGGTTTGGCACGATGTCGAGGAGCTGCCCCATCTGCGCGGCCCTGAGTGCGTGATCGAGGCGACGAAGCCCGGTTTCTCCGCCGAGCGACCTGCTCACCCGCGTCGGATCGACGACGTCATACCCGTGAGCACTGTGCTCCGCCGCCTGCATGTACGGTGAGCAGTAGAGGTGCGAGATCCCCAACTCCTCGAGGTACGGCACGATGGCAGAGGCAGCGTCGAAGTCGAATTCCTCGCGCAGTTGCACCCGGTAGGTGGCGCGAGGATTCGCCCTCACAAGCGCTGTCCGGGCACGATGACCTTCGCTAGTATCAGTTGCGGTATAAGCACGTATGCAAGTGATGCTATCAATTTTTGAAGGTGCGCCATCATTGGACCTGCATGACCGCTCCTAGCCGGCGGACGGGAGGCCGATCCACACCTCGACAACAGGCCTGGCCCGGCAGTGAGGCGCCGCTCGGCGCCACCTGGGATGGTGAGGGCACGAACTTCGCCGTGTATTCGGCATCGGCGGATGCAATCGACGTCGTGCTGTACACGCAGGATGGCGTCGAAACAGCCACGTATGCACTCGAGGAGCGTACCGATCTCGTCTGGCACGGGTACATCGACCAGGTCGGTCCCGGACAGCTGTACGGCCTGCGCGTTCACGGGAAGTACGACCCGCGACACGGCCTTCGACACAACCCCCGGAAGCTGCTCCTCGACCCCTACGCGCTGGCGATCGCGGGACGGTTCGAGCACGGTCCCGCGTTGTTCGGCTATTCGTTCGACGGCGACGATCTCGACCTCAGTCAACTCGATTCCGCTGCCGCGATGCCGAAAAGCGTGGTGGTCGACAGGAGTTTCCCGTGGGGCGACGATCGGCGGCCGGACACCGCGTGGGCTGACACCGTGATCTACGAGCTGCACGTGAAGGGGTTCACGAAACGCAATCCCGACATTCCGACGGAATTGCGGGGCACGTATGCCGGACTGGCACACCCCAGCTCGCTCGAATATCTGCAGCAACTCGGAGTCACCGCAGTCGAGCTCATGCCGGTGCACCACTTCATCGATGCGGGCGACCTCATCGATCGCGGCCAGGTGAACTACTGGGGATACGACTCGGTCGGGTACTTCTCACCAGAGAGCCGCTATTCCGCCGGTGGCCGAAGCGGGGACCAGGTCCGTGAGTTCAAGGCCATGGTGCGCGCCCTCCATGCCGCGGGGCTCGAGGTGATCCTCGACGTCGTGTACAACCACACGGGCGAGGGCAACCATCTGGGCCCGACGCTGAGTTTTCGAGGCATCGACAACCCGTCCTATTACCGACTGGTCGAGGACGAGCCGCGCTTCTATTTCGACGTCACCGGGACCGGCAACAGTCTCAACGTCAGCAGTCCGATCACCTTGCAGTTGATCACCGACAGTCTTCGCTACTGGGTGACCGAGATGCATGTCGATGGGTTCAGATTCGACCTGGCAGCTGCCCTGGCGCGACAGTTCTATGACGTGGATCGTCTCTCGGCGTTCTTCGACATCATCCACCAGGATCCGGTGCTCTCTCGGGTCAAGCTCGTCGCCGAGCCGTGGGACGTTGGCGAGGGTGGCTATCATGTCGGTAACTTCCCGGTGCGGTGGGCGGAGTGGAACGGCGCGTACCGCGACACCGTCCGTGACTTCTGGCGCGGCGAAGCGGGCGGTGTGCGCGACATCGCTAACTGCCTCACCGGATCGAGCAGCCTCTACCAATGGGATGGGCGACAGCCTTGGGCGAGCATCAACTTCGTCACCGCGCACGATGGCTTTACCCTCCGCGACCTGGTCACGTACAACGAGAAGCACAACCAGGCCAACGGTGAAGGAAACGACGATGGAGCCAATGACAACCGCTCATGGAATTGCGGTCTCGAGGGCGAGACCGACGACCCGGCCATCACCGCGCTGCGAGACCGCCAACGCCGCAACCTGATCGCGACCGTGCTGCTCTCCCAGGGCTGCCCGATGATCTGCGGTGGCGACGAGATCGGCCGCACTCAGCTGGGCAACAACAATGCGTATTGTCAGGACAACGAGTTGTCGTGGCTCGACTGGACCAACGTCGACCCGGTGATGCTGCGCTTCGTCCAGCGGGTCGTCGCGTTTCGACGCGAGCAGCCGGTGCTGCGCCGGAAACGCTTCTTCTCGGGTGAGGCAACCCGGCGCTCGGGACGCAAGGACATCATCTGGCTGCTGCCCAACGGCGAGGAGTTCACCGATGCGAACTGGGACAACGACGGCGAGCGAACCATCGGCATGATCCTCAACGGAGAGGAGATCCCCGACCGCGATCCGCGTGGTCATCGCATCGTGGGGAACTCGCTGATGATCCTGCTCCACAGCGGGGACGTGCCGATCACCTGGACGATGCCGTCAGGGTGGCGCGGCGGGTGGACGCTGGTCATGGATACGGACGACCCCGAAGGACATCGTGGATCGAGCGTGCATCACGAGGGCGATGAGGTCCCGCTGCAGCTGCGATCTCTGATCGTGCTCAGCCATTCCGTCGATGCGGCACGCGAGCACAGTGCCGGCTCGGCAAGAAGTCTGAGGACTACTCCCCTACTGCCACCGGGTGGCCCGGCAATGCGCCTTGCAGGAGCGGCGCCAGATGATCGCCCAGGCGCACCGGTGAAAAGCGTTCCGCGCTGCGCCTGATGTCGTCGAGGCTCCACCACCGATGAGTTCTGATGACCTCCGACTCCGCGGCCTCGAAGCGACTCGCGTCCACGTCGTGCGCCGGGACCACGATCAGGAAGAATTGTTCGAGATGGCGCTCCCGTGTGCCCTTCCACGTGAACAGGAAGTCGCGGGTCCATACCGGTGCCCGGACCGCGTCGATATCGACCACGAGGCCGGTCTCCTCCCCCACTTCGCGCACCAGCGCGGCCTCGAACGTATCGCCCTGCTCGAGCGCGCCGCCGGGAGCGAACCACCATGGTTCACGCCCGGGCAGTTCGCCGCGGAAGAGCAGCACGCGCTGCGCAGCATTAACGATGAGCGCACGAGCGGCCGGGCGGATGATCGGACTCGTGCGCGGGCTCACAGCGAAGGGTGCAACCTCGTTGTTCGGTTATCGACGACGTGTTCAAGGAAATAGGCTAGACCGATGACCGGCGACCACGCTGTTCAGGCTGTGCCGCAGAGCGAACGCGGCCTCGCGCTCGGCGCGGCGATCGCGACCGTCATCCTGTGGGCCTCGGCGTTCGTGGGGATTCGGGCGGCAGGTCGCGTGCTCTCGCCGGGATCTTTCGCCCTGGCGCGCCTGGTGGTCGGCACCATCGCCCTCGGGATACTCGTCGCGGTCCGCGGGCAGCCGCTTCCGAGGCGCACCGACATCCCCGGACTGGTGACCTGCGGTCTGCTCTGGTTCGGCGCCTACAACCTCCTGCTCAACCAGGCGGAGCAGACGGTCGACGCCGGCACCGCAGCCATGCTGGTCAACACGGGGCCGGTCTTCGTGGCGATTCTCAGTGGACTGTTTCTTCGGGAGGGCTTTCCTCGACGCGTCGTGCTCGGGTGCCTCGTGGGGTTTGCCGGAGCGGTCGTGATTGGATTCGCCACCTCGACGCGCGGATTCCAGGCGGGATTGGGCGCCGCGCTCTGCATCGCCGCCGCCGCGGTGTACGCGGGCGGGGTTACCGCTGAAAAGCCCCTGCTCCGGCACAACTCAGCCCTCACCGTCACCTGGCTCGCGTGTGCGATCGGCGCGGTCGCCTGCCTGCCCTTCGCGCCCCAGCTTGCCCATGACCTGAGCAGGTCGGATCCAGGGACCGTCATGTGGGCTATCTATCTCGGCCTCTTTCCCACGGCGGTCGGGTTCAGTTTCTGGGCGTACGCCCTGGCGCGCACCAGCGGCGGCCGTATGGGCGCGATGGGGTATCTCGTCCCGCCGGTGGCGATCGCGATGGGATGGGTGGTGCTGGGCGACGTGCCGCCTTTGCTGGCGCTCCTCGGGGGCGTTCTCTGCCTTGGAGGCGTCGCCATCACGCGCGGAACGGGCATCCCGCGCCGCCTGGGGGTCAATCGCCGCCTCAGCGTCTGACTGGATTTGTCATGTATAGTTGACATATGGCGTACTCGACCTCCAGCCCGAATGCGGACGCCGCTGTGGGAACCGTGCTCAAGGTCCTCAACGCCCTGCCGACCGAGGATCGCCTGGTCGCATTGCGATCGGTCGCCGTGCTGCTCGGATCTCGCAGGGCATCCACCGTGCTCGCGGCTCGCGCCGACGGCATGAGCTGGCAGGACATCGCCGACCGCCTCGGCATGTCACGTCAGTCGGTCTGGGACCGGTACGCCGCCGAGGATCGCGACCCGCCGCCGCCCTCGCGTGGACAGCGCGCCCGCGCCCGAATCGCGACCCACACCTTTTCGAATTGCGCCGCCTACAAGGCCGTCACCACCCGCCACTCGTCAGGAGAAACCACATGATCAAGACCGTCGACGACGCGAGCTTCGATGCCGACGTGCTCGCATCCGATACACCGGTGCTCGTCGAGTTCGGTGCAACATGGTGCCCGCCGTGCCGCATGCTCGCGCCGGTGCTCGACGAGGTCGCGGAGGAGCGGTCGAGCGAGCTTCGCGTGCTCACTGTCGACGTCGACGCCAGCCCCGTGACCCAGGGGCGATATGGCGTGATGTCAGTGCCCACCCTGCTGGTGTTCATCGGCGGCAAGCCGGTACGCCAGATGGTGGGGTTCACGTCGAAGGGACGGCTGGTCGCATTCATCGACGAGGCGTTGCAGATCGCCGCGTAGGTAGGCGAGCACGCGCCCGCCGCTACCGGAGTTGCGGGGCGGGCGTGGCGCTGCCGGCAACGCTGAAGACGTCCCACATCGCCGCGTATCTGCCCCGCGTCGCAATCAGCTGGGCGTGGGTTCCGGTCTCGACCACCTGCCCGCTGTGCAACACGATGATGCGGTCCGCCGCTCTCGCGGTCTGCAGGCGGTGGGCGATCACCACGGTGGTCCGACCGTGGGACACCTCCTGCATCGCAGCGGCGACGCGTGCCTCGGTCACCAGGTCGAGGTTCGATGTCGCCTCGTCGAGGAGGAGGAGCGCGGGGTCGACCAGCTCGGCGCGAGCCAGCGCGATCAGCTGGCGCTGACCGGACGAGAGCGACCGCCCACGCTCGGTCAACTCGTGGTGGTAGCCATCGGAAAGGCGGGCGATGAACTCGTGCGCGCCCACCGCGCGAGCCGCCGCTTCCACCTCGGCATCGCTCGCTTCCGGCCGGCCGTAAGCGATGTTGTCCCGAATCGTGCCCGAGAACAGGAATGCCTCCTGCGGCACATACCCGAGTTGCAGCCGGAACGCGTGCAGGTCGATGGCACGGAGGTCGTGGCCATCGACCTCGACGCTTCCCTCATCCGGATCGTAGAAACGAGCCAGCAGCTTCATGACCGTCGACTTGCCGGCGCCCGTCTCACCGACAAGCGCAACCGTCTCCCCTGCTGCGATCTGCAGGTCGATGCCGCGCAGCGCCTCCGGCGGCCTCCGCCACGCCGCATCTCGCGATTGCAGGAGCCGCGGATCCTTGGGTCCTCGCCGGTCGACGGGGCGGACCCCCTCGAAGCCGGGTCGATTCACCGGCACCGGGTACGAAAATCGCACGTGGTTGAGGCTGAGATCGCCGTGGAGCCGGCCCGGGTCCTCGGGAAGGGCCGGGTTGGGCGTGAGCGTGTCGAGCTGCATCAGTTCGGCGATACGACCGACTGATACGCGCGTCTGCTGCCAGGCGTCGAACACCTGCGACAGCTGCTGGATCGGCGAGAAGAACAGATCGATGTACAGCAGGAATGCGATGAGCGCCCCGGTGGTCAGGTTGCCGCTGGCTATCAGCCGCGCACCGACGCCGAGCACGATCGCGTCGGCGACAGCGGCCATGAACTGGACGAACGGGAAGTACGTCGCCACCAGACGCTGGGCTGCGACCCGGGTGTCGAGGTATGAGCGACCGAGCCGGTGAAACTGCGCCATCGCGGCGCCTTCATGCACGAATGCCTGCGACTCGCGAACACCGGAGAGGCTCTCCTGGAAATCCGCGTTGACGATGGCGATTCGCTCGCGGGAGATGCTGTAGAGGCGGGCCGCCTTCTGCCGGAAGACGACCGTCGCCGCAGCAAGGGGAATCGCCACCGAGAGCGTGCAGAGGCCGAGCTCGGTGTTGATCACCACCAGCGCGACACCGACCCCGATGAACGTGACAATCGAGACGAGCGCGGAGAGCAGTCCGTTCTCGATCAGCGACTCGAACTGGTCGACGTCGGTCGTCATCCGGGTCATGATTCGACCCGCCATCTCGCGCTCGTAATAATCGAGGGACAGGCGTTGCAGCTGCGCCCAGATGCGGATCCGGAGCGACAGCATGATTCGCTGCGCGGCACGTCCTGTGACAAACGTCTCACCGATCTCGTCGACGAGGTCGACGAGCGTGACCACCAGAAACACACCGGCTGCGGCGAAGAGGACGACGGACGACCCCTTCGCCACCCCGTCGTCGAGACCCGTCTTCACCAGGATCGGCCCTGCAAGGGTCATCAACCCGTCGATGACCACAAAGACGAGTCCGAGCAGCAATGGCCGCCGGAACTCGCGCAGCAGCCGGAGCAGGCTGAAGTTCCTGTCCGGACGTGACTCCCGATCGAGATCGACCACGGGCACGTCGCGCACCGGCCGCAATCGCGCCACGCGGGCGAGCAGCTCGGGGGTCGGCGCCAGGTTCAGCCGCCAGCCGGACCCGCCGCCGAGGCCCGGACCCAGGCTGGGCGCGCCGATGGACCGTGCGGCCGCACGATTGCCGGAACGCTGCCGGTCACCGGCCCACGCGGCCGCGGTAACGCCGTCCGCGCCGGCGGTCGATGCAATCGTCGCGAGCGCCTCGATGGAATCGAGCTCGTCGAGCCCGGATACTAGTGTCCGATAGAGCGCGCTTCGGGCCATCAGCTCGTCGTGGGTGCCCTGGTCGACGACGACGCCACCGTCGAGCACCACGATCCTGTCGGCGAGATGCAGCGTCGATTGCCGGTGCGCGATCAGCAGCGTCGTGCGACCGGCCATGACCCCGCGGAGAGCGTCGTGGACTGCTGCCTCGACTTCGGCGTCGATCGCGCTCGTGGCGTCGTCGAGGATGAGGATGCGTGGGTCGTACAGGATCGCGCGGGCGAGCGCGATCCGCTGACGCTGACCCCCCGACAGGGTCAGGCCCCGCTCACCGATTGCCGTGTCATAGCCGCGGGGCAGGTCCTCGATGAACTCGTGCGCCTGCGCCGCGCGGGCGGCCGCCTCGATCTGCGCGTCGGTCGCGTCGGGCCGTCCGTAGGCGATGTTCGCCCGAACCGAGTTGGAGAACAGGAAGCTGTCCTCGAAGACAACCCCCACCTGCCGGCGCAGCGACCGCAGCGTGACAGTGCGCACGTCGTAGCCGTCGATGAGGACCGCGCCCTGGGTTGGGTCGTAGAAGCGCGGGACGAGCATCGCCAGGGTCGACTTGCCGCTCCCGCTCGGGCCGACGATGGCAACGCGTTCACCCGGCGCGACATGCAGATCGACTCCTCGAATGACCGGGTCATCGTCGCCGTAGCGGAAGTGGACGCTCGAGAACCTGATGTCACCGCGGAGCTCGGGGAGGTCGACGGCGTCAGGTGCGTCGGCGATGGCCGGCGGCAGGTCGAGCAGCTGGAAGATGCGCTCGATCCCCGCCCGAGCCTGCTGGCCGATGGTCAGGACCCCGGCGAGCTGGCGGGCCGGAGCCATGAGCTGCGTGACGTAGGTCGAGAACGCCAGGAAGGTGCCCAGGGTGATCTGATGCTGGAGCGCCAGCCAACCGCCAAGCGCGAGGATGGCCACCTGCGCGAACAGTGGGATCGCCTCCAGCAGCGGCTGGTAGCGCGACTGCAGACGCACCGCACGCATCTGCGATCCGTAAACGGTCTTGGCGGCGGCTGCGATTCGTTCGACCTCGCGCTGCTCCTGACCGAACGCCTTCACGACGCGGACGCCGTTCAGGTCCTCGTCGACGATCTGGACGAGCTCGCCCTCCCGTTGCTGTCCGTCCCAGGTCGCCGGAAAGATGCGCCAGCGCATGCGGTAGGACACGATGAGCAGGCTCGGCGCGACCACGAGGCTCACCAGCGCCAGCAGCGGCGACAGGTAGAGCATCACGCCGAGGGAGAGCAACAGCAGCAGGACGTTGCTGCTCATGATCGGGAAGAAGCTCAGGAGCCCCTGGACCAGCGTCGAGTTGGAGTTCGCGCGCGCGACCAGCTGGCCGGTCGGCATGCGGCCCAGGTTGTCGAAGTCGAGGACCTGCAGGTGATCGTGCATGTCATTGCGCAGGTCGTACTGGACCTCGAGCGCCACCCGGCCACCACGGTATCGGCGGATGTACGCGAAGCCGAAGCTGGCCGCGGCGAGCCCGACCAGCAGGAGGAGCCACGGCCACAGCGCCGAGGTGCTGGAGAGAATGACTCCGTCAACGATCTGGCGTGCGACGAGCGGGACGGCCGTCTGACACACGCTGCCGAGCACCGCGGCACCCACCGACAGCACGACGTCGCGTCGGTGCCGGAGCATGTAGCCCCACAGGCGCCGGATCCAACCGGGCTTGACGGCAGCTTCGCTCACCCGCGTTCGTTGATCGTTCGTAGATCCTCAGCCAGACAGGGCGGACGCAGTCAGCGTAGCGCGAGTGGGCGCTTTGAGGCGCTCCCTACCCGACGGCGGTCGACATGGATGGTGTCACCCGGCGACCGATCGCCCTCAAGACCCGCAGCGCAAGTTCAGGGCTGTCGGTCATGGTCACGCGGTACATCCCGACCTCGTTGGTTCGGGGCTCGATCCGGATCACGCGGAGACCGGCATCCTGCAGCGCGGCGAGCATGCGCCCCACCCCACCCTGGCGTTGCGGCGTGGTCTCCATGATGTCGCTGTCCCTGACGTCGATCGCGAGCATTGCTCATCCCCTATCGCGGTTGGATCACGGTCGCATCATGGACCCGGCATCCTGTCGACTTCATGAGCTAAATGTTTCAGGAGGATTTCATATGTACGTCGGATCGGTGGTGATCGATTGCAACGACTTCAGCGCCATGTACGCGTTCTGGGCGGCCGCGCTTCGCTATGTGCCTCGGGATCCGCCCGAAGACGGATGGGCGGTGTTGCGGGACCCCGACGGAGGCCACGTCAACGTTTCCCTCCAACGAGTCCCGGAGCCATCGGTCGGAAAGAACCGGCTCCACCTCGACCTGTACACCGCTGACCAGGCTGGCGATGTCGCGCGTCTGCTCGAGTTGGGAGCGGTGCGCCATCCCCGGAAAGTGGAGCCCGGGGAGGACTTCGTCACGCTGTTGGATCCTGAGGGCAACGTCTTTGACGTCATCGACAAGGTCCACGGCAGCGGCGCATCCGATCAGAAGTGATGGACCAAAAGCATCGGCGGCGGATGACGACCGCAGCGTTGCTGGCTACGGCGGCCGCGGCAGCAACAGACTTTGCTTACGTGGTGCTCATCGTCAGTCAGGATGCGACTCCGCCTCGAGCGTGCTCGCGTCGAGAGCCCGGCCAGCCTCGGCTGGAACCGTGGTCGCTCGTTCCGCGTTACGACATCGACGATGCTGAGACCGCACGAGCGCTCGTCAGCCGGAACCGCCTCGAGCCGGGTGCCCGGCCATCTGGTCGTTCTCGCGGCTGCGCTGGCCACCCTGCTCGCGTCGTGCACGGGCACCCCTTCGGTCCAGACGCCGTCGGGCTCACCGCACAGCACCCCGTCTCCTCCCGCTCCATCAATCGCGCCGAGCGCCCTCCCAAGCCCTTCGCCCACCGAAGCACCGACGGCTCAGCCGTCTGCGCCGATCCCCACCGCCAACGAGCCGACGTGCACGGGTGCTCAATTGCAGATTGCGTACTGGCCGGCTCTCAGCGGCGGGGCAGCCGGTAACGCCGCGATATCGCTCGCGGTCTGGAACCGTGGCGCCAGGCCGTGCAAGCTGCGTGGCTGGCCAACACTCCAATTCCTCAACAAGGCCGGCGGTCTCGTGCCGACCCATTGGGTGGAAACCACATCAACCTTCTCCGGGAGCGCGCGTGACGTCGCTGTCAGTCTGATCCCCTGCGCACAGCCGAACCGCTGCGCGGCCGACGCGGCTCCGGCCGCATACATCAACTTCTCCGGGGACGACGTCATCGAACCCTGCGAGGTTGCGGACAGCGTCCGCGTCATCACACCAGGGTCATCGACCCCGGTTGTCGTGAACCTGCGAGTTGACGGCTTCCCGGACGGTCAAACCTTCTGCTCTGCCGGGAAGATATTCGTGCTCCCCATCCAGTCCTCGCTGGCGGCACTCGGTCCGACGTTTTCCTGATTGCGTTATTCGCTGCCCAGCGGGGTCAGCAGCGACGCTCGCCAATCGGGGCTGTGCAGGAACGCCTTGAACGCTCCGGCGGCCGGGCTGAGCAGGCGGTCGCGGGCCCAGACTGCGTGCCACATCCGTTCCACCGGGAATCCATGCACGCGTAGGGGTCTGAGCAGCCCGAGCTGGAGTTCGAGGCGAACGGCATACGTCGAAAGCACCGTCACTCCGAGACCTCCGGCGACCGCGCGTTTCAACGCGCCGTTACTGGCCATCTCCATGGCGGCCATCGGCTCGATACCAGCCTCACGCAGGATCCGTTCCGCCGAATCGCGCGTGCCCGACCCTGGTTCGCGGAGGAGCAGCGGACCGTCGAGCAGATCGACCGGCTGCAACGGTTCGCGCTGCGCGAGCGGATGACCGGGAGCGCAGAAGCACATCAGTGAGTTCTCGAGGAACGGCTCCGCCGCGAGCACCTCGTCCTTCCACAGGGTCCCGACGACACCGACATCGGCGACGCCCTCAAGGAGCAACTCGCGGACCTGGGCGCGATTGACGACGTCGAGGCTCAACGCCACTCCGAGGTGCTCGCGGTGGAATGCGGCCATCGCGTCCGGAAGCACGTAGATCCCGACCGTCGTGTCGCCGGCAACCCGGACCCTTCCGGCACGCAGACCTGCGACGTCCTCGATCGCCTCCTCTGCGTCACCGACCATCGCCAGGATCCGGCCGGCGCGCTCATGGAGCGCCTGCCCGACGGCTGTGAGCACTGGAGCGCGGATTCCGGGGTCGAGGAGTGGTTGGCCGACGGCCCGGGCGAGCGCCTGCATCTGGTGGGTCACCGCCGGCTGGGTCAGCGAGAGCACCTCGGCGGCACGCGTGAAGCTCCGTTGCTCGATCACACTCGTGAAGATCCGGAGCTGGCGAAGGGTGATGCTGCGCTCGAGCCTGGTTTCCATTAGGCAATCTTATTGAAACTATAAGAATCATGCATTGGACGGCAGGATAGCCGCGATTTATCTTCGGTGCCATGGTTCGTCGCCGCCACCACCTCGACGCGAGAACGCCATGCCGATGAGTGACGTGCACACCGAGATTGCGCCGATCTTCGTTGGTATCGGCGGTGACAGCGGCACCGGCAAGTCGACGCTGACGTCGGCGTTCTACGACCTCCTTGGTGCGGAGCGGATCACGACCGTGTGCCTGGACGACTATCACTCCCTTGATCGTCGCGAGCGAGCGCTGATCGGGGTGACCCCACTCAACCCTCGCGCCAACAACTTCGCGCTCATGGAGGAACAGCTGTGGACCCTCAAGCGCGGTGAGCCGATCGCCAAGCCCGTCTACGACCATGCCGACGGCACGTTCAAGCCTGCGGAGCGCGTGGAACCGAACGAGGTCGTGATCGTCCAAGGCTTGCACCCGTTCCTGCTTCCCGGCATTCGCGAAGCCTTCGACCTGAAGGTCTGGCTCGATCCCGAAGCCGCGTTGCGGATCCGGTGGAAGTTGCAGCGGGATGTCGCCAAGCGCGGTTACAACGAGTCACAGGTGCGAGCCGAGATCGAGGCTCGCCGCGTGGACGCGGAGGCGCATATCGAGCCGCAGCGCAAGCAGGCCGACCTGGTGGTGCGCTTCTCCTCCCCGAACGAGGATCTGTCGCCGGGGACCACCGACCATCTCAACGTCCGCCTGACACAGCGACACTCGATGCCGCAGCTCGCCTTCGAACACGCGCTCGACAACGGAACAACCGTCCGGGTGCGCAACGACATCGCTGACGAGGACGGCCGCCAATCGGACGTCATCGAGATCGATGGACGCATCTCCGCCGAGGACGCCGCACGGGTCGAGCGCTCGGTGTGGGATCACGCGAGCGAGCGCCATCACCATCTGCACCATCTCCGGCAAAGGGAGTTCGGTGGCTACGACGAGCCGCACGGGCGCCGGCACAGCGATCCGCTCGGATTGACGCAGCTCATCCTCGCCCATCGCATCCTCAGCGCCCAGAAGTCGTTGCTCGTCCGCGTCAAGGCCGACGACTACGCGGCGATAAGCCACCAGCTGACGCTGCCACGCGTCAGCACCACGGAGATGCGCTGATGACGGCACTCGAAAGTCCCCCGAGAGACGCGGCGACGGATCGCTGGGCCTCAGGGGTCATCCCCTACGCCCAGATGGGCTACTGGCAACCCGACTACGTCCCCAAGGACACCGACATCCTGTGCGCCTTTCGCATCACGCCACAGGAAGGAGTCGCGCCGGAGGAGGCTGCGGCGGCGGTGGCAGGCGAGTCCTCGACCGCCACCTGGACGGTGGTGTGGACCGACCGGCTCACCGCATACGAGCACTACCAGGCAAAGGCGTACCGGGTTGAGCCGGTCGCCGGAACGCCGGGTCAGTACATCGCGCTGATCGCTTACGAGCTCGACCTCTTCGAGGAAGGGTCGATCGCGAACCTCACCTCGTCGATCATCGGAAACGTCTTTGGTTTCAAGGCGTTGCGGGCGCTCCGGCTCGAGGACATGCGCATCCCCCTCCACTACGTGAACACCTTCCAGGGGCCGCCCCATGGCATCGTCATGGAGCGGGAATACCTGAACAAGTACGGTCGCCCGCTGCTGGGCGCCACGACCAAACCCAAGCTCGGTCTCTCCGCGCGCAACTACGGCCGGGTGGTGTACGAGGCACTCCGTGGCGGACTCGATTTCACCAAGGACGACGAGAACATCAACAGCCAGCCGTTCATGCGCTGGCGCGACCGATATCTCGCCTCGATGGAGGCGGTGAACAAGGCGATGGCCGAGACCGGCGAGGTCAAGGGGCACTACCTCAATGTGACCGCCGGCGACATGGAAGGCATGTATGAGCGCGCCGAGTTCGCCAAGCAGCTCGGCAGCGTCGTCATCATGCTCGACCTCACCGTCGGGTTCACGGCGATGACGTCGATGTCGAAATGGGCACGCCGCAACGGCGTGCTGCTCCATCTCCACCGCGCCGGGCACGGCACGTACACACGCCAGAAGAACCACGGCGTGAGCTTCCGGGTGATCGCGAAGTGGTGCAGGCTCCTCGGCGTGGACCACGTCCACGCGGGAACGGTGGTCGGTAAGCTCGAGGGCGATCCGAATATGGTGCGAGGCTACTACGACACCCTCCGTACCGGGTATGTCGAGCGCGATCTCATGCACGGGATCTACTTCGACCAGGACTGGGGATCGATGCCCGGCGTGATGCCCGTCGCATCCGGCGGCATCCATGCGGGGCAGACCCATCAGCTCATTCACTACCTCGGTGAGGACGTGATCCTCCAGTTTGGCGGTGGCACGATCGGCCATCCGATGGGGGTTGCCGCCGGCGCAACCGCCAACCGCACCGCGGTGGAGTTGATCGTGCAGGCCCGCAACGAGGGTCGCGATTACTTCACGGACGGGCCGGAGATCCTTCGCGCGGCCGGTCGCTGGTGCGCGCCGCTTCGCGCCGCGCTCGACGTCTGGGGCGACATCAGCTTCAACTACGAATCGACCGACACGCCTGATGTCGCCACCACGGCAACGCCGGCCTGAGGAGGAATCACATGCACGTCACGCAGGGAACGTTCTCGTACCTTCCGCCCCTCACCGACGAACAGGTCAAGGCGCAGGTGCAGTACGCACTCGACAATGCGTGGGCGCTCTCGGTGGAGTTCACCGACGATCCCCACCCGCGCAACTTCCTCTGGGACATGTGGGGCCTGCCCATGTTCGACATGCGCGATCCCGCGGCAATCCTCCTCGAGATGCAACGCTGCCGTGACGCGTACCCAGCGCGCTACGTTCGTGTAAACGCTTACGACCGGCGGCTGGGACGCCAGACGACGGCGCTCAGCTTCATCGTGCAGCGTCCCGGGAATGAGCGGGGCTTCCGCCTCGACCGTCAGGAGGGTCCTGATCGGCAGCTCCGGTACACCATTCACCCGTATGCGGCCGATCGCGGCTCCGGAGAGCGCTACGAGCGCTGAGCGATGACTCAGGACAGCCACGTCCCCTTCGGGATGCCGCGTCCCTCCGCCCTTGACCTCGCGCAGTCCGTGCCCGAGGTTGCAAGCAGGAACGGTGCGCGCGTGTCCGACGATGCGAAACAGCCGCATGCAGATCCGGCGGGTATCAACGTCGAGGCGGATGCTCGCGCGTCCGGCGTGTTCGACGTCATCGCCGACCTCGATCGCGAGCTTGTCGGCCTCGATCCGGTCAAGACCCGCATCCGCGAGATCGCGGCGCTCCTGATCGTCGACACGGCCCGGCGCCGTTTCGGACTCGAGGCGGAACGTCCGAACCTGCACATGTGCTTCACGGGCAGCCCTGGAACGGGCAAGACCACCGTCGCGATGCGGATGGCGACGGTGCTCCACCGTCTCGGATACCTCGCCAAGGGACACCTGGTCGCGGTCACCCGCGACGAACTCGTCGGGCAGTACATCGGGCACACCGCGCCGAAGACGCGCGAAGTGCTGAAACGCGCCATGGGCGGCGTGCTCTTCATCGACGAGGCGTACTACCTCCACCGCCAGGAGAACGAGCGCGATTATGGCCAGGAAGCGATCGAGATCCTATTGCAGGTCATGGAGAACCAGCGCAATGACATCGTGGTCATCCTGGCCGGTTACCGCGATCGCATGGACCAGTTCTTCAGCAGCAATCCCGGGATGGGGTCACGGATCGCGCACCACATCGACTTCCCCGACTACGACCTCGATGAGCTGGTTGCGATCGCGCGAATCATGCTCGATCACCAGCGGTACACGTTCTCGAGCGATGCCGAGCCGGCGTTCCGGGAGTTGCTCTCACGCCGGATGACCCAGCCACGTTTCGCCAATGCCCGAAGCGTTCGGAATGCCCTGGAACGAGCGCGGCTCCGGCAGGCCAACCGGCTGGTCTCGGACGGAAGGTTGGCGACCCGCGACGACCTGATGCGCATCGAGGCCGAGGACATCTACAAGAGCCGGTGGTTCACCGAGTCGCCCGACGCGCAGGCGGTCGACGGGCGAGCCGTGCCGGCGGGTTAGAAGATCACGTTGCGCTTGATCGACGGGTCCACAATCCCGGTGGTCATCCGCTCGCACCACTGGCACATGAAGCGCAGCGTCCGCATCCCGCTCTGAGTGCGGCAGGCATTGGGCCAGCCGCAGCGCCCGCACGCCACCGTCTGAATGCGCACGTCCGCTGCCGGCAGCGCGGTGCCGTGTGCGTCCGGGTCGAGGGGCCACATCCGGGGCTGAGGGTCCATGAGGTGATCACGGCTCGTGTGGTGTAGACCGCACCCAGACCATACGCCGGTTCGTGTCGCGAGTCCGTTCGCCTGCGGACTCTTGTTCAGCAGATCCTCGGCAGCGGGTCGCCGATCAGCATGTCGACCACCCGGGTGCCGCCAAAACCGGTGTGGATGAAGACCATGCCTTCCGGGTCGGCGAGGACCTCGCCGATCACGGCCGCCTCGGCGCCCTCCGGGCGCGAGCGCATGAGATCGACGGCGCGTGACGCGTGCTCGGCGGCCACGATCGCGACCAGCTTGCCCTCGTTGGCGATGTAGAGCGGGTCGATGCCGAGGATCTCGGCGACCCCGCGCACCTCGTCGTGAATCGGAAGCGATGCCTCGTCGATTGCCACCGCCACCCCGGCGGCCTGGGCGATCTCGTTGAGGACCGTCGCCACGCCGCCGCGGGTGGCATCGCGCATGAAATGCACGTCGATGCCGTCGTCGAGGAGTGCAGCCGTCAGCCCGTGCAAGGGCATGGTGTCGGAGCGCAGGTTGTCGGCTTCAAGGTCGACGTCGCCGCGAGCGAGCATCACGGTGCTGCCGTGGTCGCCCATCGCACCGCTGAGCACCACGACGTCGCCCGGGACCACCCGATGAATCGCCACGCGCTGTGGGAGAGGCACCACCCCCACCCCCGTGGTGGTGATGAAGAGCTGGTCGGCCTTGCCGCGGGGCACGACCTTGGTGTCGCCGGTGACGACGTTGACACCCGCCCGGTCAGCGGCCCGGCGCATGGACTCCACCACGCGCCGCAGAGTGGCGACATCAAGGCCCTCCTCGAGGATGAACGCGGCCGAGATGCCGAGCGGGGTCCCGCCGCCGACTGCGAGATCGTTGATGGTGCCGTTGACCGCGAGCTCGCCGATGTCGCCGCCCGGGAAGAAGAGCGGGCTCACCACGAACGAATCGGTGGTGACCGCGAGCCCGATATGGTCCACGCCCGGCAGCGACAGTACGGCCTGATCACCGAGCTGGTCGAGCACCGGATTGCTGAGGATGTCGCCGAAGAGCGCGGTCACCAGCGTGTGGCTGGCCTTCCCTCCCGCGCCGTGACTTATGGTGATCGCGTCCTCACGCAGCGACGGCTTGCGCTTGCGAATCTCGGCGATCCGCTCAAGCACGCGCTGCTCGGGATCTGCGATGCGCGCTGATGCGGCTTTGATCGCGGCGCCACTACCCGGCTCGACGATGGTGTCCGTCATCGAGCCTGCACCGGAATCGGCCGGAGCTCGCGTTCCGTGAGCATGCCGTTGCCGTTGGCATGGCCGTTGCCATCGGGTCGCTCTCCCGAGGAGAGCACACGCTCGCGCTCACGCGCGCGGGAGTACCTGCCGAAGTTGTAGTACGCGGCGCATGCGCCCTCGGAGGACACCATGCACGTACCGATCGGCGTCTCCGGCGTGCATGCGGTGCCGAACACCTTGCACTCCCACGGCTTGAGAACCCCCTTGAGTACCTCACCGCACTGGCACGCTTTGGGATCGGCGACCCGGACGCCCGGTACCGAGAACACCTTCTCCGCATCGTAGTCCGCGTACTCGTCCTGCAGCTCGAGCGCGCTCTGGCTGATGAAGCCGAGTCCGCGCCACTCGAAGTGCGAGCGCAGCTTGAAGACGCGCGCGAGCACCTCGAGCGCCTTCGGGTTGCCGTCGTCGTGGACAACGCGCTTGTACTGGTTCTCGACTTCGCAGCGCCCCTCGTGGATCTGCTGGATGATCATGTGCACGCCCTGGAGAATGTCGAGCGGTTCGAATCCGACAACCACCACCGGCTTGTTGTACGTCCTGGTCACGAACTCGAAGGGCCTGATCCCGACAACGGTGGACACGTGTCCTGGTCCGAGGAAGCCGTCGAGCTGCAGATCCGGAGAGTTGAGGATCGCCTTCATCGGCGGGATGATGGTCACGTGGTTGCAGAACACGAAGAGATTGCGAATCCCTTCCGCCTTGGCTCGCATCAGCGTCAGTGCGGTCGACGGTGCCGTGGTTTCGAAACCGATCGCGTAGAAGACGACCTGCCGGTCGGGGTTCTGCTGCGCGATCTTCAACGCGTCGAGTGGCGAGTACACCATGCGCACGTCCGCTCCGGCCGCCTTCGCGTCGAGCAGGCTGCCATCGCTGCCGGGGACGCGCATCAGGTCGCCGAAGCACGTGAAGATGACCCCGGGTTGATGCGCGACGGCGATGCCGTCATCGAGACGCCCCATCGGGATCACGCACACCGGACACCCCGGTCCGTGCACCAGCTCGACGTTGCTCGGAAGCAGGTCCTCGATGCCGTACTTGAAGATCGTGTGGGTGTGGCCTCCGCACACCTCCATGATCTTCCAGTGCTTGTCGCCGGCCTCGCCGGCGATGCGCGCCCCCAGCGCCCGGGCGAGATCGGCATCGCGGAATTCATCTGCGAATTTCATGCCGATTTCCCGTTGCCCTCGCGGTAGTTGGCGCCGACCAGCTCCTCTTCCATCGCCTGCCATTCGCGGATCTGCTGCACCTCATCGTGGTATGCCGGCCCCATCTCCTCGAGGATGCGGAGCGTCTCCGCGGCTTCGGTTTCACTGACACGGCTCAGCGCAAAACCCACGTGAACGAGCACGTACTCGCCGGGCTCGGTCGCATCCTCGCCCACGAGCAGCGAGGTGTTGATGCGGCGCTGAACACCGCCGAGCTCGACCTTGCCGTACAGACGGTCCTCGTCGATGTACTCGACGAGGCGGGCGGGAATCGCTAGGCACATGCCGGCTCTCCTTCAAGTGCGCGTTGCACCAACTCGGTGAGGAGGTGGTAGAGCGTCATCTGGACCTCCTGAATCCGGTGGATACTGCTGGATCGAACGACGAAGCAGTGGTCGGCGACCCGTTCGCGGGCGAGCCGGCCTCCGTCGTACCCACAGATCGCGATCGTGTACAAGCCCCGACGCCGGGCTTCACCGAGCCCGCGGACGAGGTTCTCGGAGTTCCCGCTCGTGGAGACGGCGAGCACCACGTCATCGGCACGTCCCAGGGCGATGATCTGGCGAACGAAAACGTCGCCGAACCCCACGTCGTTGCCGATCCCGGTGACCACCGCGATGTCGTTGGTGAGGCAGAGCGCGGGAATCGGACGGCCACCGTCGGAGGGCACGAGCATCTCGGTCACCATGTCCGCTGCCGACGTGGCGCTGCCACCGTTTCCAAGGGCCAGCAACCGCCCGCCTCTCTGAAATGCCTCAGCCATCCGCTGTGCGGCACTCACGATCTCGTCACCGAACTCATCGAGCAACTCCACGCGCAGGCGGTTGCTCTCCGCCGACTTCTCGAGTGGGGCGCGGGCGAGCTCCTGGACGAGTTCGTCACCCGCTCCAGGCTGCGGGCTCAACATCGGATACAGCAGCTGCGAGAAGGGATCGCGGCCGGGTTCGGTCATGCGCCCACCTCCACCGCCATACCCCGCTGCAGGGCCACGCCCCCGTGGCAGAGCAACACCTCACCCACGGCGACGCCCTCGAGGAGATCGATGCCGACTTCGACCACCGATCCGTCGATGGTGCCACGCGCGATGCCCGACTCGATGTCGACGCCGGTGACCACCATCGCGAGAAGCTGGTCGGAGCACGTGATGCACACCTCGTCGTGACACTCGGTGCTCACGAAACGTCTCCGATTCCGCGATGGTTGAGGACGATGTGGACCAGCTCCCACAGCATGTGGTACGTCGCCAGGTGCAGTTCGTGAGCTCCGCTTCGGTCGGCTCCGTGCACATGGAACCCAAAGTCCACCTGCTCGCGCCCCGTGCCGCCTTCGCCCGATGTGAGCGCGACGGTGAGCATGCCGCCCGCCGCGGCAGCGTCCAGCCCGCGGGTGATCGACGGGTGCACCGGCGCGTGCGCGAACGCGAGCGCGATATCCCCGGACCGTCCCAGGACGCGCAACTGGTGCGCGTAGACGTCCATCGAAGCGTCTCCCTGGAGGATCCCGGTGACGGTCGCCATGTCATTGGTCAGCGACAGCGCGGGCAGCGCTCGGCACCCCGGCAACACCGGATGCACAAACTCCACCGAGTTGTGCTGGGCGTCAGTCGCGTGCGGTCCCGAACCGAACACGAGCAGCGTCCCTCCGGCGAAGAAGCGATCCGCCATGGCCGCAGCGCACGCGGCGATGTCGTGTGCATGCTGGCCGAAGTACTCTTCGCCGGATCGGTTCGACGCCGCGACACGCTCATCGAGAAAGCCGCGACCGGCCGCAAGAGCGGCGTCGCGGTCGTGTCCCACCTGCACACTCATGTCACGTCACCTCTCGAGTTGTGAAACCGCGACCAGCGCCTGTCCCAGGCTGATGCCGCCGTCGTTGGCCGGGACCTGCTGATTGGTATAGACGAAGAGGTCGCGCTCGCGCAAGAGCCGTTCCACGCGGGCCAGGAGCAGGGCGTTCTGAAACACGCCGCCACTCAGCGCGACGCGGTTCACGCCGAGTTCCGCGCTCAGCCGCACGCACATGGTCGCGATCCCTCGCGCCAGGCTCTCGTGGAACATCGCCGCAAGCACGTCGAGCGATCGGCCCTGGTGCCGCTCCCGAAGCAGCGTGCGGACCAGATCGACCGTGTCCAGAACGACCGGGTCGCCACCGACTCCGATGTCGGGTGCCTCGACCGAGGAGAGATCGCCGGCGGAGGTCGCAAGCGCTTCCAGGCGCATCGCGGCCTCGGCCTCGAACGTCGACACGTGCGCAACTCCGATCAAGCTTGCGACGGCGTCGAACAGCCGGCCTGCGCTCGTGGTGACCGGGGCCGCATCCGATGCCGCCAGCCGGGAGACGAGCCGCCACTGACGCCGATCCGGCGCACCCGGCGCCTCGCGGAACCAGTCGGGCGGTGTGTCCTGGAGTTCACCGGCCGCCGCGAGGTACGCAATCGCCATTCGCCACCCTTCCCGGGCACAGGCGTCGCCTCCGGGCTGGCGCACCGCTGCGATATGACCCGCACGCTGATACGAGCGCTCGTCGCAGAGGAGAAACTCGCCGCCCCAGATGGAATGATCCGGTCCGAGACCAACACCGTCGAACGCCACACCGATCACGCTGCCCCGCAGACCGTGCTCGGCGAGCACGCTGGCGATGTGGGCGTGATGATGTTGCACCCGTACCCCGTGGGCCCCGGAGTCCCACCATCGCTCGGCTATGCGGCTGGACGCGTAGTCCGGATGCAGGTCGGCCGCGACGGTGACAGGGTTGGTTCGGAAGAGCCGGAGGAACGTGCGCAGCGCTTCGTCCTGGTGGGCCAGTGTCCGCGGACTGTCGAGGTCGCCGATATGCGGGCCGGTGAAGGCGTTGCGATCGTGAAGCACGCAGAACGTGTTCTTGAGGTGCGCGCCAAGTGCCAGCACCTGCGCGTCACGGGATTCGACTCGAACCGGAAGTGGGCAGTAACCGCGAGCGCGACGGACCATGCGCGGGGTTCCGTCGACGACCCGCACAACGGAGTCGTCGTAGCGAGCATAGATGTCACGGTCGTGCAGGAGAAACCGGTCGGCGATGTGGCCGAGGCGCTGCACGGCTTCGTCGTTGTCCTTGGCGATCGGCTCCTCGCTGACATTGCCACTGGTCATCACCAGGGGTCCCCCGGTGGCGCGCAGGAGCAGGTGGTGCATCGGCGTATACGGGAGCATCACGCCGAGCTCCTGAAGGCCGGGCGCGACAGAGTCTGCGACCACGCTCGCGTCTCGATCCCGCCGGCGTCGCAGGAGCACGATCGGCCGCGCCGGCCCCTCCAGCAACGCCGCCTCCGCGTCGCTCACCTCACAGAGGCGGCGTACACCGCCGATATCCGCGAACATAATCGCAAAGGGCTTCGCGGGCCGGTGCTTGCGAACCCGCAGCCGCGCAACCGCCGCCTCATCGGTGGCATCGCAGCAGAGCTGGAAGCCACCCAACCCCTTCAGCGCGACGATCTCCGCACGCGCGAGCGAACCGGCGGCGATATCGATCGGATCGTCTGGGAGTTCAACGCCGTGCGCATCGGCGCACCAGAGCCGTGGGCCACATGCGGGGCACGCATTCGGCTGCGCGTGAAAGCGACGATCCGCCGGGTCCTCGTACTCCTGCGTGCACGCCGCGCACATCGCGAAATGGCGCATGGTCGTCTGGGGCCGGTCGTACGGAACGTCCTCGATGATCGTGAACCGGGGGCCGCAGTTGGTGCAGTTGGTGAATGGGTATCGGTGCCGCCGATTGCCGGGGGTGACGATATCGGCGACGCAATCCGGACAGGTCGCCGCGTCGGGAGCGATCGGCTGATAGTCGCCATCGACGGCCCGGCTCTCCACGATGCGGAAGCCGATCTCCCCCACCGCATCCATCGCCACTGCCTCGACCGCTTCGATTCGAGCGAGCCGCGGCGCCTCGGTGCCCAGTGCGGACGCAAACGCGTCGAGCTCGATCCGCCCGCCCTCGACCTCGATGACGACCGCTCCGGAGGTGTTGCGGACCCAGCCGCCGAGCCCAAGACGGGTCGCGAGGTTCCAGACAAAGGGGCGAAACCCCACCCCCTGAACGACGCCGTAGACCGCGAAGCGCTGCCGTTCGCCGACCCCACGCACGCGTGTGTTCGCGCCCGCCGAGCGGGTCGTCGATGGTGGGGTTGCGACGGTCATGGAATCATGCGGCGCGCAGGTGCTCCGCGGTCGAGCTGAACCGCTCCTCGAGGAAGCCGGTCGCCAGGCTCACCACCATCTGGACGTCATCACGCGCGGCGAACTTCTTGGCGGTTTCGACGATCTCGTCGAAGCGCTCCTTGCCGGCCCGGGTCCCGAGCACATAACCGATCCCGAAGATCACGAGCTTCTCAAGCATTGCATTCCACTCCAAAAACCGTTATCGCTATGACTCCCGTTCCGCGACGATGTGAACCTGCAGATCCACGTCCGGTTCCACCTTCAGGATGATCAGACGCGGGGGATCGATGCCGAACTCCTTGACGTTGATCACCTGCTGGCCGTCGATCGACATCGTCGTACCGTTGACGCCCAGTTGCACATCGCCGGTGATCTCGCGCGTCTGACCATGCATGGTGAGCTGCGCCGCGGCCCGATACCGGCCCTCACCCTCGAGTGCCTCGCCGTGCGTCACCGTCGCCGTTATCGTCGGGTACCGGGAGACGTCGAAGCGACGGCGCATCTCCCGATCTTGGATGCTGTTACCCGATTTGATGGCATCCACCGGCAGAGTCAACTCCGCGCGGTAGGGCTGGTCGAGGCGTGGCTTTCCCTGGTCGTCCACCTCGCATTCGATGAACCCGGTGAGCGCGTCGGCGTTGATGTGCGACGGGTGAAGGTTGACCCTGAGGCCGACCTTCACCGTCGATTGAGCGGTGTTCACGCGGAACCGTGGCACGGTGAGCTCTGGTGCTTCCTACATCGACCGGATTTTCAGATACCGCTGAATGTCTTTCGAGTTGAGCACGGCGCCGACGATGGCTCCGAGGATCAACCACTGCACGATCGTCCGCAGGCCGTTCTTCTGACTACCGAGCATGAGCGACACCTAAGCTCCTCCTTGCGTGCGTGCTGATGTGATCGGCGCCGGATTGACGCCATTGTGGCCGGCCTGTATGTGGTCGTGCGGAGGCTCGACGATCGGAGCGCCGGGGCGCCGGAGGACCGTCGGTGGATCTCCGACAAGTTCCACCTCGTCGACGAGGACGTTCACCCCGGACACGACGAGGCATTGCAACGTCGCCCCTTCACAGACGGTGCCTTCGGCAAGGAGTTGGAATCCGAACTCGAGGCTGTCGGGGACGATGCGCTGCTCCTCGCCGATGCGCACGGCAATGCGCGCTACGGTGCGGCCGCCGGCCATGTCGATCGCGACCGTCATGATGCCCTCCGCCAGCCCGAGCTCGTGCATCAGGGCGCACTCGTTGTCGGGACGAGCCGCGAGAGCAGGTGCTCGACGATCGCCACCGCTTCGGGGACCGCATCGGCTACCGGCTCGCTCAGCCCCATGTAGCCTTCGCCCTCAGGGCCGAGGGTCAGGGGTTCGCACCCGACGACAGTGACGTTGCGCGGCCGTCCGCCGAGAGTCCGGACCAGGGCGAACACGGAGTCCGGTGTCATGGCGTGCCCCTGGAACGAACCATCGGCGTGTGTGGCGTCGACGTCGAGATCAGGCTCGAGGACGTAGACGGTGCCGGGTCGTTCTCCACGGGGCATGGCGTCGACCAGGATGGTCGCGGCCGGGTCGTCGAGGATGGCAAACGCGAGGTCGAATCCGCGGATACCGAAATCGGCGATGCGCACGCTCTCAGCGTGCGGTCGGGACGCGAGCTGGCGTGCAACCTCGACACCGAAGCCGTCATCGCCGAGGAAGATGTTGCCGATCCCCGCTACCAGGATCGTGGCCTCGCTCACAGCAGTTCCTCCGCTGGTTCCACGCGCTCGAGGTCGTCGAGGCCGAAGAAGAAGCGGTGCCCAGGCTGCCTGAGCGCACCGAGGTCCTTGCCGGGATCGTCGTCGACGAGCACCGCGACGTGAACGACGTCCTCGTAATCGCGCTCGATGGACTCGACGACGGCGGTGCGACCGTGCAGGGCGATGTCCATGATGTCGGCGCGGCCGCGCGGCCGGATACGGACGCGATCGCCACGATGGAGCAGCCCATCGCCCCAGCGCACCGAGTTCGGTTGTCCCGCCCGTGCTGTCGGGATCCCAGGCGCCGAGGTCAAACGTTTTCACCTTCGCTCTCCGATGGTCGGTCGCACTTCGCGAATCGTGCCGTGCATCCGCATCAGGTCGTCGCCGGTTAGCGCCTCGGTGCGATCGAGCAGCGCGCGCGCCCGTGCGTCGGCAGCTCGCATCTCGGCCTTCTCCTCGTCGGTGAGTGCCAGGATGCGCAGGCTCAAGATCTCGTCGATCTCGGTCGCATCGAAGAGGTCGCCCGACGATTCCGGGGCGATCTGAGGGTGATCCTCGAGGATGATCGGAGCAGCGAGCAGCGTGTCCGACGTGCCCGCTTCGCCGACGAGGACCGGCCAGAGGCCGATGTTTCGGCACCCGGCGGCCGCGTCGACGGCATCGATGGGCGGGTCGGCGAGCGAGAGCCATTCGCCGTCCTTCGCTACCAGAACGGCATGCGTCGATACGAGCGAGGAACACAGCGCGCGCCCGCGGTCGCGATTCCCATCCAGGCTGAAGGCACTGGCGTTGCGAACGGTGACGCCAACTCGGACGAGATCCTCGCCGACGCGGTCCGCCGTCACGGTCACGTCCGTGGCCAGTGGCTGGCGCTCACGTTGGAGGACGCCGACAACCTGTCCCCCCTCGTCGCACAGCGGTTCCACCTCGTCGTGAGCGGGCGTGATGTGCTCGACGACCACCTCGCGCTCGACGAGCGACTGCAGGGCGTGCGTTCCACAGTCGACGGCGACCTCGATCGCCTCCTCCCACGCACGGTGGTTGACTCCCGCCACACGCAACTCATCCACGTCCTCGAGCCGTCCGACTGCGTCGGCGTCGAGCGAGGGGCTCGGGGGGTCGAGTTTCGCGACGGTTCTAGTCACCAACTGCAGAAACCGGACACGCACCGTGACCGTGGTGACAGCGGTCGCACGCAGCAGGCATTCGGTCTGCGCGCTCCATGGATCGGTGCCGCCGGAAGCCTCGCTCCACGCGCGCGGATGCACGCCTCCGAACGTCCAGCGCACCTGATTCTTCACCGAGGACGGCCGGTACGGGTAGAGGATGTACCCCTCGTAGAGCGTGGCCGCAACCAGGCGATCGAGCGCGCTCTGGGTCATTGCGGTGCGCTTCCGATGGGGACATGGTCGTCGGTGCTGGCGAGGAGGCGGGCGAGCGCCTCATCCCATCCCGGCACCCCGGAGTGCGCCTTGTAGCGGTTGAGGCGATCGACAGTGTCGCGCCGTAGACAGAGCCATGCGCTGTCCGGGTCGTGCTCCTCCATCAAGGCCCGCCAGGTGGACACGGGGAGCCGGTAGGCCGCCTCCTTCGACCACGGAATCGGGGCAACCTGCAGGCTCCCATCGTCGTCGCGCCAGAAGACGGTGCCGCTGAACTGGAACATCAGCGGTACCTCTCCCTGCTCGAGGGCGAAGAAATACTTGCCTGCGGTGATCGTGAGGTCGTGCGTGCACGGCACCGGGACCACAGTTTCGGTCGAGCCCACGAACCCTGCGACGTCGGTGCTGGCGTGCGTCCAGAGCATCGTCTTCAACGTCGTTCCCCAGCGCGACGGCTTTCCGAAGAGGTCCAGGAGGGCCTCCTGCTCACCCGGCACGTAGGTCCTGCGCGTCGCCTGGACCATGATCTGGCACCGCAGGGAGATCGAATCGATGCGGTGGCCCTCACGCTCGTGAATCCTCAGCCGGAAGTTGAGGATCGGGATCAACGTGTCCGGCTCGGCGCCGGCGGAGACGACCTCGAGATCCAGGTCAGGCATGCGCGCGAACCCTGACAGTCGCTGCGCTGCGCAACTCAGCGAAGAAGTTGGCGATGCGATCCCACACCTCCTGCCCACCGCTGAGCCCGCGCCAGCTGATGCGGATGAGACCGACCAGCTCGAAGCAGCGGTCGATGGGCGCGATGTAGTGATCGCGGGCCCCGCCGATACGGTTGATGAGCAGCGCCTCCACGTCCGGTTCCAGCCTCCCCAGGAGCGGGTTGTCCGCCACCAGCTGCTCCCATCCCTCGAGACTGAGCATCGACTCGGTCGCTCCGGCCGGGCTTGGATAGAACGCGCGCACACCGCCCGCTGCAGCGCTGGTGTGCAGGAACGCCATGTTCACCGGGATGGCGAGGAACTCCCACTGCATATCGCTCATCGCGAAGTCGTCCAGGTACAGAAGGCGTCGTGGCACGCGACGGTAGCGTTTCTCGGCGTCTGAGGGAAACAGGATGGCGCAGGGCGTGCAGCTGCAGTGGATCTGCCGCGACGAGGGCTCGAAGAGATGCTCGTGATGCGGATGCGGCGACAGCTCGGCGCTGCACAGCTCGCACCGTTCCGCGGGCACACGCTCGCGGATCAGTCCTCTCAGTCCCGTAAGACGCGCGGAGGTACTCATGCCAGCCGCGCGGGGATCGCGATCCGCAGGACTCCCGACTCCTCCAGGAGCGGAAGCGGTTCGATGCGAAGGTCCGATTCGATGCCCGCGCCGGCGCGGCGGATGTCGTAACGGGCGCCGCAGAGGTCGCAGACCAGTTGGGCTCCGTCCAGTGCGGCAGCCTCCATCCCGCCCTCACAGGCGGGACACGTGGCGACGTAGGCATAGAACACGTCGCCGGCTCGAGCGATCAACACCGCGTCGTTGTCCGCCCGGGTCTTCAGGACGCTGCCGTTGTCGATGTGAGCGGCGCGCGCCGCGAGCGTGACCCACTCTCCCGACGGCGAGACGCTCGGACGGGGGGCCGGACGCGGACCGGACGAACTGAAGACCGGAAGCGACACCAGACCGACGATCGCCGGCGGACCGGACACAGAGGCATCCGGAGGATCGAGGACCTCGATTGCGGCGACGTCGGGCGCCGCCTCGTAGATCGCCTTCTCGACAGCCAGCTTGAGCGTGACCATCGATGAGGGACATCCCTGGCAGTGACCCTCCAGACGGATGCGCACGGTGTCTCCGGCGACACCGACCAATTCCACGCCACCTCCGTGAGATCGCATGTACGGCCGAACCGACTCGAGCGCCCCCTCAACACGGCTGCGCAGATCCATCGGGTGCAGCCCGTGGAGCAGAAGCACGCCGCGGATCAGGTCATCGGCTGCCATGCCCTCGAGCAACCGGTCCGCCGCGGGATCGCCGCGCGGCCCGAGGGCGTCGAGCATTCGTGACAGCGCCTCCCCGTGGAGGTCGAGCACCGTTGAGAGCAACTCCTCGACCAGCGCTCGCGACGCAAGGTCGGGGAGCTGTTGCAGCTCCCCGACCAGAGTGTCGACATGGGCGAGACGCTTCTGGAGCTCTCGCTCCTCAAGAATACGAGCTTGCGCTGCCATTCATGGTTGCGGGCCGAAGTTCGGCGAGTGCCGAGTCTCCAGCACCTTGCCGTTGCCGAGATACATGTGCACACCGCACGGCAGGCAGGGATCGAAGCTCCGCACCGCACGCATGATGTCGATGCCCTTGAAGTTGTCCGGTCCGTTCTCCTCGAAGATCGGGGTGTTCTGCACTGAGTCTTCGTAGGGTCCCGGGGTGCCGTACATGTCGCGCGGGGTCGCGTTCCACGGCGTTGGTGGGTACGGGTGGTAGTTGGCGATCTTCCCGTCACGGATCACGACGTGGTGGGAGAGCACGCCCCGGACCGCCTCATGGAAGCCGCAGCCGATCGCCTCGTCAGGCACGGTGAAGGGAGTGAACGTATCGGTGCGTCCCGCATTCAGCTCGGCGAATGCCTTGTCCAGGAAGTGCAGCGCCGCTGCCGCCGCGTAGGCCTGGAAGTAGGTGCGAGCCCGGTCGCGTTCGATGGCGTTGCTCCACTTCGGAACGTGCCACTCGAACTCCACCTCGGGCTTGGAAGCCGTCTTCGGCAGGTAGATCTTGGTGCTGGTGCCCGTCGCCTTGATGTAACCGACATCGACGATACCCGCGAGCGACGTCGCAAGCAGACGGGCGAAGGCGCCGCCCCCGGTGTCCATCGCGAGGTGCTCGCCCTCGTGCAGATACCTGGGACACATCACCCAGCTGTAGTTCTTGTCGAAGTCGCGCTTCCCCGGCTTCGGAATCGTCGTCTGGTTCCATGGATGACGCTTGTCGATCGGGTGACCCAGCGGGTCCTTCTCGACGAAGACCTCACCATCGTCCGCCCAGTCCTCGTAATACGAGTGCCCGAGCAGGATCCGGATGTTGCGGTTGATCTCGACGAGATCGGTGGTCACCAGCTTGCCGTCGACAACCACTCCCGGGGTGACGAACATCGAACGGCCCCAGTTGGTCATGTGCCGGTATGTGTAGTCGCATTCGTCAGGATCGTTGAAGGACCCCCAGCACACCGTGTCCATGCGCCGGCGGCCGACCTCCTCGTAGCCGGGTAGCGCCTCGTAGAAGAAGTCGAAGATGTCGTCGTGGAGGGGCACGACCTTTTTCATGAACTCGACGTACCGCATCAGCCGGACGAGGTAATCCGAGAAGAGCTGGACCGTGGGCACCGTGCCGACACCGCCCGGATACAGCGTCGATGGATGGACGTGACGCCCCTCCATCAGGCAGAACATCTCGCGCGTGTAGCGGCTGACGTGGAGCGTCTCGCGGTAGAACTCCCCGGTGAAGGGGTTCAACGCCCGCATGATCTCGGCGATCGTCCGGTAGCCATGCTCTGTTGCATGCGGCGCCGGCGTGTTCTCCGCCTTGGCAAGAACCGACGGGTTGGTCTCCTTGACCATCTGCTCGCAGAAGTCGACCATCAGCAGGTTGTCCTGGAAGATGTTGTGGTCGAACATGTACTCGGCGGCTTCACCGAGATTGACGATCCACTCCGCCATGGCCGGCGGCCTGATGCCAAAGGCCATGTTCTGCGCGTAGGTGGCACAGGTCGCATGGTTGTCGCCGCAGATGCCGCAGATGCGGCTGGTGATGAAGTGCGCGTCCCGCGGGTCCTTGCCCTTCATGAAGATGCTGTAGCCGCGGAAGATCGACGACGTGCTCCGGCAGTCGGCCACCACACGATTGGCGAAGTCGATCTTGGTGAAGATGCCGAGGCTGCCGACGATCCTGGTGATCGGGTCCCAGGCAACGTCGACGAGGACCGGGTCCTTGGTCCTGGTGGCGTCCTTCTCAACCACTGTCATGGCTCAGTTCTCCTCAGTACGTGGTCGGCCTGTAGCCGGTGGTGAGCTCGGGCCGCGTGTGACGCCATCTGGGCTCCTTGTTGACAGTCGTGTTGGTGACCTTCCGCAGCGCGCGGATGGCGGTGCCGTAGACGCCGATCACACCTGTCGACAGATGCGCCCCAGGCGGCTCATCCATGAAGGGCATGAACTTGTCGGGGAATCCCGGCATGGTGCAGCCGATGCAGATGCCGCCGACGTTCGGACAGCCACCGATACCGGCCATCCATCCACGTTTGGGCACGTTGCAGTTGACGACCGGTCCCCAGCATCCAAGCTTCACCAGGCAGCGCGGCGAGTTGTAATCGGCGGCGAAATCGCCCTGCTCGTATGAGGCTGCGCGGTCGCAGCCGTCGTGGACCGTGTCGCCGAACAGCCACGTCGGGCGGAGCTGATCGTCGAGCGGGATGATCGGCGCGAGCCCCGCAACCATATAGAGGAGGTACAGCACCGTCTCCATGAAGTTGTCCGGTTGCACCGGACACCCGGGGACGTTGACGATGGGCAAGCCCGCTTTGGACTTCCAGTCCCAGCCGAGGTAGTCGGCAAGGCCCATGGCGCCGGTCGGGTTGCCCTGCATCGCATGGATGCCGCCGTAGGTCGCGCACGTGCCGCATGCAACCACTGCCAGTGCCTTCGGAGCGAGACGATCAATCCACTCACATGTGGTGATGGGCTGTCCGGTCGCGGCGTCTGTTCCCACTGCGGCCCAGTAGCCTTCCTTCTTGATCGTCTCGTTGGGAATCGAGCCCTCGATGACGAGCACGAACGGGTCGAGCTGTCCGTTTGCAGCCGCGTGCCAGGACTTGATGAACTCTTCACCATTCTCGTAGGCGAGGACGGGGTTGTAGAGGTGGACTTTGGGAAGTCCCGGGATCGCGCCGAGCAGCACATCCTCGATGCTGGGCTGCGTTGCGGCCGTGATCGACACCGAATCGCCGTCGCAACCGAGGCCGGCGGTGACCCAGACGATGTGGAGATCGGAGACGGGTGACTCCCGCTGGGTCTTGCGCCCATACGGCACGGTATCCGTGGCCATCCAACCTCCTCCTATGTGAGCGATTGGCAGCGGCACCTACCGACGGATCAAACCCCGCCAGGTCCGCCTCGATATGGGACTGTGGCCACCTGTCCTGGCTGCGTCAATCCGTGTGTTGCGCACTTATCCGCGTGGCGCGGACATTGACAACGGGGCGATGCGGTTCGTCGGGGTCAAGGCATGTGGCCGGCGAACACGTGGCTGCGCCGGCTCCATGGAATCGCCGTCATGAGACTCGCCGCTGCCGGGTGAGCCGGCACCACCCCTGCGCATCTCGAGGAACTCCTGAGCAACCGCTTTCAGCTGTTCTACCGGGGCCACGTATGCGTCGACCATGTCGAGACCGGGCTCGCTCAATTCGTAGCGCCTGCGGCTGCGCCCGCCCGCGGTTCGCTCCCAGGACGAGTGCAGCAGCCCTTCCGCTTCCATCGTGTTGAGCGATCGGTACACCGTCCCCAGGTCGCATTCCACGCCGATGCCCAGCAGCCAGTGATGCAGCTCGTACCCGTATACGGTCTGGCCACCGACGAGGTGGGCGAGGATGCAGGGCCGCAGCAAGCCGACGGTCAACGCAGCCGGCCGATCGGGCTTGATGTCCCCGCTCACATGCTTACCTCTAACTGGCCAGTTCGCTTAACTCTACGAGGCGTGCACCCGATTTACCCCAGGGTTGGACCCTAGTCTTTTAGGGCGAAGGAACCCTTGGCCAGGCCGGATGCCATCCGGGGCTGCCGGCCGATGTCGACCGGGCCGAAGATCGGCACGAGCTCCTGCCGCGAGCGGATCCGCAGCTTCCCGTACACGTTGGCCAGGTGATATTCGACCGTCTTGATGCTGACCACCAGCTCGTCAGCCACCTGACGGTTGGTCCTGCCGGTGGCCACGAGGCGGGCGACCGACACCTCCTGCGGGGTCAAGCGCCAGCGGGCGTGCCCCCCCTCGGTGGAGGGCGCCATCCCGCACCGCACCAGCGCGGCTACGCATTCAGTGACGAAGGGTCGGGCATCGAGGTCGCTGAAGCGTTCCCGTGCGGCATCGAGCTGCCACACCGCCGCGCGGTTGAACCCCTCGCGCATGAGGAACCGCCCGTATTCGAGCTCCGTGAGTGCTCGCTCGAACGGGAGCTGGACGTCGTCGAGGATGGCCAGGCTGGCCACGAAGGAGACCTCGGCATCGTCGGCTCTGCCCAGTGCCGCGTCGAGCATCGCTCGAAGCCGGTCAGCGCCCGCCATCGACTGCGCGCGGTTGCGCTCACGGGCGAGCCGTGAGAGACGGGACACCACGGTTTCGGCGTCACGAAGCCGGCTCAGGCCCACCAGTGCCTCGGCGTAGAGGATGGGCCAGTCGAGAACGCCGGGCTCACCGATCCCGCCAAGATCGGCGAGTGGGAGCAGCGGCTCGAGCGAGTGGATCACCGACTCGTGGTCACCTCGAGCCCGGGCGATGCACGCAGCCGCCATCGCCGCCTGGGCGATCCCGAACTCGGCGCCCACGAGCTCGGCGGCGCGCCGTGCCGCATCCGCGTGGGCCGTCGCCGCCTCCCAGTGGCCGCGCCCTGCCAGGGGCGCGCATGCGGCCGCGTGAGCCCCGGCCAGCAACCACGTCTGGTCGGCATCCTCGGCGAGCGATGCCGCCAGCTGCCCGTGCACCGAGGCGTCGTCCCAGTCGCCGATTCGATACTCGGCGGTCGCGAGCATGCTGAGAGCCTCGATCGTCTGGTGCGCCGGTCCACGGCGACGTAGCCGCTCGGCCACCGGCGCGAGGTCCTGTAGAGCCGCAGCGGGGTCGTCGGTGACGCAGCGTACGTAGCCGCGACCGATAAATCCGTCGAGCGACGCGTCGTCGCCGAGAAGCCTCGCCTCGGGTAGTTCGGCCACCGCCGCTGCCGCCTCGGGCGCGCGGCCGGCGAAGAGCAGACCGATCGCGAGCACCGACAGCGAATCGGCGACCGGTGACGGCGCCAGGCGGGCGTCGAGCGACCTCGTCGCCCAGAGCGCTGCATCGGCGCCGTGGCCGCGTCCCATGTGCACCCGGGCGAGCTGGGCCGCGATCTCCTCGGCCAGCGGGTGGTCACGCACCGGGTCGCAACCGTCATAGGCGCCGGCGAGCAGGTCCTGGGCTTTGTCGTATCGACCACTGGTCATCGCCAGGCTGCCGAGCACGAATCCGCGGCGCGCGGTTGGAGCTTGACCCTCGATCTCACCGACAAGCGCGAGCACATCATCGACTGCGCCGCCGAGCAGCATGTACTCCGCCGCCATCAGCGCCCGCTGGTCGCGCTCGGGCCCGTCGGGGGTGAGACGGCTCGCCGACAGCAGCGCGTCGGCAGCCGCATCCCACGAGCCGCGACGCGCGACGTCGATTCCGAAGATGATGAGATCTGCAGCGAGTTGGGGATCCGCTCCGCGAGCGCCCGCAACCCGATGCCGAAGAGCAGTCGCCTCGTCGGTGACGAGGATGGCCGCGCGCTCGTGGAGTTCGGAGCGATGCGCCGGCCCCAGGGCGTGATATGCCGCCGCCTGTACGAGCGGATGGGGGAAGGCGATCAGCCGATCAATGGGCGAGCCGCGCTCTTCAAGAAGATGTGCCGACATCGCCCGCTCGAGCGGGACGAGCAGCTCATCGAGCTCGGCGAGCCGGCCCGCGATCGCGAGCCGGCAGGAGAGCCCGAGCACCGACGCCGCACCCACCAGCCGCCGGGCTTCGGCAGTACACCCGTCGAGCCGCGAGCGGACCAGCGCGCCGAAGTCGGCGGTCGAAGGCAGCGGCAGGTCGGATGGCTCCCGAAGGATCGCGGGGATGATCTCGTCGAAGATCGCCGTCGCGTGCAGCGGACTGCCGCCGGTATGAGCTCGAATCCGGTCGGCGGCCCGCGACGAGAGGTGATCGACCCCCATGGAGACCCCGAGGTCGCGGATCGAGGACGCCTCCAGGCCGCGGACGCGCACCCACGCACCGTGGCCGTGCTCGACGAGGCGGTGAACGCCGGCAAGGTGCCCCCTCGGAGACCCACTCCGCGACACCATGAGAGTGAGCACGCGGTCGGCCTGCAATCGCCGGAGGGCGAACACGAGCGCCTGCAACGAAGGGCGATCCGCCCACTGGGCGTCGTCGATGAGCAGAAGGACCGGGCCGGACGCCTGCATGGTGCCGAGAAGCTCAAGGAGGCCAGCTCCCACCCAGATGGGGTCTCGTGCCTCGCCGTCTCGGTCGCTCAGGTCCGCGAGCGCGGGACCACCCGAGGAATGGGCCGCCCGCACAAGCTGTTCGATCACCCCGAAGGCGAGCAACTGCTCGGCCTCCTCTCCACTCGCCTCCAAGAGCTGGAACCCGTGCGCCTGGCTTACAAAACGATGCGCCAGCGCCGTCTTCCCGATCCCCGGCTCGCCGGTGACCAGGACGACGCGTGGATGGCCGTCGCGCGCCTGCGCGGCCTGCGCCAGCAGGCTGGCCAGCTCGTTGCGTCTGCCGACGAACGTTCCATCCATCCGGCTACTTTCGCTGGTCACGGCGACAGATCCTACAGCCGAATCACCCCGGCGTTTTTGGCCCGGGCTGCCCAAACGCTGCGCCGGCGGAGAGCTCGGCGATGCGGGTTGCGTCGTAGCCCAGGAGTTCGCGAAGCACCTCGTCCCGATGCTCATCACGCCGTGGCGCGCGCACGTATTCGGGTTGGACAGCACCCACCCGAACCGGACTGCGCAGCTGACGGACCGTACCGAAGCGGGGATGTTCGGTTTCGACGATCATGCCCCGGTCGGTGGTCTGCTCGTCCCGCAAGGCTTCGGCCACGGTGTTGACGGGGCTGCACGGGACCCCGGCTCGACCGAGGATGTCGAGCCACTCCCCTGCTGTGCGTGATGCGAACACGATTTCGAGCATCGGAAGCAACTCCTCGGCGTTGCGAAGGCGATCGGCGAAGGTTGCGAACCGGGCGTCGGACGCAAGCTCGGGTCGATCGATGGCGACGGCCAGACGCACCCAGAACTTCTCCTTCGCACATCCCACCACGATCCACCCATCGCGCGTCTGGAAGGCCTGGAAGGGAACCAGCGATGGATGCGCCGAGTGATGCGTGCGCGCGGGTGTGAAGTCGCCGTTGAGATTCCAGATCGCCGGGTACGTCAGCATGGCGAGCGCGGTATCGAAAAGGCTGACGTCGCAGTCCATTCCCACCCCGTCGCGGCGGGCCGCGTGAACACCGGCCAGCACCGCGACTGCGGCAACCAGCCCCGTGGAGTAATCGACCAGCGAGAGCCCTGACTTTGCGGGCGGACCCGACGGCTCTCCTGTGAGGTCCATCCAACCGGCAAGCCCCTGCAGGAAGTAGTCATATCCGGGCTCGTTCCTGCGCGGTCCAGTCATGCCGAATCCGGTCAATGCGCAGCACACGATCACCGGGTTGAGGTGCTTGAGGTCGTCGTAGTTGATCCGCAGGGTGTGGGGCACGTCACCGCGAAGGTTCGAGTACACGACGTCACTGACGCGCACCAGGTCTTCGAACACCGAGCGGCCGCCCTGTGTCTTGAGATCCAGACCGAGGCTTCGCTTGTTCCGGTTGAACGTCTCGAAAAAGAGGCTGTCCTCTCCCTCTTGCAATGGAGGGACGTAGCGCCCGATGTCTCCACCGGTCGCCGGATCCTCGATCTTGATGACATCGGCGCCGAGGTCCGCAAGCTGCACGCTTCCAAAAGGTCCCGCTGCGTACTGCTCGATGGCGATGATGCGGACATCGGCGAGTGGCTTCATGAGAGCGCGCGCTCCCGAGCGGCAACGAGCGCGGCCACGCGAGCCATCTCGTTGCCGACGATCATCATTCCCTCGTCAACGCCCATTCCCGGCTTGGCCAGCACCTGGGCAGCTCCGCAGGCCATCGCGATGTGCGCCGAGACCTGCGCGGATCGGTCGGTTTCATTGCAACTCCCCCCGCAGTAGGCGGTCAGCCCACTCCGGGCGACGAGAAGCAATGCCTCGATTGCGTTGTTGACGCCCCCCAGGTCGGGTGTTTTCACATGGATCACGTCGGCCGCTCGCGCCGAAACGAACAGCTCGATGTCCTCGAGCGTGTTGCACCACTCGTCCGCAGCGATCTGCACGTCGCTGCCGCTGCCTCGGAGCGCGGTTCGCAGCGCCGCGGAAATGCGAATCTGCTCGGAACGGCTTCCGGCGTCGATGACGTGCTCAACGCAGACGCTGAAGGGTTTGGCGACGTCACCGAGACGGGTTAGATACTCTGCCACCCGTCCGACATCGCCGCCGAAGACAACGCCGATGGTTCCGTAAACGTCGAAGTACAGGCGGGGGGAGTACCCGGGATTCGTGCGCAGCTCGATGATGCGATCCCGAACCCAGGCGACGTACTCGAGCAGGAGCTCACCGCCGCGGCCGAGTTTCGTCTCGATCTCATTGATGAGCCCGTGCGGGAGCACGTCCGCTTCCTTGAGCACCATCTTGTCGACGTTGTCACGGCGATCGTCGCCCGATTGCGCGAACATGGGAACCGGGCGGAGTGGGATACCGGTTGCATACTCGTCACGCACCACCTCGGCCATGGTCACTCCGCGCCTCCGCGCGACGGCATCCAGGAGCGCCTGGGTCACGCCGTATCTGATGGCAGCATGGAGCGGTGCTCCATCGACGGCGAGTGTATCCATCTCGCGCGCAACATCACGAAACGTGGTGAGCTCGCGGCCCCGCAGCAGGGGTGCGACGTGACGCTCGATCGCATCGACGGCCGGACCTGCCAGGAAGACTGGGGCGCGTCCGCCGACACCCGAATACTGCACGGCAGCACAGTCGCCATGGGCGATCTGACCGTCATCCAGGAGGAGCAACACGGACACGGCCTCGCCGGGCTGGCGGATGCTCCGAAAGCCGGCCGTCGCCGGCCGGCCGCGGTAGGTGAATCCGTCGTGCACCGCCCCAGCGCGAATCGCAGCCTGGTCGTCGCTGAAGAACCCCGAGCGAACCGGAACTGAGAGGACGTCGGCGATAACCATGGAGCTCCCGAGCAGCGGGTTGGCGCAACAGCCGTCGAGACGTCAGCCTTCGTCGCCGGCGCGGCGACGGGCCGTGGCCCACACCGCCGCGATCTCGTCGGCGGTCACCATATCGAAGCGATGGCGCATGAGCAGCAACGACGCGTCGTGCTGTTCCCGGTCGTCGCTCGCCACGCAGTCGACGGCGATCACGACGTAGAGGTCGTTGAAGAGCGCGTCCCGTGCCGTCGAACTCAACGCATCCCTCGGTGGTGCACCCTCCGATCACGACAGTCTTGATCCCATTGCTGCGCAGCAGCATCTCGAGGTCGGTCCCCCAGAACGCGCTCGATCGATGTTTGCGCACCACCAGCTCATCACCACGGGGCGCGAGCTCCTTGACGAAGTCGTGACCGCGTGTGCCGGCGACCGAGTACCGCAGCGGGGCGCCGTCACGGCGCTTCCCGGCATGCATGCGGAGATTGAAGCGGATCTGCGCCGGTGAGTCGCTCAAGCGATCGGGCAGCGCCGTGTTCTGCACATGGACGACCAGAGCGGACGCGCGACGGGCATCTCTGAGCAGACCCGCGAGCCTTGGCAGAGAATCGTGATACATCGACAGGTCGACGCCCAGTTCGCCGAACACGCCATCGGACTCAACGAAGTCACGTTGCATATCGACCAGGAGCAGCGCCGTGTGCGCAGGGTCGACGAGCTCGCTCAGCTCGGTGAAGACCTCTTTCCCCTCAACGGTTATCAACGCGATTCCTCATCGGACTCGACAACTCTGACCGCTGCCACGAAACCTCCTCGGTCGTTCCGATCGACCATCAGAGCATAGCGGGCGGGATCCCCGCCGACCTAGCCCGCGAACGGCCAGCGCGGGGCGCCGAGCTCCCGTGACACACCGCGCGCCGCCTCGACCACGGCTGTCGAGAGTTCGCGAGCCGGCCCGCGCGGAAACACCCGATCGGTGTCACCCACGACGGCGATGGCGCCGACGGCGTTGCTCGCGCGATCGAAGATCGGCGCGGCAATGCTGGATTCACCGAGCACGGCCTCATCGCGCTCGGTCGCGATCGCCTGGAGGCGGATCGTGGTGAGCTGGATGCGCAACGCGGCCGCGTTCGGCGTTCGCTTGGTCAGGCGCTCCAGCGGCGCCGACAGCATGGTCTCGATGACCTCGCTGGGCGCGAATGCGAGCAGCGCCTTCCCGAGAGCGCTGGCGTGCAGCGGGAGCTGTGAACCGACTTCGAGGATCTGCAGCGTCGCGTCGGGGCGAAATACATGGTGCACGATCACCGCGGACGGGCCGTGCATCACACCCACGCGGACCGCGGATTTGGTTCGCACCGCGAGTTGCGCGGCGTAGGTGATCGAGCGCGACCGCAACTCGTTGACGTCCAGATACGAGTACCCCAGTTGGAGCAGACCCGCCCCCAGCTGGTATTTCTCCGAGACCTGATCCTGTTCGACAAACCCCTGGGCGAGCAGCGTCTGCAGGAGACCGTGCACGGTCGGGCGCGCGAGGCCGAGCCTGGCAGCCAGCTCGCTGACGCCCAACCTCCCCGGACCGCCGGCGAGGGCCTTGAGGATAGCGGCGGCTCGATCGACGGACTGAATCGTCGTCGGTCGCCGGTCATTCGGCATTGCTGAATTATGGTCGAGGATGTAGACTAGTCGGCACTCTGAACCGACCGCGTGACAATGAGGGACGTGGTGGCCGTCGGGATTGTACTGGTGTCACACAGCCCCCAGTTGGCCGCGGGGCTTACGCTTCTCGCCGGTCAGATGGCAGGGCCGGACGTGCATATCGAGCCCGCCGGAGGTGACCAGGACGGAGGCCTCGGCACTTCCGACAACCTCGTCCGCGCGGCGATCGAGCGAGCCGATCAAGGCGACGGGGTCCTGCTGCTCTGCGACCTCGGTAGCGCCATCCTCACTGTGCGCGAGGTGCTCGGCGGCAACGGCAACGGCCACATCCGGCTTGTCGATGCGCCTTTTGTCGAGGGCGCGGTGGCAGCCGCTGTCATCGCTTCGTCGGGAGCACCGCTCGATGAGGTGGCGCAAGCTGCCGAAGAGGCCCGCGATGCTCGCAAGCTCTGAAGCCACCATGACGCTTCCCGACGGCGTGGCGCTCCACGCCCGCCCCGCGGCGCTCTTCGTTCGCACCGCAATGCGCTTCCGCTCGAAGATCGTCGTCGCTGCGAACGGACGTGAGGCCGACGCGAAGAGCATTCTCAGCGTGCTCGGGCTGGGCGCAACCGCGGGTACGACGTTGCTGGTGCGCGCCGACGGTGAGGACGCCGCAGCGGCGCTCGACGCGCTGGCGGAGTCGTTCAGCCGGCGTCGTCGAGTAGGGAGCG
Source organism: Candidatus Dormiibacterota bacterium (assembly GCA_963709585.1). GTDB lineage: Bacteria > Chloroflexota > Dormibacteria > Aeolococcales > Aeolococcaceae > Palsa-851. The sequence goes on along the minus strand of CAVPXI010000016.1, from coordinate 60,706 downwards.
GAGCGGGCGCTCCAGCGACTCCACCTCGGCAGCCGATTCGGCGTCGAGCGCGCGGTACGCGATTCCTGCCGCCTCCTCGTAGTTCAGCGCACGGACCCACGCCCGAACTCGAGCGACCGCGGCCGCACCGACGCTCAACTCGTCGACACCCAGTCCGACCAGCAGCGGCATCACCAGCGGATTCGATGCCGCTTCGCCGCACACCTCGACCGGGATCCCGGTGGTGCGAGCGGCGCCGACGGTGTCGGCGATCAGCTGGAGCACGGCGGGGTGATGCGCCGGAGCGCCGCCGGGCCGAGTCCGATCGATCCCGAGCTGAAAACTGGTCAGGTCGTTGGTGCCGATGCTGAGCATGCCCACCTCGCGGGCGATGCGATCTGCCATGACAACGGCCGCCGGAACTTCGACCATCGCGGCCACGACCGGTATGCGACTCCCCCTCCTCGCGGCGATCGGTTCGATGGCGGCCCTCACCGCGCGCACCTGAGCGGGCTCGGTCACCATCGGGATGAGCACCCGAAGCTCGGTGGCAGCACCTGCCTCGAGGATCGCCTCGAGCTGCCACGAGAGCGCCTCGGCATCCTCCAGGAGGAGCTCGACGCCACGTCCGTAGACTCCTTTAAGGAAGGGGGGCGTCTTGTCGCCTCCGAAATCGAGCAGGCGAACGGTCGCCGTCAATCCCCTGAGCTGGGTCAGCGCAGGGTCGAGCGTGCGGCGATGCTCGGCGACGGTCGGCCAGTGCCGGGCTTCCAGGAAGGCCAGCTCGGTGCGCAGCAGGCCCACCCCGTCGGCACCCGCCTCCAACGCGGCGCGCACCTCCGTCGCGGTCGCGGCGTTGGCGAGGACGCGAACCATCCGGCGGTCGCGAGTGACTGTCGGCAGGGCGAGAGCCGCCATGGCTCGAGCTCGCGCCTCCCGGGCGGCGGCGATCGCTCCGCGCACCGCCTCGACGCGGCCGCGGTCCGGCGACCCGATGACCACGCTCCGGTCGCCGTCGACGATGCAGAGCTCGCCCTCCGCCATTGAGAGGAGATCCGCACCGAGTCCTACCACCATCGGGAGACCGAGCCCGCGCGCGACGATCGCGGCGTGGCCGGTCACACCCCCGACCGCGAGGGCGATCCCGCGCACGTCGCCGTCGAGCTCGATGACGTCTGCGGGACCGAGATCAGGCGCAACCAGAATCGCGTCGTCGCCGCCGCTCTTCGCACTGACGGCGGAGTTGCCGGACGCGTGTCGCGATGCCCGCCTCGCGAGGCTCCGGACATCCGCGGCCCGCGCCGCGAGCTCAGCATCACCGAGCATGTCCAGCTGCGTCGCGGCAGCCTCCACCTCGACGCGAATCGCGCTCGCCGCAGTGAGGCCGCGGATGAGCACCGCGCGCTCGACGGCGTCGCGGAGCATCGGGTCCTCGGCCATCATCATTCCGGCGTCGAGGATGTCTGCCTCCGCGGTCCGGCCTTCAGCTCGAATCGCCGCCGCAAGCTTTTCGAGCTCCCGCGCCGATTGCGCCAGCGCGTCGAGGGCCTGCGCCGCTGCAGCCGGACGCGCGCCGTCGTCGAGGACGATTCCGTCGATCCCACCGCCGGCGTCGAGTTGCCGAACCCTTCCGAACGCTGTCCCCGGTGACGCTGGAACGCCAGCGAGCACTCGCTCGGTCATTAAGGAGTGCCCGCTACCGTCCGTTCCAGGGCGCGGATGATCATGGCGGTCGAGGTCGCTCCCGGGTCCTGATGTCCGATCGAGCGTTCGCCGAGGTAGGACGCGCGTCCCTTGCGCGCCTGCATGGGGATGGTTGCCCGCATCCCCGCCTCCGCCGCCTCCGCCGCGGAGCGAAGCATTTCCCCACTCGACGCGCCGCGTGCGAGCCCCGCTCGCATCGCCGTCACCGCCGGCTCGAGCGCGTCGACCATGGTCTTGTCACCCGGCACAGCCGCGCCCAGGTCCTGAATCGATGCGAGTGCCGCAGCCATCGCATCGACGAGTTGGGCCAGATCGAAGGTCGGTTCATCGCCCAGGGCGCGTCCCGCCTTGCGCAGCGCCGATCCCCAGAGCGGACCGCTGGCGCCGCCGACCGTGGAGATCAGCGTCTTGCCGGAAAGGATCAGCAGCTTGCCCGGGGTTCCATCCGGCTCAGTGCTCAAAGCGAGCGTCACGGCATCGAACCCGCGATTCAGGTTGATGCCGTGGTCGCCATCGCCGATCGCCGCGTCGAGCTGGACCAGATAGTCCCGCTCGGCGCGAACCGATGCGGCGATCTCGTTCATCCACGCCGTGACGGTCTGCGAGTTCATTGCTATAGCGACCGCCACGATAGCATCAGCCTCCCCAGCGAAGCGCGGCGGTGTGCACGGGCGCGTCCCACAGCGCCGTGAGGTTCTCGTCGAGCTCGAGGACCGTCAGCGAAGCTCCGGCCATCTCGAGCGACGTGATGTAGCTGCCGACGAGGTTACGCACGGGCGTGAGCCCGGCAGCCCGCAGGCGCTTCTCCACCTCGCCGTAAAGCAGGTAGAGCTCGAGCAGCGGGGTGCCACCCATGCCGTTGACAAAGGCGAGCACGTTTGAGCCAGCTTTGGCAGCAAGGTCGGAGGTGACAGCCTCGACCATGATGTCCGCGATCTCGGCGGCACTGCCGAGTGGCGCACGACGGCGTCCCGGCTCGCCGTGGATACCGATGCCGACTTCCATCTCGCCTTCGGGAAGATCGAAGATGGGCTTGCCGGACGCTGGTGGGATGCACGACGACAGCGCGATGCCGAAGGAGCGTGCCCGAGCATTGACATGGCGCACGACGTCTGCCACCGCTTCGAGGGCATCGCCACGCTCCGCGGCGGCACCCGCGATCTTCTCGGCGAGCACGGTCGCACCGACGCCGCGACGCCCGGCGGTGTACAGCGAGTCCTGGACGGCGACGTCGTCGTCGATGACGATCGTGTCGACCTTGATGCCCTCTTCGGAAGCCTCGTCGGCGGCCATCTTGAAGTTCAGGACGTCACCGGTGTAGTTCTTGACGATGTGGATGACCCCCGCCCCACCGTTCACAGCCTTGGTGGCGGCGAGCATCTGGTCCGGGACCGGGGAGGTGAACACCTCGCCCGGGCACGCCGCATCGAGCATGCCGACGCCGACGAAGCCGCCATGGAGCGGCTCGTGCCCGGATCCACCACCCGAGATCAGCGCGACCTTTCCCTTGACCGGCGCGTCCACCCGCACCAGGATCTGATTCGCGACGTCGTAGCGCAGCAGGTTGGGAACGGAGGCGGCAAGCCCGGCGAGCGATTCTTTGACGACCTGGTCCGGCTCGTTGATGATCTTCCGCATGCGCCTGGTGGCTGTGGCCATGGCTCGACACTCCTGTTATTCGACATTATCGAACGTTGGTCGGAAATTACTCTTTTGGCAAGGGTGCTGTCAATGGGTTTGTCGAGATGGTCCGAGACGGTCAAGTGAACTCGGCCTCGGCTGGGCTCGGCAGGGTCCCCGAGGCGACGGCGTAGGCTCCGTTCTCCATGGCTGACAGGGCTTTCGTGACGGGGGCGACCGGGTTCCTCGGGAGATCGATCGTCGAAGAGCTGGTCGCCGCCGGCCGCCCGGTGCGGGCACTCGCCCGCTCCAACTCCGCCGCCCAGCGCCTGATTGCGATCGGCGCAGAGCCGGTGCGCGGCGATCTGCGCGACCGGTCGGCGCTCGAGACCGGGTTCGAGGGATGCACGGTCGTCTACCACGCAGCCGGGGTGAACGCGTTCTGCGTGCCCGACTCCCGGCCGATGTTCGAGGTCAACGTGGCCGGATCTCGAACGGTCGTGCTCGCTGCCAGCGCGGCCGGCGTCGCCAGGCTGGTCTACACGTCGTCGGCAGCGACCCTCGACGTCCCATCAGCGGGAGGAGCCGGCGGTCGTCGCGGCTCCCGACGGTTTCTCTCGAACTACGCTCGATCGAAGTACGAGGCTGAGCAGGCGATCCTCGAAGCCTCGGCGAACACCGGGCTCGCCGTCGTCTGCGTCAACCCGGCGTCGGTGCAAGGGCCGGGGCGGACCAGCGGGACAGCTCGGCTGCTGATCGGGTATCTCAACGGCAAGCTCCCCGCCGCGGTCGACGGGCCGCTGAACGTCATCGACATCGCCGACTGCACCCGCGGCCATCTGCTCGCCGAGGAGCGCGGCGTTCCCGGGGAGCGGTACCTGCTGTGCGGGGCCTCGATGACGCTGCGCAGCGGGCTCGCCCTCCTCTCCCGCCTCACCGGGCTCGACGATCCCCCGCGATTCCTCGCCCCTGGGCTCGCGCTCGCCGCCTCCGCGTGCATCGAACTGGTCGCCCGTATTCGCGGGAGGCCGACCCGCTTCTGTCGTGAGATGGTTCGCACCCTGATCGAGGGCTCCGCATACGACGGGTCGACTGCGGCCAGGGACCTCGGCCTGGTCTACACCCCGATCGAGACCACGATGCGCCGGACGGTCAGTTGGTACATCGAGCAGGGCCTGATCCTGCGGCCGCTCCCCGGCTTCACCGACTCGTCAGCGAACGCGTCCAGACCTGCCTAGGGACGGTCGCCTCATTGGGGGCGTGCGATCGGCGGCGGCACAGCTGCGACCGGCGACGGAGCGCGCCGGCGCAGTCCGGGCAGACGCAGCGCGAACCGGTTTTCGGTTCCGCGTGCCAGCCGCTCGATGTTGGCGCGATGGAGCACGATGATGGCCGCCGCGGCGCCGAGCGTGAAGAGCACCTCGGGCCACGAGCCACCGAAGGCCAGGACCAGCGGGGGCAGCGCCAGTGACGCGGCGATCGAGGCCACCGAGGTGTAGCGGGTGGCGAGGAGCACCATCCACCAGACGACCGCCATCACCACCGATGCGAGCGGCGCGATCACCAGCGCGACGCCGACGGTGGTCGCGACGATCTTGCCCCCGCGCCTGCAGCCGAGGAACAGGGGCCGCCAGTGGCCGATCAAAGCGGCAGTGCCGGCAATCACCGCTCCCCAGCGACCGCCGGCGGCAAGGCCGAGGGCCGCGGCCGCCGAACCCTTCCCGATGTCCAGCAACGCAACGGCGAAGAACATCTTGAAACCGGCGTGGCGCCAGACGTTCGCCGCCCCAGTACCCCTGCTCCCAACCTGGCGTATGTCCTTCCCCGTGAAGAACCTCGAGAGCCAGTATCCCCATGGGAGACTCCCGAGCACGTATCCGGCCACCCCCAAAAGCACAATGGTCAGGAGGCTCACCCAGCGATTCTAGATGCAATCTCCGAGACACGCCCTGCCCCGTTGCGGAAGGTCGGATGCACACTGACGCGGTGACGCGGCACATGACGATCCCCAACCAGCTGACGATCCTGCGGATCCTCCTGGTCCCGGTGATCGGCGCCTTTCTGGCGGTCGATTTCACCGACCACTACCAGATCAGTGCCGTCGCCTACGTCACCGCCGCGGCAACCGACACGCTCGATGGACGGATCGCACGAAGCCGCAACCTCGTGACCGAGCTGGGCAAGTTCCTCGACCCGCTTGCAGACAAGCTCCTGGTGATCACCGTTCTGGTGATCCTCGCCACGCAATCTCTGCTCCCGGCATGGGTCGTGGTCGTCGTCGCCGCTCGCGAATTTCTGATCACCGGGCTGCGATCGGTCGCCGCCGCCCAGGGCGTGGTGGTCAGCTCCACGCCGTGGGGCAAGTCGAAGACCCTGACCCAGAACTGCATGATCCTGTTGATCATCCTTGCCCAGCCGTATCCGTGGCTGATGCCCCCGGCTGTGGCGTTCATCTGGATCGCGGTGATCGCCACCGTGCTGAGCGGCCTCGATTACCTCTGGCGCTACCGGCGCTTCGTCATCTAGCCTGCGTCGACGTCAGTCGTCGTCGTCGACCCAGTCGAGGGTGCGCTGCACAGCCTTCTTCCACTTGCGATAGCCCCGGTCGCGATCGACCGGGTCCATGTTCGGGATCCACTCCGCGGCCTTGTGCCAGTTTGCCCGGAGACTCTCGATGTCGGGCCAGAACCCGACCGCGAGACCGGCGGCGTATGCGGCGCCGAGCGAAACGGTCTCGGCGACGATTGGTCGCACCACCGGCACGCCGAGCACGTCAGCCAGGAACTGCATCAACAGGTTGTTGGCGGTCATCCCGCCGTCAGCCTTCAGCGAGCTCAGCTCGATGCCCGAATCGGCATTCATCGCGTCGACGACTTCGCGCGTCTGCCACGCGGTGGCTTCGAGTACCGCGCGGGCGAGGTGGCCCTTGGTGACGTAGCCCGTTAGCCCGGCGATGACGCCGCGGGCGTCGCCGCGCCAATGGGGAGCGAACAACCCCGAGAACGCGGGGACGAAGTAGATGCCGCCGTTGTCGTCGACGGTTCGAGCGAGGGTTTCGACCTCGGGTGCGCTGCCGATCAGCCCCACCTTGTCGCGGAACCACTGCACGAGCGCCCCCGTGACCGCGATCGACCCTTCGAGCGCGTAGGTCGCGGGTTCGTCTCCGATCTTGGATCCGACGGTCGTGATCAAACCGTGTCCGGAGAGGACCGGTCGGTTCCCGGTGTTGAGCAGCAGGAAGCTGCCCGTGCCGTACGTGCACTTGGCCTCGCCGGCCGAAAAGCACGTCTGCCCGAACAGCGCCGCCTGCTGATCACCGAGGGCGGCGGCGATGGGCACGCCGCCGAGCGAGTCGACGGCTTCACCGTAGATCCTCGACGAGGGTTGGATCTCCGGCAACATGGCCCGCGGGACCCCGATCGCCTCGAGCAGCGTGTCATCCCAGTCGAGCGTCTCGAGGTTCATCAGCATCGTGCGGCTTGCATTGGTGACGTCGGTGACGTGGCGACCGGTGAGATTCCAGACGAGCCAGCTGTCCATCGTCCCGAACAGCAGGTCGCCCTCCTCGGCTCGCCGGCGCAGACCTGGAGCGCTGTCGAGCAGCCAGCTCACCTTCGGCCCGGAGAAGTAGGTCGCGAGCGGCAGCCCGCACAGGTCGCGGAATCGATCCTGACCGTGCTCGGCGCCAAGCTTCCGGCACAGCGCGTCGGTGCGCGTGTCCTGCCAGACGATCGCGTTGTGCACCGGCTCGCCGGTGTGCGGGTCCCAGACCACGGTGGTCTCACGCTGATTCGCGATGCCGACCGCGACGAGGTCGCGTACATCGATGCCGCCGCTCTCGAGGGCGCCGTGCACGACCTCGATGACGTTGCGCAGGATCTCGCGAGGATCGTGCTCGACCCAACCCGGTCGCGGAAATATCTGCTCGTGTTCCTTCTGGCTGAGCGAAACGATCCGACCCTGCTGATCAAATACCAGGCATCGCGAGGAAGACGTTCCCTGATCGATCGCGGCAACGTATCGGTCGCTCAACGCTCGCGGCTCCACGCAGATTTCCACGCGGCTGTGGAGCGGCTGACATTTCTGTCCATCGCCCTGTGATGACGGCCGTCGCCCTCGCTGCGCGGGGCGACCATAAGTCGCAGCAGATTGCGTTTCAAGAGCGTTGTCCCTCGTGCCGGCTGATACTGCGTGACTTCACCACGGAACTGCTCCCAGGTCGCGCGAGATCGTGCGTGCTCCTTCGCGGACGTAGGACACGAGCTCGCTGCGGAGTTGCGAGCCGTCACAGAGTCGTTCGGTCGGCCCGGAGATGGCGATGGCGCCGACCGCGACACCTTGCCGGTCACGTATCGGCGCAGCGCACGACGTCTCGCCTTCGATGAGCTCTTCGACCGATGAAGCCCATCCCTGTTCCTGCACGTGCTCGAGCTCGAGCGCGAGCCGCGTGGGATCGGTGATCGTGCAATTCGTGAAACGCTGCAGCGCGCCGTTGCTGAGCTCCGCTGCCAGGTAGGGGTGATACGCGAGCAGCACCTTGCCCATCGCGGTCGCATGGATCGGCAGCAGCGCGCCCACCTCGAGAACCTGCGGGCTGTTGTCGGGACGGAACACGTGATGGACGAGGAGGACGTGACCGTCGTGCAAGGTGCCCAGGCGCACGCTCTCGTTGGTGCGCGCAGCCAGCCAGTCCGCCCAGTTGAGTGCGCGCGTGCGCAGCTCGTTGCCATCGAGGTAGCTGCTCCCCAGGTGGAGCAGCGCAGCGCCGATGCGGTACTTGCCGGACTCCGGATCCTGCTCGACGAAGCCCACCGACAGGAGCGTGCGCATGATGCCGTAGACCGTGCCCTTGGGAAGCCCCAGCTCGCCGGCCACCTCGGCGAGGCTCAGCCGGCGGGTTCGCCCGGAGAGCAGCCGGAGGATGGCCGAGGCTCGTTCGATGGATTGGATCGGCTTGGGCACGGGCCCTAAGCCTATCAATTCCTTAATCGGGCAAAAGGGCCATTGCCAAAGGTGATTGACAATGCCCTACGACCGAGGGTACTGTCCGCACACCCAATCAGGGGCAGAGATCGCGCCAAGGAGGTGGCACTAATGCCTGGCCATATCTTTTTCTCGGAGGTCATCGGTACTGGCCTACTGATCCTCTTGGGAGATGGCGTCGTCGCCGGCGTATTGCTGTCCAAGTCGAAGGCCCAGAACAGTGGGTGGATCGTCATCACCTTCGGGTGGGCGATGGCCGTCGCGATGGCCGTGTATGCCGTGGGTCAGTTCGACGGCGCGCACCTCAACCCCGCGGTAACGCTTGGGCTGGCGGTCATCGGCGTGACCGACTGGTCGAACGTTCCGTCGTACATCGGCGGAGAGCTGGTGGGAGCGTTCATCGGGGCGGTCCTGGTGTGGGTTCATTACAGCCACCACTGGAAGGAGACCGAGGATCCTGGTCTGAAGCTCGCGGTCTTCTGCACGGGCCCTGCTATCCGCAACCCAGCGTTCAACTTCATCAGCGAGGTCATCGGCACCTTCGTGCTCGTCTTCGGGGTCGTTGCCATCACCTCCAAGGGAAATGGCCTGGTCGGTGGACTCGCGCCGCTGATCATCGGCTTGCTGGTCTTCGCGATCGGCCTCTCCCTGGGCGGTCCGACCGGGTACGCGATCAACCCTGCCCGCGACCTCATGCCCCGCATCGCCCACTTCCTCCTGCCGATCCCCGGCAAGGGCTCATCCGACTGGGAGTACGCCCTGATACCGGTGGTGGGGCCGATCGTCGGCGGCATCCTGGGCGCCATCGTTGCGCACCAACTTCCCATCGGTTAGGACATGTCGCTAGGCGCTGAGCGACTCTGAACGCCATACGGGCGAAAGGGATTAAGAATGGCGAAATACGCAGCAGCTATCGATCAGGGCACCACGAGCACGCGCTTCATGGTGTTCGACCACAGCGGCAAGGTCGTCTCTGTCGATCAGAAGGAACACGAGCAGATCTTCCCCAAGCCGGGCTGGGTCGAGCACAACCCGCTCGAAATCTGGGACCGGACCCAGGAGGTCGTGAAAAGCCGGCCTCGGCAAGGTGGATATCGGTGATATCGCGGCCGTCGGAATCACCAATCAGCGTGAGACAACGGTCGTCTGGGACCGTGGCACCGGTAAGCCTGTCTACAACGCGATCGTCTGGCAGGACACGCGCACCGACAAGATCGTCGACCAGCTGTCCGCGGACGGTGGCCAGGACCGCTTTCGCGCGAAGGTGGGCCTGCCGCTGGCAACCTACTTCTCGGGTCCAAAGGTCAAGTGGATCCTGGATAACGTCGACGGAGCGAGGGCCAAGGCGGAGCGTGGCGAGCTCGCCTTCGGCAACATCGACGCATGGCTGATCTGGCTGCTCACCGGAGGGACCGACGGTGGCAAGCACGTCACCGACGTGACCAACGCAAGCCGGACCATGCTCATGAATCTCAACACGCTCGATTGGGACGATGAGATCCTGGCCACGATGACCATTCCCAGGTCCATGCTCCCAGCGATTCGGGCGTCGAGCGAGACCTATGGGGAGGCCAAGGGCGTGCTTGCCGGAATACCGGTCGCGGGTGACCTCGGCGATCAGCAGGCAGCCCTGTTCGGGCAGACCTGCTTTGCGGTCGGCGAGGCGAAAAACACATATGGGACCGGGAACTTCCTGCTCCTCAACACGGGCACCAAGCCAGTCCAGTCGAAGAACGGCCTGCTCACAACGCTGGCGTACAAGATGGGCAGCGCCGACGCCACATACTGCCTCGAGGGTTCCATCGCGATCACCGGCGCCCTGGTCCAGTGGCTGCGCGACAACCTGGGCATGATCGAGAAGTCTTCGGACATCGAGGTGCTCGCCAAGACAGTTGATGACAACGGCGGCGCGTACTTCGTGCCGGCGTTCTCAGGCCTCTACGCTCCGTACTGGAAGTCCAGTGCTCGCGGCGTCATCGCAGGCCTGACGCGCTACGTCAACAAGGGCCATATAGCCCGCGCCGCGCTCGAGGCGACGGCGTGGCAGACGCGTGAGATCGTCGACGCCATGAACGCCGATTCCGGGGTCGCGCTGACCTCGCTCAAGGTCGACGGCGGCATGGTGTTCAACGACACGCTGATGCAGTTCCAGTCCGACGTGCTCGGCGTGCCGGTGGTACGTCCGACCGTCGCCGAGACCACGTCGCTCGGTGCCGCATACGCCGCAGGGCTCGCGGTCGGATTCTGGGCGCAGGTCGAAGACCTCCGCGAGAACTGGGGCAAGGACAAGGAATGGACCCCGAGCATGAACAAGGCCGATGTGGACCGCGAGTACGCGCTCTGGAAGAAGGCTGTCACGCGGACCTTCGACTGGGCCGAGTGACTGGAGCAGACTGAAATTTGGTCCTCCGCGGGAACCCCGGCGGCGTCATCGTGGGCGTCGACCGGGGTCCCCGGAGGCTGCCAGCGACCGAACTGGCGAGAGCCAGGCTGAAAGGAGGTCCACCATGAGCGAGGGTCAGGAGCCTGAAGGCGTCCCCGCCGCGGACGAGCACGAGCACGGGCATCAGGGCTCCTTCGCCACCGGCGAGGAGACGATGGAGCATCACCCTGAGCGCGAGGAGGAGGAGGGCGACTTCGCCACGGGCGAGGAGGCCGCCAAGCCCGTTCACGAGGGCAGCTTCGCGGAAGGCCAGGAGGAGGTCGATCACCACCCCGAGCTTCCGGAGAACAAGGGCGACTTTGCTGAGGGCCAGGAGGAGGAGGACTCGCATCCGTCCTAGATCGGGGACGTCCCGAGTGGTGGAGGGATCGGCGCCGCCGACTCGATACGCTTAGTGCCAATGGCAACGCAGAACTCGTCGACGACATCGCTCGAGGCTGACGTCCTGGTCATCGGGGGAGGCTCGACGGGTGCCGGCGTTGCGCGGGACGCCGCGTTGCGTGGCTTCTCGACCATCCTTGTGGAGCGGCGAGATCTCGCCGACGGAACCACGGGTCGATTTCACGGCCTGCTCCACTCCGGCGGTCGCTACGCGGTCAAAGACCCTTCAGCCGCGCGCGAGTGCATCGCCGAGAACCGGATTCTCCGTGTCACAGCAGCGGACTGCGTTGAGGACACAGGTGGCATGTTCGTGGCCACCCCATTGGACGACCCGGAGTACGGCGACCTGTTCCTCGAGGGCTGCAGGGCGACCGGCGTTCCAGCTGAGGAGATCCCTGTTGCGGAGGCGCTCCGCATGGAGCCACGCGTCAACCCCGACATCCGGCGTGCGTTCCTGGTTCCGGACGCTTCGCTGGACCCCTGGAAGCTGGTCTGGGGTTGCGCTCGGTCGGCGGAGGACCGCGGGGCGCGCATCCTTCCGTATCACCGTGTTCTCGACCTCGAGGTCGATGGCGACCGGGTCGTGGGAGCCCACGTTCGCAGCGAGCGCAGTGGCGAGGAATTCCGCATTCACGCCACTGTTGTCATCAACGCGGCGGGCGCCTGGGCCGGGCAGATCGCGGAGCTGGCACATTGCACGGTCAACGTACGGGCCGGGATGGGACTGATGATCGCGATGAACCACCGGCTCGTCCACATGTGTGTCAATCGATGCAAGCGACCGGCGGACGGTGACATCCTCCTGCCGCTCCGCACCGCGTGTGTGATCGGCACCACCGACGTGTTCGTCCCCGATCCCGACGAGACCGAGATCCGTCAGGCCGATATCGACCTTCTCCTCGACGAGGGAGAGAAGCTCGTGCCCGGATTTCGCCAGGCTCGAGCCCTGCATGCGTGGGCCGGTGTCCGCCCGCTGTTCGAGGACACCGCGAAGGTCGCGGAAACGCGAGACGTGACCCGCTCGCATGCGCTCCTCGATCACTCGTCGCGCGAAGGCGTCGCGGGCTTCCTCACCATCACCGGCGGGAAGACGACGACGTTCCGGCTGATGGCGGAGGCTGCTGTCGACGCCGCGTGTCAGCAGCTCGGCGGGCCCCGTGCGTGCACGACAGCTGAGGTGCCGCTCGCGGGTTCCGAGAGTCACGCGCTGTACCAGATCGGCCACCGCCTGGCCGCGCGCGAGCCCGTCCCTCAGGCCGAGGAGATCATCTGCGAGTGCGAGTTGATCACCAGAGCTCGCCTCGAGGACGCGATCAAGCAACGCGACACCACGAGCCTCGACGACATTCGCCGTCTGCTGAGACTGGCGATGGGGCCCTGTCAGGGTGGGTTCTGCATCTATCGCGCCACCGGCATCCTGCACCAGGGCGGGACTGTCGACGAGGCAGGTGCAAATCGGACGCTGCTCGACTTCCTCGAGGAGCGGTGGAAGGGAATTCACCCCATCCTCCACGGCGACCAGCTTCGACAGGCGCGCCTGGACGACTGGATCTTTCAGGGCATTCTCGACGTGGAGCATCTGCCGGCATGAGCTACGACACGGTCGTCATCGGCACCGGCCTCGCTGGGCTGACGACCGCGCTCCGGCTCACCGAGCAGGGACAGCGCGTGCTGATCGTCGCCCGAGGAGTGGGTGCGACTCATCTCGCTCCGGCGACGGTCGACGTGCTCGGCTATCTCGGCGATGCGCGGGTCGAGAGTCCGGTCGCGTCGCTGCCGGCGCTGCTCGCAAGCTCGCCCGATCATCCCTACAGACACGTCTCGGCTGAACAGCTTGCGACCGCGTTGGCGTGGTTCGGCGCGCGCGCAGGCGCGTCGGGCTACGTGGGCACACTCGCCGAGAACATGCTGCTGCCAACCGCGCTCGGCGTGGCCAAGCCGTCGGCACTTGCGCCACGAACCATGTCCAACGGCGACCTCCGCGCCGGAGGTCGCTTCGTGTTCGTCGCGTTCAGGGGTTTCAAGGACTTCCACCCCACGCTGATCGCCGCCAACGTGATCCGGGCTCGCCTTCCCGTGCAGATCACCGCTCGCGCGCTTGAACTCCAACCCCCCGGAGGACGCAGCGGGGACCTCAGCGCCCGCGTCCTCGCCGGACGCTTCGACACCGAAAACCTGAGCGACTGGCTGGTCGCCGCACTCGAGCATCGAGTCGATCCGGACGAGCGCATCGGCGTGCCGGCGGTGCTCGGACTGCGCAGGGCCGAGGAGACATGGCAGGAGCTCGAGAAGCGACTGGATCGAAAGGTATTCGAGGTCCCGACATTGCCACCGTCGATACCCGGTATCCGCCTATCAGACGCGCTGACCGACGCACTCCGGGCCGGCGGTACTCGCATCGTGCTGGGTGTCCGCGCCGTCGGCGCCCGCGCGGACAACGGACGCATCGGGGCGGTTTCAGTGGCCAACGCCAACGGCACGACGTCGCATTCCACAGGGTCTGTCGTGCTCGCCTCCGGAGGATTCGCGAGTGGCGGTCTGGAGCTCGATTCATTTGGAGCGACGCGTGAGACGGTGTTCGACCTTCCCCTGATCGGCGTCCCGGAAGGCGTTCGTGTCCGCTTCGCCCCGGGGTACTTCGACGCGCAACCGCTTGCTCAAGCCGGCGTGGCCACGGACGACCGCATGCGGCCGATCGACCGCAGCGGGGACCCCGTCTACACCAACCTGTACGCGGTCGGTGCGATTCTCGGCGGGGCGGTTCCATGGCGGGAGAAGTCGGGCACCGGGATCAGCGTCGCCACCGGGTATGCCGCCGCGGAAGCCATCCTCGCGCCCCAATCGCATGCCGTCTCGGGTGCGGTTCGGTGAACGATCTCATCCGCGATTCGCTCGATCACTGCGTCAAATGCACGATCTGCGAGACGTACTGCCCGGTTTCCCAGGCCACGCCACTGTTCCCGGGGCCGAAGTACGTCGGTCCCCAGGCGGAGCGGTATCGAGGCGCCGGACCATCGTCCGATGCCTCCGTCGACTACTGCTCGGGGTGCGGGATCTGCACGCAGGTCTGCCCCCAGGACGTGAAGATCGCGGAGATCAACTCGCGTGCGCGAGCGAAACTGTGGGAAAAGCGGGGCATTCCACTCCGCAATCAGCTGATCGCCCGCCCAACGGTGATCGGACGGCTGGGGACCCCGGTTGCCCCGCTGGCAAACTGGGCGCTGCACAATCGCGCCGTCCGCGCGATGGTGCAGAGCGTCGTCGGCATCCACCGCGACGCTCCGATGCCGAGCTTCGCGGGGAGGACGTTTCAGACGCGGTCACGCGGTCATCACGGCCCGCCCGAAGCGCCCGCGGTCGTTTATTTCCACGGCTGCGGGACCAACTACTACGAACCGCGCCTCGGCGAGATGGTCGTCGCCGTCCTGGAACACAACGGGTTTCGGGTGATCGTCCCGCGGCAGGACTGCTGCGGCCTTCCCCTCCAGTCGAACGGAAACTTCCCGGCGGCGCGCGCCTACGTGCGACGCCTGGTCGCTCGTCTCGCCCCGCAAGCGCGCGCGGGACTGCCGATCGTCGCGAACTCGACGAGCTGCGGGCTGATGGTGAAGCGCGAGGCCCACGAGATCCTGGGTATCGAGGACGACGATCTCAAGGTCGTCAGCGAGTTGATGTACGACCTCTGCGAATTCCTCCTCGGTCTCCACGAGCGCGGAGCATTGCGCACCGACTTCGGATCGCTGCCCCTGACGGTCCCCTACCACGCGCCATGTCAACAGCGAGGCCATGGTATCGGCAAGCCTGCGCTCGATCTGCTTGCGCTCGTCCCGGACCTCCACATGATCGAGCTCGATGCCGACTGCTGCGGTATCGCCGGGACCTATGGGCTCAAGAAGGAGAAGTACGAGATCTCGATGACGGTCGGCAAACGGCTCTTCGACGACATCACTGCCAGCGGATCCGAGCTTGCCGCCTGCGACAGCGAGACATGCCGCTGGCAGATCGCGCACGGCACCGGTGTGACCGCGGTGCATCCGGTCGAGCTGCTCTATCGCGCGTATGGGCTCGACCGTGGGAATCAGGCCGCCCTGGTCACCGCCGAGACAGGGTCCGTACGCGTGGCCGGGTGATCATGGCGAAACGCCGCACACCGCGAGCGGTCGTCGAAGCGCCCCCAACCGGACAAGCAGTGATGCGAGCCGACGATGTGTTGCTCTCGCGCGGGGAACGCGGCACATGGCTCATCGACATCAAGGTTCGGTCGGCCGGCGGGTACCGATCCCTGCAGATCCCGATCGGCAAGCATCGTGCCATCGACCGTCTCGCCTGGGAGCTCAGACGGAGTGATCCCCAGTCCTGAAGCGGTCCGAGTCAGCGCGCGGTGGGATGCGGCGAGGACGCCGCCAGTCCGCAGTGCGGCAGCACGCTGCGCGCATCGACGAGGAGCGAGTCGCAGACCAGCGCCACACAGCGCTTCCGCTGCGATGGATCCATGAACGACGGATCGGCGTGACTGAGACCGGCCATCATCGCTGAAACATCCGTGATGTTCACGTCGGGCCGGATCCGCCCGGCCTCCTGAGCCCGCTGGAGGAGCGTTGAGACAGCGGCGATCAGATCGCCCGAGATCTCGTGCTTGGTGGCGGTGAGATCGACGCCCGACGCGGCCATCGCGTCGGCGAGCGCCTTGAAGTCCGCGAATTCGTCGCACAACTCGCGGACGAAGGTGACGAAGGCGTCGCCGGGGTCATCCGAGTCCGCGGCTGACCGAGCCGCGGCGACGAGCGGGCTGATCCGAGCCATGAGCAGCGCCTCGAACAGCGCTCCCTTGGTCGGGAAGTTGCGATACAGGGTGCCGACGCCGACCTGAGCAAGCCGGGCGATCTCGTCGATGGGGACGTCAATGCCTTGGGTGGCCATCAAGGTGGTGGCCGCCTCCAGGATGCGCTCCCGGTTGCGCTGCGCATCGGCGCGCAGGTGCCGTTCAGTTGCACGAGGCTCGGCCTCGAGCTCCTCTCCCCCGGTCATCCCCATGCTCATCGGTCGTCCTGACTACGGTTGACAAACGGAACCATCGTTCCGTATAGTACCCCATAACCGGAGCCCACGCTCCGATTCTACCGCAAACGGAGGACGAAAGCCATGCAACCACGACGCGTCAACCCCTGGCTCGTCCTCGTCATCGTCGGCCTGGCCCAGTTCATGGTGATCCTCGACGCCACCATCGTGAACGTCGCGCTCCCCTCGATTCAGCGGGGGCTTCACTTCTCGCCGTCGAGCCTGCAATGGATCGTGAATGCCTACACGCTCGCGTTCGGTGGATTTCTGATGCTCGGCGGTCGCGCCGCCGACCTGCTCGGTCGCCGCCGCCTGTTCCTTCTTGGGATCGTCCTGTTCTCCGCCGCCTCGCTGATGAACGGGCTCGCGGGTTCCGCCGGGATCCTCGTGGCCGGGCGTGCTCTCCAAGGCCTGGGCGGTGCGCTGGTCACGCCGGCGGCCCTCTCAGTGCTGACCACGACGTTTGCCGAGGGCCGGGAGCGGACGACCGCGCTTGGGGTGTGGAGCGCGGTCGCGGTGGGCGGCGGGGCGGTCGGCCTCCTGCTCGGTGGCGTGCTCACCAGCCTGCTCTCCTGGCAGTGGATCTTCTTCGTGAACGTTCCGGTCGGCGTGGTCGCCATCGCGCTGGCCCTGCGATTCGTGCCCGAGAGCCGGGTCGAGAACGCCCGCGGCGGTGTCGACATCGCTGGTGCGGTGTCGGTGACCGCCGGGCTGGTGGTGTTGGTGTATGCGCTCGTCAACGCCCAGACAGCCGGGTGGGTGTCCGTTGAGACGTTGGGACTCAGCGCCCTCGCCGCAGCCCTGCTCGGAACGTTCGTGGTGCTGGAATCGCGGCTCCGCCATCCGCTGATCCGGCTCGGCATCTTCCGGATGCGCTCCATCACCGGAGCCAACGCCGCGATGTTGCTCGTCGCCGGCGGCATGTTCGCGCTGTTCTATTTCGCTTCGATCTACGTGCAGGAGGTGCTCGGTTACAGCGCGCTGCGTGCCGGGCTCGCCTTTCTCCCGGTCACAGCGGGCATCATCGCGGGCGCCGGACTGTCACAGCAGTTGATCCGCCGGGTTGGAGTTCGCGCGGTGGGGCTCACCGGCATGTCTATCGCGGCAGTCGGACTCATCCTCCTGAGCAGAATCCCCGTGGCGGGAACGTATCTGGGTGATCTGCTGCCTGGGCTCATGATCATGGCGGTGGGCATGGGGCTCACCTTCGTGCCGATCACGCTGATCGCGACCACCAACGTCGGCCCGGAGGATGCTGGGCTTGCATCGGGGTTGCTCAACACGGCCCAGCAGCTCGGCGGGGCGATCGGTTTGGCGGTGCTGTCGACGCTTGCGGCGAACAGCACGGCGAGCACCCTCGCGGGACTCGGTCACTCGCCCAGTCCGGCTGACGGGGTCAGCGCACTGGTCACCGGCTTTCATGTCGCGTTCCTCGTCGGCGCCTTTCTGATGCTGGCCGGCGCGGCGATCCTGGTGACCACCGTTCGCCGTGGTGATGTCGCGCGGATCGACAACGAGAACGAGAACGAGCCGTCTCTTCCGGAGCTCGCGACCGTCGAGCCGATCGCCAGTTGATGCCGGATGCACAGCGGTCGTGAAGCAGATGTGTGCACGAAGGACGAAGTTTCTCCCCATGGCATCTGACACAGTTACTGACGGTGGCACTCATGTACGCAGCCTTCCCCGACATCGACACTGGAGCGACTGACATGGCCCTGAGCGCGATTGCCGAGTGGGATGACAGCGAACCCGATCCGGCCGAGCCGGCGACGGCGCCGATCAATCAGGCCAGGTGGCGCAACCGAATCCGGGCGACCGGCACGGTCCGGGCCCTGAAGGTCCAGGAGACGGAGACGGGGTCGAGCCTCGGCTGCGAGATCGGCGATGAGGCCGGGAGTCTGCTCCTCGTCTTTCCAGGGCGGCGGCGCATCCCGGGGATCGAGTTGGGCGCGAGCGTGCTTGTCGAAGGGATGGTAGGACTCTGGCGCCGCCAGCTCGCCATCCTGAATCCCTATTACGAGCTGGTGAGCGACTAAGCCCCGAGTGCGAGGGGGCGCACGGGCTCAGGCGACGGCGCGTACATCGGTGGCGTCGGCGTAATCGTTCGGGCCGAGCGCGGTCATGACCACTCGTTTGGTCGTGATGAGCGATCCAGCGAATGGGGCGCGATAGGTTCCGGAGAGCGGTGCGACGTCCGCATAGTCGCGACCCACGGCGACCGTGATGTATTGGTATCCCGTAGCACGACCGTGCGTGGGATCGAGCGAAAGCACCCGAGCGCGGCCGGCGCCGTCGGGCACGAGGACTTCGACCCAGGCGTGAGACCCACCGAATCCGAGCATCTGCCCCGAGACGTACCTGGACGCCAGTCCGAGACGGCGGGTCAACGCCAGCAGCAGATGCGCGTAGTCCTGGCACACGCCGGCACGACGGGCAAGGGCCTCGGCCGCCGTGGTGGCGACCGACGTCGCGCCGTGCTCGTAGGTCATGAGGTTGTGGACGCATTCGTTCGCGGCCGATGCGAGCGCGCCGCCGGTCAGACCGCTGGTGCGCAGCTCCTCGGCGAGCAGCTCGATCGCGGGATCCGCGCCGGTGAGCATCGTGGCGTCGAGCAGGCGGCGGTCGTCGAGCATCGCGGCCGGCTCCAGGTGCGGACCATGCTGCGCGTCGCGCTCGACAACGCTCGAGGTGACGAAGGTGACCTCCTCCTCCACCCGAGGAATGATCAACGTCACGACCGTATTCCCGAACACGTCCACGCTCGCATCGATCCGTCGAGGAATCGCATTCAGGACACTGAGGCGGCGACTGATCCGTCGCTGATCACCGTGCACGCTCCGCGGTTGGACGACGAGTCGCTGCTGCAGCGATTGCACGGGACCGTCATATCGGTACGTGATGCGCTGTTGAATTCGGTACCGGGTTCGCTGCACCCGGCTCCAGTCCCACGCCGGCGGATCCGAGGACCAGGTCCGTTGTGCGTCCACGAGCGACGGCTCCGGCCGCACAGTCACTGAAGCTCACCGGAGAATTCGCCGACCACCGCGGGGCTCGCACTCGACCATGGCCGAGCCTCGATCGGCTCGGCCACGACGCGCATCGCACGCAGAGGGGCCGCGCCGTAGTGGGTCATCATCGCAATATCGAGCGCGTCGCGGCCGCGTCCGATGAGCACCCGGCCAGTGCGCCTGGCGTTGTTACGCGGATCGAAGGAGTACCAGCGGCCGCCCACGTAGGCCTCGAGCCAGGCCGCGAAGTCCATGGGCTCATCGGGCAGCGGAACGTCGATGTCGGGCAGATAGCCGAAGCAGTAGCGCGCCGGGATGTTCAGCCCTCGCAGGAAGGTCACGGCGAGATGGGCGAAGTCGCGGCAGACACCTTCTCGCTGGAGGTAGACGTCGGTCGCGCCGGTTGAAGGTCCGCTGCTCCCGTGTCGAAAGGTGACGTTGTCGTGCACCCAGTCGACGACCGCCTGCACGCGCTGCCATCCGGGCGCCGTGTCACCGAACAGCCGCCACGCCGTGTTGCCGAGCTTGTCGGACTCGCAGTAGCGACTTGCCAACGTGAAGTGCAGCGTCGCGTCGGGCAGGTCGGCGACCACATCCTGAGCCGCCAGCTCGTCGACCTCGTCGATTCCGGCATCGACCTCGACCTCGGCCTCGTACCGGATACGCGCGCTCCCGGGGCCGAGGACGAACCGCTCGCACGTATTGCCGTACATATCCGTGTACTCGTGGACATCCACCTGCGGCCAGGTTTCGACACCGGCGCTGCTCAAGGCGCGCACGGCGTCCCGGCGCGGCTCCACCTGGAGAACGAAGCTGACCGGCCAGTCCAGGTCATGGAGAAATTCACAACCCACACGAAGTCGCCGACCGCTCGTGGGGGCGTCGATCACGATCCTCACTGTACCGCTGATTCGGCGCGTGTGAACCGATCTGACTGCACAATCGCTGTCGCCACTCCTTGTGCACCGTGACCAATGACGATCTGCGGGATGCGGGGAGTACTGTCCGTGGATGACGATCGAGGCCGGGACCGACCGGGGGGTTGCCCACGGACTGCCGCGGGCTGCCGACGAATGCGTCGACCTCGACGGGGTGGTCCGGCCTCCCTATTCCGAGTTGCTCGCCACCCTCGAGCGCGCCGCCGGTAGCCTGCCCCGGATCCGCCGCGATGCGCAGCAGTGGTTCGCCGATCGGGGGGTCACCTTCGGCGTCCCCACCGAGGGAGTGGCGCCGATCTTTCCCTTCGACCCGGTGCCGCGCGTTCTCTCCTCCGGCGAATGGCGGGCGCTGAGCCGAGCGCTGTCGCAGCGGGCCATGGCGCTCGACCTGTTCGTGTCGGACTGCTACGGCGCTCAGCGGGCGATCCGTCACGGTGCGGTGCCCGGACGGCTCGTCTACAGCAGCACCGGCTACCTCCGCGACATCGTGGGCATCCGACCTCCCCGCGCTACCTGGTGTCACGTCTCGGGGATCGACGTGGTCCGAGTGAAGGGAACGTTCCACGTCCTCGAGGACAACGTGCGCATCCCCAGCGGCATCGCCTACGCCCTCGAGTTCGCGGCGCGCGATGGAGTCACTGGCGCCGGAATGGTTCGAGCTGGCGCCGGTCCGACCGATCCATGGCTACACCGGCCGGCTCCGTCGCATCCTGCAGCGCATCGCCCCGAGACAGTGGGACGCAGACATCGTGGTGCTCACTCCCGGCTCGTATAACGCCGCGTACTACGAACACCGGCTGCTTGCTGACGAGATGAATGCCACGCTGGTCGAGGGACACGAGCTCATCGTGGTTGAGGACGAGGTCTACCGTCGGGACGCCGAGGGTGCCACCCAGCGCGTCGATGTGATCTACTCGCGCGTCAACAGTGAGTGGCTCGATCCGCTCGTCTTCCGCCGGGATTCGATGCTTGGAGCGCCGGGCCTGATCGAGGCCTGGCGCCGCGGCAACGTCGCCATCGCCAACGCGCCGGGAACCGGCGTCGCCGACGACAAGGTGATCTATCCGTACGTTCCCGCGATGATCCGCTACTACCTCGGCGAGGAGCCGCTCATGGACAACGTCCCCACCTTCGACCTCACCGACGCTCAGCAGCAGGCGCATGTTGTGGCCAACATCGACACCATGGTGCTGAAACCGGTGGATGCCAGTGGGGGCTACGGGATCCACTTCGGCAGGCTCATGTCCTCTGCCGAGCGCGCCGACTTCCTCGATCGTGTCAAGGCTGAGCCCCGGCAATGGCTCGCGCAGGAAGAGGTGGCCCTCAGCCGCGCCGTCTGCCTGCGGGCGGGGGGCGGTTTCGAGCCCCGCGCGGTCGACCTGCGTCCGTTCGTGCTGCTCGACGAGCGGCCGTGGATCGTTCCCGGCGGGCTCACCCGCGTCGCCGTGGATCCCGAGGAGCTCGTGGTGAACTCGTCTCACGGCGGTGGGAGCAAGGACACGTGGGTATTGACACGCTGACCTACGCGGTGTCGCACCGCACCGTGCTGCGCTATACGGCGAAGGTGAGCTTGTCGTACAACGAGGTGCGCATGCGGCCCCGCGACCGCGGGTCGCAGCGGACGCTGGCGTTCTCACTGCTGAGCACCCCCTGGGCGGTGCCGAGGAGCCGGGTCGACTACTTCGGCAATTTCGTGCATCGCCTCGACGTTGCGATACCGCACAACCGCCTGGAGCTCGCCGTCGATGCCGTTGTCGAGAGTGGCGAACCACGCCGGCGCCGCCTCGCGGCATGGGAACCGGACGCGCTGGCCGGCGATCCCCGCCTCGAGTTCGTGCTCCCGAGCCCGCGTGTGCCCCTCGCCGAGAACACGCGCACGCTGTGGCATGAGTGGAACGGCGCTGACACGAGCTTCGACAGCGTCCTGGCAACGGCACAGCGAATTCCGCGGGAGTTGCGCTACGTGAGCGGAGCGACCACCGTCGAATCGAGTATCGACGACCTCCTCGCAGGCGGCGCTGGGGTGTGCCAGGACTTCACGCACCTGTTCCTGGCAATGGTTCGCGGGGCCGGGTGGCCGGCGCGATACGTGAGCGGCTACCTGGGACCGGTCGATGACGAGCTGGTGGCCGAGGGGCAATCACACGCGTGGGTCGAGATCTGCGGCGCTGATGGTCGCTGGCTGGGTCTCGACCCGACACTGGGACAGCACGTGGGGACGCATCACCTCCGGCTGGCGATCGGTCGTGACTACGGCGATGTAGCACCGCATCACGGCCTTTTTTTCGGCGCGGCAACGGGAGCGCCGCCCGAGGTGACGGTGCGGATCACTCGCATGTCGAACCAGCAGGTCAACCGTGTGGAGCATCACGCCGCGGTGCACTGGCAGCAACAGCAGCAACAGCAGTAGAGGCCCCTCAGGTCCACGGTCGCGCCGACCTGGCGGCCCAGTAATCCTCCGCCGGCTCGGCGACGTCCGGCATACCGGTGGTGACAACGTCCAGAGCGCGCAGATTGCTCGCCAGTTGGTCGATGCCGGCGGCGCCGCTGAGCACGACCGAGACCCACGATTGCGCCAGGGCTGCCGCGATCGCGAGCGCGTCCGGCTCCACACCGGCGACGGCCGACAACCTACCGAACGGACTATCCGCGCCGCCGGCGTCGCCGATGCGAGCAAGCCTGCCATTGGCGAGCGCCTCCTTCACGATCACCGCCAATCCTGCGGTCGATGCGTCGCGCAGCGCAGGCCCGGCCGAGGGCTCGAGCAGGTTCCAGGTCGCCTGCACCGACGAGAACAGCGGCGTTCCGTCCATACGAACTTCGAGCGCTCGACGGATCGTGTCAGCCTGATGCGGCCCGGTGGTCGTGATGCCGAGGCGCAGGCCTTCCTCGCGGCGCCGGGCGAGTGCCGCGAGCAGCGGCGCATCGTCCAGCGCGCCTGACTCAATCGTGAGCGAGTGCACCTGGTAGAGGCGAAGGTGATCGCCGAGCAGCGCACGTGTCTCGGCGTATTGGCGCTCGAAGTTCGCCGCCGAGAGATCCTTGACCTCCTGCACCGGCGCCGCGAGATCCCAGCCTCCGACGTAAGCGTATCCCCACTTGGAGCCGATGACCAGATCATCAGGCACGCCGCGGTTCACGATCCATTCACTGAGAAACGCCTCTGCCAATCCGTAGGAGCGTGCGACGTCGACGTAGCGCACGCCGGCGGTGTACGCGGCGTCAAGCAGGTGCCACGTCCGGTCGCGGAGGGCGCCAACAGAGCGGTCACCGCCGAGGTCGGCGGCGCGATTGGTCGTGATGTAGGCGGGCCGGCCGACGGCCGCGAGCCCGAGCCCGATACGGCTTACCGCCGGTCCGTCGCGTCCAAGCGTGGTGAGGTCACGCGAAGAATCCTGATGGGCCGAGCGGGCGTCGGGTTTGGGCATGGGGGACATAGTGACATCCCCTGGCAGACCAGCCCGTGATCGTGCGCCCCTGAGCCGAAAGCCCATATGCCAGCATGATGATCGGGGCCACCTCCGCGAATGTGGGAGCGTTTCAGGGGATGAAGAGCAGGCCCTTTGCCTGAATGGTGGTCACCGCCGGCGACACCTCACCGGTGTGGAGGTTGAGACGACCCAGGTAGTTCGGCAGATTGATCGGGGTGTTGGCGTCGCGGGGCGTGACCGCAACGTAGGCGGCCCCGGGGTCGAACTCGCCACGCACCGCGAAGACCGCGTTGTCGACGCTGTCGGTCACCAGCAACGTCCCGTCCGCGTCGGTGACCCACGCCGTGTCATCGACAGCCTGGGAGAGATCGAGCACCGAGAGTTGCGGGCTTGGGCCTGCTGCGCCGCCGACGTAGATCTGTTCTTCGTCGCCCTGACTGTTGAGCATGAAATCACCGGCGAATCGAGGGCTGCTCGAGGGGACGACCACGTTGGAATCCGGATCGGTCAGCGCCAGAGCCACCAACTTTCTTGATGACGAGGTGTCGACGTTGGCCACCCTCGCGAGGCTGTCGTCGAAGAACACGGGCTCCAGCACGGCCATCCCACCCGCCTCGAGTCGCGCCCGGTAGACGGCCGGTCCATCGGCAACCGTCGGCGCCGATGCGCTGATGAGAATGATCCTGCGGTAGACCGATACAGCGTCGGTACCTCCTCCATGCGGCAGCGGGTTCAAATTGTAGTGGTAGTGCTCCACCTGATCCGCAGCCGGTGCCTCCGGCGAGATCGTGTACAGGCTCGAGTTACCGTCCTCATTGACGGTAACAATGAGGCGGTGGCGTGCCGAGTCCGCAGCCAGACCATCAGTGTGGCCGGCAATCCGCCATCTCGCGACCCGGCGACCGGACTTGCTGTAGGCAACGACGGTGCTGTCGGTCGCACCGGTCGAGCTGGGCTGGCCACTCGGCCCGACGCCGTTCTGCCAGACCACATAGATGGTGCCGTCGAGCCACGTGATGTCGTCGGGCTGGGTCATGGTGGCCGTGCCGCTCGTAAACACTCGGTTTGACAGCTCGCCGCCGGCGGCGGCCGGTACCGCCGAGAGGGCAGCGGGCAGCGCGATTGCTGCTGTGGCGCCGGCGATGATCCAGCGACGATGCGCAGTCTGGGTCATGTCTTTCCCCGTCCTCTCTGCTGATGGAAGCGGCGACGCCACCACTCTGATCGGAGGATTGTTAATCGGGGTAAAGAGAGAGGGAACGACTACCTCGACTGGCGGCGGCGGACAGTCGCTGCCATGACAAGCAGCGCGCCCGAGGCGAGTAGCCATGGGGGAAGTGCGTTGGGCGCCGCCCCGGACGATGGAGTCGATGGTGTTGTCGAGGTCGACGACGAGGCGATGGTGGGACACCTGCCTGTCGGCGGCCTGATGATGTTGCTGTCAAGGGTGAGGGCACCGTTTCGTGCCAGGGCGCGCCCGCCGTTGAGGCCACCCCCGACGCCGATCGTGGCACCGGTCGTCATGGTGATGCTCGTCAACGCGATCAGGTTTCCCTGGAAGGACGTCGCGGTGCCGAGGGTCGCCGAGCTGGTCACCTGCCAGAACACGTTGCAGGAGTTTGCCCTGCCGATCAGGGCGACGCGAGCGCGGCTCGCCGTTGTCAGCGTCGACCCGATCTGGAAGATGAAGAGCGAACCGCTTCGACCCTCGCCGTTGAGCGTGAGCGTCCCGGTGAGCTGCGCCGACGAATTGAAGTGGTAGACGCCTGGTGTGAGCGTCTTACCGCCGAGGTTCACCCCCGACATGTTCTTGAAGGGTGTGGCATGGGCCGCGTCTTTGTAGGTGGTGACCAGGTCGGTCTGAGCCTTGATCGCCACCGCGTTGTCTTCGTCCTTCGCGCCGGTGACCACCCCGGGAGGAAAACCTTTGACCGAGGACGCCTTGTTCGGGCTGATCGCCAGGTTGCCCGTGATCGTGGTGGCACCGGTGTTGGTGATCGCAGAGGCGGCCATCACCGTGAAGTTGCCGGCCGACAGCAGGCGCGGTTGCGTGACCGCGGCCATTGCCACAGTTGGCAGTGCTCCGATCGTGACTCCGACGATGCATGCAAGGAAGACCGCGCGGCGCGAAGCCTTCAGGACGCCGAGATGACCGCTCACAGGACCGCCAGCATGCGCGGGCTTCCCGATTAATACGGTGCGCTAGCGTACAGATGCGCGACCATTCTTGCCATGGAGCCCGCCATGAGAGCGAGTAAACCGTGATCGGCGAGATCGTAAGCGGTCTGGATGCCAGGCTCGGCGACGTCGTCGAGGATACAGCGACTCGTCATCACGTCCGGCGTCTGGCCCGTCTCGGTTGGGGCCGTGCACTGCGTGGCGACGGCGACGCCTGGGCCATGGCTCCTCCAGCGCGCGATGGCAATAGCCTGCAGGTCCATGTCGACGGGACGTCCGCCCTCCCCGCGATAGCGGCCGCTGTACGGAGCGCTCGCTCGTACGTGCACATTGCCGGCTGGACGGTTGACCCGGAGTTTGCAGTGGAGCGGCATCCCGCGGTGGTGACCGTCCGTGAGCTTCTCTCCGAGGCCGCACATCGTGTCGACGTCCGCGTTCTCGTCTGGGCGGGAGCACCGCTGCCGATCATGCAGCCGTCTCGCGCGACGGCGCGGCAGCTCATGGATGGCCTGGTGCGTGGCACGCGGATTCGAGGCGCCCTCGATCCACGCAATCGCCCGATGCACTGCCATCACGAGAAGCTCGTGATCGTCGATGGCACCCAGGCGTTCGTGGGGGGCATCGATCTGACCGCTCTCGCGGGTGACCGGTACGACGGCTCGCCACACCGCCGCAGCGGCACCTTGGGGTGGCACGATGCGGCAGCGCAGCTCGCGGGCCCGGCGGTCGCGGATGTCTGCGCGCATTTCGCGATGCGGTGGCAGGCAACGACCGGGGAGACGCTCCCCGCGGCGGTCGCACCGCCGGCCGCCGGGGAGAGCCGCGTCCAGGTCATCCGGACGGTTCCCGAGCGAACGTACAAGCCGCTGCCTCGCGGTGACTTCAGCATTCTCGAGGCCTACATGGGCGCGCTGCGACGTGCGCGCCGGCTCATCTATCTCGAAAATCAGTTCCTGTGGAGTCCGGAGGTGACCGCGGTGCTTCGCGAGAAGTTGCTGCAGCCGCCCAGCGACGACTTTCGGCTCTGCATCGTCCTTCCGCGTCATCCGAACAATGGAAATGACGACACGCGCGGCCAGCTCGGCATGCTCCAGGCCGCCGACCACCGTCACCGCCTGCTGGTCGGGACTGTCGGCCCAGTGCACCGCCAGCATCCTCCGGTCTACGTGCACGCGAAGGTCGCGATCGTCGATGACGGCTGGCTGACGGTGGGGTCGGCGAATCTCAACGAGCATTCACTCTTCAACGACACCGAGGTCAACGTCGTGACCGACGACGCGGCATTAGCTCGCAGCGTGCGCGAGCAGTTGTGGAGCGAGCACCTCAACCAGGATTGTGGCGGCGCCGATCCGCTCGAGGTCATCGAGACTGCCTGGCGGAAATCGGTGACCGCCCGACCGCCATACGAGAACCCGCTCCGGCCGCTGCCGTCGGTGTCACGCCGCTCGGCGCGATTGCTGGGACCGCTGAAGGGCCTGCTGGTCGACGGCTGAGGCGCTGACGCGACTCGTGGTCTCAGCCGAGCAGAGCGCTCACATCCCGTTACGTTAGACCCTGGAGCGTCCCCGCATCACGTACCAGCCGATGATGATGAGCACGATCACGACGACCACGTACACGATGATCTCTTTGGTGCCGAATAGAGCGAAGGCGAGCATGGGTTGTCTCCTTGTCGGTGGGTGCGGCTGACCCTGCCGCCGCCGGCGGATCGGCAGCCATCCTACGGTGCCGGCCGCGCCCTTCGCTCGATCGGCGGAATCGTCAACCTTGAACGCCTCCCTCCTAGAATCCGCGCATGCGTAGGGTCATCGGTCGCATCCCGCGGCTCATGACCGCCCCCGGCGTGCGAGAGGCCGGGGTCATCGCCGCCATGCTGGCCGTCGGCCTGCTCGTGCGCCTTCCGAATCTGAACGCGCCGCTGCTCGCAATCTCGTCATTCCGTCAGACCGAGACCGCCTATCCCGCATTGATCTATCACCAGCAGGGAATCAATCTGCTCTTTCCACAGCTCCCGGTTCTCGGGAAGCCATGGCAGGTCCCGTTCGAGTTTCCGCTCTTCCAGGCCATGGCTGCAGTGCTCATGAACCTTGGCGGCGCCGCCGACTGGGCGATGCGAGTAAGCAGCGTGATCTGTTTTGTCGCGACCGCAGTCGCAGTCTGGGGGCTGGTTCGCCATCTCTCGACACGCACGGCCGCGGGAATCGCGGTCCTCGTTTTCCTCGCATCACCGTTCAATGTCTGGTGGAGCCGGGCTTCGATGATCGAGTACATGGCGACGGCGTTCTCGGTCGGATACGCCTGGGCGGGCATGATCTGGATCGACAACAGGCAACGGCGGTTCGCTGTGCTCGCAATCGTCCTCGGCAGCCTCGCGATGCTCGTCAAGGTGACCAGCGCGGTGTTCTGGATGGTCCCGCTGTTGCTGTACTGGGGCGCGCGTTCGAGACCACCGTGGCGGCCCTGGCTAGGCGAACGTCTGCGCACATCCGCCGTGCTGTTTGCCATCCCTCTGATTGCAGCCGTGCTCTGGACTCATCACGCCGACGACATCAAGGCGGCGAGCCCGGCGACGAGCTGGTTGACCAGTGAGGCGCTGTTCGGATTCAACTTCGGTTCCGTGGGCCAGCGCCTGGATCCCCATCAGTGGAGCAAGATCATCCATCCGCTCGACACCCTGGTCACCGGCATGCCGTTCTGGATATTCGCGGTCGTTTGCCTCATCGCGATTCTGCGCGAGCGGCGCGCCGTGTGGGTTGGAATCATCCTGGCCGGCGTCCTTCCCGTCTTTACGTTCATCAATCTGTACGCGGTGCAGGCGTACTACCTGGCGGCGGTGACGCCCGCTGTTGCCGCCGTCGCCGGCTACGCCCTCGACGGCCTGATCCGTCACTGGCGGGCGACTCCGTTCCGTGTCGCGACGATGCTGGTGATCATGGCGTGGCTGGGAGCAACCCTCTACATGCAACGCGATTTCCTGGCGTCGAGCTACACGACTCCCACGCCGGATCCGGCGAACGTCCTGCCCCAGGCACGTGAGGTCGACGCGGGGACGCGGCCGCAGGATCTCATCGTCTTCGATGAACTCCAGTGGTCACCGGCGGTGCCGTATTACGCCCGCAGACGAGGCATCATGCTCGTCCAGATCATCGTCACGCCGAGACTGCTCAATGGGCTGCCCGGGCAGGGATACACGTACCTCTACACGCTGACCCCGCACCCAGGTCACTTCTCCGCCGATGCGCTCGCGGTGCTCCAGCGTTGGGCGTGGTTCGGCGATATCAGCCCTCACCTCTTCCTGCTCGGCGCGACCTTTGCAAGTGTCGAAGGCGCATACGTGGCGGCCGCGGCGCAGCCTTTTCAGCTGCAGGGAAACGCTGTCTCTCTCATCACCGGCTCTCGGACGCTGACCTGCGATGGATCGACGACGGACGTCGCCGTGTCGAGCGGAGCCACGATCATGCTGCAGTTCGCCGCGCCGCTGCCGGCGCAAGCAATCACCCTGGCGGTCAACGGACGCTGGATCCCGGCCGAGAGAACGGTGGTGGTCAACCCGGAAGCCTCGTCGAGTGGCGCGTTGCATCTTGCGTGCGCCGGGGGGACCGAGCTCGATCTCGCCGGCGTCTACGCGCAACGACCGTGACGCCGCGACAACTGGTCAGGCCGGCGCGTCGCGGCCGGCGCGCTCCCCCGCGTTGAGCTCGCGCGCAGCGGTGATGAGATCCGGACGCGACTTGATCAACACCGGAAGTGTCTCGGCGAGCGCCGCCTGCGTGATATCGACGTGACCGAGCGCCATCAACGCCCGCGCCCAGTCGATCAACTCGCCGATCGAGGGCGTCTTGCGAAGGTCGAGACGGCGTGCTGCGCGAACGACCCGAGCCACCTGGCGCGCCAGCCGATCCTCGACGCCCGGAATGCGAGCGAGCAGGATCTCGCGCTCGCGCTCGACGGTCGGATAGTCCAATGCGAGGAAGAGACACCGGCGACGCAGCGCCTCGCTGAGCTCGCGGGTGTTGTTGCTGGTAAGGACCACGAACGGGCGCCGAGTGCCGGTGATGGTCCCGAGCTCCGGGATGGTCACCTGGAACTCGGCGAGCACCTCGAGCAGAAGCGCCTCCGTCTCTACCTCGACACGGTCGACCTCGTCGATCAGCAGCACGACGTCGTCGCGTGCCCGGATCGCTGCGAGCAGTGGGCGCTCGAGCAGATACGGCTCGCTGAAGATGTCGGCTTCGATGTCCTCCCAGTCACTGGTGGCATCCGGGACGCCGCCCCCAGCTTGGATTCGCATCAGCTGCTTGCGATAGTTCCACTCGTAGAGGGCGCGGCTTTCATCGAGGCCCTCGTAGCACTGCAGCCGCAGCAGCCGTGCCTCGGTGACCGCCGCCAGCGTTTTGGCGAGCTCTGTCTTCCCCACCCCCGCCGGACCCTCGACGAGCACCGGTTTCTCGAGTCGATCGGCAAGGAACACCACCGACGCGATCAACTCGTCGGCGAGGTAGCCGGCGGCGCGCAGCCGGTCGAGGACGTCCGCTGGGTCGCGGAAGCGCTCAGCCACGCATCAGCCCCGCGCTGGAACAGGCTCGGTCGCGGCGAGGGGCCGTGGCGCGCGACCAACGAAGGCGTCGCCCAGCATCCGCCGAACGGCGGCCTCATCCGAGACGAGCGGGTCGTCGCTGCTGGCCTCCGTGACGCGGCGAGCGGCCTCATCGAGCCCGTCCTCGGGCATGCCGAGCGCGGAGAGCGACACCGGCAGCCGGAGTCCCTGAAGCAGCGCGAAAACGGCCACGGATGGATCGTCGGCCTCGAGCAGCCGGCTCGCCTCGGCGATCGCATCAGGCGCGCGCGCCGCCACGAGCGCGGTTGAGTGGGGCAGTACCACAGCATGGGTTTCAGCGTGCGGCAGATTCCATCCGCCCCCGAGAACGTGGCACGTTCGGTGGTGGATTCCCGTACCAGCCTGCGCGAGCGCGACGCCGGCAAGACAGGCACCGACCAGGTTGTCGGCGTGCGAGGCGAGATCGTTCGGGTTCTCCACCACGCGCGCGAGGCCGTGCGTCAGGCGGCGGCCACCCTCGCGGGCGAGAGCGCTCGTGATCGGATTGGCGCCCGCCGACCAGAGTGCTTCGAGGCAGTGGGCGAGCGCGTTCATGCCGGAAGCGGCTGCCAGCCGGGGCGGCATCCCGACGCACAACTCCGGGTCGTACACGACCGTGCGGGGCAGCACCTGCATATCCGACCACGTCTGCTTGCGGCCGTCGCTGGTACGTCCCCAGATCGGGGTCATCTCGGATCCCGCGTAGGTGGTCGGCACCGCGATGAGCGGGAGATCGCAGGCCTGTGCAACAACCTTGCCGAGCCCGGTCGCGGAGCCACCCCCCACGGTCACGACGATGTCGGCGCCGCAGTCGCGCGCCACACGAATCGTGTCGTCAGCGATGGCGGACGGAACATGCTGCGCCGCGCGGCGCACCTCCCCCGCAAACCGAACACCAAGACCCTCACGCAGGCGATCGAGCGTGCGCGAGGTTGACGGGCCGCTGCCGATCACCAGCACCCGCTGCTTCTCGAGCCGGGCGACCTCGTCGGGGACGCGGCGCACGGCGCCGGCGGCGAAGACAACTCGCGACGGAAGCGCCGTCCAGGTAAACGCGTGGGTCATTGCCCGAGGTCCGAGCGCGGATACCAGATCGGAAGCTGCGCGTCGACATTGATCCAGACCGACTTCGGCTGGGTGTACTCGTGCATCGCCTCGAATCCCATCTCGCGACCGTAGCCCGATCCCTGCACACCGCCGAAGGGCGAGGCCGGCGAGACGCGCTTGTAGGCGTTCACCCACACCATCCCCGAGCGCAGGAGCCGGGCCATCCGATGCGCTCGCGCAAGGTCATTGGTCCAGAGCCCGCTGCCAAGCCCGTACTGCGTCGAGTTGGCGATCTGCAACGCCTCGTCCAAGTCACGGAAGGTCGTGACCACGACGAAGGGACCGAACACCTCCTCCTGGCTCACGGTCGCGTCCGGACGAGCGCGGACCACTGTCGGTTGCACGTAGTCAGCCGGCGGCGAACTCGGGTGCGCTGGGAGCCTCGCCACCGCAGAGGATCTCCCCGCCTTCGGCACGCGCCACGTCGACATAGCCGAGCACCCGGTCGCGATGCAGCGCCGATGTGAGCGGCCCCATCTCGGTCGCCATGTCGAGTGGGTCTCCGATGCGAATGCCTGTGGCCACCTTCAGGAAAGCATCGAGAAAACGGTCGGCGATGCGTTCGTGCAGCAGCAACCTCGATCCGGCGATGCACGCCTGGCCCTGGTTGTGGAAGATCGCGAAGGCCGATCCATTGACCGCATCCTCGAGGTTCGCGTCCTCGAACACGATGTTCGCGCCCTTGCCACCGAGCTCGAGGTGGAGGCGTTTGAGGGTCGGCGCACTTGCCTCGACAAGCCGTCGCCCCACAGCCGTCGACCCGGTGAACGACAGCATGCGAATCCGCGGATGCGTCGCGATTGCCCAACCAGCCGAATTGCCATACCCAGGCACGATGTTGACCACGCCGTCGGGGACGCCGGCCTCCTGCATCAACTCGGCGAGGCGGAGGGTGCTGAGTGGGGTGAGCTCGCTCGGCTTCATGACCACAGCGTTGCCTGCGGCAAGCGCCGGCCCGAGCTTCCAGCTCGTGAACATGAGCGGGAAATTCCACGGAACGATCTGGCCCACCACGCCAATGGGTTCGCGAAGCAGGTAGTTGAGGAATCCCGACTCGACCGGGATCACCGACCCTTCGTGCTTGTCGGCCATTCCCCCGAAATACCGATACCACGCGGCCGTCCTGGGAACATCGAGCCGGGTTGTGTCGCGAATCGGGTGTCCGGTGTCGACGGTCTCGAGCCTGGCCAGTTCGGCGAGGCTGTCCTCGACGAGATCGGCCAGACGGAGCAGGATCCGGCCACGCTCGGCGGGAGCCGTTGCCGACCACGCGGGAAAGGCGCGCTCCGCCGCATCCACAGCGCGGTCGACGTCGGTCGCGCGCGCTTCGGCGATGCGCGTGATCGTCGAACCGTCGTGCGGGTCGAGAACGTCGATCTCGCCCCCTTCCGTCGCATCGACCCATTGCCCGCCGATGAAGAGACGTGTCCGGAGGCCGGCCGGGTCGAGACGTGCTCGTGAAGGCAGTTGCACGTCGAGCCCCACGGAGGTCTCGATCAGAAGTCCACAGGGTGGCTGGGCAGCTTGCCGGTCGCGTACAGCTCCGGAAGCGCTGCGTCGGCGTTCTCCCAGACGAGCAGCATCGCCCGCTTGGGCGAATAGCCCTGGTGCCGGATGTTCGCCGGCATCGACGCCACGTCGCCTGGTTTCATGACGACCCGGCTTCGGGCTGCTCCGGTGTCACGATCCTCGACCGCCCAGATGATCTCGTCGCTGAGCTGGAGGAACCACTCCACCCTGTCGTTGCCATGGATGATCGGAAGGATGTACTCCTCGGTGGTGGGGCAATACAGGCTGTCCTTGCAGACGCTCACTACGGATGGGTTCCAGGTGACGTCGGAACGGGAGAGGTACGCGAAAAGGTTGTACGCCTTCACGTCGGAATCGAAACCGGGCTCGGCTTCGACCTCCGGGCTGTCCTGCGGCACGTCGGCGAACATGCGGTTGATGGGATGGGTGGCGTCGGTGCGCAGCTGCTCGTCGTCGTCGCACGAGACCATGCGCTTGGAAGCGACCCGCCGCCGGGTCACGGCTGCGATGTTACTGCCGTTCTTGTCACCAAACGCGCTGCCCGTCTCCTCGGGAGAGGCGAATGGATCGAACGAAGCGTTGGTCCAGTCGGCGAGCATCCGCTCGAAGGTCGCCTTGATGTTCTCGCTCTGAAAATTCTCGACGTGATCCATCTCCGCCTTGCGGTAGGCGTCGTTGTAGCGGCCGGCGAAGAGGTCGACGGTGCCGTAGTGGTTCACCGTGCCGACCACGCCGTCGAAGTTGACGATGCCGTAGAAGAAGTTCCAGGCGACGTCACGCTGCATCGCACGGAGGAAGGCGTCTACGGACATCACGTGGCTGCCCGTGGGCCATTTGACGTACACGAAGTACTCATCACGCCGGAAGTGAAACTCGCCCAGGGTGAACTCGGCATACCCATGCGCGTTGGGCTCGCTCGCGATCACATCGGTGTCCATCAGCAGCGTCACTCTGGTTGTGACTCCCATCACTGCGCCGACCAGCCTCAGTGAGTCTGGCAGATCTCTCCCCATCGGTACACGGTGTCCGCGCCTTCGATGGTCTGCAGCAGAACGACCGAGGGCTTGTCAGCGCGGAACCGATACGCCGCGTGCACGGGCAGCAGGGTCATGTGCCCACGGCGTGCGACGACGCGCCCCATGCGTGGCCCGGTAGGCTCATGACCGAGGCGCACAGAGCCCTGCGTTCCGTCGGGCGGTTCCTCGTCCGGCGACAGCCGATGGAGGGTGACCTCCACCTCTCCATCCATGACCAGTGCGAACTCGTCGTGCGCCGTGCTGCGCCACTCCGAACTCACCTTCCGCGCGGATGGCTTCGAGCACGTACTGGCGATTCTTTCCAACCGCGACCTTCTCGTACGGCCGCGAGTGCGCAGCGACGTCGAACACGTTCGAGAAGGTGTAACGCCTGGGATCATCGTCGATGATCTCGACGCCCCCTTTCTCGTACTGATCCAATGCGCCGAAACGCGTGACGTACGTGGGCACGACCTTATCCTCGCCTAATGACCTTTGTGCGGTATGCGTACATTGTGGCGCTCCACGAACACTCGAAGGTTATGCTCGTCATCGGGGGCACGTCAAGTGATCACGGGTCAGGCGCGGCCGCCCCAACCGGTCGGAGCGGCTGGAGCCGACGAGCGAGGCGATCCCGCCTCCAGTCCGCTGAGAAGGTCGCCACCAAGCGTCGACATCTGCGCGATCACATCCGGGATATCCGGCGTTGCCGGCAGGTGGAGCCGCAGCTCGCGCATGCCCGCCGCGTAGAGCACGGCAACGGTCTGCTGGCAGTCTTCGAGGGTCCCGACGAGCCCCGGGGCAGCCTCGGCTTCAGCCCGCAAATCGGGATCGCCGGCGAGCCTCGCGTGTGCCTCGGCCAGCGTTCGCCCCGGAGACGCCGGGAGGCACACGGCGCTCCTTCCCGCAACATCGCGTAGCAGCGCAAGGAGCGCTCCGACAGGTGCCGGCCCGAACACGGGAACCGCGCCCGCCGCTCGCATCGCAGCCGCTGCGGCGGCGTCGACCGCATCTGCCGAGACGTCGTAGCCGTCGGGCGTCAGGGCGCGTCGAGCGGAGACCGCGGCCGGCGTCGCAGCGCTCCCGCGCATCCAGACATCCGAACTGGGGTGGAGCGCACGCTCCGCGCCATCGTCGACGACCCAGCCGATTCGAATACCGGTCGCAGCCGAGTCCGCAGGCCACGCTGAGCCGACCGGCACCCAGAGCGCCTGCCAGCCCGCGCGAGCCGCCAGGACCGACATGGGCGGGAGCGATCCTGCCCGGGCCGGGAGCAGGAGTCCCAGCTGCAACGGTCCGGCTCTGGAGTCCATGACAGAGATCTTGCACGCAGATCTTGAACGCCGCATCCCGACACCGCCGATTCTGAGCGAGCGCAGAATCGCTGCATGCGTGGGTCGGACGTCGTCGGCGGCGTCGTGCTGAGGATCACCGCAGCGCTCCGGCACGCGGGGGTTCCCGTCTCGACCGGGGAGGCTATCGATGCGGCGCGTGCGCTCGAGATCATGAACGCCGGACATCGAGGCGAGGTCCGCGCCGCGCTCCGGGCGACGCTGATCAAACGACAGGACGATGTCGACACCTTTGAACGGACCTTCGACGCCCTCGTTGCCACCTTCGGCGACGACGCCGCGACGGAGGGGGCACAACCGGCCGAACCCGCGAGCAGAACCAGTTCGGTGTCGCCCACGATCCTGGAGACGGCGTCGACCTCGCTGCTCGAGGAGCTCGCAGCGGCTTTGCGGGACGACGACAGCGCCGTGCTGCACGGGCTCGCGACCCGGGCGGTCGACCAGTTCGCGGGGATCGGGTCGGGATCCCGGGATTCCGAGCGCGCGCTTCTGTACCGCGTGCTTCGCGGGCTCGACCTTGCCCGGATCCTGCAACGCGCCCTCCGCGCGGGCGCGGCTGTCACCGACGATTCAGCGATCGCAGCCGCGCTCGGTCCAGCGGAAATCGCGGCTCGGGTCGACGAGTTTCGCCGCCTGCTCGCGCAGGAGGTACGCCGTCGCCTCGACCGGCGGTCCCTCCGGGACGGCCGCGGCATCCCGAGATCCTCCTCAAATCTCGAGGACGTGCCGATCCTGGGCGCGAGCCAGTCCGACATTGCGGCGTTGCAGCGAGCCCTGCGGCCGCTGGCTCGGAAGCTCGCAGTGCGAGGGGTTCGCCGGCGGCGCTTCACGCGGCGCGGGCGGCTGGATGTACGGCGCACCATCCGCCGCTCGCTGTCCACCGGCGGAGTTCCCATCCAGCCGCTGTGGCGCCGGCCGCGGACGACGCGGCCCGAGCTTGTCGTGCTCTGCGACGTGAGCGGCTCGGTGGCGGAGTTCGCGCGATTCACCCTGGCACTCATGAGCGCGATGAGCGCCGAGTTTTCGGCCATGCGCTGCTTCGCCTTCGTCGACGGCGTGGACGAGGTGACCCAAATCGTCGCGGATGCGCAGGGAGCGCTGATGCCTGGGCACGTGCTCGCTCGAACCGACGTCGTGTGGGATGACGGTCACAGTGACTACGGTCGCGTGTGGAGCGTCTTCGCCACCCGCTTCTCCTCGGCGCTGACTCCGAGGTCCAGCCTGGTGATCACCGGCGACGCCAGGAGCAACTACCGTGCGGCGAATGCTGCGGGGCTGGCAGCGATGGCGAGGGCCGTCCGGGAAGTCCACTGGCTCAACCCCGAACGCCGTGAACACTGGGACACCGGCGACTCGGTGATGGCCCTGTACGCGCGCAGCTGCAACTCCGTGCACGAGGTGCGAACACTCCGCCAGCTCGAGTCGGCCGCGCTGGATGTCGCGACCGGTACCTGGGCGTCGTCCGTACACTCGCAGCGTGCCTGAGCCCGACGGCGAACTGCTCGTTCTTCGAAATCGTCTCGGCGACCTCGACCAGCGCATCGTTGAGCTGATCGCGGAGCGATTCCGGGTCGTCGCCGACGTCGCCACCGAGAAGGCGGCATCCGACGCCGCGATCCGAGACTCCGACCGCGAACGCCAGGTGCTCGCGGCCGTCGAGCACATCGCACGGACCGAGGGCGCGCCCGTCAACCTGGTCCGCCGGATCTACCGCGAACTCCTCGCCGAATCGGTGAGCAGGCAGGTCGCAAGCCGCTCAGGGGTGCACCGGGAGGTGGCACTGCGCGTCGCCGTGCGCGGCGAGCAATCGTTTGGCTTCCTCGCCGCGCAGAAGTACCTGTCGGCGCGAGACGTCGACGGCGACCTCATCGTGACCCACACGTATCAGGCGGCGGTCGACGCTTTGAACGCAGGGGAAGTGGACCTCGCGGTTCTGCCGATCGAGAACACCGCCGCCGGAAGTGTCGACGAGACCTACGATCTGCTTCGCGAGAACGAGGTGTCGATCGTCGGCGAGGAGACGTCGAGCGTCGATTACTGCCTGTGCGGTGTCAGTGACATTCCGCTTGGAGCGATCAGCCAGGTCGTGGCCGCCGTCGATGGTCTCGAGCAGTGCTCACGATTCCTCGAGACACTGCCCAACGCGTCCCAGCTCGTGCACGTCGAGACCGGTGCCGCGATGCGTCTGGTGCGCGCCGGGGACGATGCCACCCATGTGGCCATCGGCGCGCCCGAGGCAGCCGCCGCGCATGGGTTGGTGATCCTTCGACACGGCATCGCCAACCACGCCGAGAACTACACGCGGTTCGTCGTCCTCGCGCGGCATCCTGTCGCGGTCGAACTCAATGCACCGTGCAAGACCAGCTTGATCCTGGTCACCCGGCACGAGCACGGCGCCCTGATGCGGTCGCTCGGCGTCCTTGCGGCGAGCGGGCACTCGATGACCAAGCTCGAATCGCGTCCACGCCCCGGCCGGCCGTTCGAGTACATGTTCTTCATCGATTTCGAGGGCAACATCGCGGATCCGCGGACCGCCGATGCGCTCGACGACCTCCGATCCACCGCGCTGCACCTCAAGGTGCTCGGCAGCTATCCGGCGACGACGACCAGGGGTGATGTTCAACCGGGAGATGCGACGCCACTGGTTCCCCCGCCCGCCGACGCTGACGCGTCGGAGACCGTTGTGTCACCGCGTCCGACGACCAAGACCTCGAAGAATTACCGGCTCGCGGGGCGCGGCGCTCGCTCCGACGACACCGTGATCCCGGTCGGCAATCTGCTGATCGGCGGCGGCGGTTTCCTCGTGATGGCGGGGCCCTGCTCGGTTGAGTCCGCCGACCAGATCAATGCCACCGCGCGTGCGGTCCGCGAGGCCGGCGCGCAGATCCTTCGCGGGGGAGTGTTCAAGCCCCGAACCTCGCCATACGCGTTCCAGGGGCTCGGCTGGGAAGGCCTCGAACTGCTCGCCGCGGCCGGCACGGCCACGGGGATGCCGATCATCAGCGAGGTCATGGCTGTCGACCAGGTCAGGCGTATGGCCGAGCTGGTTGACGTCCTTCAGGTCGGAACCCGGAACATGCAGAACTTCGACCTCTTGCGCGAACTCGGCAAGGTCGATCGCCCGATCCTGCTCAAGCGCGGTCTCTCCAGCACGATCGACGAGTGGCTGGGCGCCGCCGAGTACATCCTCGCGATCGGGAATCAGCAGGTCATGCTCTGCGAGCGGGGCATCCGAACATTCGAAACGAGCACGCGCAACACCCTCGACCTCTGCGCGATACCCGTGCTGCGCGAGCTGACCCACCTTCCCGTCATCGTTGATCCGAGCCATGGCACCGGCCACCGTGCCTACGTCGCCCCGATGGCGAAGGCGGCACGCGCGGCGGGCGCACATGGTCTCCTCATCGAGGTGCACCCGGATCCCGACAAGGCACGTTCAGACGCCGAGCAGAGTCTGTCCTTCCCGGAATTCCTCTCGCTGATGCGGAGCCTGCAGACCGTCGCTCCCGGCTAACGCTGACGGGGTCGCTCGACCCAGAGAAAGCTCGTGAAGTTCTCGTCAAGGTCCTGCAGGTTGTCCTCGACGACGCGCAGGCCGTTGAGGTCGGCAAGCATCCTGCTGCCCATGGTCGCGATGGAGTCGGCAAGCTCCCCCGTGCCGAGAAGCTCGGCCACCTTGGCCTGGTCGATGAGGTCGCCACTGCCGCTCGTCTGCCTGAGATTGGCGTATCTCTTCTCGAGGTTGGTGCGGCACTGACGGAGCACCTGGGGGTGCGTCATGACCGTGTCGACCTTCGAGAAATCGGCGCCCACGGCGATCATCAGCGCGTGGGAGATCTTGATGGCGAACTCTTCAACGATCGCGAAGCGATAGCGGGCCATCGCCGCTATCGATTCACCCACCATTCCGCCGACGGAGTTGTGAATGGCGAACACCCCGCGATCGACCTCCCCCTCGTGGAGCGCGCGCAGCACCCGTTCGGTGGTGTGGAGATACACGATCTCGCACGGCATCTCCGGTGTGCGGCTCATGTAATACCGCGCCGCGTCCTCGTTGAAGCTGCCGCGTCCGCCCTGGATGCCGACCACCATGCGGTCGGTGACGACACGATTCGGGAGCAACAGGTCGAACACCAAGTCCTGGGCCTCCGAGAGGCGCAGGCGCATCCCCTTGGTGTGAGGGTTGAGGGTTTGCAGATCGACGAAGAGCTGCCAGGTGTCATTGCTGACCTGGGAGGTGACCTCATGAAGCCGTCTGGTGCCGAGGGTATCGATCGGCGTCGGAGCGAACCCGAATCGTTCGAGCGTTCGACCGACGAAATGGGTGACGCCCTGACTCTCGGCCGCGAGTCGATCGTGTTCGTCGGCTGACATCGGCACGACCACGAGTCCTTTGGACTCGAAGTAGCCGCTCCATGCGTCGAGCGCCGCGGGCGGCAAGCGGTACCCGTCCAGGACGATCGTCTGACCCTCGATGCCACTCGCCGCAACACTGTCCGGACCGAACAGCGGGTGGGTGAGCAGCGCCTGATAGGTGGCCGGCAGATGACGATCGAACACCTCGCGCGCGTGCACCTTCACGGAGAGGACGTCGATGAGCGTGCGCGTGCCGCCAAGCTCGTGAAAGTGCGGCAGGTGCTCTTTGATCGTGTCCTCGAATGCGGAGATGGGCACGCAGTAGAAGATGGCCTCCGACGCCAGCGTGTCACGCAGGCTCGCGGTTGATATACCGTGCCGCTCCGCGTCGGCGCGCCGCGTCGCATTCGCATCGTATGCGCGCAGCGCGAAGTCGTCCCGCAGCATCGAGGCCCAGAGGCGTCCAAACCGGCCGAGGCCAACGACGCCGACCGTCGCCGGCAGGGCACTGTTCATCACCGGGGCTAGTCTACGGATGCGCACGCCTGGGTTCGCCGCATCGGTCCGGTGCCCCGACCGCGTGGCGCGACGCCCAACGCACCGAAGGCCGGGGCGTGGGTATGGTCTGCGTGCATGGCGACCCCGGCTGAGCTCGAGACCACCGACCGAACCGTGCGCGACACCGCGCGGCACCAGATGCCACGTGCCCTTCGCGAGGAGGTCCGCCTGGTTGCCGACGCACTCGGGCAGGTGATCGCCGAGCATGGCGGTGCGGAGCTTCTCGCCGATGTCGAGACCTTGCGGAGGACGGTCATCAGCGCGCGCGCCGAGGACGATGTGCGGGGTGGCTACGCGTACGCGGCGGACAAGCTCGTCTCGTCATGGTCGCTCGATCGCGCCGAGCAGGTGGCGCTGGCGTTCACGTGCTATTTCCACCTCGTCAACCTGGCGGAAGAGCGGTATCGCGCTCGGACGCTCCGAGAGGCGGACTACGATGCGACCGGGACGCCGGAAGGGCTCACAGCCGCCCTCGGAGCGGTGCGCACGGAGCTGGGCGACGAGGGCCTCGACGGACTGCTTGCGACCCTTCGTGTGCACCCGGTGTTCACCGCGCATCCCACCGAAGCGCGTCGACGCGCGGTGACCTCGGTCCTTCGACGGGTGGGCGAGCAGCTCGACCGGCTGGCGGATCCGCGGGTATCGGAGGCGCCGCAAGTGGAGACCCGACGGCGATTGCTGGAGGAGGTCGACGGTCTGTGGCGCACCGCCCAGCTGCGCAGCCAGGAGCTGCAACCGCTCGATGAGGTCCGGACCCTCATGGGCGTCTTCGACGAGACTCTCTTCCGCCTGGTCCCGGCGGTCTATCGGGAGCTCAGCGCCAGGCTCGACCCGACCGACACGGGCGTGCAGCTCCCCGCCGCGCCCGCGTTTCTGCGATTTGGAAGCTGGGTAGGCGGTGACCGCGACGGAAACCCGCAGATCAGCGCCCACGTGACCCGCGAGACGATGCTCATCCAGTCCGAGCACATACTGCGCGGGCTGGAGGCGGCCGCCACCCGCATCGGCACCGGTCTGACCGCCGATTCCGCAACCACGCCTCCCGACGGGCGCTTCCTCCGCCGCCTCGGCGCGGCGCTCGAGATCGTGGGCGGACGCGCCTCGGCCATCGAGGAGCGGTCCCCTGGCGAGCCGTACCGGCAGTTCCTCCTGCTTGTCGCGGAGCGCATCGCCGCGACCCGCCGGGCGGACCTGTCGCTCGCGTACGCGGGACCCGACGAGCTGCTCGATGACCTCGGCGGGTTGCAGGACGCACTCGTGGCCGCCGGGGCGCCGCGGCAGGCGTACGGAGAGTTGCACGACCTCATCTGGCAGGTGCAAACCTTTGGATTTCACCTCGCCGACCTTGAAATCCGCCAGCACAGCAGTGTGCATCGCAACGCGCTTGCCGAGATCACCGCAGGCGGCGCGCGTTCACCCGAGACCGACGAAGTCGTGGCGACGATGCGAACCATCGCGCTTCTGCAGCAACGGTTTGGCGCTCATGTGTGCCACCGCTACGTGGTCAGCTTCACAACCAGCGCCTATGACGTCGCCACAGTCCATGCGCTCGCGGAGCGGGCCTGTGCGCCCAACCCCGCTCCGGCGCTCGATGTGGTGCCGCTGTTCGAAACCACCGTCGATCTGCGCAATGCGCGGGCGACCATGGACGCGATGCTCGACCTCGAGCCGGTGCGCCGGCGCATGGCCGCGACCGGGCGCGCGCTCGAGGTCATGCTCGGGTACTCCGATTCAGCGAAGGAGAGCGGGCCGGTCACCGCAACCCTCGCCCTGTACGCTGCCCAGGCCGACCTGGCCGCGTGGGCCGCAGAGCACTCGGTCGCGCTCACGATCTTCCACGGGCGGGGCGGGGCGTTGGGTCGAGGCGGCGGTCCCGCGAACCGCGCCGTGATGGCACAGGCGCCGGGATCGGTGTCGGGGCGTTTCAAGGTCACCGAGCAAGGGGAGGTCATCTTCGCCAGGTACGGCAATCGAACGCTGGCGCAGCGGCATCTCGAGCAGGTGACCTCGGCGGTGCTCCTCACGTCCACCGCGGCGGCCCGCCGGCGCATCGGGCGGGCGGCGATCCGCTTCGAGGCGCTCGGGCAGACCATCAACTCGGCCGCGCGCACGGCATATCGCGACCTGATCGAGCTCGAAGGGTTTGCCGCGTACTTCGCCGAGGTGACCCCGGTCCGCGAGCTGGCTCGTCTGCACCTCGGGTCTCGCCCGGCAAGCCGCGGCGACGACAGCAGCCTGTCGTCGCTCCGGGCCATCCCCTGGGTCTTCGCGTGGTCCCAGATCAGGCTGAATCTCCCCGGTTGGTATGGCCTGGGCAGCGGCCTGGCCGCAGCGGGTCTGGATGAGCTGCGGATCGCGTATGAGGGATGGCCGCTGTTGAGAGTCCTCATCGACAACGCGGAGATGAGCCTTGCCAAGACCGATCGATTCATGGCCGCCGAGTATTTGCGCCTCGGAGGCGAGCCGCGAATCGCCGATCTGATCCTGGCGGAATACGACCGCACGATCGATGGGATCCAGGCGGTCACCGGCCAATCCCGCCTGCTCGAGAAGCGCCGGGTGCTGTCCTGGGCCGTCGAGTTGCGCAATCCCTACATCGATGCGCTCTGCCACCTGCAGCTTCGCGCGCTTCGGGCACTGCGCAGCGGCGACCCGGCGGATGCCGACCGCAGGCGGTTGGAGCAGCTCCTGCTGTTGACGGTCAACGGCATCGCAGCCGGATTGCAGAACACCGGATAATCCGCTCGTGATCGAGGGCGGGCGGCCGGCGCTGCGATGAAGGTCGGAGTCGTCGGCATCGGGAAGATGGGTGGCCCGATGGCGGATCGCCTGATCACCGCGGGCTACGACGTGGCCATCTGCAACCGGTCCGAGAACGCGACGATGGAATCGTTGAGAGGCAAGGGAGCGAGGGTCCATGCATCGCCGGCAGATCTGGCCGCGGGGTCGGAGGTCGTGCTGACCGCACTGCCGTCGGAGGACGCGGTGCGACAGGTCTACGCCGAGATGTCGGTGGTGGCGGTGGCAGGTCAGATCTACATCGATCATTCGACGGTGAGCCCGGCGCTGAACCGGGACTGCGCGGCAACGCTCGCGGGTCGAAACGCGTCGTTCCTGGATGCGCCTGTGTCCGGCGGCCCGGCCGGCGCAGCGGCCGGGACCCTGACGGTGATGGCCGGCGGCGACGATGCGACATTCAACCGCGCACTTCCGGTCCTCGAGGCGTTCGGTAGCAAGATCCGGCTCTGCGGACCTGTCGGCGCGGGTCAGGCGATCAAGCTCGTCAACCAGTACCTCGTCGCGGTGCACACCCTCGCCGCATCCGAGGCCGCGGCGTTCGCGGTGCAACTCGGCGCCGACCTCGCCACCGTCCAGGACGTGATCGGGACTTCCTTTGGGAGCTCGGCGATGCTGCTGCGCAATCTTCCGCGCTACATCGCCCGCGACTTCAGCCCGGCGACCCCGGTGAGCTTGATCGCCAAGGACCTCTCGATCATCCACGCGGAGGCGGTGGATGCGGGTGTTCCGCTGCTCGTGGGCGGGCTCGTCGAGCAGTGCTACCTGGAAGCGAAGGCGCGAGGATGGGCCGGCGAGGACATGTCGGCGCTGGTGAAGTTCTGGGACCGCCAGGCGGAATCATCCGTCGACGCGCATCAGGCCGGCTGAGGTGCCTCGTTTCGCGGCCAACCTGACGATGCTCTGGCAGGATCTCGAGCCGTACCAGCGTTTCGAGGCCGCCGCGGCGGCAGGATTCACACATGTCGAGATGCTCTTCCCGCACCAGCTGGAGGCGGATCGTCTCGAATCGACACTCAATCGCCTCGGACTCGACATGGTGGTGTTCGATCCCGACGCCGGCGACTGGGCGGGGGGAGAACGCGGCCTGCTGGCACTGCCCGGACGCGAGGAGGAATTCGCCGGTACGGTGCGCGCGGCGATCGACCTCGCCCCACGGCTTGGAACCTCGAGGCTGAACACGCTGGTGGGCATACCGCCGGCTGGTGTGACCAGCGACCAGGCTCGCGAGACGGCGATCGCAAACCTCAATCGGGTTGCGCCGCTCGCTCAGGACGCGGGCATCACGCTGCTCATCGAGGCCCTGAACGACGTCGATTTCCCCGGCTACTGGGCGAGCACCGTTGCCACGGCGGCTCGTCTGGTGGAGACCGTCAACCACCCGAGTGTGCGGCTGCAGCTTGACCAGTACCACGCGGCGATGGCCGGCGAGGACGCCCGGGAATGTCTCCAGGCATATCTCCCCCTGGTCGCACACGTCCAGATTGCCGACGTCCCCGGGCGGCACGAACCCGGAACAGGGTCACAGCCCATCGGCGATTTTCTTCGCGATCTGGATCGCCTCGGATACGAGGGGTTCGTCGGCCTCGAGTACCGCCCGCTGGAGGACACGGCATCCAGCCTCGTGTGGATGCGCACCGTGGATGTGCTTCGAACCTAGTTGTCGCCGGATCAGCCGAGGCGCGCGCGCATGTCTTCGATCGCCCGTCGCGCTGCCCGGCGAGCGAGTGCGCCGGCGTGACGCATCGCGTCGACGTCGGCATCAATGCTCTCGAGGGACATCGCGGCGCTGAAGAGACTAGGCAGCGCATCCACAACCGTGCCCGCGATGGCGATGCACGGAATACCGCGCATGGTGGCTCTGGCGGCGACCTCGGCCGGCGCCTTGCCGGTCGAAGTCTGACGGTCCAGGCGTCCCTCACCCGTGATG
Organism: Candidatus Dormiibacterota bacterium; assembly: GCA_963709585.1. Taxonomy (GTDB): domain Bacteria; phylum Chloroflexota; class Dormibacteria; order Aeolococcales; family Aeolococcaceae; genus Palsa-851. The sequence goes on along the minus strand of CAVPXI010000016.1, from coordinate 15,741 downwards.
GCGACACTCGCGTCGCGCAAGGCGCTATCGAGGCCTACCAGGTCGCAGATGGCGCGCGCACCGGGTACCAGGCGAGCGCCCGCAAGGGCGAGCCCGAATCCGCACCCGCCCGCCGCGCCCGCGCCAGGAATCCCGGCGACTTCGCCATCGCCGATCCCTGCAGCAACTGCGGCGAGATGGGTCAGCGCTCGCTCGAGACGCATCACGTCCTCAGCATTCGCGCCCTTCTGGGGGGCAAACATTCGCGCAGCGCCATGCGGCCCGAGCAGCGGACTCCGAATGTCGCATGCAACCTCGATCGAGCATTGCGACAGCGCGCGTCGCACCGCGGACAGGTCGATCGCTTCGACGTCCTCGAGCCCGGCACCGCCAGGACCGATTTCGTTTCCGCGCGAGTCGGTCAGGCGACCGCCAAGCGCCTGGAGCAGGCCGGCTCCGCCATCGGTGCACGCGCTCCCGCCGACTCCGACCACGATACTTCGCGCACCTGCGTCCAGCGCGATGCGGATGAGCTCGCCGGTCCCGCGCGAGGTGGCGTGCAGCGCGTCGAGCGCGTTGACATCAAGGCGCCGGAGCCCGGACGCTTCGGCAAGCTCGACGACGACCTCGTCATCCCCGAGCCATCCCAGGCGTGCGGTCAAAGGTTTGCCGGTGGGACCGGTTACGCGATGGCGGGTGACCCGGGAGGCCGATCCCCGCGCGGCAAGGAGCACGTCAAGGGTGCCGTCACCTCCGTCAGCGACCGGCACCTCGACCGCGTCGGCGCCCGCATCGCGGACACCGCGCGCCATCGCCGCCGCCGCGGCCCGGGCGCTGAGCGTGCCCTTGAAAGCGTTCGGCGCGCAGACCGCGATGAAACTCGGAGCGTGAGACGTTCGTGGACGCATGCGTCTGCATGGTGAGGAATCGCACGCCGCGTGCGGCGGTCAGAATATTCCGGTGACAAGCCGCGCCGTGGCAGTGGGACTCGGCGCGGTCTACGTGGCCGCGTCGACGGTCACGCCGCTCGTCTTGAAGACCACGCCGTCCGATCTCGATCTGTATTCATGGCCTGCAGCCGAGACCGTCGTCGCCGGCCACCCGCTGCTCATCTATTCGACCGCCTCGCACGCCGTCTTCAATGACAACGGCCCGGTCGGGCTGATTCCGCTGGTGCCGATCGCGGCGCTGGCCAACGTGCTTGGGTGGGCGGGAAGTCTCACTGGTCGCGCCGCACTCACCGGGGCGGTCGCGTCGCTGGTTGTGCTCCTCCTCGCTTACCAGGCCGTCGGCTTCATCGCGACAGCGCGTGGAGGTGTACGCCGGCCGCTGGCGGTCGCGTGCGCGGTGCTGCTTGCGCCCGCACTATGGATCGCAATCATCGACTATGGGCATGTCGAGCAGCCCATCGAGCTGTGCCTGGTTCTGCTTGCGCTGACCTCTTTCCTCAGCGAGCGCAACGCATTGACCGGGATCGCGCTTGGCGCCGCGGTGCTCACCCGCACCATCGCCGGATTCTGCGCGATCCCGGTCGTGCTGGCTCCGCTCGTGGCGCGGCGGTTTCGCCCGACGGCAACGGTCGCGGCTGCTGCGGTGATCACCGTCGGGGTCGGCATAGCGCCCTTCGTTCTGGCGGATGCGCAATCGGCGACGCATTCGCTGGTCACGTACCGCGGCGACGTCCCCATCAGCGGCGGGTCGTTCTGGATCATCGCGCGAGACGCGCCCTGGGCAAGCCTGGTAAGAAACGGTGACGTCTACTTCGGAGCGGCTGTCGCGATTGCGCTCGTGACAATCACGCTGCGCCGAAACCGTGGCGTCGCGAGCACACACACGGGGCTCATCGGGCTCGTCACCATCGCGTCATGCTGCTTTCCGCTCTTCGCCAAGACCGTGTTTCCCTACTACCTCCTCGAGCCATACGTCTTTGCCGCCATCTGGTGGCTTGCCCGACCCGGCACCGCACGCAACTGGCGCGCGGGTGTCCCGGTGTTGCTCACCGTGGATGTTTTCATCGTCAAGGCGGCGCTGATATCGCCGGGTAGCGCGTGGGGTGTCGCCGCAAGCCTTGTCTCGTCGGCCACCGTCGGTGTTGCACTCGCTCTCGTTACCGTTGATCTCCTCCGCTCCACGGAGAATGCCCTGGCGGCGCGTGCCGGCGTGGGCGCTGCGAGGGTCCACGATGCGACGTAGATGACGAGCGCGCGTGGTCGCTTCCTGCTGCTGGGCTCCGGAGAGTTCGAGCCATGGGTGGCCGAGGCGGAGCGATTCGCGCTGTCCGGCGCCACCGGTGATCGCTCGGTTGCGGTCCTGGCGGCGGCCAGCGGACGCGAGGGCGAGCCGGTTTTCGAGCGATGGATCGGTATGGGCCTGAGTCACTACGATTCGCTCGGCATCACCGCGCATGCGGTGCCTGTGCGCACGCGCGTGGGTGCACTCGAGCCTGCTAGGGCGAAGGTGCTCGACGACGTCAGCATGGTGTTCTTCAGTGGCGGCAGCCCGAAGTACCTTGCCGAGACTCTGACCGGGACCCCGGTGTGGGATGGCGTACAGCGGCTGCTCGACAGGGGTGGCGTATTTGCGGGGTGCAGCGCCGGCGCGATGATCGCGGGCGCTGCTGGGATGCGGTTCCCGTTTGGAAGCGGTTTGGGTTTGCTGCCCGCAACCGCCATCGGCGTCCATTGGGATGCGCTGTCGGGATGGTGGATCCGCTGGCTCCGCGACCTCGCGCCGCGCCGCCTGCGGTCCGGCGTTCGCTTCCTGGGAATCGCCGAGCACACTGCGATTGCGTCAGACGGTGATGCCTGGCGCGTATTCGGCACCGGCGTCGTGGACGTTCGCCGGGGCCACGAGCGGCACGCGTTCGGAGCGGGTGAGGGGTTCCCGAGATAGATCGCGCGGTCGCCGCCTTCGGGGACGGATTCGGCAGAATGCCTCGCAAGGTCTCATGAAGCGAACTCCGAGGGCGTACTTGCTGGCGGCGACTTTCCTCGTCACGCTGACCGCGTGCTCGCCCTCAGTGTCAGATCCCGTGTCCACGAAGCTGACCCCACCGGCGAAACCTACGCCGACGGCCACGCTATCCCCCCCGGCGCCCACACCGCTTCCACAACCCACGCCGAGCCGCCTGGTGGGCGCGTCCTTCGCGCTCCCCGCCCTCCCCGCCGGCGTGCCGTTCACCGGCGAGCTCCTGATCGCGGATCGCGGCAACGGCAGGATCATCGAGATCGGCGCGAACGGTGCGGTGGACTGGGTGTTTCCGCGCCCCGGGCAGAAGTTGCCGGTACGGTTCGGTGCGCCGGACGACGCTTTCTACTCTGCGGACGGTACGACCATCATCGCCAATTCCGAAAGCCGCCAGACGGTGACCGCTATTGACAGGGCCACAGGCACCATTCTCTGGCAGGTCGGCAAGTACAACGTGCGCAGCAGTGCGACCGGCTACTTCAACGAGCCCGATGACGCGGTGCCGCAGGCGGACGGAACGATCTGGGTCGCCGACATTCGGAACTGCCGCCTGGTGCATCTCAGCGCTGCGGGAGCATGGCTGGGGACGCTGGGCGATCGCGCCTGTCGACACAACCCGCCTCGCAGTTTCGCGGATCCCAACGGCGCGTTTGCCGCCGGCGGCGGATCACTGATCGTCACCGAGATCGGCGGGAGCTGGGTGACCTCGCTCACACCCGGCGGTCCGGTGGCCTGGTCGGTGCGAGCACCGGTGCGGTATCCGTCCGACGCGATGCAGTTGCCCGGTGGATCGGTGCTTCTGACCGACTACTCGTCGCCCGGAGCAGTCGTGCGCCTGAGCACCACCGGCAAGGCGCTCTGGTATTACCGCCCCTCCGGTGCCGCCGAGCTCAACCACACATCAATCGCCATACCACTGGCCAGCAATCGCATTGCGATCTGCGATGACTTTCACAGCCGGATCGTGGTTGTGGACCCGGCAACCGACCAGGTGATCTGGACGTTCACCGGGTCTGGCTCGTCTCGCCTCTTCTACCCCGACGGCATCGATTACGAGCCGCCGCAATGAGGTTGGGGCCGCGAGACGGCTGCACAACGGGCGCAGCGTCAAGTCGCGAATCCGCGGAGGGGCATCGGTAGACCGGCGGCGCTCCGCCCGCGCGTTGATCGTCGCGTTCACCGTCGTCACGCTCGCGGCATGTACGAGTGCTGTCAGCCACACGCCGGCTGAGGCCACTCCCACTCCGCAGACGCCCGCCACGATCGCGACGCCGTCCACGGTCGCGACGCCGGCACCCGCCCCCGCGACCACGCTGGCCGCCTGCGCCGCCGCGGAGACCAGGACGGCACTCCATGTGGTGCATCGGTTCAGCGTGTCGCCCGACGACATCGCGATCGATGCATCGGGCCGCCTCTGGGTCAGCGCGCGCGAGGTTGACGAGCTCATCAGCATGAACCCGGACGGGAGTGGAGTTGCCACCGTCACCGTCCCGGGAGGACCCGAAGGCGTCGCCGTCGCGGCCTCCGGTACGTATGTCGCACAGCAGAATGTCAACGCGATCGAGCAGATCAGACCGCAGCGCCGCGGGGTCATGACGTTTCCAAACCACACCGCCAACGCGGGGATCGACGGCATAGCCCTCGGCGCGTCCGGCCAGACCTTGCTCATCCCTGACAGTCCCAACGGCACGCTTCTCGAGCTGTCGCTCATCGGCCCCCCCACTCCGAGGGTCATCGCCACGCATCTCGGGCGACCGGTATCGGCCGCCCCCGGCCCCGCCGGCGATATCTTCGTCGCCAGCGAGTTGTCGCCCGGACTCGTCGTGGTCACCCCGGCCGGAGCCGTGAGAGCGATCGGTGGCTTCAACGATCTCGATGAAGTCGTCGCGTACGCCGGCCTCCTGTACGTCACCGAGTTGAACCGCCACGACGTGCTCGCTGTCGATCCGACGTCGGGGGCGTCGGTGCGTCTTGCGTTCAACCTTCCGGCGCCGCAAGGGCTCGCCGTCACATCGAGCGGGACCCTGGAGATCGTCGACGCCACGACCGATACGCTCTACTCACTCCCGGCATGCGGCGTGGCGTGAGCAGCGTCACACACACAGTCAGACGACTGTCGCGACCAGCATGGTGGCGGCGGCGCCCATCAGCGTCGCCGCAATCCAGAGCAGTGCATTGCTCAGCGGTCCGCTGCGATGCTCCCCCATGACGCGCCGATCGCGAGCGAGGAGCGCAAGCAGCACGAGTATCGGAGGAGCGACAACTCCGTTGATGATCGCCGTGACGACAAGCGCCTGAATCGGATCGATGTTGAGGATGCTCATCAACACGCCCCCGAGGAGCGCGACCAGGATGAGCCCGTAGAAGGTCGGCCGAGCTCTCGGCGTTTCGCTGAGGCCGCCGCGGAAGCCGAAGAACTCTTTGACAGCGTATGCGGCACTTGCGGTGAGGACCGGAATGGCGAGCAGGCCGGTGCCGATCATGCCGAGCGCAAAGAGCGCGAATGCGAACGGTCCCGCCAGCGGCTTCAGCGCCTCCGCGGCCTGCTGCGCGGTCGCGATGCCGGTGTGTCCCGGGGCGTGGAGCACCGTTCCGGACACGAGGATGATGCAGTACATCACCAGCTGCGAGAAGAGCATTCCGATCGCGACGTCGACCCGCGCCGCCCGCAGTTCCTTCCGGCTGGTACCACGCCGCTCGCGCTCGGTGGTGGCACCGGCGGCTTTCATCTCGTCGACCTCGCTCGATGACTGCCAGAAGAACAGATACGGGCTGATGGTCGTGCCGAGGATCGCGACCACGATGCCGAGAAAATCCTTGTTGAACTCGACGTGCGGAATGAAGGTCGCCTCGACGGTTGCAAGCAGCTGCGGGTGGACGATGAAGACCGTGATGACATACGCGAAGAGTGCGAGCGTCAGGTACTTGAAGCAGCGGAAGATCGTCGAGTATGCGAGGCGGAGCTGCATGACTTCGATGAGCAGCGCTACCGGGACCACGAACCAGGCGGGTTGAACGTGGCTGCCGGTGAGCAGCGAACCACCCGCTGCCACAGCACCGAGGTCGGCGCCGACGTTGATGGTGTTGGCACCGAAGACGAGCATGATGCTGGCCCCGACGAGCACGGATGGAAATTTGCGGCGCAGCGAGGTGCCGAGCCCGACGCCGGTCTGCAACGCGATCCGTGCGCACGCCTCCTGGACGGCGATCATGAGCGGAAAGGTGAAGATCGCCAGCCAGAGCGTCCCCAGACCGAACTGGCTCCCTGCCTGGGAATAGGTCCCGATTCCGGACGGGTCATCGTCGGAGGCGCCGGTGATGAGCCCGGGGCCCAGCAGGTGGATGACACCCATCGGTCCTCGATGGAGTGCCTCGTCGACACTGCTCCGTCCGGCCTGTGGCGTGCCGGTCGCCGCTTCGTCGTCATCCCCCTTGTTGACGGCTGCGGCGGCCGGCTCCTCGGCCATGGCGCCGGTACGCGCCGCAGCAGCGCGAATCGGATCGGGCCGCTCCTCAGCGCCGGCCGGATCCAATCTGGACGTCCCCATACGGATTCAGGAAACTCCCGGTGTCCGCGCTAGGCTGCTTCGACGTGGCTGATCCAGCGCATCAGAGCTCCCCTACGGTACTTCGCTAAGCAAACGTTATATCGAGACTACCATATAGAGCCCTCAATCGGCCGCCCGCGCACGCCGGCGGTCACCGGCGTGTAACACGGTTTCGCGAGGCGTCGGACATGACCGCACGCGAGTGGGCTGCCAGCGCTTCATTAGGGTCGATGACCCAGCTTTTCCGCCGCAACCGTCCCGGCGATGGTGCTCAGGCGCCGGTACCCGTGCCCGAGCTCGCGCCCGTCCCCCCGGCGAGCACTGGGATCACCTGCAAACTCGCCGGGTGCGCGAACGACACGGCGCAGCCCTGCGCGTACCGTGACGGGCGAGGCCGCGCGTGCAGAGCCGCCTACTGTCCGGAGCACGGCGTCTCGACCGAGGGGAAGTTCTACTGCCGCCGGCATGCCGGCGTGCTCCGCGCCGTCGGCGCGGAGGTCACGCCGCAGGGCGGATTGCCCGACGTCGACAACCGGGCGCCGTCACTGGTCAGCTGGATCGCGCGCGACCTCGATGCGGATGTCCGCAGATTGCTCGCCGGCGTCGCCGGTCCGGGGGAGAGTGTCATCGCCGACGATACCGTGCACGTCGCACGTGACTTCAGCCGGAAGGCGCGATGGGAGCAGAGCTGGCGGCTCGTCGATCACACCGGGCTGATCCTCAAGGTGACGATTCAGGTGCTCGAGGACAACGACTTCCTGGTTCGCGTACACGTCGGCGGCGGCGTGATCGCCGACGGCGTTCCGCCGTGGATCGTGCACCGCACGACGGATACGGACATGACCACCGACCTCGAACAGCGTCAGCGGTTCTACCAGTGGCTGGACGAGAGCATCTTCCTGGCCGTGGATCGGTTTCGCACGGAGCGCCAGCCCAACAGCTAACCCGATCCCCGGCGACGCGACGCCGCCCTCCGGCCCTGCGCGGACGGCTGCGGGATCCCCTCGAGCACTCCTGACATGGAGCGGACGGGTACGTTCCCGGGAACGTACACGGTGACGCCGCCGGCTCCCATGCATCGCCATGCTCCCGAGTCCCACATCGCGCAGGTCCGCTCGTCGATGCCGATCAGAACTGCATCGGGCAGCGCAGCGCGCGCCGACGGATACCACCTCGCACCGAATGTGTCGTGATGTGGGAGCACGGCGGCGCCGGGCACGACGTAGAGCCCCGGAACTGCGCGGCGTTGGGTGTGACCCGGGAAGGACTCGCGCACCAGGGTGTCCGCGCAGATCGCCATCGCCCCGGCGGACGACCCCGCAAGCGCCGCGCCGTTTGCCCACGCGGCGATGATCGCGTTGCCGACCGGGCTGTCACGGAGAACCGATGCCACCAGACCGGGATCGCCACCGGGGAGGTAGAAGAATCCCGCCCAGGCAGCGCGCTCGGCAAGCTGGGCGTTGTGCGCCTGCGTCTTCGTGTACACAGCGAGCTCGAGAAGGTCCAACCCGAAGCGTTGAAACCATGCCTGGGCGTGCCGAACCGCCATGTCGGGCCGTGACCTGGCCGCGGCGGTCGCGACGACCAAGGCGGGACCCCGCGCCGACGTGGCGAGAAGCGTGTCGTGCGGTTCGTTGCCCGGATGAAACTCGTCACCACCGACGAGCGCCAGGAGCCCGGGCTGTTGGTGGGCGGCAGGCACGGTCCGATCATGCACAGTCATGACGGTGCCCGGCGACCGGGCGGCCCGCTGAAACCGGAGTCAGGCGCTGATGCGCTGGGCTTGGAGCGCCGCCTCGAGACGCAGCCGAGACTCAGCCTCGCGCCGCGCTTCGACAACCACGTCCCACAGCACGCGAGACGCGTCTCGCTGCTGCAGATACGTGTTGATCAAACGGCTCTCAGCGTGATCTGCCCGACGCTGCTGCCACCACATCCAGGCCATCTGGGGTTCCTTTCTAGACACCCCAAGTCTACATCGGATGTTCGGCTTCCGAGGGCACTTCGACGAGACAGCCTTCGAGGTTCCACGCGCCTGGACGCCGATCGTATGGATCAGCGCCGGCTGGGGCACCGTGAGCTTGGCTACCCTGCGCTGTTGCCGCGTGCCTTGGCGCGATACATGGCGCTGTCCGCCGCGATCACCAGCGAATGTACATCGAGTCCGTCCTCGGGATACATCGCCACACCGATGCTCGCGCCGACCGTCACCGCGTTCCCTCCCGTCTCGATCAGCTGGCCGAGGGTCTCTCGCAACTGAGCCGCCTTCCGCCGCGCCGGGCCGACCTCCACGTCGACCATGAGCACGAGAAACTCGTCGCCGCCGAGACGCGCAACGGTGTCGCTTTCACGCATCGCAACCGTGAGCCGTATCCCCGTCTGTTGGAGAACGACGTCACCAAAGCTGTGGCCGAAGCTGTCGTTGACGTTCTTGAAGCCGTCGAGATCCACTTCCAGAACGGCGAAGGTTCTTCCGGTGCGCCTCGCGGTAGAGACAGCTTGACCGATTCGATCGTAGAGGAGCACACGGTTGGGCAAGCCGGTGAGCGGATCGTGCAGCGCCATGTGCAGCAGGGCCTCGCGTTCGAGAGTCAAGTCACGCGCGAGGTCGTTCAGGCGGGTGTCAAAAGCGCGGGCCACCTGGATCAGCCCGGCGTCGCAACTTGCCCGGACCGCACGTTGCGCGGCCGTGAGCACGTCACGAGGCGTATGTTGCCGGCTCCCCTCTTCACGAAGTACCTCGAGCACTGTGTCACGCCAGATCAGGTAGGCGCGGGTGATGTTGACGATCGAGAGCTGCTCGGACGCGGCCAGATCTCCGCGCTCACTGATGCAGGCCATCTCGGCATCGGAGACGCGCACGCCGTAGCCGATCCAGCGAGCCATCAGAACGGCCGCCAGCCAGTTGATCCCCCGAACTCGTTCCGTGTATGCGGCACTCGGCTCGCGACCGATCCAGGGGTAGCTTCGGAGCCGGTTTTGGGTCAGCTCGCAGCACTCCTCGGCGCGCAGGGCGAGCGCGACACCGAGTGAGCGAGCGGGATCGGGTTGCGCCGGCTCCTGCGGCCGACCGGCCGTACCCAGCGAGGGCTCAGCCGGTTGCGACGATTGCATGCTCGCAACATCGTACGGTTGCGAGCAACGCGCCGAGCGGGCCTCATCCAGACGATGGAGCCCGTGGCATTGGCGTGACAGACCGTTACAACAACGGCAAGTTCGCGGTCTTGCAGTTGGAGATCTCGGCCCTCACCAGGTGACCGCGATGTACTTGCTCTCCATGAACTCGAGGAGGCCGTCGTGGCCACCCTCGCGACCGAGACCGCTCTGCTTGACACCGCCGAAGGGCGCCGCCGGGTCCGAGACGAGCGCGCGGTTGAGGCCGACCATGCCGGACTTGAGCGCCTCGCTGAAGCGCAGCCCACGCTGCAGATCGCGGGTGTAGACGTAGGCGACAAGACCGTACTCGGTGTCATTGGCAAGCGCCACGGCCTCCTCCTCGGTGTCGAAGGCGACCAACGGAGCCACCGGCCCGAAGACCTCTTCGCGCAGGATGGCCGCGTCGGTGGGCACATCGAGAAGCACAGTCGGCGGGTAGAAGAAGCCCGGTCCATCGGGCGTCGTCCCCCCGACCGCAAGGTGGGCACCATGCCGCACGGCGCCTGCCACGAGCGACACGACCTTGTCGCGACCGGCCGCGTTGATCAGCGGGCCGAGTTGCACGCCCTCCTCGAGCCCCGGTCCCATGCGCAGGGCGCCCATGGTCTCGGCGAGTCGCCGTCCGAACTCCTTCGCGATGCCGCGCTGCACCAGGAAGCGGTTGGCAGCCGTGCAGGCCTCGCCACCGTTGCGCATCTTCGCCACCATTGCGCCGGCCACGGCGCTCTCCAGGTCGGCGTCGTCGAACACGACGAAGGGGGCGTTGCCACCCAGCTCCATCGAGCAGTTCACGACGCAATCGGCTGCCTGACGCAACAGGCCGCGCCCGACCTCGGTGGACCCCGTGAAGGACAGCTTCCGCACCCGGGGGTCGTGCAGCATCGAGGTCACCACCGGTCCCGAGCGGCGCGATGGCAGCACGTTCACGACCCCCGCCGGAACGCCGGCCTCCATCAGGAGCGCCCCCATTGCAAGCGCGGTCAGCGGCGTATCCGAGGCGGGCTTGAGCACGATCGTGCATCCGGCCGCAAGCGCCGGGCCGATCTTGCGGGTCGCCATCGCGGCGGGGAAGTTCCACGGCGTGATCAGGATGCTCACCCCGATCGGTTGGCGCAGCACGAGGATTCTGTTGGTCCCTGCCGGCGCCGTCTGCACGTGGCCCTCGGCACGCACCGCCTCTTCGGCGTACCAGCGAAAGAACTCCGCGGCGTAGGCGACTTCGCCACGCGCGTCGGAGAGCGCCTTGCCGTTCTCCCGGACGATCAACCGCGCGAAGTCCTCCGCGCGCTGGGTCATGAGCTCGAAGGTGCGGCGGAGGAGTTCGGCGCGCTGCCGGGGTGGGGTGGCGGCCCAGGCGGGGAGGGCGGCGGATGCGGCGCTCACCGCCGCTAGCCCGTCCTGAACCGACGCGCTGGCGACGACGGCGATCACCTCGCCGGTGGCGGGGTCCTCGACATCAAAGGTCTCGTGGTCGGACGCGTCCGCCCAACGGCCCGCGATCAGCAATTGCGACGGGGCGCCGATTGACTCGGCGCGGAGCGCGGTGGTCATGGCGGCAGTGCCCTCTCGATTTGTGCTGACGATGCGCTCGACCGATGGTATCGCCATTCTCTTTGAGGCGTGGAGCCGCCAGCTCTTCAGGTGGAGTGCCGGTACGCGACACTGATCCGCGGGCCGGCGGCCGCCACCTTGGGAACCGCGTGGAGCCAGGTGCGCTGACTACTCCCGCCCATGACCACAAGATCGCCCATGCCAAGGGCCAGTGAGAGCTCGGTCCTCCCCTGGCGAGGACGCATCAGGAAGCGGCGTGGGTGACCCAGCGACACGGTCGCCACAACCGGGTCGATGATGCGCAGCGGTATGTGGTCGCCGTGCCAGGCGACGAAGTCGCGGCCGTCGCGATACAGATTCGCACTGACTGAATCGAACCGGCGCTCATATCGGTGCGCGAGGAGTTCGCGCATCCGCTCAATGACCGGGGGCAGGGTGGCCCGATCTTCCGGCGCCGGCCATCGGGATACCAGCCGCGGGGTGACCACCACCTTCCCGTAGAGCTCCTGAGTGGTCGCCTCCCACTGGGCAGAGGTCATCAGCTGCTCGAAAAGGGTGTCGGCTCCGTGGAGCCAGCCCGCGACGTGATCGACCCAGGCGGTGTCGTCGAGCTGATGTCGGGTCAGTCCCGAGAAGTCAGGTTCGGGCCACGCCTCGCCCTGCGCGAACAGCGACGGCTGCCAGGCGCGTTCGGCAGGCTTCTCGGGGTCGGCGCTCCGCGCGTCGCCTGGATCGCCGGTGAAGTATTCGGAGGATTCCACGAGTACCTCATTACCGCAAGGATCCCGACCTCGAAACGAACCAGGCCCAGCAGGTCAGGTTGTCCTAGTGATCTGGCGGTTGCTAAGGTGACGTTTAAGCCAGTAGGGACGATGAACCGAGACAGCCGGGGCCGCTACCTCCCCTCCCCGCGCTGACGCTCGCCCGGAATCTGGGAGCCATCGCCAGGCTGGTGAACACCTGGAGGAACGCCCCCGGGGTCGAACTCTGGCAGCGCATTGATGGGGAGTTCCGCGTGCTCCGCCACTGGACGGAGCCCTGAGGCGCGATGCTCACTGCACCGATGGGGGCGTACGTCGCAGCCTGCGCGGTATCAGCCACCAGCCGGCCAGAGCCAGGGCGGCGATGACCAGCACGGGCAGCGCGGTGATCAGCGCGTCAAGCAATGTGCCGGTGACCTGGATGGCGTTGTGCCAGCCGCCGCTCAAACCGTCATTCAGCGGCCCGGGCGCCGATGCGGCGAGGGTGACGCCGCGTTCGGAGAGCGCGATCGTCGCCGTCGCCATGTCGACCGACCCGGACAGTGTGTTGAGCTCACCCTGGTAGGTATCGATTTCGACCTGCACGGTCTCGATCTGCTGCTCGAGGGTGGTGATGTCGCTCAGCGTGGTGGCATTCGCCAGGAGCGCATCGAGCGCGTGCAGATGCGCGTGCGCTGAGACCAACTCCGCGTTGACGTCGACAAAAGCGGCGGTGTGATCGACACTCGCGAAGTCGATCGACGATGCGGTGAACGTCGAAGGCATCGCATTGAGGAAGCTGGCGATGCGTGCGGCGGGTATATCAAGGGTCACCGAGCCGGCGACGATACGGCCGTCGGATGCGGGGTGGGTCGCCGAGCTGGCGACCCATCCGCCGAGTGCGACTGCGCGGGCGATGACGCCGTCGAATGAGTCCAGAAATGTTCCGGCTGGGATGGTGTAGGTCGCCCGAACCGAGCGCTGCAGATATGCAGTCGGCGGGACTCCGATCGTGATGCCCGGCGAGGCCGGCGCCGCGCTGCCGGCGGTGAACCCATTGGCAGGGATCCCGGCCGGGGCCCGCGCCGGCGCCGCCGCCGGCGCCGCGACGGATGCGCCGCTGCTGGCGACGTTCGAACAGGCGGCAAGCAGCCCGGCGGCTGACAGCAATCCAACCCCGATTGCCATATGGCTTCTGAGCATCGTCGATCTCCTTGCACGAGCGCTGGCGGAGATGAGACGCCGTGGCTACGTCATGGGTTCCCGGCGCGCACCCGCGGGAGCGGCTGACCGACCCTCGAGCGACGCCTCGACGAGGCGGTCCGGATCGGGTGTCGACGAAGTGGTGTGATACGTCACGGCCGCAATGGCGGCGACCAGAACGCAGATCACGGCGGCCGCGCCGAAGATGCTCGCCGTCGCCGCATCCGCCCTCGCCGGCCCGGCGGCGGTGTAGATGGCGCCGGTGATTCCCAGACCGGTGATCACGCCCGCGTTGCGTGCGGCTGAGAGCAGCGCCGCGGCGCCGCCGAGCGAGTCTCGAGGAGACAGTCCCATCGCCGCCGCGGTGTTCGGCGACGAGAACAGCCCGTTCCCACATCCGATCAGGAAGAGCCCGGTCAACAGCAGCGGCCAGGACACCCCGTGGGTCGCAAGCCCGGCGAGTGCGAACCCCAGTGCAGCCAGGCACATCCCCGCCGTGGTCACCAGCCGGGTGCGCCTGGAGTCGCCCATCCGGCCACCAGCGCGCGATGTCGCCCCAACTCCAACCCCAATCGGCAGGAAGGCAAGTCCCGCGATCACCGGCGTGACGCCGTGTGCCTCCTCGAGCCAGAACGGCAGGATCGCGAAGCACGACATCAGCGTGCCCGTGCTCAGCAGCGTGGCGACGGTCGCGGCGACGAACCTCGATTGGCGGAACAGCCTGCGATCCACGACAGGCTTGGGCGCGATGAACTCTGCAGGCACCAACAGCAGGAGTGCGATCCACGCGACCGAAAACCATGCGATCGCCGGGATACTGCCGAAGGCGGGCGCGGCGAGTGAGGAGATGCCGGCTCCAACACCGAGAAATATCGTCGACAGCAGCACCGCGCCCGGAATGTCGATCCCGCTCTGTCGGTGGGCGACACTGGACGGCACCGCCGCGAGCGTCAGGACGATGCCCAGCACGCCGAGCGGCACGCCAGCCCAGAACACCGCCTGCCACCCACCGAGCGCCACCAGCAATCCACCCACCGGCGGGCCGATCAAGCCTGCCACCGCCTGGGTGGTCACCATCACAGCCACCGACCTGCCCGTTCGGCGGCGCGGCACGTGCTCGGCGATGAGCGCAAGGCTGCCGGCCATCAGCACCCCTCCGCCGACGGCTTGGACCATCCGTCCGACGAGCAGGATCCCAAAGGTCGGTGCGGTTGCGGCGACGATCGATCCAATCCCGAAGAAGCCGAAACCACCGATGTAAGCTCTGCGCCGTCCGAAACGGTCGGAGAGCCGACCGATCGTCGGCAGCGTGGCCATGACCACGACCAGATAGATCGCGATCACCTCCTGCCCGGATGCGAGTGGCAGCGCGAACCGTCGGGTGATGGGGCCGAGGGCGACCGCGACGATTGTTGCGTCGAGCATTCCCACGAATGCACCGAGGGCAATCGCCCCCACCATCCAGGAGCGGCGGGCTGGAATCATCCGCGCCCAACGGTACCAAGGTCACGACTCCGACGATGGCCACCCGTCCCGACCGTCGGGCACGTCAAGTTCCCCACGCGGCGGCAGAACGGGCTACGCTCGGGCTCGATGGCGACCGAATCGAGCAAGGCGGAACGTACGACAGCCAACTCCGAAAGCCCGGACGGAGGGTTTCGGGCATCGGGAGTGCGGGTCGAGTCCCTTGCCTGGGGAGTCCCCTCGGTGGACCGTTCCTACTGGCCGGCGCGAGCAGCGATCGTGGTGGCGGCCGTCCTTTACCTCTACCTCCCCGACGAGCTGGTTCCAGGTCCACGATTTGTGGTGCCCGGCCTCGAGATGGCGATTCTCGTGATCTTGACAACGTTCACGCCGCACCGGACCAAACAGGCGTCCCGGATGCGGCGGGTTTTGGTCATCGCGTTGCTGGCGCTCGTGACGGTTGCCAATCTCATCAACCTCGGACTGCTCGTGCACGCGCTGCTGCATGGCGGCGTTCAAAACGGACAACTCCTGATCCTTGCGTCGGTCGCAATCTGGTTGACCAATGTCATCGTGTTCGGCCTCTGGTACTTTGAGCTTGACCGCGGCGGGCCGAATCAGCGTCACAGTCCAGCCCACCGGGAGCCCGACTTTCTCTTCCCGCAGATGGCGACGCCCGGCGCGGGGCGCCCGAACTGGTCGCCGGGAGTCCTCGACTATCTGTACGTGAGCCTCACGAACGCCACAGCCTTCAGCCCCACCGACACGATGCCAATGACCGCTACGGCCAAAGCCCTGATGGGAGTTCAATCCGCGGCGTCGCTGCTCACCGTGGCACTGGTCGCAGCGCGTGCCGTCAACATCCTGACCTGAGACACGGCCGTCGATCAGTTGAACCAGTGCGCGAATCCTTGGATCGTGGTTTGAATCCCGATGCGCACTCTGGGGAGTTGCCATAGGCCGGTGGTCGTTTCCACGTCGCTGGCAACCCGAACGTCGAGAACGCCTCCGACATACCCGTAGCTGGCGAGCGTCGCGAACATGCCGGCTTCGCTTGCTCCTCCCTCGGTGGCGCGCGGCCACGGCCAGATACCCGTGTATGCGAGAAATTGCACGGGGGAGGCGGTCAGCTG
>CAVPXI010000015.1:0-247121 GCA_963709585.1 Candidatus Dormiibacterota bacterium | reverse complement strand
TCGTCGGCGCCTCCCGAGCTCATCCGCTCCTTGAGCGCGATCACGCGCTCGTCGGTGTTCGGATCCAGCTTGGCGAGCAGCTCGGTGCGCGCCTTCTCGTCGATCGACGTGACGATGTAGTTGGCGAAGTACAGGACCTTCTCGAGGTTGCGCGGGCTCATGTCGAGCAGCAGTCCCATGCGCGACGGGATGCCCTTGAAGTACCAGACATGCGACACCGGCGAGGCGAGCTTGATGTGTCCCATCCGCTCGCGACGCACCTTGGCGCGGGTCACCTCGACGCCGCACTTGTCGCAGATGATGCCCTTGTACCGATACCGCTTGTACTTGCCGCAATGGCATTCCCAGTCCTTGGTCGGACCGAAGATCTTCTCGCAGAACAGGCCGTCGCGTTCCGGCTTCAGGGTCCTGTAGTTGATGGTCTCCGGCTTGGTGACCTCACCATGCGACCACGACAGGATCATCTCCGGACTGGCGATCGACAGCTTCAGCGCATCGAAGTTCTCGAGTTTCAGCATGTGTGTCCTAACTTCCGATTGCTATCGAATGTCGTCCACGTCGTCGCGCTCGTCGCGCTCGAGGTGGATACCAAGATCGAGTGGGATGTCGGGGATGTCCTCCTCGCCGAGGAGGATCTGGTGCTCGTCGTCGGACTGGATCTCCACACCGAGGGCGAGTCCTTCGAGCTCCTTGACGAGCACACGGAACGATTCCGGGATGCCGGCTTCGAGCGTGTTCTCGCCCTTGACGATCGCCTCGTACGCTTTGACGCGGCCGACGATGTCGTCGCTCTTGACGGTGAGGATCTCCTGGAGGATGTGGCTGGCGCCGTACGCCTCGAGTGCCCAGACCTCCATCTCGCCGAAGCGCTGGCCGCCGAACTGCGCCTTGCCGCCCAACGGCTGCTGGGTGACCAGCGAGTAGGGACCCGTGCTGCGCGCGTGGATCTTGTCCTCGACCAGGTGATGCAGCTTGAGCATGTAGATGTAGCCGACGGTGATCTCGCGGTCGAAGAACTCACCCGTGCGTCCGTCGCGGAGCTTCTCCTTGCCGCTGCTGGGCAGTCCCGCGCGGGCCAGCTCGCTCTCGATCAGCTCCTCCGAGGCGCCGTCGAAGACCGGTGAGGCGACCTTGAGCCCGAGTGCATGCGCGGCGTAGCCGAGGTGCGTTTCCAGCACCTGGCCGAGGTTCATGCGGCTCGGCACACCGAGCGGGTTGAGCACGATCTCGACCGGGGTGCCGTCCGGCAGGTACGGCATGTCCTCGATGGGCATGATTCGGGCGACGACGCCCTTGTTGCCGTGGCGGCCTGCCATCTTGTCGCCCTGGGCGATCTTTCGCTTCTGCGCGACGTAGACGCGAACCAGCTCGTTGACGCCCGGAGGCAGCTCGTGGTTGCTCTCGCGGCTGAACACCTTGACGTCCACGACGATGCCGCGCTCGCCGTGCGGGACGCGCAGCGATGAGTTGCGAACCTCACGTGCCTTCTCACCGAAGATGGCGCGCAAGAGGCGCTCCTCCGCGGACAGCTCGGATTCACCCTTGGGCGTGATCTTGCCAACGAGGATGTCACCGGGATGTACCTCGGCGCCGACGTAGATGATGCCGCGCTCGTTGAGGTTCTTCAGCGATTCCTCGTTGATGTTGGGAAGATCGCGGGTGATCTCCTCGGCACCGAGTTTGGTGTCGCGGGCCTCGATCTCGAACTCCTCGATGTGGATCGAGGTGTACGTGTCCTGGCGCACGACCGATTCGCTGATGAGGATCGCGTCCTCGAAGTTGTAGCCCTCCCAGGGCATGAAGGCGACCAGCAGGTTCCGGCCGAGCGCGAGCTCGCCGCCATCAGTCGATGGACCGTCGGCGAGCACATCGCCGGCGGCGACGCGGGTGCCGCTGAAGACGGTGATGCGCTGCGAAAGGCAGGTTCCCTGGTTGCTGCGCACGAACTTGTGGACCCCGTACCACTGGTCCGGGCCACCATCGTCGGGACGCAGCAGGATGCCGATCCCGCTGTCCTGTCCGCTGCGAATCTTCTCGACCGAGCGGTCGTTGTCGGCCGGCTCCGGCCACGCGACCCCGACCACGGTTCCCGGTTTGCGTGCCAGGACCATCTCGCCCGAGTTGCGAGCCGCGTGGATCTCCATGCCGGTGCCGACGATCGGCGACTTGGTGACCAGCAGCGGGACCGCCTGCTTCTGCATGTTCGATCCCATGAGCGCGCGGTTTGCGTCGTCGTGCTCGAGGAACGGGATCAAGGCGGTGGCGACGCTGACGATCTGCTTCGGTGAAACGTCCATGTAATCGACGACACCGATGGGCAGGTCCTTGAAGGTATGGCGTGTGCGGCAGGCGACGTGCGCCACCGCGAAGTGACCCGCCTCGTCGACGGGCGCGTTGGCCTGGGCCACCGTGTATTTGTCCTCCTCGTCGGCGGACAGGAAGACGATCTCGTCGCTGACCCAGGGCGTGCCCTTCTCGTCCTTGTACACGCGGCGGAACGGCGTCTCGATGAAGCCGAACTCGTTCACGCGTGCGAAGGTGGCGAGCGAACCGATCAGGCCGATGTTCGGGCCTTCCGGCGTCTCGATCGGGCAGATGCGGCCATAGTGGCTCTGGTGCACGTCGCGCACATCGAACCCTGCGCGTTCGCGCGAGAGTCCGCCTGGTCCGAGTGCCGACAAGCGACGCTTGTGAGTCAGCTCCGCCAGCGGGTTGGTCTGGTCCATGAACTGCGACAGCTGGCTGGACCCGAAGAACTCCTTGATCGCGGCGACCACGGGCCGTGCGTTGATCAGGCTCGCGGAGGTGATCGTCCCCGAGTTGCTGATGGTCATGCGCTCCTTGATGATCCGCTCCATGCGGATCAGTCCCATGCGGAACTGGTTCTGGAGCAGCTCACCGACGGCGCGCACGCGGCGGTTGCCGAGGTGGTCGATGTCGTCCGCCTCACCGTGGCCGTTGTTGAGCTGGATGACCTTGCGGATGATCGACACGAAGTCCTGGTTGTCGAGGACCCGGCGATCCTTGTCCCACGCGCGCTCGCGCGCCTCTTCCTCACTGATGCCGAGGTTCTTGTCGAGCTTGAACCGGCCGACCTTGGAGAGATCGAAGCGGCGTGCGTTGAAGAAGAGCGAGTTGAGCAGGTTGCGCGCATTCTCCACCGTGGGCGGATCGCCCGGGCGGATCTTGCGGTACAGCTCGACGAGCGCCTCCTCGACGGTCGTGCTGCCGTCCTTCTCGAGCGTCGCGGCGATGTACTGGTGCTCCGGGTCCAGGTCGACGTCCGCGAAGAAGGCGCGAATGTCGTCATTGCTCGCGTAGCCGATGGCGCGCACGAGCGTGGTGACCGGGACCTTGCGCTTGCGATCGATCTTGACGGTGAGCACGTCCTTGCTCGACGTCTCGACCTCGAGCCAGGCGCCGCGGTTGGGGATCAGCTTGGCCGCGTAGAGCAGACGGCCGGTCGCGCGGTCCTCGGTGTCGGTGAAGTACACGCCTGGGGAGCGGACCAGCTGCGACACGACGACGCGCTCGGTGCCATTCACGATGAACGTCCCCTCGGCGGTCATCATCGCGAAGTCGCCCATGAAGACCTCGGCCTCCTTGATCTCGCCGGCGTTCTCGCCGGTCTTGATGTGCAGCCGGGTATTGATCCGGAGCGGAGCAGAGAAGGTCATATCCCGCTGGCGGCAATCCTCTTCGTCGTATTTGGGCTCGCCAAATTCGTAGTCGAGGAACCGCAACTCGTAGTTCTTTCCGGTGTAGTCCGTGATCGGGTTGAGCTCGTTGAACAGCTCCCGGAGACCTTCTCTCTTGAACCACTCGAATGAATCAAGCTGGGTCTGGATCAGGTTTCCGACCTCGAGCTTGTCTGCAATCTGGCCGTACGACTTGCGGGCGGCAGTAGTGGAAAGAGAAAGGACCATATGCTAAAGTTCCCCCGAGAAGGAATGCGCGCGGGCACGCGCGGCGACGGGCACAATCCCGTATCGTAGCAAAAACCGGCGGAAAGCGGCCTTTGCCACCCGTTGGAGTGCTTGACGCGCTCTGATCCGGGCTTGAACGGGACTTCTACTCTACCCGGACGTGCCCGATTTGAAGCCTACGGCTCGAGAGAGCCGGAATCGCCACGCTCAGGTACAGCTGTGACCGAGCTACTTGATCTCGACGCTGGCGCCTGCCTCTTCAAGTTTCGCCTTGGCACTGTCGGCCTCGCCCCGCGGGACCGCTTCGCGGATCGCCTTCGGAGCCGCGTCGACGAGATCCTTCGCCTCCTTGAGGCCGAGCCCCGTGATCTCACGAACGGCCTTGATCACGTTGATCTTGGCGTCGCCGGGATGGGTGAGGATGACCGAGAACTCGGTCTGCTCCTCAACAGGGGCGTCGGCTGCGGCCGAAGGGGCGGCGGCGGCGGCGACCGGGGCGGCGGCCTTGATGCCCAGCTTGTCCTCCATGAGCTTCACGGCGTTGACGACGTCGAGGACGGTCCAGCTCTCGAGCGCGTCGACGAACTCCTCGGGGGTGAGTGTCTTGGTGGCCATCGGGTCTCCTTAATTATCGGGTGACGGTTGAATCGGATCGGGTGGTGCGGCTAGGCGGCGAGCTTGTCGCGATAGGCCTCCATGGTGGCCGCGAGCGTGGCCAGGGGCGCATCGAGCGCCGCCGCGAGGGCCGAGAGCGGTCCCAGCAACGCCGCGGCGAGACGGCTGAGCAGCACCTCACGTGAGGGAAGCTCGGCCAGGGTGCGCACGTCGTCGCCGTCGAGGACCTGGCCCTCGGCGAGGCCGGCCACCAGCGGCAGGGTCCGTGTGCTGCGGAAGTGCTCGAACAGGACGCGAGCGGGCGCGGAGAGATCGCCGTAGCCGATCGCCAGGCCTACGGGCCCGGTCAGGACATCGGCGAAGCCGGCAGCACCGGCGTCGACGGCGGCACGCCTGGCCAGCGTGTTCTTGACGACCAGGTAATCGATGCCCTCGGCCCGGAGGCGCCCGCGCAGGTCCTCGAGCTGCCGGACGGTCAGGCCGCGGTAATCGGTGACCACCGCCGAGGTGGCGCGCGAGAGCATCTCGGTCAACTGGGTCACCGACGCGACCTTGCGCGACCCCGCCCGGGTCACCTGGGGCTTGTCGGTGGTGGTTCGTGCCATTGCTGCCTCCGTCGGTGCCGTGCCGCCGCCGAAGGCGGGATCACGGCCGCGGTGCGCGCCGATTGGCGCATTCCGGCAGCCTTGCCCACCTGCGCAGGACATTGAGCGGGACGCGGCCCCACACCTGCGGTCTCCGGCGAACGGACGACGGCGTGTCGTCTTTCTGGAAGAGCGACAGCGTAGCAGGCCTTCCCCGGGGCACCGCGGTTTGACGTGTGAACTCAACCTCTGGTAGGCTTTCGCTTCGCTCCACGAGCTTTCCTCGTATTCGCGCGCTCTGTTTCGTGGCAGGGCGCAATTCTCACTAAACGGACGGTCGTGCCTACCTTTCAGCAGTTGGTCCGCAAGGGCCGCACCAAGCCGACGCACAAGACGAAGGCCCGTGCGCTTCGGGGATGCCCCCAGCGCCGTGGGGTCTGCGTCCGCGTCTATACGACCACGCCCAAGAAGCCCAACTCGGCGCTGCGCAAGGTGGCCCGTGTCCGTCTGACCACCAAGGTCGAGGTCACCGCCTATATCCCCGGCATCGGCCACAACCTGCAGGAGCACTCGGTGGTGCTCATTCGCGGAGGGCGCGTCCGCGACCTCCCCGGCGTTCGCTATCACGTGATCCGCGGCACGCTGGACGCCGCGGGTACCAAGAACCGCAAGCAGGGACGCAGCAAGTACGGCGCCAAGCGCGAGAAGAAGGCGAGCTGAGCGATGCCACGCCGTGCCCGCGTTCAGAAGCGCGTCATCCTGCCCGACCCGATCTACGGGAGCGTTGGACTGGCGAAGTTCGTGAACTGCATCATGCTCGCCGGTAAGAAGAGCATTGCCGAGAAGATCGTCTACGACTCCTTCGAGAAGATCCGGCGCTCCTCGCGCAAGGAGCCCCTCGACGTGTTCGACCAGGCCATCCGCAATGTCACGCCGATCCTCGAGGTCAAGCCGAAGCGGGTCGGTGGCGCCACGTACCAGGTGCCCGTGGAGATCCGTCACGACCGCCGCCAGGCGCTCGCGCGCCGCTGGATCATCCGCTACGCGCGCGGCCGCGGCGGCAAGAGCATGTCCGAGAAGCTCGCCGGCGAGCTGATGGACGCGGCCAACGGCGTCGGCGCCTCGATCAAGCGCAAAGAAGACACCCACAAGATGGCCGAGTTCGAACAAAGCCTTCTCGCACTTCCGGTACTGACGTGTCGGTAGCAGTGGCGGCGCGCGCCTTCCCCCTTGAGAAGACCCGGAACATCGGGATCATGGCCCACATCGACGCGGGCAAGACCACCACGACCGAGCGCGTCCTCTTCTACACCGGGCGCATCCACAAGATGGGAGAGGTGCACGAGGGCGCCGCGACCATGGACTGGATGGTCCAGGAGCAGGAGCGCGGGATCACCATCACGTCGGCGGCGACGGCTGCCGAGTGGCGCGGCCACCGTATCAACATTATCGATACGCCCGGGCACGTGGACTTCACCGTCGAGGTCGAGCGGAGCCTTCGGGTGCTCGATGGCGCGGTGGCCGTCTTCGACGCCGTCGCGGGGGTCGAGCCCCAGTCGGAGACGGTGTGGCGCCAGGCTGACCGCTACGAGGTTCCGCGCATCTGCTTCATCAACAAGATGGACCGGATCGGAGCCAACTTCTATGCCGCGGTGACGTCCATCAAAGACCGTCTCGGCGCCCATGCCGTGCCCGTCCAGCTTCCCATCGGCGCGGAGTCGGAGTTCAGGGGGATGGTCGACCTGGTCACCGAGGAGGCGATCATCTACACGGACGACCTCGGCACCAGCCTCAGGCGCTCGGAGATCCCGGAGTCGATGCGCGAGCTGGTCGCGCAATACCGCCACGATCTGCTCGAGGCGGTCGCGGAATCCGACGACGAGCTGATGATCAAGTACCTGGACGGCGAGACCCTGACCACCGCCGAGATCATTCGTGGTCTTCGCGCCGGCACCGTCGGCACCAGGCTGGTCCCCGTGCTCTGCGGTTCCGCGCTCAAGAACAAGGGCGTCCAGCCGATGCTTGACGCGGTCGTCGACTTCCTTCCGTCGCCGCTCGACCGTCCGTCCGTCGAGGGCGCGGCCGCCGAGGGTGAGACCGCCACGGTGCGCAACGCCAGCGACAGCGAGCCGTTCGCGGCGCTCGCGTTCAAGATCGCGACCGATCCCTTCGTCGGCAAGCTCACCTTCTTCCGTGTCTACAGTGGCGTGCTGCGCAGCGGCTCGTACGTCTACAACGCCACCAAGGGCGAGCGCGAGCGCGTCGGCCGCCTGCTCCAGATGCATGCGAACCATCGCGAGGAGATCGAGGAGGTGCGCGCCGGCGACATCGCGGCCGCGATCGGCCTGCGCAAGACGACCACCGGTGACACGCTCTGCGACGAGAAGTACCCGATCGTGCTCGAGCAGATCACCTTCCCCGAGCCGGTCATCTCGGTCGCCGTCGAACCCAAGACCAAGGCCGAGCAGGACAAGATGGGGATCGCGCTCCAGAAGCTCGCCGAGGAGGATCCGACCTTCCGGGTTCGCACCGACGAGGAGACCGGACAGACGGTCATCTCGGGGATGGGCGAGCTACACCTCGAGATCATCGTCGACCGAATGCTTCGCGAATTCAAGGTCGACGCAACAGTCGGCAAGCCCCAGGTGTCCTACCGGGAGACGGTCACCGCCAAAGCCCACGGCACCGGTCGCTTTGTGCGCCAGTCCGGCGGCCACGGGCAGTACGGTCACGTCGAGCTCGAGATCGAGCCCAATCCCGGCAAGGGATTCGAGTTCGTCAGCAAGATCCACGGTGGCACGATCCCGCGTGAGTACATCGCGCCGACGGGTCGCGGTATCGCCGATTCGCTGTCGAACGGCGTGCTTGCCGGTTATCCGGTCGTCGACGTGAAGGTGACCCTCGTCGATGGTTCGTACCACGACGTCAACTCGTCCGAGCAGGCGTTCTCGATCGCCGGGTCGATGGGGTTCAAGGACGGCGTCCGCAAGGCGAAGCCGGTGCTCCTCGAGCCGATCATGCGCGTCGACGTGTTCATGCCGGAAGAGTTCATGGGCGACGTGATGGGCGATCTCTCCGGCCGCCGCGGGCAGATCCTGGGTATGGAAGGTCGCGCGACCTCGCATATCGTTCACGCCGAGGTTCCGCTGTCGGCGATGTTCGGGTACTCGACGGACCTGCGCAGCATGACCCAGGGCCGGGCCAACTACAGCATGGAATTTCATCACTATCAGCAGCTTCCAGCGAGCCTTGCCGAAGAGCTCGTCGCCAAGGCCAGGGTGTAAATGAGACAACCGGAGAGAGCAGGAGTTCAGTAGAGGCACGAAATGGGCAAGAAGAAGTACCAGAGCACCAAGCCGCACGTGAATGTCGGAACCATCGGTCACATCGACCATGGCAAGACCACGCTCACGGCCGCGATCACCAAAGTCCTCATGGAGAACGTCGGGGGCGATAACGCTTTTGTCGCGTTCGACAAGATCGACAATGCTCCTGAAGAGAAGGCGCGCGGCATTACGATCGCGACTGCGCACGTCGAGTACGAGACCGCGACACGCCACTACGCGCACGTCGACTGCCCGGGTCACGCGGACTACATCAAGAACATGATCACCGGCGCCGCGCAGATGGACGGTGCCATCCTGGTCGTCGCGGCGACGGATGGACCGATGCCCCAGACCCGGGAGCACATCGTGCTCGCGCGCCAGGTCGGCGTCCCGTACATCGTGGTCGCGCTCAACAAGGTCGACGCGGTCGACGATGAGGAGTTGCTCGAGCTCGTCGAGCTGGAAGTTCGTGAGCTGCTGAGCCGCTACGACTTCCCGGGTGACGACATCCCCGTGGTCCGCGTATCGGCGCTCAAGGCACTCGAGGGCGACAAGGACGCGGTCGACGGCGTGCTCAAGCTCATGGACGCCGTCGACACCTACATCCCGGTGCCGACCCGCCCGGTCGAGCGGCCGTTCATGATGCCGATCGAAGACGTCTTCTCGATCGAAGGTCGCGGGACCGTCGTCACCGGCCGCATCGAGCGCGGAATCGTCAAGGTCAACGAGGCCGTGGAGATCGTCGGGATCAAGGACACCGCCAAATCGACGGTGACCGGAGTCGAGATGTTCCACAAGCTCCTGGACGCCGGCGAGGCGGGCATGAACGTCGGATGCCTGCTCCGGGGCATCAAGCGCGAGGACGTCGAGCGCGGTCAGGTGCTCGCCAAGCCCGGAACGATCACACCCCACACCAAGTTCAAGGCCCAGGTGTACGTCCTGAGCAAGGACGAGGGTGGGCGTCACACGCCCTTCTTCACCGGGTACCGTCCGCAGTTCTACATCAGGACCACCGACGTGACCGGTACCATCGCGCTCCCGGACGGCCAGGAGATGTGCATGCCCGGGGACAACGTCGAGATGGGCATCGAGCTGATCACCCCGATCGCGGTCGAGGACGGCATGCGCTTCGCGATTCGCGAGGGCGGCCGTACCGTGGGTGCCGGCGCGGTCACATCGATCGACAAATAGACATTCGATAAGCAGAGCAGAGGAACCGCAGGAACACCGTGCCCCAGAAGATCCGCATTCGCCTCAAGGCATACGATCACCGCGTCCTCGACCAGGCCGCGTCCAAGATCGTGGAGACGGCGACGCGCACGGGGACACGTGTCGCCGGACCGGTGCCACTGCCCACCTCCATCAACAAGTACACCGTGATCCGCTCGCCGTTCATCGACAAGGACTCGCGAGAGCAGTTCGAAATGCGCACCCACAAGCGGATCCTCGACATCCTCGACGCCAACCCCAAGGTGGTGGATGCGCTGATGCGCCTCAACCTTCCGAGCGGCGTCAACATCGAGATCAAGCTGTGAGCAAGGGGATCCTCGCCCGCAAGGTGGGCATGACCCAGATCTTTACCCCGCAGGGGACATCGGTTCCGGTCACGGTGCTCGAGGCGGACACGTGCCGTGTTGTGCAACGCAAGACCGTCGGCTCCGATGGATACGAGGCGGTGCAACTCGGCTTTGGCGAGAAGGCGGTCAAGCGTACCTCCAAGCCGATGCGCGGTCATTTCAAGCGCGCGGAACTCCAGCCCCAGATGCGGCTGAAAGAGTTGCGCGACCCCGGCGACGTCGCGGTGGGCACCCGGCTCAGCGTCGACATGTTCACGGCCGGCCAGCGGATCGATGTGACCGGGGTGAGCCAGGGCAAGGGGTTCTCCGGACAGCACAAACGTCATAACTTCCACCGCGGCCCCGTGTCGCACGGGTCGCACAACATCAAGCAGGCGGGCTCGATCGGCTCCACCGATGCCGCGCGCGTGTTCAAGGGCCTCAAGATGGCCGGCCAGCACGGCGCGACCCAGATCACGGTGCGGAACCTGGAGGTGATTCGCGTCGACACCGAACGCCACCTCCTGCTCGTGCACGGGTCGGTTCCGGGACACAAGAACCAGGTCGTCATGATCCGGGACAGCGATCGCTCGGCGACGATCGGAGAGCCGGCATGAGCACCGCGCGTGTCGTCGACCAGGCCGGTGTCGAGACCGGAAGCGTCGAACTCCCCGATGCCATCTTCGGCATCGAGCCGAACGAGCCGGTGATGCACCAGGCGCTGATCCGCCAGCTTGCCAACGGACGTCAGGGCACCGCGTCGACCAAGACACGCAGCGACGTGCGCGGCGGCGGGCGCAAACCCTATCGCCAGAAGGGGACCGGACGTGCCCGCCAGGGTTCGACACGATCGCCGCAGTGGGACGGTGGCGGCATCGTCTTCGGCCCGCATCCGCGCTCGTACCGCATCGACATGCCGCGCAAGCAGCGCCGGCTCGCACTGCGCAGTGCGCTCTCGGCGAAGGCGCAGGACGGCGGCCTGCTCGTCCTCGAGGGATTCGAGCTCGAGGCGCCGCGGACCAGGGCGGTCGCCGAGCTCATTCGCTCGGTCGATGCCCCTCGCCGGGTGCTCGTCGTGCTCGGCTCGCACAACGAGATGCTCGAGAAGAGCGCGCGCAACATCCCCGAGGTTCGGCTGACGCTCGCCGGCAATCTGTCGGTGCGCGACATCATCGGCGCGGACACGGTGATCGTCACCCGCGACGCCATCGAGCACATCGAGGAGGCGTTCGCATGACCTCGGAGCGCAGCTTCGAGCAGGTCCTGGTCCTGCCGGTCATCAGCGAGAAGTCGTACGCCTCGATCGCGGCGGGACGCTACGTGTTCCGCTGCCATCCATCGGCCACCAAGATCCAGATCCGGCGTGCGCTCGAAGAGGCATTCGTCGACCAGAAGATCACCGTCATCGACGTCAACACCATCAACGTGCGCGGCAAGAAGCGTCGCCGCTCGCGCGGGCAGACGCGGGTGATCGGTCAAAGCCCCGACTGGAAGAAGGCAATCGTGACTCTCGCCGCGGGGCAGAAGATAGAAGGCCTCTTCGAAGGCGTTTGATGACTTGCAAATTCACTCACACGGATAGCGTGTAAATGCCCACCAAGAAGTACAAGCCGACGAGCCCCGGCCGCCGATTCATGTCGGTGAGCAGTTTCGAGGGTGTGACCACGAGCGCGCCCCAACGTCAGCTGGTCGAGCACCTCAAGAAGCACAGCGGGCGCAACGCGTCCGGGCGCATCACCGTGCGTCACCAGGGCGGCGGTCACAAGAAGACCTATCGACTGATCGACTTCAAGCGCCAGAAGGACGGCGTCCCCGGCAAGGTGAGGACGATCGAGTACGACCCGAATCGCAGCGCGCGAATCGCGCTGGTCGTCTACGCCGATGGCGACAAGCGCTACATCCTCTCTCCGCACGGGCTCAGCGTTGGCGATGTGGTCAGCTCCGGAAACGGCGCTGAGATCCGCCCGGGCTGCGCGCTGCCGATCACGAGCATTCCGCTCGGCACCACGATCCATAACCTCGAGGTCAAGCTCGGTCGTGGCGGACAGCTGGTGCGCAGCGCCGGAACGGCGGCGCAGTTGCTCGCCAAGGAGGGCGCCTACGCGCAGGTGCGCATGCCCAGCGGCGAAGTCCGGCTCGTCGACGTCCGCTGCCGGGCGACGATCGGCCAGGTCGGCAACGTCGACCACGAGAACGAGGTCATCGGCAAGGCCGGCAAGTCGAGATGGCGGGGCATCCGCCCATCGGTTCGTGGCATGACCATGAACCCCTTCGACCATCCTCACGGCGGCGGCGAGGGACGGAGCGGTGCGGGTGGCAACCCGCAGACCCCATGGGGCAAGCCTGCGCTCGGTTATCGCACCCGTCACAACAAGAGCACTGATCGAATGATCGTGCGCCGGCGGGACAAGTAGCCATGGGTCGCTCGCTCAAGAAAGGACCGTTCTGCGATGACCACCTGCTCAAGAAGGTGCAGCAGCTCAACATGTCGCGCGAGAAGCGGATCATCAAGACCTGGTCGCGCCGTAGCGACATCTTCCCGGAGATGGTCGGCCACACCATCGCGGTGCACGACGGACGCAAGCATGTGCCGGTGCTCATCACCGAGACGATGGTCGGTCACAAGCTCGGTGAGTTCGCCCACACCCGCCGCTACCGCGGGCATGGGCACCACACCGAACGCAGCACGGCGCTGAAGTAGGACGAGATGGAAGTAGTTGCAACCGCGAAATGGGTTCGCACCACCGCTCGCAAGGCTCGCCTCGTCTCGGCGATGGTCACCGGGCTGCCGGTCGCCGAGGCACTGGTGGTACTTCGATACTCGCCGCGGTCGGCTGCGGTCGATATCGCCAAGGTGATCAAGTCCGCCGCCGCGAATGCCGAGCACAACTACAACCTCGACGCGTCCTCACTTCGGGTGGCTCGTGTCGAGGTTGACGGCGCCATGATCATCAAGCGGTGGCGCGCCAAGCCGCGCGGCATGGCGGGGAGCATCTTCAAGCGGACGAGCCACCTGCGCGCCTTCGTGACCGACGACGAGGAGCCCGCGAACGTGCGCCGGCGCCGGGCCGTGAAGATGCCGAGAACGGTGCTGCCCGCGCCCGTCGTCACGCCCGCCGCCACGGCGCCGGCTGCGCCGGCTGCGAACGATGCCGCACCCGCGGCCAAGCCACGCCCGGCACGCCGTCGCGCACCCAAGCCGACCACGGAAGAGGCTGAGTAGATGGGTCAGAAAGTCAACCCGATCGGTTTCCGGCTCGGCGTCTACCGGAACTGGGACGCGCGCTGGTACGCCGACAAGGAATACACCAAGCTCCTCCACGAGGACATCGCGATGCGCCGCCTGATCGGCAGCCGGTTGCGCAACGCCGGCCTGGCGCGCATCGAGACCGAGCGCAGCGCCAACCAGCTCACCGTGATCATCCAGACGGCGAAGCCCGGCATCGTCATCGGCAAGCAGGGTGCGTCGGTCGACGCGCTCCGCGACGAGCTCGAGCGGATCTCGGGCAAGAAGGTGCGGGTCACGATCCACGAGATCAAGACGCCCGAGCTCGACGCAACGCTGGTCGCCGAGAACGTCGCCTCGCAACTCGAGAAGCGCATTGCCTTCCGCCGCGCGCTCAAGCAGACCCTCATGCGCAGCATGCGCGCCGGTGCCAAAGGGGTGAAGATCCAGGTGAGCGGCAGGCTCGGCGGATCCGAGATGTCGCGTCGCGAGTGGGATCGCGACGGCCGCGTACCGCTGCACACGCTGCGCGCGAACATCGACTATGGGAAAGCCGAGGCGCGCACCACCTTCGGCCGCATCGGGGTGCAATGCTGGCTGTACCTCGGCGACTTCGTTACGGCGACCGGCGAGCCGATCGCGCCGGGCAAGGATCGTGCCGAGGACCGTGGTCTCGAGGACCGTGTGCCCGTACCCGCCGCCCGCGTCGCCGAAGCGCCCGCCGAAGAGGTGGCCGTGGCCGCCGAGGCGATCGAGGTTCCCGACGTCGATGTCGAAGAGGCCCCTGCCGAGGATGTCCCTGAGATCGACGAGGACGAAGCGGTGATCGTCGCTGCCGGGGTGGATCCGGCGGCGGGCGCGGAGAAGGTCGAGAAGCTCGACTCCCAAGCGGGCACCGGCGCGTCGCAAACCCGTTGTGGCCAAGAAGCCCACGTCCGTCGCCCGCGCACCCAAGAAGCTGGTCAAGAAGGCCGACGCACCCGTCGATGGCGGCGAGGAAGAGGAGGAGTAGGGATGCTGATGCCGAAGCGGACCAAGCATCGCAAGCTCCATCGCGGGCGGAGGACCGGCGCCGCGCAGCGCGGCAACAAGCTGGACTTCGGAACGTACGGGCTCCAGGCGACCGAGCAGTGCTGGATGACCAACCGGCAGATCGAGGCGGCCCGGCGAGCCATGACCCGTCATGTCAAGCGCGGCGGCAAGATCTGGATTCGCGTGTTCCCGGATCACGCGTTCACGAAGAAGCCGGCGGAGACGCGGATGGGAAGCGGCAAGGGCCAGCCCGAGGGCTGGGTCGCCGTGGTGCTTCCCGGGCGCGTGCTCTTCGAGATGGCGGGCGTCACCCGCGAGACCGCCCAGGAGGCGATGCGCCTTGCCGCGTTCAAGCTGCCCATCAAGACGAGGTTCCTCATCCGCGAGGAGACCGGGTCGGACCTGGAGGCGGCTACGCCGTGACCAAGCAGACCGATACCCTCAACGAGCTGCGCCGCATGACCGTGGTCGAGCTCGATGATCATCTGAGCAGGCAGCGCCGGCGCCTCTTCGAGGTTCGCTTCCAGCAGGCGACCGGGCAGGTGGAGAACCACCGCCAGGTCCGCGAGATCAGGCACGAGATCGCCCGAGCGATGACCGTGAAGATCGAGATCGAACGTGGTCTGCGGCCGGCGGTCCTCGAGCAGCCCGCGGCCCGGCCGGTGGCCGCCAAGCCCAAGCCTGTCCGCACCCCGAGGGCAAAACCCGCTGCACGCCTCGAGGTCCCGGCCGTCGTTCCCGCCGCTGTTCCCGTTGCCGAGCCCAAGGAGCCCGAGGAAGCGCTCGCCGAGCCCGTCGACGCCGAGGAGGATGTCGATGAGTGACGCGATCCAGCAGGCAACGCGTCCGCGCCGCAAGGTTCGGGACGGCGTTGTCGTCAGCGACAAGATGGAGAAGACCGTGATCGTGGTGGTGCAGGTCCTCAAGCCCCACCCGCTCTACAAGAAGGTCGTCCGTCATACCCGGCGCTTCAAGGTCCACGACGAGGAGAACGTGTGCGGAGTTGGCGACCGCGTGCGCATCATCGAGACTCGCCCGATCTCCAAGGAGACGCGCTGGCGCGTCGCCGAAGTTCTGGAGAAGGCGCGCTGACATGATCCAGCAGGAATCGGTGCTCAAGGTGGCCGACAACAGTGGCGCGCGCGAGTTGCTCTGCATCCGAGTGCTGGGCGGCAGCTATCGCAAGTACGCGTCGGTGGGCGATGTCATCATCGGCACCGTCAAGGTGGCGCAGCCGAACGCCCAGGTGAAGAAGGGCGACGTGGTTCGCGCCGTGGTGGTGCGCACCACCAAGGAATACAAGCGCCCGGACGGCAGCAACATTCGCTTCGACGAGAACGCGGCCGTGCTGATCACGCCCCAGAACAACCCGCGCGGCTCGCGCATTTTCGGACCGGTGGCGCGCGAGCTGCGCGAGCGCAACTTCATGAAGATCGTCAGCCTCGCCCCGGAGGTGATCTGAGATGGCGACCAGGGTCGAGCGCAGGCACCGCTCCACGCTCATTCGCGAGGGTTGGGCGGGTGGACATCTGCGCCCGCTCGACATCCGCAAGGGTGACAGCGTCGAGGTCATCGGCGGCAAGGACAAGGGCAAGCGCGGTGTCGTCGAGCGGGTGCTCCCCGAGCAGCAACGGGTGGCGGTGCGTGGCGTGAACCTCCTCAAGCGTCATACCAAGTCCGGCGTGAAAGGCAACATCCAGGGCGGCATCGTCGACTTCGACGGCCCGGTCGCCTACAGCAACGTCATGCTCGTCTGCAACCGCTGCGAGAAGACGACGCGGATCGCGCACGGCGTGAACGAGCTGGGACGGCGCGTGATCGTGTGCAAGAAGTGCGGCGAGACGTACGACAGGGCGCAGGTCTGATGGCCGTGCAAGCCGCCGAGTTGCCCCGTCTCCGGCGTCGCTACGTCGACGAGATCGTGCCGTCTCTGGTGGCCGAATTCCGCTACCTGAACGCCATGCAGGTCCCGTCGGTTGAGAAGGTGGTGATCAACATCGGTCTCGGCGAGGCGATCACCAACGCACGGGCCATCGACGCAGCGATCGCGGACCTCAAGTTGATCACCGGCCAGGCGCCGATCGTCATCCGGGCGCGGAAGTCGGTCGCGGCCTTCAAGCTGCGCGAAGGCATGCCGATCGGTGTCAAGGTGACCTTGCGAGGACGCCGGATGTTCGACTTCCTCGACAAGTTGCTCAACGTCGCACTCCCGCGGATTCGAGACTTCCGCGGCGTCGATCCGAAGGCGTTCGACGGCCATGGTAACTTCACGCTTGGGTTGCGCGAGCAACTCGTCTTTCCGGAGATCGACTACGACAAGATCGACAAGCTTCGCGGGCTGGAGGTGTGCATCGTGACCACCGCCCGTACGGACGCGGAGGGCCGCTCACTTCTCACCGGGCTCGGCATGCCCTTCAGGAAGAACTGACCGATGGCAAAGAAATCCCTGATCGCCAAGGCGAACCGGCCCGCCCGGTACTCCACGCAGGCGCACCACCGCTGCGGCGTGTGCGGTCGCCCGCGTGCCTACATGCGCAAGTTCGGCATGTGCCGCATCTGTTTCCGCCAACTCGCCAGCATCGGACAGATTCCTGGCGTCCAGAAGAGCTCGTGGTGAACCATGACCAGTGACAGCATCGCGGACATGCTCACCCGCATCCGCAACGCCAACCAGGCCCATCACCGCACCGTGGAGATCCCGGTGTCGAAGATGAAGGTCGAGATCGCGCGTGTGCTCACGGAAGAAGGTTTCGTTGACGGGTACGAGGTCTCCGGCGAGGCGCCGATGCAGGTGCTAACAGTCACGCTCAAGCCGGGAAGCCCACGCGGGCGCGCGCTCTCCGGCCTGCGCCGGATCAGCCGCCCCGGGTTGCGCGTGTATGCGCGCAAGTCCGAGATCCCTCGGGTGCTCGGGGGACTGGGTGTTGCGATCATCTCGACCTCGCGCGGTCTGATGACCGGACGCGCTGCCCAGCGCGCCGGATTGGGCGGCGAAGTCGTCGCGTTCGTGTGGTAGGTCGCTTCTGATGTCACGAATTGGCAAGCTGCCCATCCCCGTCCCCGACGGCGTTGCGGTCGCCCTCGAGACGGGCAATCGCCTCAGCGTCACCGGGTCGCTCGGAACGCTGCAGCGCACCTTCGCGCCGTCGATGCTCATCAACGTCGAGACCGGGACGATCACCGTCGATCGCCCCTCCAACGCGCGCATCCATCGATCCCTGCACGGGCTGACCCGGACGCTGGTCGCGAACATGGTCCAGGGCGTGAGTGGCGGCTTCACCCGCGAGCTCGACCTGGTCGGGGTCGGCTTCCGCGCCACCCGCCAGGGTGGGGATCTGGTCCTGACGCTCGGCTATTCGCACCCGATCCGGTACACCCCACCGGAGGGCATCACCATCGAGGTTCCCGTACCCACCCAGATCAGGGTCAGCGGATCGGACAAGGAGGTGGTCGGCCAGGTGGCTGCCAAGATTCGTTCCTTCAGAAAGCCCGAGCCGTACAAGGGGAAGGGGATCCTGTATCGGGGCGAGAAGCTCCGCCGCAAGGCCGGCAAGTCCGGAAAGGCCGGCAAGACAAAGTAACCGGAACGAGTAACCAGAACGATAAGTAGTAATGAGATAGAAGGCTGATCAGCATGTTCACGAAGCACGATCGACGCGCCGCCCGCGCTCGACGCCACCGCCGCGTGCGCAAGCACGTGTCCGGAACGGCTGCGCGTCCACGCCTCGCGGTGTTCCGCAGCCTCCGCCACATCGGCGCCCAGCTCGTCGACGATGCCACCGGCAGGACCCTGGTCGCCGCATCGACCACGGAGCCGGCACTGCGCGCCGTCCTCGGCGACGCCAATGCCTGCACGACCGCCGGGGCCGCGGCCATCGGCAAGGCCATCTCCGAGCGCGCCAAGGCCGCCGGAGTCGACAC
Organism: Candidatus Dormiibacterota bacterium; assembly: GCA_963709585.1. Classification (GTDB taxonomy): domain Bacteria; phylum Chloroflexota; class Dormibacteria; order Aeolococcales; family Aeolococcaceae; genus Palsa-851. The sequence continues at coordinate 228,935 of CAVPXI010000015.1, read as the reverse complement.
GGTGGTGTTCGACCGCGCCGGCTACCTGTTCCACGGCCGGGTCAAGGCCCTCGCCGAGGCAGCCCGCGAGGGCGGGTTGAAGTTCTAGATGGGGATGCGCATGGATCGCCGCGATGATCGCGGCAGCGAGTTCCAGGAGAAGATCGTCTCGCTCAACCGGGTCGCGAAAGTGGTCAAGGGCGGACGCCGCTTCTCGTTCAGCGCGCTGGTCGTCGTGGGTGACGGCAAGGGCCGCGTCGGCGCCGGGTTGGGCAAGGCCGGCGAAGTGCCGGACGCGATCCGCAAGGGGGTCGACGATGCCAAGAAGCACATGATCACCGTCCCCATGGTCGGCACGACCATCCCTCACGAGGTGCGCTACAAGCTGGGCGCCGCCAAGGTGATGCTCAAGCCGGGCGTTCCGGGCACCGGGGTCATCAGCGGCAGTTCGATGCGCGCCGTGGTCGAGGCGGCGGGCATCAAGGACATCCTGACCAAGAGCCTGGGTACCGACAACCCCATCAACGTCGTGCGCGCCACCGTCTCGGCGCTGGCAAGCCTGCGAACCCTCGCCGCCGTGGCCGAGCTGCGGGGTCGGACCCCGGAGCAGATCGTTGGCAGCCGCAAGATGGCCGACCGCATGCTCGGCCGGACGCCCACCGTCGACATCCCCAACGTCGAGGTGGTAGCGCCGTGAACACGGTTCGGGTGACATATCGCAAGAGCGCGATCGGGTACGCCTGGGATCAGAAGGCAACGCTGGCGGCGTTGGGCCTGCGCAAGCTCAACCACACCGTCGAGCACGAGGCCACACCCTCGATTCGCGGGATGGTCCACAAGGTCCGCCACCTGGTCGCCGTCAACGGCGAGCCGGCGGATTCCCCGGCGGGCGCGGCGCTGCTCCAGGAGCTTGCATCCGCGTCGGAGAACCCGGCGTGAAGCTGCACGAACTGAGCCCCGCCAAGGGCAGCCGCCGGCCGCGCAAGCGCGTCGGTCGCGGCCAGGGCGCCGGACAGGGCAAGACCAGCGGTCGGGGTCAGAAGGGCCAGGGCTCCCGCTCGAGCGTCGGGCTCCCGACCGGCTTCGAGGGCGGCCAGATGCCGCTGAAGCAGCGGCTCCCGAAGCTGCGCGGCTTCCACAACCGGTTTCGTCGCGAGTACGTGGTGGTCAACCTCGGCAAGCTCGTCCGCTTCGACAAGGACACCGTGGTGGACCCCGACGTGCTCACCGAGGCGGGGCTGATCCCGCGCGCTTCGTCACCGGTCAAGGTGCTCGCGGCCGGCCATCTCGGCCACGCGCTGACCCTGCGGGTGCACCGCATCTCGGCCGCGGCGCGCACCGCCGTCGAGTCCGCGGGCGGCTCGGTCGAGTTGCTCGGCCCTCAACCTCCGGCGCCGGACGCGGAGCCGGTCGGCAAGCGCGCGCGGCGCAGGGCTGACGCGGTGGTGGCGCGTGCCGAACTGCTCAGCCGTCCGAAAACGCCGAGGGAAGCCGCCCCACAATCGGACGGCAAGAAACGTGCCAAGGGAGCCTCCGCTGCGGCGACGCCCGACGCCAGGCCCGCACAGGCTCGCGGAGAGCGCGGTGGCAAGCGGAAGCCAACTCCTGCGGACAGCGCACCCGCCCCCGACACCGAACCGGCGGCATCACAGGACAACGAGGCGGTGACCGAGGACACGGAGTGAACCTCCTCGAGGCGCTCGGCCAGGCGATCCGGATCCCGGAGCTGCGGCGGAAGCTGCTGTTCACCTTGGGGTTGCTGGCGGCGTTCCGCATCCTCGCCGCGATCGCCATCCCCGGGACGAACCCGCTGGCGCTCAACGACCTGTTCTCGGGCAACACACTGCTCGGCCTGCTCAACCTCTTCAGCGGTGGCGGGCTGCAGCGCTTCACGCTGGTCGCGCTGGGCCTCAACCCCTACATCAACGCCACGATCATCATGCAGTTGATGACGGTCGTCTCCGTCCGGCTCAAGGAGTTGAGCAAGGAAGGCGAGATCGGTCGCAAGAAGATCACCCGCTACACGCGCTGGCTCACCGTGCCGCTGGCGATGCTCCAGGCCTTCGGGTATCTGGCGCTGTTCACCAACCCGACGGTCACGAAGGACGGCGCAATCATCGCCAACCCCTCGGGCGCGACCGAGATCAGCATCATCCTCACACTCACCGCGGGAACGATCATCGCGATGTGGCTCGGTGAGCTGATCACCGAGTACGGCGTCGGCAACGGCGTGTCGCTGATCATTTTCGTCGGCATCATCGGCAGGTTGCCGGCGGCGATCGTCGGCTATGGCGGAACCGGTGGCACCGCGCACATCATTCAGATCGTGGTCATGGCGATCATCGCCGTCGCGGTCACGGCCGGGGTCATCGAGGTGCAGCAGGCTCAGCGGAAGGTGCCGGTGCAGTCGGCGCAGCGCGTCCTCAACGTGCGCACCGGTCAGGCGTCGCAGGGACGGCGTAACTTCTTACCACTTCGAGTCAACGCCGCGGGCGTCATCCCGATCATCTTCGCGATCTCGATCATGACCTTCCCGACCATCTTCGCCAACCTCTTCCAGAGCAGCACCGGCTGGACGCTCAGTGTCTCGCAGTGGATCATCACCAACTGGCAGGCGACCGGCGGGTTCATCCCGCTCAACTTCCTGTACAACGGCATCTACTTCCTGCTCGTGATGGGGTTCACGTACTTCTACACGGCGATCGTGTTCGACCCCGTCGACGTCGCCGACAACCTGAAGAAGCAGTCCACCTTCATCCCCGGGATCCGGCCCGGGAGGAGCACCGCCGAGTACCTCGGCAAGGTCATGGGCAGGATCACCCTGGCCGGGGCTCTCTTCCTCGCGATGATCACCGTCGTGCTGCCCTTGCTCACCGCGGTCCTCACCGGAGTCCCGTCGACCAGCCTCTACCTCGGCGGCACCGCGATCCTTATCGTCGTCGGCGTGGCGCTCGACACCATGAAGCAGATCGAGACCCAGCTGCTGATGCGCCAGTACAAGGGATTCATCAAGTGATCGCCCTGATGTTCGGACCGCCCGGCAGCGGCAAGGGCACCCAGGCGTCGCGGGTCGCGGTGCGCCTCGGAGTCCCCCATGTCGCGGCAGGGGACATGCTGCGCGATGAGGTGGCTCGCGACACCGCGCTCGGCCGTGAGGCCAAGCCGATCATGGACGCCGGCGGGCTCGTCCCCGACGACCTCGTCGTGCGCATGATCGACGCCCGCCTCAACGAGCCCGACGCCAAGAACGGCGTCCTTCTTGATGGCTTCCCTCGCACCGTTCCTCAGGCAACCATGCTCGACGCGATGCTCGAGAAACGCAACCAGCATGTGGCCGAGGTGATCTCACTCGAGGTTCACGACGACGAGTTGAAGACGCGAATCCTCAGGCGCGCCACCATCGAGGGGCGCAGCGACGACACCGCTGAAGGGCTTGCCCAGCGGCTGGTCGTCTACCGGCAGGACACGGCACCGGTGCTCGAGCACTATCGCGCCGCAGGAACACGGATCGATGCGATCAACGGAGTCGGCGACATCGACGCGATCACCGACCGCATCATGAAAGCGCTCAAGCACAACGGTGCCGCCGTGGGGACCGCATGAGCACCCACGCCGTTGACAGCTTCCGCCTGAAGCGCCCGGATGAGATCGAGAAGATGCGGGTCTCCGGGAAGATCCTCGGCGCCTGCCTCGCCCAGCTCGCACGCTCGGTACGCGCCGGGATGACCACACTCGAACTCGACCGCGAGGCGGAGACCTTCATTCGCGATCACCATTGCATCCCGGGCTTTCTCGGGTATGACGGATTCCCCAATTCGCTTTGCGTCTCGGTCAACGACCAGGTCGTCCACGGGATTCCCGGTCGGCAGGTGATCCAGGAGGGCGACCTCGTGTCGCTCGATTGCGGGCTGATCCTCGACGGCTGGTGGGCTGACAGCGGGCTCTCGGTCGCCTGCGGCGAGCCGTCGCCCCAGGTGCGGCGCCTGATCGACACCACTCGCGAGGCGCTCGACCTCGGCATTGCCGCAGCCAGGCCGGGCAACCACATCGGCGACATCGGCGCCGCCGTCCAGGGGTTCGTCGAGTTCAACGGCTACTCGGTGGTCCGCCAGTACGTCGGCCACGGAATCGGCCGGGAAATGCACGAGCTGCCGCAGGTGCCGAACTACGGCCGCCCCGGGACCGGCAATCTCCTCAAGCCCGGCTATGTCATCGCCATCGAGCCGATGGTCAATGTCGGACGCGCGGACACCCGTGTCCTCGACGACGACTGGACGGTGGTCACGGCGGACGGGAAGCTCTCCTGCTACTTCGAGCACACCGTGGCGATCACCGAGTTGGGCCCGGAAATCCTGACCCTGCGGCCGGACCCGGTCCTGGCCGACGTGCAGTAGTGGGGAGCCCGGATTTGCCTGCCGGCTCGGGCGCGGTTTATACTGATTTCCTCGGGCTCTCGCATGAGCCTGGTTCGGCGCGCACGTATCGGGGTACCGCCGGCACCAGCGTCACGGATCGCCCCCGGACGCATCGAGCACTTTGCCATCGGCTCCCGACGCCGCCAACCATGAGGAATTCGTTACCAGGATGAAAGTCAGAGCGTCAGTCAAACGCCTGTGTGAGCACTGCAAGATCATCAAGCGCCACGGTGCGGTCAGGGTGATCTGCGAGATCCCGAAGCACAAGCAGCGGCAGGGCTAGCGCCGAGCAATGGCCCGTATCGCCGGAGTTGATGTCCCTCGAGACAAGCGGATTGAGATCGCCCTCACCTACATCTATGGGATTGGGCCGACCACCGCAAAGCGAATGCTGTCGCTCGCCGGCGTCGCCGCCGACACCCGCACCAAGGACCTGAGCGACGCCCAGGTCGGGAAGCTGCGCGACGTCATCGCCAAGCAGCTGCAGGGCAGGGTGGAGGGCGACCTCCGCCGCCAGATCGCGCTCAACATCAAGCGTCTCACCGAGATCGGCACGTATCGCGGCCTGCGCCACCGCCGCGGACTCCCGGTTCGCGGGCAGCGCACCCGCACCAACGCTCGCACCCGTCGCGGACCCAAGAAAACCGTGGGCGTGCGCCGCAAGAAGGCAACCAAGTAACCCATGGCCAAGAAGAAGAAGGTCGTCCGGACCCGCCGGCGCGAGCGCAAGAACATCGCCGTCGGTCAGGCGCATGTCCTGGCGACATTCAACAACACCATCGTCAGCCTCACCGACCCTGACGGCAACGTCATCGCCTGGGGATCGGCGGGTGCGCAGGGCTTCAAGGGTTCGCGCAAGAGCACCCCATTCGCCGCGCAGGTCACCGCCGAGGCGGCGGCCCGGCGGGCGATGGAGCACGGTCTGAAGTCGATCGAGATCTTCGTCAAAGGCCCGGGCGCCGGCCGCGAGGCGGCGATCCGCAGCCTCCAGGCGAGCGGGCTCGACGTCAGCGCCATCTCCGATGTCACCCCCATCCCGCACAACGGCTGCCGCCCCCCCAAGCGGCGCCGGGTCTAGGGGATTCGATGGCCAATCAAGCGGGTCCGGTCTGCCGCCTCTGTCGCCGCGAGGGTGCAAAGCTCTATCTCAAGGGCGCCAAATGCGTGACCAACTGCACGTTCGACAAGCGCAGCGGGCTGCTCCCCGGACAGCACGGGCTCGCGCGCCGGCGCAAGGCGAGTGACTACGGCATCCAGCTGCGCGCCAAGCAGAAGGCGCGGCGCATCTATGGGGTTCTCGAGACCCAGTTCCGGCGCTACTTCGAGCGCGCCGAGGGTGCCGAGGGGGTCACCGGCACCGTCCTGCTCCAGCAGCTCGAGCGCCGGCTGGACAACATCGTCTACCGGCTCGGGCTCGCCAGCTCGCGTCGCGAGGCACGCCAACTGGTGAGCCACCGCCACTTCAAGGTCAACGGCCGGGCGCTGAACATCGCCTCCGCGCAGTTGCGCCCCGGCGACATCGTCGAGGTTCGCGAGCGCAGCCGGAAGATGCTGGTGCTCGAGAACGCGCAGCAGCTCGTGTCCGGCCGGTCGGTCCCGGAGTGGCTGACGCTGGACGCCGCGGCGCTGCGGGGCACGGTCACACGTTTACCCGAGCGCCATGAGATGGAACAACAAATCGAAGAGCAGCTCATCGTGGAGTACTACTCGAGATGACCATGCTCCGCGCCGGGATCGGCGCAACACCCCTGTTCCCTCTAGAGGAGTCCTGAATGGCAATTGACATGATGACCACCCCCGCCGTCAAGGAGATCGAGAGCAGTGCCGACTACGGCAAGTTCGAGATCGAGCCGCTCGAGCCCGGATTCGGCGTCACGCTCGGCAACTCGCTTCGCCGCGTGCTCCTGTCCTCGCTCCCAGGCGCCGCGATCACCTCGGTGTCGATCGAGGGCATCGCCCACGAGTTCAGCTCGATCGAGAACGTCAAGGAAGACGTGACCGAGATCCTGCTCAACATCAAGGAGATCAACGTCCTTTCGCACAGCGACGACCCGGTGCGCATCAGCCTGGACCAGCACGGCCCTCGCGATGTGACCGCCGGCGACATCGAGCTGACGAGTGACATCGAGATCCGCAACCCGGGTCAGCACATCGCCACCCTGGACTCGCCCAAGGCGCAGCTGCGCATGGACCTAATGGTCGAGCGCGGCAAGGGATACGTGACCGCCGAGCGCAACAAGAAGGAGGGCCAGGCGATCGGGGTGATCCCGATCGACGCCATCTTCACCCCGGTGCGCAAGGCCAACTTCTTCGTCGAGAAGACCCGCGTCGGTCAGGAGACGGAGTGGGACAAGCTGGTCGTCGAGGTGTGGACGGACGGGACTCTCGCGCCGGTAGAAGCGGTCAGCCGCGCCGCCGGGCTCTTCACCGATCACCTCGGACTCTTCGTTCGGTTCGGCGACAACCTGGCGGCGCCGCAGCAGCGTCAGGCCCGGGGCAATGACCTCCCCAGCCGCCTCGCCGACGTTCCGATCGAGGACCTCGAGCTCAGCGTCCGCGCGCTCAACTGCCTCAAGGCGAACGACATCACCAAGGTCGGTCAGCTGGTTGCGATGAAGCAGGAAGAGCTGCTCACCCTGCGCAACTTCGGGCAGAAGTCGCTCGACGAGATTCGCGAGAAGCTGGTGCAGCGCGAGCTGGTGACCCCGGAAGAGCTGGAAACGCTGTTCCAGCCGATGGCGCGGTAACCGGAACCCCTCATGCGGCATCGGATCGCCGGTCGGAAGTTTGGGCGCAGCGCGGCGCATCGCCAGTCGATGACGCGCAACCAGGTGACCTCATTGCTGCGCTACGGTCGCATCACGACCACCGAGGCGAAGGCCAAGGAGCTGCGTCGATGGGTCGAGCGGGTGATCACCGACGCCAAGCCCGACGACCTCAACGCGCGCCGCAAGGTCGCGTTGTACGTCAACGACCGCGAGGTCTCGAACAAGCTCTTCTCCACGTACCTCGAGCGCTACAAGGAGCGGCCGGGGGGTTACACGCGGGTCGTCAAGCTGCCACCGCGGCGTAGTGATGCCGCGCCGATGGCGATCATCGAGCTGGTCGAGTAGGAACGAGTCACTCGTGCCCACCTACGGCCTGACCCTCGAGTACGACGGCACCGATTTCGCCGGCTGGCAGATCCAGCCGAGCGTGCGGACCGCAATGGGCGTGTTCAATGACGCGCTCCGGACCGTCACGTCCGAGACGCCCGCGCTCACCGCGGCAGGGCGGACCAACTCCGGCGCGCACGCGCACGGGCAGGTCGTCGGATGCACGCTCGAGCGTGGCTGGGCGCCCGACGAGCTGCGCAACGCGCTCAACGCGACGCTCCCCGCGGATCTTGCGGTGCGCAGCGTCGCGATCCGGCAGGAGCGCTTCGATGCACGTCGCGATGCCGTGGAGCGAACCTACCGCTACCTCATCGTGTGCAGGGACGGCCGCGCGCCGGTGATGCGCCGCAACGCCTGGACGGTTCGCGGTCCGCTCGACATCGACGCGATGCGGACGGCGGCAGCGCACCTGGTCGGCAGGCATGATTTCGCAGCGTTCGGGACCTCGCCGCGTCCGGGTGGCGGCACCGTGCGCCACGTTGCGTCGGTCAGCATCGACCGCCACGACCTCGGAGAAACCGCCGCGGCCGACCAACAAGGACCGATCCTCGAGACGATTGCGATCACCGTGCATGCCGATGCGTTCCTCCGCGGCATGATGCGATCGTTCTCGGGCGCCCTCGTGAAAATCGGTCAGGGACGCGCGACGCCGGAGTGGCTCGGGTCACTCGTCGACACTGCGACCGCGCGCGATCCGTCGGTGGCGGTCGCTCCCGCACGCGGCCTGCACCAGTGGTCGGTGCGCTACGAGGCCACCCTCGCAGAGCAGGTGCTCGCAGCATGAGCGCAATGCTGACCTACCAGGCAAAGCCGGCGGAGCTCGAGCAGCGCTGGTTCCTCGTCGACGCTCGCGGGCAGACGCTCGGCCGTCTGGCGGCCAACATCGCCCGCGTCCTGCGCGGCAAGCACCGTCCCCAGTTCACCCAGCACATCAACACCGGCGAGCACGTCATCGTCATCAATGCGCGTGACATCGTGGTCACCGGTCGCAAGCGCACGCTCAAGCAGTACGACCGCTACTCCGGGTATCCCAGCGGGCGGCGCGTCCGCACCTTCGATGAGGCGATGGCCGTCGACGCGACGTTTCCGATCATGCATGCGGTCCGCGGCATGCTGCAGCACAACACCCTCGGTGCCGAGCAGCTGACCCACCTTCGCGTCTACGCGGGGTCGGAGCACAAACACGAGGCCCAGCGACCGCAGCCGATCACCTTCGGCGAGCTAGGGGAGATCATCGTTGCCCGCAGCAGTTGAGGCATACAAGCAGGCCACCGGCCGCCGCAAGACGGCGGTCGCGCGCGTGCGCATCGTCCCCGGCGACGGCGTCATCGTCGTCAACAACCGTCCGCCGAGCGAATACTTCGGGCGCCGCGACCTCGAGACGGTGGTCACGCAGCCACTCCGGGTCACCGACACGACCGGCCGTTTCGAAGTCTCGGTCAAGGTCTTCGGTGGCGGCATCGCGGGCCAGGCCGGCGCCGTGTGCCACGGGATCGCGCGCGCGCTGATCGCTGCCGATCCCGAGCTGCGCCCGGTGCTCAAGGCGGCGGGCCTGCTCACCCGCAACTCGCGCGAGAAAGAGCGGAAGAAATACGGTCTGAAGCGAGCACGGAAGGCGCCGCAGTACACCAAGCGGTAGTGGTGGCGCCGCCCGTCGCGCGAACGACGGAGCGAGCTCGTGTGCTCGGGTGCCCCGTCGACATCGTCGACATGGCGACGGCCGTAGCGACGCTTGTGGACTTGGTGGAACGTGGTCGTACCGACAGGACCTCGCATCCCGCGGTGGTCATCACCCTCAATCCCGAGATGGTGATGATGGCGCGGCGCAGCCCGGCGTTCAGCTCGGTGCTCGACTCGGCCGCGCTCGTGGTGCCCGACGGCATCGGCGTGGTACGCGCGCTCCGCCGTCGCGGTCATCCCGAGGTCGAGCGTGTCGGTGGCGCCGACCTGCTCGCCGCATACCTCCCGGAGGCGGTACGCCACGCTCACCGGATCGCGCTGGTCGGCGGGGCGCCGGGCGTCGCGGTCGCGGCGCGCGACCACATGCTCGGGACGCACCCGGAACTCCAGGTCGTGGCGGTGAGTGACGGCCCTCCCGGAAAGGCGACAGCAGCCGAGCTCGAGACAGCGCAGCCGGAGATGGTCCTGGCCGCGTTCGGTGCCGGCCGTCAGGAGCTCTTCCTCGACCGTTACCTCGGCCCCATCGGGGCCGCCTCGGGAATCGGCGTGGGTGGCTCGCTTGACTTCCTCGCCGGCCGCGTCCGCCGCGCACCCGCCGCCGTCCGTGGTGCCGGCCTCGAATGGGCCTGGCGGCTGGCGAACCAGCCGTGGCGTCTTCGGCGTCAGTCGGTGCTCCCCGTCTTCTGGTGGCTCGAGCGCCGCGAGGCGGCCGCGCTCCGCGCCGGACGCTGACCAGCCTGTCCGTGCTCAGCATCATCGTTCCGGCCTACAACGAGGAGCAGCGCCTGCCCGCGACGCTCGAGCGGATGCGCGCGTACCTGGACGGCCGCGACGAGCGCTACGAGGTTCTTATCGTCGACGACGGCAGCAGCGACGGCACCCTGGCGATGTCACGCGCGATCGCCGAGGGGTGGCCGCAGCTGCAGGTGCTGGCGATCGAGCACAACACCGGCAAGGGCGCCGCGGTCCGCCTCGGGATGTTGAGCGCAACGGGTGAGCATCGTGTGTTCAGCGACGCGGATCTCAGCACGCCGATCGAGGAGGTCGAACGGCTGCGTGCTCGTCTGCAGGGCAATTGCGCCGTGGCGATCGCATCGCGCGCGCTGCCGGACTCGCGGATCGACGTCCACCAGCCGGGGAGACGCGAGGTGATGGGCCGCACCTACAACCGGTTGCTGCGCGTGGCGGCGCTGCGTGGTCTCCACGACACCCAGTGCGGGTTCAAGGCATTCACGGCCGAGGCGGCGGTGGCCTGCTTCACGCCGCTGCGCACGCTCCGCTTCGGGTTCGATGCCGAGGTGCTCCTGCGCGCTCGCCGGCTTGGCTGGACCGTCGAGGAAGTACCGGTGCGCTGGGAGCACAAAGAGGATTCCCGGGTCAGCGCCATGCGCGATTCGTTTGGCGTGCTCTACGACCTCGTGCGACTCCGGTTCATCGTCCGGCGATAATCGCGGTGTGAGAACCGCGCAGCGAGCCACGGGGTCGGGCCACATTGATGTCCGGGTCGCCGAGGCGCCCCTGGTGGGACTGCGGTTTCACCTGGATTCGCGAGCCTCGGATCTCGAGGAGGTCGCCGACGACATCGAGCGCCAGCTGATCGACGTCGGCGCGCGGCGTGCCAATGTGCTCGTCCGGCTTCATCGGGTGGAGGAGGCGCGCCACACGGCTTTGGAGGTGGTCTCGAGGGTGACGTCGAATGCGATCCTTTCCGAGATCGCGGTGATCTTCAACGAAGGCCTCGAGATGAGCACGGAGCTGACCCGCCTCGAGACACGCGCCAAGGGGCTCCGGACCCGCCTCGCGGACGTCATGGCCGAGCAGAACCTGCTGCGCTCCATGAGCCGCGGGCTTTCCACCGTCCCTCCGCAGTCAGTCGCCGATCCACACCAGCGTGCGAGCCGGTACAGCCAGGCGTCTCGCCAGATCTATGAGATCGCCGACGTCGAGCACGCCGAGACCGCGCGGCTCATCCTCGAAGGCCCGATGCAGCGGCTCGCCGACGCCGCCCTCGAGGCGGAGTTGATCGGCAGGAGCATTGCGAGCGAACCCGTGATGGCAGCCGGCGCCAGCACCCGCTGCCGGGCCGCTGCCTCAGAGGCGTCGGAGCAGCTTGGGGAGGTCATCGCCGGACTCCTGCCGCTGACCGAGGATCGAGGACTGCTGGGGGCGATCCGCGAGCTCCTGGCAGCATGGACCGGGCGGGGAACGGTGCTCCTCCACGTCCTCGGCAGCGAACGCCGCATGCCCGCGCTCGCGGAGATCACCATGTACCGGATCCTCGAGCAGGCGCTCGACAACGCACTGGCGCATGGAAGTCCCGAGCGGGTCGACGCGATCATCTCCTTCCTCCCGCGCATGGTCGTCGGCGTGGTGAAGGACGACGGCGACGGGTTCGACGTCAACGCCACCGACGCGCGAATGGGGCGCACCGCCGGGCTCGGTCTGATCCAGATGCGCGAACGGGCCGCACTGGTCGGGGGGCGCGTGCAGGTTCGCAGCGGTCTCGGGCTTGGAACCGAGGTCCGCGTCACCATCCCTGACAGCCGAGCGACGACCTAGCGACGGTGGCGGTGCGCCCGGATTCGCCGGGTAGGATCGCGGTCATGTCCTCGACGCAGCGGAGCTTCCGTCTGACCACGTCCACCGGCACCACCGTTGCCGGAGCGGTCGCGATGGCCGAGACGCCCTGGCAACGATTCGTGGGCCTGATGGGCCGCCGCGAGCTCGCCGCCGACACGGGCCTCTGCCTGCGTCCGTGCAGCTCCATCCACATGTTCTTCATGCGGATTGCGGTCGATGCCGTCTTCGTCGACAGGGACGGTGTGGTCGTCAGGATCTACCCATCGCTGCGTCCCTGGCGCGTCACCCGGGTGGTCAGAAAAGCCAAGGCCTGTATAGAACTTCCCGCCGGTAGTGTGGCCGCCGCCGGGGTCAACGTTGGCGACCGCCTGACACTCCCGTCCTAGGCGAATCAGCGCGCGCGGCTTGCCGCGTTCAGCTTGATGCGCCCTTACGCGCCTGCACTGCCGCCCAGGCGTGGTATCCGCCCAGGATGTCCGATACGTCATTGAAACCGACGCTGCGCAACAAGCTCGCGGCGATCGAAGAACGGTAGCCACCCGCGCAAAACACGACCGTGGGCCGGTCCGGGTCAAGCGCCCTCCATCCATCGCGCAGGCGCGGCAGCGGGATGTTGGCGGCGCCCGGCATCGAGGCATTCTCGGTCTCGCCCGGATTCCGCACGTCGACGACCTGGAGAGCGGGGATCGTGCGTTGACGTTCTTCGAAGGCCGGAACCGTGAGTCGAGAAGCGGACCGGACGAGATCTGGGCGGTTCAGGAACGCCTCATAGAGGTTCTCGACGTACCCGGCGACGTGGTCGTAACCGATGCGGCCGAGCCGCACCTTGGCCTCGAGCTCGGTGCCCGGCTCTGTCAGGAGCACGATCCGCTCGTCCGGGTGCACCAAACTGCCGACGTACTCTGCGTAGCGACCCTCGAGGCCGACGCCCACCGAGCCGACCAGGTGTCCGGTCGCGAATTCGCCGGCATCCCGGGTGTCGAGCAGGATCGCACCCTCGCGCTGGTGCGCGAGGGCGCCGTCGAGTGTCAGCGGCATCGGCTGCTCGAGCTCGTGGAGGAGCTCGTGGCCCTCGCGGTTGCGCATCGCGTCGAACGCGAAGTAACTCGGTGCGGCGACTTGACCCTCGGTCACGACCCGGACGAACTCGGCACGCGTCATCGGCTGCAGCGCGTAGTTCGAAAGGCGTTGCTCGCCGATGGTCGATGACAGGTCGGTGGAGAGGTTCTTGCCGCACGCTGAACCGGCGCCGTGACCCGGGAACACGCGGGTCGCGTCAGGAAGCGTCAGGAGCTTGGCGCCGAGCGAGTGATGGAGCATGTTCGCGAGCTCTTCGGACGTTGACCCCAACGATGACAGCAGGTCCGGTCGCCCGACATCACCGATGAAGAGCGTGTCGCCGGTGAGCACGCCGTACGGGACCGCGTCGTCGGGATGCTCGTAGACGGCGATGCTGATCAACTCGGGCGTATGCCCGGGCGTTTCGAGGATCTCGAAGGTGACCTGGCCGAGCGAGATGCGCTCGCCATCGTGCAGGGCCCGCGCCGCGAACTCTGGTTTGGCGCTCGCCCCGAAGCCGATCTGCGCGCCGGTCGCGGTGGCCAGCTCGAGATGACCCGAGAGAAAGTCGGCGTGAAAATGTGTCTCGATGACCAACTCGATCGCGACTCCGTGTTCCCTCGCCGAGTGGAGGTATTGCTCGATGTCGCGGCGAGGGTCAACCACCACCGCGCGCCCCGTCGTCTCATCGCCGATGAGATATGAGGCCTGCGAGAGGCACTCGAGGTAGTACTGCTCGAAGATCATCGACGAAATATAGACTGCGGTGGTGAACGATTTTCAAAGCCCCACCGATCTGACCTTCAACCGCGGGATGATCGCCGATCCCAAAGCCTTCGCCCGCGAAGCGAATGCCGCGTCGTGGTTGTACCTGTGCGGCATCGAGTTCGCTTCGATGGAGGGAGGCATGTCGTACGCCGACGTGGAAGCGGCGGTCCAAGAATCGGCCAATGTCGTATCCGATCCACCTCGAGTGCTCGACATGGACCTGGCTCGGCGGCAGGTCGCAGCGCTCGACCAGTTGTCCCGGCCGACCCTGGTCACATGTCGCACCGGGCCGCGTTCATCCGCTCTCGTCTATCTCTACGCCGGGCTACGGGCCGGCGCGTCGCCCGAGGATGTGCTGGCACGAGCCGAAGCCGACAACGCGCCCTTCTACGGCTTCGAGGATCTCAAGGCGTGGGTCGTTCGAGGCCTCGCGGAACTCTCCTGACGATGTCCTGATTCGGTACGGTCGCCGTCGCCACAGCCAGTGACTGGAGGAACGACGTGTACCAAGGACTGCTCGCCGAGACGGTGACGATCACCGGTCACGGCGACGAAGAGATCGGCGCCTACCTCGCCCGGCCGCTCGGCGCGGGCCCGTTCCCGGGCGTGCTGGTGATCCACCACGCACCTGGCTGGGACACGGCCACAAAAGAGATCGCACGGAGGTTCGCGTACCAGGGGTACCTCGCGATCTGTCCGAACCTGTACCACCGTTACGGACCCGACCTCGCGCCGGATGATGCCGCCGCTGCCGCGCGCGCCGCCGGCTGGATTAGCACCGAGCAATTCCTCGGCGACGCCGGTGGCGCGCTTCGCTTCGTCCGGGGCCTGCCGGTGAGCAACGCCAGGGTCGGCTCCATCGGGTACTGCTCGGGGGGGCGGCAGTCGTTCCTCGCCGCCTGCGAGCTGCCTGTCGACGCCGCAGTCGACTGCTACGGGGCCTTCGTGGTCAGCGGTTCGCCGCCGGAGCTGCCGTACAGGATGGAGCCTGTGATCGATCGCGCGTCGAAGATCTCATGCCCGATCCTCGGGCTGTTCGGGGCGGAGGACAAGAACCCGGCACCCGCCGAGGTCGCGCAGATCGACGCCGAGCTCACCCGGCTCGGCAAGGAGCACGAGTTCCACACGTTCGAGAACGCAGGACACGGCTTCTTCGCGGTCGATCGACCCATGTACCGGGTGGAGGCCGCTGTGGAGGGCTGGCGGCTGATCCTCGATTTTTACGGTCGCCACCTGAGCTAGGAGGATCCCATGTGCTCGTACATCGTTGAGAAGACGGCGGTGACCGGGAGCGCCAAGGCGGCCGGCAGCTGGACCCCGATCACGACTGCGGTCGTGTCGGTCGACCATCCATCCCACGCACCCCTCGATCACGCGCTGATCGTCGACTTCGTCAACGCGGGACGCCCGGTGAGCGAGCGCGTCGCGTTGGAGCTGAGCGTCGCCTCTGCGCGCGAGCTGATCTCCTGCATGCAGGCGGCGCTGGACGCATTCGGCGAGAGCGTGTAGACCCAGGCCGCGGCAGCGCCTGCACATGCGTTGTCCCGGCCGCGTCTCCTGGAAGGGCGCATACCTGCGTGCATGCTTGCAGCGCTCGCGAGGCTGCTCCTCGACGCGGTCGCCCCGCGACGGTGCGCGGGTTGCGAGGCCGTGTCGGAGCCGCCGATCTGCCCACACTGCGCAGCGGGCATGCGCGCGATGCCGATCCCGGCGGTACGCCGGATGCGCCATGGCAGCGCGTTCGCCGGCTTCGAATTCGTCGAGCCGATCCGGGCCGCGCTTCACCGGGGCAAGTACGCCGGCGATCGTCGGGCGCTGCGCGAACTTGCGGCCATGACCTCGAGCCGCCTCCAGGGACCCCGGCTCTTCACGCCCGACGCTGTCGTCGCGGTTCCGCTCGGCCCTCGCCGGCGCAGACAACGCGGCTACAACCAATCCGAGATCCTCGCCGCGGTCATCGCCGACGCCCGGGATGTCCTCGTATTTGATGACCTCGAGCGGATCCGCGACACCCCGCCGCAGAGCGCCCGCGATGAGGCGACACGCCGCAAAAACGTGGCGGGTGCCTTCGGGTGGACCGGCAGCGCCCTGGACGGAGAGTACCTCTGGCTTGTCGACGACGTGCTCACCACCGGCGCCACCGTGGAGGCCGCGGCATCGGTGCTCAGCCAGGCGGGGGCTTCGCTCATCGACGTCGTGGTGGTGGCCGCGGTGCCGTGAACGGCGAGGGCTGCCAGAATGAAGAAGAATATGCCTCTCTTTGGAAAGCCGATCAGCAAGGTCCTGGGTGACCCCGTCAAGCGCGAGATCAAGCGCTATCAGGGGGTCGTGGACCTCATCAACGAACTCGAAGCGGAGATGTCCGCGCTCACCGACGCGGAGCTTCGCGACAAGACCCGCGAGTTCCGGGAGCGCCTCGGCGTCGAGGGAGTCGACATGACCCACGGCCAGTCGTTCGTGGCCGGCCTCGGTGAGGAGACCGAGGACATGGCCATGGAGCGGGCCGAGGAGCAGGAGCGCGAGGCGGGACGTCGCCAGGCACTCGACGACCTCCTGCCCGAGGCGTTCGCGGTGGTCCGCGAGGCGTCGAAGCGCAGCCTCGGCATGCGCCACTTCGATGTGCAACTCATCGGCGGCATCGTGCTCCACCAGGGACGCATCGCCGAGATGAAGACCGGCGAAGGCAAGACGCTGGTCGCGACCCTGGCGCTGTACCTGAATGCCCTCGAGGGACGCGGGGCGCACCTCGTGACCGTCAACGACTACCTGGCACGACGCGACGCCGGCTGGAACGCATCGCTCTACCACTTCCTCGGGATGTCGGTCGGGGTCATCGCCGGACAGGACCTGTCCTTCATCTACGACCCGGAGTTCGTCGACGACACCCATCCGGATCCGCGTCTGCAGCATCTGCGCCCGTGCACGCGGCGCGAGGCATACGCCGCGGACATCACGTACTCGACCAACAATGAGCTCGGCTTCGACTACCTGCGCGACAACATGGCCCAGAAGCTCGATCGGTGCGTGCAGCGGCGACTGCGCTACGCGATCGTCGACGAGGTCAACTCGATCCTCATCGACGAGGCGCGCACGCCGCTGATCATCAGCGGTCAGGCCAGCGAGGCAACCGACAAGTTCTACACGTACGCACGCTTGATCCCGCGGCTCGTGGCCGAAGACGACTACACGATCGACGAGAAGACCAAGTCGGCGACGCTCACCGAGGAGGGCGTCGACAAGATCGAGAAGTGGACGGGAATCTCCAACGTCTACGAGATGGAGCACGCCGCGGAGGCGCACCAGATCAACCAGGCGCTCCGCGCACACGCGTTGTGGCTCCGCGATCGCGACTACATCGTGCGCGACGGCGAGGTGATCATCGTCGACGAGTTCACCGGGCGAACCATGCCGGGACGGCGTTGGTCGGACGGCCTCCACCAGGCGATCGAAGCCAAGGAGGGCGTGACCGTCCAGCAGGAGACGGTCACCCTCGCGACGATCACGTTCCAGAACTTCTTCCGCCTCTACGACAAGCTTGCGGGCATGACCGGCACCGCGCTCACCGAGGCCGAGGAGTTCCACAAGATCTACAAGCTCGAGGTGGTCCCTATCCCGACGCACCGGCCGATGGTGCGTCTGGACGAGCCCGACCTGATCTACAAAGGTGAGGAGGGCAAATACCGGGCGGTGGTCGAGGAGATCGCCGACCGGTACAAGAAGGGACAGCCCATCCTCGTCGGCACGACGAGCATCGAGAAGAGCGAGCGATTGAGCCGCATGCTCGACAAGATCGGCGTTCAGCACTCCGTCCTCAACGCCAAGCTGCACGAGAAAGAGGCCGACGTCATCGCCAACGCGGGTCAGCGCAGCAGCGTCACCATCGCGACCAACATGGCCGGGCGTGGCACCGACATCGTGCTCGGTGATGGTGTCGCCGATGCCGGCGGCCTGTACATCATCGGCACCGAGCGTCACGAATCGCGGCGCATCGACAACCAGCTCCGCGGTCGTGCGGGCCGCCAGGGCGACCCGGGTAAGTCACGATTCTTCCTGTCCTTCGAGGACGACCTGATGCGCGTCTTCGGTGGTGAGCGCATGCAGGGCGTCATGGGCAAGCTCGGCGTGGACGAGGACACGCCGCTCGAGTCGAAGATGGTGTCGCGGCAGATCGAAGGGGCGCAGGCGCGGGTCGAGGGACAGAACTTCGACAGCCGCCGTCACGTCGTCGAGTACGACGACGTCATGAACAAGCAGCGCGAGATCATCTACGGCGAACGCCGCAAGATCCTCGAGGGAACCGACACGCGTTCGAACTTCATCTCGATGGTGGAGCACGTGGTCGCGACCGAGGTGCCGACATACTGCGAAGGACGGCACCGCGAGGCCTGGGACTTCGAGGGGCTCTGGACGCAGATGCGCCAGTTCGCCGCGGGGCTGCCGCAGTTGTCGGAAGTCAGCACGGACAGCCTGGGTGACTCCGTCGAGGAGGTTTCGGAGACGCTCAGCGGCGAGCTGATCGGCCTGTACGAGGAGAAGGAGCAGGAATACGGCACTGAGTTGCTCCGCGAGGTCGAGCAGAGCGTGATGCTCCAGGTGATCGATTCTCGATGGCTCATGTACCTGACCCAGATGGATCATCTCCGCGAGGGGATGGGCTTCCAGGCGTACGGTCAGATGGATCCGCTGGTGGAGTACAAGGCGGCGGCCTTCACGGCGTTCCAGGATCTGACCGAGGACATCCAGCGCGAGATCGTGCGCGCGCTGCTCAACGTGCAGATCCGTCGCGTCGATCCCAACGAAGCCAGTCCTGGCGCGGACGCGGCGGACCCGGAGACGGCGGCGGCGATCCCAGCCCCGACTGCCGGCGCCGCCGGGGCGACCGCGCCGCCGTCGCCTCGCGCCGACCGACCTGGCGGCGCGACCGATGGAGCGCAGGTGCCGCCGGCGCGGCCCGCGGCCGCGCTCGCAAGCGGTGCGCTGGCGCGGGCGACCGGGCCACGCGTGTCGGCGCCACTCATCGCCAAACCGATCGTGCGCAACCTCGTCGAGTCGTCAGCCTCGGGCACGCGCCGCGCGGACGGCAACGGCAACGGCGCCGGTGCAAGCGGCGGCGCGAACGGGGCGCCGCAGGGCAAGGTCGGGCGCAACCAGGCGTGTCCCTGCGGGTCCGGCAAGAAGTACAAGTACTGCCACGGGCGCTGACGCGCCATAAGCGCGGGCAGACGGAGAGGCCGGTGCCGCGGGTGGCACGGCCTCTTCAGAGTTCCGTCAGCGAGCTAGCCCCTCTGACTGTCGTCGTAGAAGAGCGCGGGATCAGCCTGGGTTCCGAGCCAAAACGCGTTCCCGGTATTGGTGTCGTCGGTGGGCAGGGTCAGGGTTTGGCCGGTGAGGCTCACCGACGTGAACGTGACCTTCAGCGCCCCGCTGGAATCGACGGTCACCGTCCCCCATTGCTTCGAGCACTGGCTGACAGGGTTGTCGTGGTTGAAGTTCTCGATGCAGTTCACGAAACCGACCGGTTCCACCACTTCGACGATCGTGTATTTGGCAGTCCCAGTCGCCGGAACCAGCACCGCGAGGGTGAGGCACGCCGTGATCAGGGTCGTGCAGCTGTTCGGTAGCTATCGTAAGCAAAACGCGTCAGACTGTGCAACGGTCCCAAGGTGACGGCTGGGGTGGCCTCGCCGAAGGCCGGGTCCGAGTGGCGGCGTCTCGGCCCAGCACCCGATGCTTGTTATGGGGTCCACGCCGGTGACTCTTCAGGAGCGCGACCTTCACCGTTCCGCAAGGCTGAACCGCTACTCTGCGTCCGATGTCACGGGTCGCCCATCGGGACTCGGTGCCATGCGGAGGGTCTCTAATCCAGTGCCACCGATGGCCATGCGCCGCGAGAGGAGGCGGCGGGCTGCCAAGACGAGCAAGCTACTGACGCCGCTCGTAATTGGGTGGTTGCTTGCTGCCTGCGGCGGACCCAGTGCCCGAACCACCAGAGCGACTCCGACGCCCGCGCCGACGACCACCTCGACGTCCACCGTCGCCCCGACACCGTCACCGACGGCAACGCCCACTCCCACGCCTGTGGCGGCTCGACGCACCCCGCGGCCGACTGCCCCAACTCACCACAAGGCTCCAGCCTCGGCTCGCCCGCATGTGCTGGTCATCATGCTGGAGAACAAGGGCTATGGGGCGACCCTGGGAACGTGCTCCGCCGACCCGTACTTCTGCTCGCTGGCTGCCAGATACGCGAGCTTCACGAACAGCCACGGCGTGTCGCATCCGAGCCAGCCGAACTACACGGCATTCGCGGCTGGCTCGACGCTTGGTTGCACCGCAGACAACTGCGTCGGCGCGGGGGCATATGGCAACACCAACCTCGGGGGTCAGCTCACGGCCTCCGCGACGCCGTGGGTGGGGTGGATGGAGTCGATGCCAAGTCCCTGCTACACCGGGACCGGTTCGGGTGGATACGTACTGAAGCACAACCCGTTCGTCATCTTCAAGGACAACGTGACCGGGACGTGCCATATTCAGCCCTATCCCGGCGTGTCGGCGGCGGTGTCAACCCTCGACGGCGCGAACCCGCCCGACTTCGCGTGGATCACGCCGAATCTAAACGACGACATGCACGACGGCACGGTCCAGCAGGGCGATGCGTGGCTCAGCGCCAACCTCGCCCCCATCCTGGCGTCGCCTTGGTTCACGAAGTTCAAGAGCACCGTGATCGTCACGATGGACGAGGGCGACTCCGGGGGCAGCAACCAGGTCCCCACCGTCGTGATCTCCAACGCCGCCAGCGGCAAGGGTGGAGTGACCACGTCGATCAACCACTACGCGGTCCTGCGCGCGATCGAGGAATCCTACGGGCTCGGCCTGATCGGCGGCGCCTCGACCGCGCCAGGCATCGTCAGCCTGTTCGGGTGAGGGTCCTCGCCGGGTAGTTCGGTTGACCTGTCGATCGACGGCGCGGCGTCCCGACCAACGGTTTCAGATGTTTCCCTACTCGAGGTTGCTGCACGGCGACGGGTCCGAGGTCGAATTCCTCGGCGGGCACTGGTCGGCCCATGAGGTACCCCTGCGCGGCGTCGCAGCCCAGGTCGTCCACCAGCGCCAGGGCATCGAGGTTTTCTATCCCCTCGGCGACGATGCGCAGGCCGAGCGAGTGCGCCAGGTCGACCGTGGAGCGGATGACCGACACAGCGCGCTCGTCCCGAGGCGCGCCGCTGAGAAACGTTCGATCGAGCTTCAGTTCACTGACCGGAAGCCGGCGCATGTACGTCAGTGACGAGAAGCCGGTGCCGAAATCGTCGATCGAGAGTTTCGCGCCCAGATCGCGCAGCCGCTCGAGTACGAGCACGGCCTCCTCGGGGTTGGCGATGAAGCAGTCCTCGGTGATCTCCAGCGTGACCCTCGCCGGATGGACGCCGCGCGTCGACATGAGCGTGGCAATTTTTTCGGGCAGCTCTTCGTCGCGCAGACTTGCGGCCGATATGTTGACCGAGACGCCAAGGTCGTATCCCTGTTTGGACCATCTCGCCTGCTGGACGAACGCCTGATCCAACATCGCCATTGTGAAGGGGCCCATCAAGCCGGCGTCCGACACCAGGTTCAGGAACGCCGCCGGCGCAAGGATTCCGCGTGACGGGTGTAGCCAGCGAGCCAGGGCCTCGGCACCCATGACACTGCCCGTGCGCAGGTCGAGGATCGGCTGGTAGAACGGGACGATCTCCCCGTGATGGATGGCGTCGCGCAGGTCTTCCATCAGCTCGAGCCGATCCAGCGCGTTCTGGTCGTGGTCCGACGAATAGATCTGCCACGGGGCATGCGCGCGTTTGGCGGCGAACATCGCCACATCGGCTTTCTGCAGCACGGTCTCGGGAGTCGTGCCGTGGTCAGGCGCGAGCGCAATCCCGATGCTGGCGTCGAACTCGAAAACTCATGCCCTCGAGCTCAAACGGCGCGCGCAGAACCTCGCGCACACGTTCCGCCATCTCGGTTGCCTCGTTCATATCGACGAGTGGTGACAGCACCAACCCGAACTCGTCTCCGCCGAGCCGCGCGACCGTTCCCGTGCTCCCCGCTGCGGCGGTGAGGCGGGGGCCGAGCTCGCGCAACACGTCATCCCCGACATGGTGTCCGAGGCTGTCGTTGATCTCCTTGAAGCGATCGAGGTCGATCATGAGCACGGCCAGGCGGTGCGGCGTCGGGCTTGGCTCGAAGCACACGAGAAGCCGCTCGAAAAACAGCCTGCGGTTTGGCAAACCCGTGAGCTCGTCTGTACGCGCCTCGCGCTTGCTGTCCGCGAGGGCCCGCAACTGTCGAAACGCATACGCGGAACGAGCGAGGGCGATGACGAGCGTTGTGGTGGCGAGAGCGACTCCCAGGAAGAACTGCCCCGGAAATGCAGTCGCATACACCACGATGCCGAGCGAACTCAAGACGAACAGCACCGGAACGATGTTCGACGCCTGAATCTTCGGGGAATGTTTGATCTGGGAGCTCAGACCCTGCCACGCAGCAATCACCATGAAAAACGCGCCGATCAGCCACAGGCTGTCCAGCGGCGTCCCCGTCACATAGGTACCCTCGGTCACCCGCAGGACGTAGACGCTGTCGGCCGCGGCGAAGATCACGAGGCCTATCCCCAACGTCCACCAGAGGAGGCCGGGACGCCAGCCTCGTACCGCGAAGACCGCGACGATCATGGTGACCAGGACGAGGTCGCCGATCGGATATGCGATGTTCGTCGCGACAGTTCCGAAGTCCCCTGAGCTGGCCTTCCAGATCGGGCCGATGACGAGCATGGCCTCCAGGGCCGCGACACCGAGTGCGGCGATCAGGGCGTCCACCCAGATGGTTCTCGATGTCTTGGGGAGCGTCTCGCGCACCAGCAGGCCGATCCCGAGGAACGCCAAGAAAAAGAAGGCCAGGAAACAGGCGTCCGCTATCGAGGGGTACGGGACAGGGTTGAAGAATTGAACCCAGCTGGTCCACAGCACGGATCCCGCGGTAAAGAGGAGGAGGCCAGCCGCGAGTGCCCCCCATCCCCAGCGAGCTGAGCGTCGGGCAATCGCGCGCCATATGCACAGCGCCGTGCAGCCGGCATATCCAAGGTTGGCGACCCAGACGTCATAAAAGGTGCTGTAAGTCCCGGGCGAACGGAGAATGGTCGATGCCAGATACACCAGCACTATCGCGCCGGTCACGCCCTGAAGGACGCGAACGCTTCGGGGCACGCCCGTTCCCTCGATCCGAGTGCGCGAGGCGAGTCGGCGCAAGGCTGAGCCCTCCAGCAGCACATGCAACCCTGGTGAGCACTGCCTGATGTGATCCTCGCGGTAGCAACAAGCCGCCGCATGGCCGTGGATCCAGCCTATCGGTCACCTCGCCGACAATCCGGCGAGTCGAGTTACGGAATTGAAAGGAAGGGTGCGGATCCTCACAGACTGGTGACCGGGGTCACCGCGGTTTCGGGGCCGATGCCTCGAGCAGCGATCGTCGCGACGGCCCGGCATGTCCGGCAGTACACTTCGACCGATGAGGGGCTGGAAGGGGATCGAACTCATTGGCATTGCCGTTGGTTCGGTGGGGTGGGTCGTCGCACCAACCTCGGCTGTGGCCTCGTCCCACGCCGTCACGCCGCGCATTGCCAGCGCGCCGAATCTGGCCAACTATGTTCCGCTCGACCCGTTCCGGATCCTGGACACGAGGGCGGGAACTTGCGTCCAGTGCGGCGCTCTAGCGCTCGGACCAGGAGTGGTCCGGAAACTACAGCTCACCGGCGTGACCGGGCTGAAGGTCGGCGACCCGATTCCCGCAGATGCAACGGCCGTGGTGCTCAACGTGACTGAGGTGGCGGGGACGGCGCCAAGCCTGCTGACGGTCTTTCCATATGGCGCCCCGATGCCGCACGTCTCGAACCTGAACTTCGGGCCAGGCACTGTCATCCCCAACCTGGTCACTGCGACCATGGGTGCGGGTGGTGCGGTGAACATCTACAATGCGCTGGGAACGGTCAATGTGGTTGCGGACGTGGAGGGGTACTTCGAGCCCAAGGCTCCGACGGACATGACCGGAGAGTTCCATGCGATCGCGCCAGTCCGCGTCTGCGACACGCGCAGCAACCCGCCGTCGCCTGGATGCAAGGCTGGCGCAGTGGGTGCGACACCGCTGATTGTCGATGTGGCCGGGACCGGAGGCGATGTCATCTCCGGGCCTGCAGATGCGGCGGTTCTGAACCTGACCGGTGTGGCAGGGACCAAGCCGACCTTCTTGAGCGTGTTTCCGACCACCTCGAGCGGAACCTGTTTGTACAACGCGACCCATCCGCCGCCTTTTTCGACGCTCAACCTCACCGCCGGTGAGGTCGAGGCGAACAGAGTGATGGTGAAACTGGGTCCTGCCGTGACGGGCAGTGCGGACACGTCGGTGTGCGTGTACAACGCAGCCGGCACGATCAACGTCGTCCTTGACGCGAACGGATGGTTCGGCAGTGCTGCGGCGACACAGGGTGCTCAATACCAGGCCATCACGCCCACCCGGATCTGCGACACGAGGACGGGATCGGGACTGCCCTGCACCGGCCAGACGTTGAACGCCCTCGGTGTCGATACGGTCGTGGTGGCTGGGAAAGCCGGACTCCCGGCTACCACTGCGAGCACACCGGCGGTTGCAGTGATCGCCAACCTGACCGCGATCGCGCCGACGCAGGCAACCTATCTGACGCTCTACCCGGCAAGCCAGACCAGCCATTCGGTGTCGGACATCAACCTGAAGGCCGGCGAAGTGCTGCCCAACCTCGCGGTGGTACAGGTGGACACGGCCGGCGACGCCGGCAACGGTGACGTGGACGTGTTCAACGCCGCCGGGAGGGTCAACGTGGCCATCGACATCGAGGGCTGGTTCCAGTTCACATACGGCATCAGTGGCACCGTCCTGGACAGCCGCACTCCCGCGCAACCAGTCATCGGGGCCACTGTGGTCTACGCTGGAACCGTCGGTGGCGGATCGACAACTACTAACAACAACGGAGATTTCACTTTTGGCAATCTGCCGCCGGGAACTTACACGCTCAGCGTGAGCGACTACGGCTACACCGCGCCGTCCACGCAGACGGTAACGGTCGCCTCGGGGAGCCTTGCGTCGGCGTCATTGGTGATCCGCGATCCATTCCTTCAACCGTTCACGAGCGGATCGATATGGAACATGCCGATTGGTTCCGGCGCGCAGTACGAGCCGGCCAACCTGATACCGGCGCAGACGAAGACCCTCGTGAGCGATCAGCACATCATCGTGATGACGCCGACGGCACCCCTCACCGAGATCGAGACCAACGGAGGCCAGGTCTCAAACCGATGCATCCAAGCTACACCTAAGCTGTGGACCCCCATTCCCATGGCGGCGGATTTCATCGTTTACTCGTCGCTTCACAACAACCCCATCGCCGCCGTCCTAGCCGATGGACACACCTTGATCGAGGGTGAGCCGTTCGCGCGCTGCATCGCCGGTGGCCCGGGAACGGTTTGGTTCGACGAGCCCACGCCCGGCGATCTCTACGGAGATGGGCGGGTCGGCGTCGATGGCGGCAGCGATCTGTCCTCTCTCGGTGGCGCGATCCGGCTCGGCGAGCTCGTGAAGGGTGGCGCAATCACGCATGCGCTGCAGATCGACGTCGATGCGGCCAACCTCTATTTCGGCAGCACGACGACCTGCCACACCTGGCCCGCAACAACGAAGTGCGATACGAATGCTTCAACGACCTATACGGGGAGCAACCCAAAGCTGGTGATGGGCGCGCTGCTGGCTCTGCCTTCGACATTGGACCTCAGCACCCTCAACCTGAGCCCGGCCGGCCTGATCCTGGCCACGGCTTTCCAGGACTACGGGGCGTACATCGCCAATACCAACGGCACTCGATCGGTCAACAACATCGTTACTGAGTTCAGTCCCAGCGGGAGCATCCTCCCGATCGTCGACGGCAGCGGCGCTCCCGTGGCCCCCGGCGAGTTCCAGACCGTCTGGGGATTCCCGTTCGAGACCGCTTCGGTCAACGGCACCGATCCGTGGTCGCAGGACATCGCCACGATCTTTGCCCACCTCGACATCGTCACCAACAACGGTCCAAGCAGCATCGGTGGGGGTGGCACGCCGCTTGCGCCCTTGCTTCCGGCACTCTAGCCTGACGGGTAAACGGTGACGGACCGGCTTGAGGAGGATCTCGAGATGGCGATCGACCCGGCCACGACTGCTGTCGTGCTCATCGAGTATCAGAACGACTTCACCTCAGAGGGTGGCGTTCTTCACGGTGCCGTCGAGGCGGTGATGGAGAAGACCGACATGCTCGCCAACACCGAGCGCGTGGTCGAGGCGGCCCGGTCAGCTGGCGCGACCATCATGCACGCGCCGATCATGTTTGCGAAGGGGTACAACGAGATCAGCTCGCACCCCTACGGCATCCTCAAAGGAGTCGTCGACGGCAACGCGTTCGTCAAGGGCACCTGGGGAGCGGCGATCACCGAGGAGCTCGATCCGCAGGACGGGGACATCGTCATCGAGGGCAAGCGCGGGCTCGACACATTCGCGAGCACGAACCTGGACTTCATCCTGCGCAGCAAGGGAATCTCGACGATCGTGCTGGGTGGGTTCCTCACCAACTGTTGCGTTGAGTCCACCATGCGCAGCGGCTACGAGAACGGCTACGAGGTCATCACCCTGAGCGATTGCGTCGCAGCAACCTCGGTGGAAGAGCACGACAACGCCATCAAGTACGACTACCCGATGTTCTCCAAGCCGATGACGTCTGAGGAGTTGATCGCCGAATTGAGCTGACGCAAGGACCGGCCGATCGGCGTTGTCGGGTCGCGGTACCTCCGCGGGGCCGTGCCTGTTCGTGGACAACTGCTTTCATATGGGCCGCGTGCATGGCTACGTTCGGCATCAGGCGGCGCTTCGGAGCCCTTCGAGGCCGGCGAGGATCAGATCCAGCCCGAACTCGAACTCCTCACCGTAGTCGTAGCCGGGCTTGAGCGCGTGCTCGACGATCATCTCCGCCAGATACGGGTACTCGTGAGCGGGCAGCTCACGGAGAATGCTCTCTGCGAGCACTGCACTCTCCTCCGTGGTGTGGGATGGCAGGTTCACCTGCTGCAGTGAAAAGCCGTAGATGTAGCCGTCCATAACGGAGAAGGCGTGGGCGGCCATGTCGATGGTGAATCCCGCCCTCCGAAGGCTGCCGATCACCGAGTCGTGGTGCCGGAGGGTCGCGGGGCCGGGTTTGGTCCGCGACTGCATCAGGCTGGTCGCCCAGGGGTGGCGCATCAGGGCGTTGCGTGCAGAGATCGCTCGCTGACGCATCGCCGTCTTCCAGTCGCCGGAGTCCGGCGGCAGGGCAATCTCGCTGAAAACGAGGTCCACGATGCCATCGAGGATGTCGTCCTTGCCGGCGATGTGGTTGTAGAGGGACATCGCCTCGACCTGGAGCTCCTGTCCGAGCCGACGCATGGTGAGGGACTCGATCCCGCCGTCGTCGGCGAGAAAGAGGGCGGCGCGCAGTACCCGCTCCCGGCTCAATGGGGCTCGGGGCTTGGCGCTTCGGGCGGTTTGGGTGGCCACCTGCATCCTCCGCGGCTGACTTTAACGTACAAGGTAAGTTCTGCCCGAAAGCCGCCCTTGACAAACTTACTGCGTAAGTGTAACTTACAACCTAAGCTTACAGCGTATGTTCAAGGGAGACCCTCGATGACCCCACCCAAGCGCCTCGCGAGAATCGCCGGCGGCCTCTACCTGCTCGTCGGCATCTTCGGCGGCTTTGCCGAAGGATTCGTGGAGCCCAAGATGTACGTCGCCGGCAACGCGGCGGCCACCGCCGGGAACGTGGTCGCCAACGCCGGTCTGCTTCGTATGGGCATCGTCTCCGACCTGCTCGACGGGACGTTCTTTGTCTTCACGGCCCTCGCCCTCTACATGCTCCTCAAAGACGTGCACAAGAGCGCGGCCAGGGCGATGCTCGTCTTTGTCGCACTCGCTGCTGCCATCACCTGCGTCAGTGCCGTCTTCGAGTTCGAGGGCTTGCGGGTCGCAACCGGTGGGGTCAACGCGGCCACCCTCGGTATCGGCGGTTCGAATGCCCTCGTGTTGCTCCTGCTCGATGCTCAGCACTACGGGCTGCTCACCGCGCAGATCTTCTTCGGCCTGTGGCTGGCGCCGCTCGGGTATCTCGCCTACAAGTCAGGGTGTTTCCCCAAGCCGCTGGGGATCGTGCTGGTTGTCGCCAGCGTCTCCTACCTGGTGGACATGCTGGCCGCCTTCCTGATCCCCGACCTTGACAAGCGGATTCACGCCTTCACGAGCATCGTGCCGGCAATCGCCGAGCCCTGGATGGTGGTGTACCTACTCGTTATCGGCGTGAGGGCGGCAAAGCCCGCGAAGCGCATCCTCGCCGCCCGACTGGCGAGCTAGCACGGCTCACGACTTGCTGCCGTGGCCCTGAAATGGTCTCCGGCGCACTGGACCAGCCCGGTCGGGCCTCGCCCCGGCCGGGCTCCCTCTATTTCACGAGGCGCCAGAGGTTGGCCGGGTGGCGATCGACGCCTCACATGGTGATGACGACTTTTCCTCGAGAGTTGCCTTCCCGCAGGTATTCGAGAGCTGCAGGGACTTCACTCAGCGGGTAGCGTCGGTCAATGACCGGGGCCACGCTCCCAGCTTCGATCAGCTCCTTCAAGGCCAGCACGTCTTCCTTCTTGAATGGCTTCCACCACCACATCACCCTCATCGTCGTGCTTCTGCTCATCGAAATCAGCGGTCCCAGAACCGCACCTTCGAGCAGGCGAGCCGTGGAGGCTCCCTGTAGTACGTAGATCCCCTTTGGACGTAGCGCGCGCTTGCAGTCGAACATCGAACGACGGGCCACGAGATCGAGGATCCGGTCATAGCGCTGCCCGCTTCGCGTGAAGTCCTCTCGGGTGAAGTCGATGACATGGTCTGCGCCGATCGAGCGCAGCATCTCCAATTTGCTTGTACGGTCCACTCCGGTCACCTCGGCTCCGAACGACTTGGCGATCTGCACCGCGAAGGGACCCACGTTCCCGCCTGCGCCGTTGATCAAGACCCGCTCCCCGGGCTGGATCGGTCGCTTGCCGCGAAAACCCTGGAGAGCGAGGATTGCCGATTGCGGGACGGTCGCTGCTTCCTCGAAGGTCATCTGGCCTGGTTTCACGGCGAAGGCACGCGGTGGGGCACAGACGTATTCGGCAAATGCGCCCAAGCCATGCTGGGTCAGATCCCCGAACACCTCGTCGCCTGGGTGAAACTCAGTCACAGCTTTGCCTACAGCCTCGACTACGCCTGCCACATCGACTCCCAGCCCGCGGTTGCGCGGCTTGCGCAGCCCGGTGCCCCGCGCAATCAGTGGCCTGCCGTACAGCGATTCCAGGTCGCCTGAATTCAAGGACGCGGCGCGAACCCGCACCAGCACGGTCTTGTCATCCACGACCGGGATGTCGAGCTCTCGGAGTTCGAGAACCTCGGGAGAACCGTACTCGTAACGGACGATCGCCTTCATCCCGTTCTCGCCATGTACGCCCCGAACGGCGCCGCTAGCGCATCCGGATGAAGCTCGCGTTGCTCCGGTATTCGTCGAGGGTGCGCGCGTCCATGTACGACATCGAGCTGCGCAGTCCGGCCACGTAGCGCTGGATCACATCGGCGACCCTGCCCTTGTACGCCACGATCGACTTGGCTCCCTCGATGTACTCGGGATCCTCGCCGGCGAATTCCTGCTGCACCGAGAACGAGGCGGCGCCGCGCATGATCTTGAACTTCTTCCCGTCGACGACGATCACGCGTCCCGGGGCTTCGTAGGTCCCGGCGAGCGCGGAGCCGACCATGACGCAGTCCGCGCCCAGCGCGAGGAGCTTGCACATGTCGGCTGGGCTGCGGATCCCTCCATCAGCGATGATCAGAGCGTGCCGGCGGACCCGGGCACATTCGGAGACGCTGTAGGGCGTCGGGGCGTGCACGCCTGTCTCGGTGCGGGTCTCGCACACCGACCCGCCGGCGATCCCCACCCGGATCGCGTCCACCCCCTGGTCCTCGAGCCACCGGAATGTCTCGGCGGTCGCGACGTTGCCGGCGATGAGGAATACCGCGGCATCCTGGTCGTGCACCCATCGCACCGCATGGCCGACCTGCTCGTGCGCGCCGTTGGCCGTGTCAAGGCACACGATCCTGCAGCCGGACTCGACGATGCGTGCGAAACGGTCGCGGTAATCGCCGGTGACGCCGAGCGCGGCAGCGACGGGGCCGCCCGCGGCCGCGACGTCGCGAAGCTCGGCGGCCTGCTCATCGATGGGCTGGAAGCGAGGCAGGATCCCGAGGGCGCCGTGCTCGCCGAGAGCGCGGCACATGTCGACGCCGCAGACGTCCGGCATCGGCGACCCGATCAACGGGACGGTCAGCCGCACCGGCCCGAAGTCCATGGCCGGGAGGGCTTCGGTCCGGTGCGCGAGCGTCGACGGGATGCGCGGCACCAGCGACACGTCGTCGAAATCGAAGGCCCGCGGCATATCGGGGAACAGGTCGCCGATCGCGTCAGACGAGACGGCCGCGACGGTTTGCATCACTTCATTGTGGAATACTCGCCACATGAGCGAGCTTGCAGAACGCGCCAACGACGTCGCCGCCCGCATTGCCGAGCTCCAGGGGCATCTTTGACCTCGACGGGAAACGAGTCCGCCTGATCGAACTCGACCAGGAGATCGCGGCGCCGGACCTCTGGGACGATCCAAAGCGTGCGGCATCGCTCAACCAGGAAGCGGCGCGTATTCGTGACGACCTGAGCACCTGGGAATCCTTGACGCAGCGCGCCAGTGACGCCCGCGAGCTGGCGGCGATGGTCGACGCGGAGCCGGACGAGGCGGTCACCGCCGACGTCGAGAAGGAGCTCCGCTCCCTCGAGAAGGAGGTCGGACGGCGCCAGATCGATCTCCTGTTCACCGACCCCTACACCGACCACGTGGCCCTGATCGGGATCCACGCCGGCGCCGGCGGGACGGATTCCCAGGACTGGGCGCAGATGCTCCTGCGCATGTACCTCCTCTGGGCTGAGCAGCATCGGATGCCCGTCGAGTTCCTCGAGGAATCGGTGGGCGACGAGGCGGGGATCAAGTCGGCGACCATCCGTGTGTCCGGCTCCCGGGCCTACGGCCTGCTCAAGGGCGAGCATGGGGTCCACCGGCTGGTCCGGATCAGTCCGTTCGACGCCGCCCATCGCCGCCACACGTCCTTCGTGCTGGTCGAGGTGACCCCGGAGATCGAGGACACCGTCACCGTCGAGATCGATCCGGACGACGTCCGCACCGACGTGTTCCGCTCGAGCGGCGCCGGGGGCCAGCACGTGAACAAGACCTCGTCCGCGGTCCGGCTGACCCACATCCCGACAGGCGTCGTGGTCACCTGCCAGAACGAGCGATCGCAGCAGCAGAACCGGGACGTCGCCTGGCGAGTGCTCCGCTCCCGGCTGCTCGCGCTACAGCAGGCCGCTCATGCCCAGAAGATCGCCGATCTCAAGGGCGAACTGATCGCCGCCGAATGGGGGAGCCAGATCCGCTCCTACGTGCTCAACCCATACACGATGGTCAAGGACCACCGGACCGGGGTCGAGGTGGGCAACGCCCAGGGCGTTCTCGACGGCGACATCGACCCGTTCATCGAGGGATACCTGCACTGGGCGGCGCGCGAGGGTGCAGAATCGAAGGCATCCTGATCGGACCGCCGCGGGGACAATCCCCATACGGAAGTGACCAATCTGTGAAATATCGCGGAAGTCCGCCGAAACCCCGGTCTATACTGGCCGCCGACTTAGTAGCGATCCCAGAAAGCATCCTATGAAGACATCGCCCCAGGGGGCAGCCTGGTGAGCGTGGCGGTTGCGGAGCGATCTGCGGCCCCCCCTCAGCACGCGCTCCGCCCGGTCATCTCGTTTCACGGCGTGAGCAAGGTCTATCCGAACGGAACGGAGGCCCTGCGCGACGTTGATCTGGCGATCCATCAAGGCGACTTCTGCTTCCTGGTTGGACCGAGCGGTGCCGGCAAGTCGACGCTCGTGCGCCTGCTCATCCGCGACGAGGCTCCCTCGACGGGGCGGATCTTCATCGACGGGCAGGAGATCAGCCGGATGTCGCATCGCAAGCTCCCCAAGCTGCGCCGCAAGTTCGGCATCGTCTTCCAGGACTACAAGCTGCTCGCGCGGCGCACGGTCGCGCAGAACGTTGCGTTCGCGCTGCAGGTGACCCGCCCGGGTCAGCGCCATCTGCGCGAGAAGGTCGAGGAGGTCCTCTGGATCGTCGGCCTCGAGGACAAGCTCGACAAGTTTCCCGACGAGTTGAGCGGTGGTGAGCAGCAGCGCGTGGCGATCGCGCGTGCGCTCGTGCACCGGCCGCGCATCTTCCTCGCCGATGAGCCCACCGGAAACCTCGACCCCGACACGTCGTGGGGCATCGTGCAGCTGCTGTTGCAGATCAACCACCGGGGTACGACCGTCCTGATGGCGACGCATAACCGCGAGGTGGTCGACCTCGTCCGCCGCCGGGTGATCGCCATCGACAACGGCCGCGTGGTCAGAGACGAGGCCGAGGGAAGCTATCTGCGCGAAGGAACCGCAACCCTGTGAGGCAGGTCCTCGCGTCGCTGTGGTTCGCACTCCACAGCGCCGGCCAGAATTTCCGGCGCAACCTTGGTGTCTCGCTGGCGGGTGTGTTCACCATGGGGTTGATCATCTTTCTCGTCGGCGGATCCCTGCTCTTCACCCATTCCGTGAACACGGTCCTCCAGGGGCAGGAGCAGAACGCGAGCCATCTGAAGATCTACCTGTCGGACAACGCGTCGCTGCCGGCGATCACGAATTTCGAGAGCCGGCTCAAGCATGACCCGCGGGTTATCTCGGTTACGTTCGAAACCAAGGATCAAGCGGCGGAGCAGGCCTCGCAGAACCCTTCGATCAGGAGCGCCCTCGACGTCCTCGGCAGCAATCCGCTGCCGGCGTCGCTGAACCTCAATGTCCGCAAGCTCGTCGACCTCAGCCAGTTCAACGCCGAGGCCAAGGCCACGCCGATCGTCGACAGTACGACCCCTACCGACTACAACTCCGACGTCATCGGCAAGCTGAACACGGTGATCACGGTCATCCAGTGGGTCGGGGCGATCATCGCGATCATTCTGCTGACCATCAGCATCGTCATCATCATGAATACGATCCGGACGGCCGTGTACTCGCGGCGAACTGAGATCGAGATCATGAAGCTCGTGGGTGCAACCGACTGGTTCGTCCGCTGGCCGTTCATCCTCGAGGGCATGCTCGGGGGATTGCTCGCTGCGGTCTTCTCGGGGGCTGTGGTGTTCGGCGCGTACCATCTGTTCGTGCAGGCGGCGCAGGGCAACCTGCTGAGCGTGCCGTTCGACGCCCGCTACACGATCACCCTGCTCGTCGTGCTGCTGATCGGCGGGGTCGCCGTCGGCGCATTGGGCAGCTTCCTCGGAGTTCGCCGCTTCCTGTCGGCCTAAATCGACGGCGCCGGCTTCAGGGAGCCGACCGCATCGGAGTTTGGTCGAGGGACCCCGCCGATATACTCAGGATCCAGTGGCCGAACGATTTGACATCGCCATTCTCGGGGGCGGGATGGGCGGCTACCCGGCGGCGATCCGCGCGGCCCAGCTGGGGCTGAGCGTGGTGCTGGTGGAGGAGGACAAGGTCGGCGGCACCTGCCTGCACCGCGGCTGCATCCCGGCCAAGGCACTGCTTCAGAGTGCGGCGCTGCTCGACGAGCTGCGTCACGCGGAGTCGTTCGGGGTCACCACCGGCGACGTCCACTTCGACTACTCGGTCGCCGGGCGCCGTCGCGACCAGGTGGTCAGCCAGCTGCACAAGGGCGTGCAGTTCCTGCTGCGCAAGAACAAGGTGAATGTGATCAGTGGGCGCGGTCGCGTCGACGGTGCCGGTCGCCTCGTCGTCACCCCGCCGGGGGGCGAGGCGCTGGAGATGGAGGCCGGCTCGGTGGTCATCGCCACGGGATCGCGGCCCAAGCAGCTTCCCGGCGCTCCCGCCGACGGGAACGTCATCCTCACCAGCGACGAGGCGCTCCGGATGGATCGACTGCCGGCGTCGGCGATCGTCCTCGGCGCGGGCGCCGTGGGCGTCGAGTTCGCCTCGCTGTATCGCAGCTGCGGCGCCGAGGTGACCGTCGTCGAGATGCTGCCGAACCTGGTGCCCCTCGAGGACACCGCCGTTGGCACCGAGCTTCGACGCCAGTTCGAGGCACGTGGGATCACATGCCTGACCGGGCACCGTCTCGACCTCGGCTCCATCGAGCGCAACGAGGGTGGCGTCGCCGTGACCGTGGCGGGCGAGGACGGCAAGGAACAGCGGCTCCAGGCCGAAGTGCTCCTGGTCGCGGTCGGCAGAGCGGCCAATGTCGAGAACATCGGCATCGAGGGGACCGGGGTCGTGGTCGAACGTGGTGTCATCGCCGTCGACGCGATGCTCCGCACCGGTGAGCACGGGATCAGCGCCGTGGGCGACGTGGTGGGAGGATTCCAACTCGCGCACAAGGCGCTCCACGAGGGCGTGCTCGCCGTCGAGGCGATCGCCGGGCGCCATCCGCATCCGCTCGATCCCCGGCTCGTCACTCGCACGACGTACTGCACCCCGCAGATCGGCTCCATGGGCCTCAGCGAAACCGAGGCACAGGCCGCCGGGCACGAGGTCGCGATCGGGGTCATGCCGTTCCGTGGCAACGGCAGGGCGGTGATCTGGGGAGAGAGCGACGGATTCTGCAAGGTGGTTGCCGACAAGGCAGACGGCACCGTCCTCGGCGTCCACATCATCGGCCACGAGGTGACCGAGCTCATCTGGGGCCCAGCGCTGGGGGGCCTCCTCGAGACCACTGCTTTCGAGATGGGCCACGCGGTCGCGCCGCACCCTACACTCAGTGAAGTGCTCTCTGAAGCTGCCCTTGCTGTCAGCGGCGAGGCGATCCACATTTGAGCGGCGGCGGAGCGCCGACGCAGGGGTGGCGGCGTCAGCTTCGTTCGGAGGGATGAACGGCACATGGCGATGACACGGACCGAAACCAAGGCGCGCGCCGGCCTCGACGCGGAGACGCTCCGGCTCATGTACCGGCACATGCTCCGCTCGCGGCTGCTCGACGAGCGGCTCTGGGTCCTGAACCGCCAGGGACGCGCGCCGTTCTGGATCTCCGCAGAGGGCCACGAAGCGGTTCAAGTCGCCTTTGGCATGAACCTGCGTCCCACCTATGACTGGATCGCCCCGTACTATCGCGATCTCGCCTTGACGCTGGTGCTCGGGATGACCCCCAAGGATCACATCCTGTCGGTGCTCCAGCGGGCCGCCGATCCCAACAGCGGCGGCCGGCAGATGCCGGCGCACTACGGCTGCCGGCGCCTGAACATCATCAGCACCGGATCGGCGGTGGGGACGCAACTCCTCCACGCAGCGGGTATCGCGCTCGCGTCGCGGATGCGCGGCGAGGACGCGGTGACCTTCACGTCCATCGGTGAGGGTGGCACCAGCGAGGGTGACTTTCACGAGGCCCTGAACTTCGCGGCGATTCACAAGCTCGCGGTGATCTTCCTCGTCGAGAACAACGGTTTCGCGATCAGCGTGCCGTGGCAGAAGCAGATGCCCACCGAGGACGTCGCCGATCGCGCGAAGGGATACGGCATTCCCGGCGTCATCGTCGACGGCTGCGATGCCATCGCCTGCTACCGAACCGCGCGCGAGGCGGTGAAGCGCGCGCGTCGCGGCGACGGCCCGACGCTCATCGAGGCGAAGGTTCTGCGCCTGACGTCGCACAGCTCGGACGACGATCAGCGTCGCTACCGCACCGCCGAGGACCTCGAGGCGGACAAGGAGCGGGACTCCCTGCACCGCTTCAAGGCGACCCTCGAGGAGATCGGCGTCCTGCACCCGGGTGACGCCGAGGAGATGCGCGCCGAACTGGTCCTCGAGCTCGACCGCGCCACCGACGAGGCGGAGCTGTCGCCTCTGCCATCGCCCGAAACAGCGATGCTGCACGTGTATACGGAGATGGCGGACTGATCGTGCCCGAGAAGACGTACATCCAGGCGATCCGCGATGGCATCCGCGAGGAGATGCAGCGCGACGAGCGCGTCATGATCCTCGGCGAGGATGTGGGAGCCAAGGGCGGCGTGTTCGGGGTCACCGAGGGGCTGCAGAAGGAGTTCGGGGAATGGCGGGTGCTCGACAGCCCGCTCGCCGAATCACTGATCGTCGGCGTCGCAATCGGTGCGGCGATGAACGGAACTCCGTCCGATCGCCGAGATCCAGTTCCAGGACTTCATCATGCCGGCGGTCGATCAGATCATCAGCGAGGCGGCGAAAATCAGCTACCGGAGCAACGGTGACTGGAACGTGCCGATGGTGGTGCGCTCACCCTTTGGCGGGGGAGTGCACGGCGCGCTGTACCACTCCCAGTCGATCGAAGCGATCTTCGCCCACATCCCGGGACTTCGCGTGGTCGTGCCGTCAACTCCGTACGACGCGAAGGGCATGATCATCTCGGCGCTGCGCGACCCGGACCCGGTGCTCTATTTCGAGCACAAACGTGCCTACCGTGCGGTCAAGGGCGAGGTGCCGGACGGCGAGTACACCGTGCCACTCGATCGCGCGAGAGTGGTGCGTGAGGGTAGGGACATCGCTGTGTTCAGTTACGGCATGATGGTGCACACCTCGCTCGAAGCGGTCGATCGCCTTGCTGCAGATGGGTTTTCCTGCGAGGTCGTCGACCTCCGGTCGCTGCGCCCCTTCGATCGTGCGGCGATCGTCGCAAGTGCGAGCAAGTGCGGCAAGGTGTTGATCGTGCAGGAGGCGAACCTCGCAGTCAGCGTCGCGTCGGAGGTTGCGGCGATCATCGCGGAGGACTGCTTTGACAGTCTCGACGCGCCGGTGATGCGGCTCGGCGGTCCCGAGATTCCGGCGATGCCGTTCTCGCCGCCGCTGGAGCAGTTCTATCTGGTCACCCCAAACAAGGTCGAGGCGAAGCTCCGCGAGCTCGCCGCGTACTGAACTCGAACACAAGGAACCTCGCGAAATGGCACTGACCGTCACGATGCCGCAGCTCGGTGAGAGCGTCACCGAGGGAACCATCGCCAAATGGCTCAAACATCCCGGCGACTCGATCGCAAAATACGAGTTGATCGCCGAGGTGATCACCGACAAGGTCAACGCCGAGATCCCTGCCCCGGCTGACGGCGTGATGGCCGAGTTGATCGCCGCGGAAGGCACCGTGGTGCCGGTGGGACAGCCGATCTGCTCCATCGACACCGGCGTCGCGGCTTCGGATGCCGCGGTCGAGCCGGATGTCAAGGAGGTCGCTGCCGTCGGCGTGCCGGCGGCGCAGAGCGCGCAAGCGGCACCCGCGGAGCGGAATACGGAGCCGGCGGAGCCGCAGACTGCGCCCTCCGAGCCGCAAGCTGTGCCGACCGCGCCGCAGGCACCACCCGCGCGGGCGCAGGCGGGAGGGGAGACCGCGGTCGGGCCGATTCAGGATGCCTTCAGCGAATCCGCGGCGGCGGCTCCGGCGTCTGATGCGGCAGCCGGTGGGAACGGGCAGGCCGGCGACTATCACGTGACCCCGGCGGTACGGATGCTGGTGCGCGAGCACGGGGTGGATCTGTCGCAGATCACCGGCAGCGGGATCGGCGGGCGGATCACGAAGAAGGACGTTCTTGAGTACGTGCAGCAGAGGGACGCCGGCTCGTCGGTGCCCTCGCGGCCGCCGGCCACGGCGCCCGCTCCGGCGACTCCACCGGCTATGTCGCCTACGCAGGCACCGCAGCCGGCTTCGACGGCGCCAACGGCGGCTTCGGCGTCTGCTGGTCCGGCCTCCTTCACTCAGGCCGGGGAGGGGGAGACGGTTGTTCCGCTGACGCAGGTGCGGAGGGCGATTGCGGAGCACATGGTTCGGAGCCGGCACACGTCGCCGCACGCGTACGTCATGGTGGAGGTCGACATGTCCGCGGTGTGGCGGATTCGCGATCGTGAGAAAGCCGCGTTCGAGGAGCGGCACGGCGTCAAGCTCACCTTCCTGCCCTTTGTCGCGCGGGCGGTCGTCGAGGCGCTGCAACGCCATCCCACCCTCAACGCGTCGTGGAGTGACGCGGGGATCGTCGTCAAGCGGGCCATCAACCTCGGCATCGCCGTGGCGCTGGAGGACAACCTCATCGTGCCGGTGGTGCGCGACGCGGACCGGCTGAGCATCACCGGGCTCGCGACCACCATGGCCGACCTCGGTGCGCGGGCGCGGACCAACCACCTGAAGCTCGATGAGATCCAGGGCGGAACGTTCACGCTCAACAACACGGGCGCTCTCGGAGCGGTGATGACCCAGGCGATCATCAACCAGCCGCAGGCGGCGATCATGACCATGGATCTGGTGGTCAAGCGGCCGGTGGTCGTCGGTGACGCGATCGCGATCCGGCCGATCATGAACCTGGGTCTGTCGTTCGACCACCGCATCAACGACGGCCTCCAGGCAACCCGCTTCGTCACCTCGGTCCAGAAGCTCCTCGAAGGGCTGGACCCGTCGGGTACCCTCGTTTAGCCCGTCCTGGCTATCATCAGGAGGAACGATGATCGAGCAAGGCGCTTTCGATGCGTGGGGACTTCGGACCCCGCCGGCATGGGCGCGGCGCGCTCTGGAGAAGGGCATCATCGACGAGAGCAGGTTTCATGCCCTGATCCGGGTCGCCTCCGAGGATCCGCCGATCACGAGGCGAACTCCGCGCCACCCGGGGAGCTGCTCCTGCAGACGCCGGCCCACCCGCTCCTGCACCCGCTGGCGGGCCTAGCACCCGACCGAAAATCAGACCGGGTCGGCGAAGCGATTCAGCGCCCTGGCGGTCGGGTCAGTCGGGATCCTGGTGCGGGTACCGCCACTCGCTCGGCGGAACGAAGGTCTCCTTGATGACGCGAGGTGACACCCAGCGCATCATGTTCAGCGCCGACCCTGCCTTGTCGTTGGTCCCGCTCATTCTCGCGCCGCCGAACGGCTGCTGACCGACGACCGCGCCGGTTGGTTTGTCGTTGATGTAGAAGTTGCCGGCGGCGTAGCGCAGGTGGGCGGCGGCCTCGTCGATGGCGGCCCGGTCATCGGCGAACACGGCGCCGGTGAGCGCATAGGGCGAGGTGTGATCCACGAGGTCGAGCACCGAGTGCCAGTCCGAGTCCGGGTACGGGAACACGGTGAGGATCGGGCCGAACAGCTCGCGCTGGAGCAGCTCGTGCCGGGGGTTCGAGGTCTCGAGGATGGTGGGATGGACGAACCATCCGACGTCGCCGTCGCACTCGCCGCCGGCGACCAGGGTGAGATCCGGATCGGTGCGCGCCGAGGCGAGCACGGCCTCGTGCTTGCGGAAGCTCGGCTCGTCGATGACCGCTCCCATGAAGGTGCTGAACTCCGCGGGATCGCCCACGGGAATCGCCTCGGTCGCCACCGCGAGCGGATCGCGCAGCCGTTCCCACACCGAGTGAGGGATGTACGCGCGCGATGCGGCGGAGCATTTCTGGCCCTGGTACTCGAAGGACCCGCGCAGGAGCCCGACGAGCAGTGCGTCGGTGGACGCCGAAGGGTGCGCGAGCACGAAGTCCTTGCCGCCGGTCTCGCCGACCAGGCGCGGATACGTCCTGTAATTGCCGAGATTGGCGGCAACAGTGGTCCAGAGGTGCTGGAACGTGTCGGTCGAGCCGGTGAAGTGAATGCCCGCGAGCGACGGATGCTTGACCGCGGCCTCCGAGACCGCCGCCCCGGGCCCGGCGATCATGTTGATGACACCCGGCGGCAGGCCGGCGGCCTCGAGGATCTCCATGATCACCTGGGCGGCGAGCAGCGCGGTGGTCGCCGGCTTCCAGACGACGGTGTTGCCGACGATCGCCGGCGTGACCGCGAGGTTTCCCCCGATCGAGGTGAAGTTGAACGGGCTGATCGCCAGCACGAAGCCCTCGAGCGGCCGGTGGTCCATGCGATTCCACACCCCGGCCGGTGACACCGGCTGCATCTCCCGGAGCTGCTCCGCGAAGTGGACGTTCCAGCGCCAGAAGTCGATCAGCTCGCACGCGGCGTCGATCTCCGCCTGCTGGACACTCTTGCTCTGCCCCAGGATCGTGGCCGCATTGAGGCGGTCGCGGAACGGGCCACTCAGAAGGTCAGCGGCGCGGAGGAAGACCGAGGCCCTCGTCTCCCACGGCGCGGTCGACCAGTCGTGGTGGGCGGCGAGCGCGGCATCGACCGCAGCGCGGACGTCATCGGTCGTGGCGGTCGCCGCCTCGACGAGCGCCAGGGAGCGGCGGTGCGGCGCGCTGACCGAGATGCGCTCCCCGTGCCCGTCGTAGGTGCGTCCGCCAACGTGGAGCGGCACGGTGTGCGGCGCGGTTGCCTGCATGTCGCGGACCGCGGTGCGCAGGTGGGCGCGCTCCGCCGACCCCGGCGCGTAGAGGTGAACCGGCTCGTTGAGCGGTGGCTGAGAACTCATCTCGGCGATTGTGGCGCAGCGAGTGTGTAGAGTGAGAGAGCGCCATGGACCAGATCAGCCTGCGGCCCGTTCCGGTGGCCGATCCCCGGCCGCTGCATCAGCGGCTCCTTCCCGACGGTGTTGATCGGCGACCCGCGTGGCTGACCGTCAAGCTGCCCGCCGGCGACGGGTACGCACAGATCAAAGGGATCATGCGCGGGCAGCGTCTCAACACTGTGTGCGAGGAGGCTCGCTGCCCGAACATCGCCGAGTGCTGGGGGCACGGGACCGCCACCTTCATGATCCTCGGCGACGTGTGCACACGGGCCTGCGCGTTCTGCGCGGTCAAGAGCGGCAAGCGTGGTGGCGACATCGACTGGGATGAGCCACGCCGGGTCGGAGAGGCGGTTGCGACCATGGGCCTGCGCCACGCCGTGGTCACGTCCGTCGACCGCGACGATCTCGCCGACGGCGGCGCCGGTGTGTTCGCCGCGACGATCCGATCCATCCGGGCGCTCGCACCCGGGACCACGATCGAGGTGCTGACACCCGACTTCCAGGGCGACCGCGACGCGCTGGGGACGGTCATGGACGAGGTGCCCGAGATCTTCAATCACAACGTCGAGACCGTCGGCCGACTCTACCGGCGGGTCCGCCCGAAGTCCGAGCTCGACCGCAGTCTCGAGCTGCTCCGGGCTGCCAAGCGAATCGAGCCGCGGAGCCGGACCAAGTCGGGCCTCATGGTCGGGCTCGGCGAGGAGATGCACGAGGTCAAGGAGCTCCTCGACAAGATGCGCGCCCATGACATCGAGATCATCACGATCGGTCAGTACCTGCGCCCGTCGCTCAAGCACCATCCGCTGATCCGCTACTGGCATCCCGACGAGTTCGCCGAGCTGAAGGCATACGGCAAGTCGCTCGGCTTCAAGCACGTCGAATCGGGACCACTGGTCCGCTCCAGCTATCACGCGCACGAGCAGGCGGTCGCTGCCCACGCCGGATGAGCGACGTGGGCGAGGAACCGGCGCTTCGCTGGACGTGGCTGGGGACGGTCGGCTACCAGGACGCCTGGGTGTTGCAGCGAGAGGTCGCCCTGGCGCGCAGGTCCGGCGAACTGGCCGACGACGCCGTGCTCCTGCTGGAGCACCCGCCCGTGTACACGATGGGCCGCCAGGGTGAGGCTCGCCACCTCGGCAAGGGGCCCGACGCGCTCGTTGCCGCAGGCGCTGAGTTCCTCGAGGTCGATCGCGGAGGGTCGGTGACCTTCCACGGTCCCGGCCAGCTCGTCGCCTATCCGATCGTGCGTCTGGCCGGGATCTTCCCGATCCCGGGTCACCCAGCTCACGGCGACGTCGATCGTTATCTCCGGGCGCTCGAGGCCGGCCTGATCGCCACGGCAGCCAACTACGGAGTCGAGGTGACCCGCCGCCCGCCGTTCACGGGAGTGTGGTCGGGGGATCGGAAGCTCGGCGCAATCGGGGTGAAGCTCGCGGGCGGCGTCACCACCCACGGGGTCGCACTGAACGTGGCCACCGACCTGGGCTGGTTCGATCGCATCACCCCGTGCGGCATCGATGGAGCCGGAGTCGCGTCACTGGAGACGCTCGGCGCCGGCGGGCACGTTCCCGCCGTGGTCGCTCCGGTGCTGGCCGGGGCACTGGCGTCCGCCTTCGGGCGGAGGCTGCTGGAAGCCGGTCCACTCGACGCGCTTGTCGGTCGACTGGCACGCGAGGCGACGGCGGCCTGAGTTGACGCCGCTCTCTCGGGCGGCACCAGGTTGGGCAACCTCTTCGCGATTTCTCAGCGGCGTCTCCGCATGGTCTCAGGAGCCGGGCTCGGAGCTCTGGTTGGATGAACCAGATCCCTCCGGACATTCCAAAGGAGACATCGGATGACTCATGTCACGGCGCTGAGGAACAGCGTCCTGTGCGGCATCGTAGCCGTGGCGGTCGCGGGATGCGGCGCCGTTCGTGCGAGCGGCGTCAGCAGTCCCCGAGCTTCCGGCGCAACCGCGCCCGTCGGGGTGACGGTGGCGGCACCCGTCGCGACGGCGACTGCAGCAGCGACCGCGACGCCGGATAGAAGCGGCGTCACCCGGCAGATCAGCAGCATCGACAACCAGCTCAGCACCATCGGCGGGCAGCTCAACGCCGCCAACGCCGGGCTGAGCACCAGCGAAGGAGACCCATCCCAATGAACACCTCGCTTCTCGCGCGTGGCATGGCGACGCTGACCCTGACCGCCGGCCTCGGGCTGGCGGGCTCGGTGGGTGTCGACGCGGCCACGACTTCCTCGCCCTCGCCGGTCGCAAGCGCGACGCCGGCGCCGCACACTCTCACGCTGGCGACGCTCAAGGCGCATTGCAATGCCGCCATCCAGCGCCGGCTCGGCACCCTCGCGGCCGACGACACGTTCGTCAAGGACTCGGTGGCACTGTCAGGCGGTGACCGGGCGACACTCGAAGGGCAGATCGGCGCCGACCAGCAGGGGTTGATCGCGCTTGACACGACGATTCAGAGCGACAGCACGTACAAGCAGACCTTGGCCGACTGCCAGACCATCGTCACCGGGTATCGGGTGTACGTGCTCGAGGATCCCAAAATCCACGAGGTGATCGCGGCGGACGGCGTGACCAAGGTCAACCAGAGTTTCTCGACGCTCATCCCGGAGCTGCAATCCCTGATCAACAACTCGTCGGTGTCGGCAAAGGTCAAGGCCGAGGCGCAGACGGATCTGAACGACCTGACGAGCAAGGTTGCCGCCGCGCACACGTCGATCTCCGGGGTGACCTCATCGGTGATCGATCTCACGCCGGCGGGGTGGCCGGGCAACCAGGTCGTCTTGAAGAGTGCCGCCGAGAACATCAAGACGGCGCGCGCAGATCTCGACGGAGCCCGTGCGGATGCGAACCACATCATTCAGTTGCTCGGCGGGTAAGAGCGCGCGTCTGATCAGCTCGTGAGGGCGGCTCCATGGTGGAGCTGCCCTCGACAGCGTCGAACATGTGTTCCGCTATGCAAATGGCCGACAAATCGGTAGGATCGCGACCACAGGACGTCCATCTGTTCGGTCCGACCTACCCTACGTCACATCAAACCCCCGAACCCGGTGGACGCGCCGAGGGAGCGTCATGGCCACCTTCGTCCGAAACCGCGTCCTCAATCAATTGGTGTGGTCAGCAGAAGAGGAACGACAACGGGTCCATCGACGCGAAACGCTGTGTGAGCTCGACGGATTGCTCACCCAGCTCGAAGAGGTGAATCTTCGCGGTGGCCTGATCCCCACACGGGTGCTGGTCTCGCTCCGCCGTCGCGGGGTCACGTTCCGCCCCCGCACGTCCGCGGCGGAGCTGATCGAAGCGGTGTTCGTCGTGCAGGAGCGCTT
The DNA here is from genome assembly GCA_963709585.1 of Candidatus Dormiibacterota bacterium. Classification (GTDB taxonomy): domain Bacteria; phylum Chloroflexota; class Dormibacteria; order Aeolococcales; family Aeolococcaceae; genus Palsa-851. The sequence continues at coordinate 185,374 of CAVPXI010000015.1, read as the reverse complement.
CATGCGTCAGCCCGACGGCCTGCATCGTGACGCCGTGTCCACAACCGCCGGCGAACTGAGCAGACGGCTGGCCTCCTGACGGCTACGCTGCACGGGTGGACGTCGATGCCGCCCGACGTGCGGCGGGGGAGGCCGCGGTGCCGCTGGTCGATGACGGCATGCGCGTCGGTCTTGGCACCGGTACGACCGCGCGCTGGTTCATCCTCGGTCTCGCGGAGCGGGTGCGTCAGGGGCTGACCGTGCGCGCGGTCGCAACCTCGGTGGCGAGTACCGCGCTGGCAATCGAGCACGGCATGGTTGTGGAGGAGCTCGGGGCTGACGGTCTCGACCTCGCCGTCGACGGCGCTGACAGCGTCGATCCCGCGTTGCGTCTGATCAAGGGCAGGGGTGGCGCGATGGTTCGAGAGAAGATCGTTGCCGCGTCTGCGGCGCGCTTCGTGGTTATTGTCGATGACAGCAAATACATGTCCCAGCTCAGCGGTCGTATCCCCGTCGAGGTGGTCCAATTCGGGATCGCCAGGACGCTGCACACCCTGGTCGAGCGAACGTCGATCGATTTCACGGTTCGTGTCGGCGGCGACGGCCAGCCCTTCATCACCGACAACGGCAACCTGGTCGTCGACAGTGAGTACACCGACATCGACGAACCGGACGTGCTCGCGGCGTTGATCGGCTCCATCCCGGGGGTCGCCGGCCATGGGTTGTTCGTGGGTTTGGCAGACACCGTGTTGGTGGGCCACAGTGACGGCAGCGTCGAGCAATTGACCGCGTCTGGAGCTACAGTCGCCCAGGGCGGATAGCTCAGCTGGTCAGAGCGCCTCGCTTACACCGAGGAGGTCGCGGGTTCGATCCCTGCTCCGCCCACGCCAGCGTGCAGGCGGCATCGGTTTACGAGATGTCCGCGCCTCGTCACGCTCCTGAAAGGCGACCCGGGCGACGATCACGGCCGATGGTCGCGGTCGGAGCCGGTTTTGGGAGTTATTCCTTGTGAGACGTCGTTTGCTGAGCAAGCCGTTCATCGTCGGCATCGTTGTCGTGGTGATTGCCGCGGGAACCGGCGTTTTCATGCTCACCCGCGGTGCTGCGGCGAGCGTCTCGTACAGACTCGGGGTCGCAACGCTCGGGACCGTGACGCAGACGGTCTCGCTGTCGGGGAATCTCGCCGCTGACGGCGAGACCGATCTCGATTTCCAGGGCGCGGGGAAGGTGACTTCCGTCAACGTCCAGCCGGGACAGACGGTCACCGCCGGCGAGGTCCTCGCCACCCAGGACCCGACCACCGTTGATGCCAGCCTCACCCAGGCGGAGGCGACCCTTGCTTCTGCAGAGGCGAATCTGTCTCAGGCCAAGGCGGGAGCGTCGGCGTCCAGCATCACCCAGGCCGAAGGCCAGGTCAACAGCGCGTACGTCGCCTATCAGAACGCGGTGACCAGCCTCGCCGACACCAGAGCGGTGAACACCCAGATCGTCGCGCAGGACTACAACGTGTACACCGCGGCCCAGGCAACGGCCGCTGCCGCCGGCTGCACACCCGGCGACGCCACGACCCCGTGTCCTGCGGACGAGGCAGCTGTGAGCCAGGACTACCAGGCGTGGCAGGCGGCTCAGGTCAAGGGGGCGCAGAGCGACGACCAGGCCCAGGGCCAGGTCAACACCGACAAGGTGCAGTGGGAGAATGCCAAGTCCGCTCTCACCGCGGTCGAGAGTGCATCGCCGACGACATCGGCGCAGATCGCAGTGGACCAGAGCCAGGTCGAAATCGACCAGGTCAACGTTGCCAACGCGCAGGCGGCGGTGAGCGCAGCGACGCTCAAGGCGCCGACGGGCGGCGTTGTCGAGGCCGTCAATGTCACCGACGGTGCGCAGATCGCGAGTGCCGGCACGGGCGGCGCATCGGCCGGCTCGAGCGGCGCCGCCACCCATGCGGTCGTGATCATCACGCCCGGTGTCTTCGAGGTGACCGGGTCGGTGAGTGACGCGCTGGTCAACGAGATCGCGATCGGCCAGACCGCCGAGGTGGTCGCGGCGGGGTCGAGCAACGCAACCGCAGGAAAGGTCACCGAGGTCGCCGAACAGGCCACGGTCACCTCGGGTGTTGCGACGTTCCCGGTGACCGTGGTGCTCAGCGGGGCGAGCCCTTCGCTCCGTCCGGGGATGTCCGCGTCGGTCAGTGTCGTCATCAACCAGGTGGTGCAGGTGATCACCGTTCCCACCAGCGCGGTGCACACAACTGCAGCGGGAAGCACGGTGACGCTCTTCGTCAACGGCAAGCCGGTCCCGGTGGCGGTCACCGTGGGCGCCGCGGACGCGACTCGCACCCAGATCCTCAGCGGCGTGAGGGTCGGTGACGTGGTCGTGATCGCCACGATCAGCAGCACGATTCCGTCGAGCACGAGCGGTGTGGGCCGCAGCCTCACGGGTGGAGGCGGTGGATTCGGCGGTGGTGGCCTGGGTGGCGGCGGCGCCGGCCGTGGTGGCGGCGGCTGACGTGGCAGCGGAGATCATCCGCCTTGTCGATGTGAGCAAGGTATACGGCGACGGAGACGCGGAGGTGCGGGCCGTTGATCGCGTGTACCTCTCCGTGAAGGATGGCGACTTCCTCGCAGTGATGGGACCCTCGGGCTCCGGCAAGTCGACGCTGATGCACATCCTCGGCTGTCTCGACGTCCCCACCAGCGGGGAATATCGCTTCGCCGGCGAGGACGTCAGCGGCATGAACGAGCGCGAGCTCGCGAGCATCCGCAATCGCCGCATCGGCTTCGTGTTCCAGCAGTTTCATCTGCTCTCCTCGATGTCGGCGTGGCGCAACGTCGAGCTCCCGCTCCTGTATCGCAGCACCCGCGATCGCAAGCAGACGGCGTTGAACGCGCTCGCGCAGGTGGGGCTCACCAGTCGAGTGCAGCACCATCCCAACCAGCTCTCCGGCGGTCAGCAGCAACGCGTCGCGATCGCCCGAGCGCTGGTCACGGATCCGACCATGATCCTCGCCGACGAGCCCACCGGAAACCTCGACTCGAAAGCAAGCCGTGAGGTTCTCGACATCCTCACCGGCCTCAACAGGTCGGGGCACACCATCGTGCTCATCACCCATGACCCCAACGTCGCCGGTGTGGCCGAGCGGGTCGTCGAAATGGCCGACGGCCGGCTCCGAGAACGGGTCGCTGCATGAGCCTGCTGCGCACCTTCGAGACGGGCATGCGTGGCCTCCTCGGTCACCGTTTGCGCTCGATCCTGACCACGCTTGGCATCCTCTTCGGTGTCGCGGCGGTCATCTGCACCGTCGGGATCGGTACCGCATCCGCGAACTCGGTGAACGCTCGGATCGCGTCCCTCGGTACCAACCTCCTCACCGTCTCGCCAGGGAGCACGGTGAGTTTCGGCGTCCGCGGCGGAGCCGGCTCGGCCAACACGCTGACCATGGAGGACGTCACCGGGCTGGCAGACAAGCAGGACGCGCCCGACATCGCGGCGGTCGCGCCAGTGGTCTCGGGGAGCGCAACCCTGGTGAGCTCGAGCTCCAACGAGACGACGACAGTGCAGGGGAGCACATCGTCGTGGCTTGCCACCAACGCGCGCTCGCTGTCGGCGGGAATCTTCTTCACGCAGCAGGAGGTCCAGAAGCACGCTCAAGTCGTGGTTCTCGGCGCGACGTCCGCGGCAACGCTCGGCGCCGTCGTCGGCGACCAGGTGAGCATCTCGGGCAACCCCTTCCAGGTGGTCGGCATACTCACATCGATCGGGAGCACCGGGTTCACCAACAGCGATGACATCGCGGTGATCCCACTCACCACCGCGCAGGACGAGATCACCGGCGGCAGCCCCGATTCGGTGCAGCGGATCCTGCTCAGCGCGAGCAGCACGAGCACGATCGGGTCCGCGTACGCCGAGGCGGATCAGCTCCTGCTCGAGACGCACCACATCACCAACGCCGCCGCCGCGGACTTCAGCATCACCTCGGCGGCGACGCTGGCGTCGACTGCGGCGTCGGTGACCACGACGCTCACGATCCTGCTCGCCAGCGTCGCGGCCATCTCCCTGCTCGTCGGCGGGATCGGGGTGATGAACATCATGCTCGTCTCGGTCACCGAACGCACCCAGGAGATCGGCCTGCGCAAGGCGCTCGGCGCAACACCGCGTGACCTGCTGCGCCAGTTCCTCATCGAGGCGGCGACGCTGAGCTTCATCGGTGGCGTCCTCGGCGTCGGCGCAGCCCTGCTCGCCGGTTACCTCGTACCCCGGCTGGCGAACATCGCGGTGACCATCACTGCGACACCCGTGATCATCGCCGTGGCGGTTGCTGCCGGAGTTGGCCTGATCTTCGGCGTCTATCCAGCGGCTCGTGCCGCCCGCCTCGCACCCATTGCGGCACTTCGGGCCGAATGAAACCCACCGCTGTCATCCCGTTAGGAGAAACCACCTCATGAATCGAGCCATCCTGGGCGTCGCCGGTGTAATGGCCGGTCTCGCTGTCGTCGCATGCGGGAGTGCCGCCGCAAGCAGCGGCTCGACGAGCGCGCCGTCACCCTCGTCGGGCGCGCGTCGCGGGCTCGCCGGCAACGCCGCATTCGGTCAACTGGTGCAGATCAACGGATCGACACTCATCCTGAGCGGCACAAACGGCGACTCGACGGTCACCTACGCAGCGACCACGACGATCACCCAGACGAACACCGGGACCGTTGCGGACATCGCCGCCGGGAGCTGTATCACCGCCACCGGCACCAAGGGCGCCGGCGGGACCATCACCGCGACCACGGTGACACTGAGCTCTCCCGTCAACGGCTCCTGCACGAGGACCGGCATCGGTGGTGGCGGCGGCGGGGGAACCTTCAGCCCGCGGCCGAGCTTCTCTCCACCGGCGGCAGCAGCGGGATTCACTGCGGCTCGCGGCCAGGTCAAGTCGGTGAATGGCACCTCGGTCACGATCACGGGAGCGACCGGCACGACAACGACGATTGACGTGCCAACGACAGTCAAGGTGACCACCTCCACGGTGGTCACGGCGACGGCGCTGCAGACTGGGCAGTGCCTCACCGCCATCGGTACCAAGGCCAGCTCAGGGGTGGTCGCCGCGCGCGCCCTGACGATCTCGCCCGCCGGGGCCAACGGGTGCACTGCCGGCTTTGGCCGAGGCGGCGGGTTCGGCGGAGGCGGCGGCTTTGGCGGGGGTGGCGGCTTCGGCGGGGGCGGGGGTAGCGCATCCACCGGTGCGTGACACCATCATCAGCTGATGCGAGTGCTCGTCGCTGAGGACGATCGCGGGCTCCGGGAGGTCCTCGTCCAGGGCCTCGAGGAGGCCGGCTACTTCGTCGACGCCGTCGCCGCGGGCGACGAGGCGATCGAGCAGCTGCGCTTCTACGAATACGACGTCGCCGTGATCGACTGGCGAATGCCGCGCGTCAGCGGGCTCGAGGTCGTGGCCTGGGCGCGCCGGAACAACCGACCGACCGCGATGCTCATGCTGACCGCGCGGGACACTCCGTCAGATCGCATCGAGGGTCTCGACGCCGGCGCCGACGACTACCTGATCAAACCGTTCGATTTCGGCGAGCTCGTCGCCCGGATCCGGGCGCTGCAGCGGCGCCCGCGCAACGTCGACGGCCCGGCGATCACCCGCGGCGCGCTCACCCTCGACCCGGCGCGACGCGAGATCGAGGTGCACGGCGCTCCCGTGAACCTGACGTCGACCGAGTTCAACATCCTCGAGCTGCTCCTGCGGCGGTCGCCGGCCGTCGTCGATCGCAGGGCCATCGCCGAGCACGCATGGCGCGACGAGACCCAGCCGCTCGGGTCCAACGCCATCGATGTCCAGATGAGCCGGCTGCGCGCCAAGCTGCCCAACACCGGAATCCAGATCGTGACGGTCCGGGGCTCGGGGTACCGACTGGAGGAAGCGTGAACCGCCGGCTCGAGCGGGTCAACGTTGCCTCGCTGCGCGTGGCCCTGATCAGCACGGGGCTCGTCGCGTTGGTCTACGCGATCGTGGCCGTAGTGGTGGTGGTCGTCGTGACGAACAACCTGACGGCCCAGGTCGACAGCCGCCTGTCGGCGTCGCTGGCACACTACAAAGTCCATCCACCGCTGGGGACGACTACCAGCGGACTGGCCGACACCGGGCAGGGCATCGATTCGCCGCCACTCATCTGGCTGGCGTTCGCCCCTGGGGTGCTGCCGCCGCCATTCATCAATAGCCAGATGACCAGCATTGGCGATGGGACCACCCTGCCGCCTGCGGACACGTTTGTGACCGACCCGATCACGACCCAGGTCAAGGGTGTCGATGTACGGATCGTCGGGACGTCGCTTGGCGAGGTTCAGGTGGACACGCACTTCGGCGTTTTCCAGGGTCCCGCGCGGCTGCTGGTGGGCTACGACGTCGACTCGATCTCTCAAGCCCGCTCCTCGCTGGCCGTCACCGAGGCCGTTGCCGGCGTGATTTTGCTGCTGCTCGTCTTCGGGGTATCCCTGATCGTCGGCCGAAGGGTCGGCGGCCCGATCGAGCTCGCCCGGCAGCGCCAGCTCGAGTTCACCGCAGACGCCTCTCACGAGCTGCGGACCCCGCTTGCCGTCATCGAGGCGCAGACAAGCCTCGCGCTCAGCCTGGACCGTGACCCGACTTGGTACCGCAACGCGTTCCAGCGGGTCGGGTCCGAGAGCAAACGGATCCGGCGGCTGGTCGACGACTTGCTCTGGCTCGCTCGAGTGGATACCCCACAGGGCCGTCCCGCCGCAGAGCCGGTCGAAGTCGGGGTCGTCGTCCATCAGGCCGCTGAACGCTTCGCGGCGGTCGCGGAGAGCCGCGGGATCACGCTCCAGGTGTCGGTCGGCCCCGGTCCGCTGGTGATCATGGGCTCGTCCGAGTGGCTGGATCGCCTGCTCGGCGTCTTGCTCGACAACGGCTTCAAGTACGCGCCGCCCGGAGGCGTCGTCGCGGTCCGGGTCGGCGCCGAGGGCAACCGGGTGCGCCTGGCCGTCGAGGACTCCGGCCCGGGCATCCCAGCTGAGGAGCGCCCCAAGATCTTCGATCGCTTCCATCGCGCTGAAGCCCAGGGTGGCTACGGGTCGGGGCTTGGGCTGGCGATCGCCGATGCCGTGGTCCGCCATAGCAGCGGGCGCTGGGAGGTGGACACCTCGGCGCTCGGCGGCGCTAGGATGGCGGTCAGCTGGCCGCGGGTCCTGAGCGGCTCCCGAGACCAGACAGCGGCCGAGCCACCCGTCAGCTGGACGGTCCCGGCGCCCGGCCCGCCTCCCGGCGAGGCGTAGGGCGGGACCGCTCGGCGAGATCGGGGAGGCGGAAAAGGCAACTCCAGGTGGCACAATTTGCCCAGTTCGTGCCATCATCTTCCGAAACCACACCGACTCTGGAGGAGGCCAGGAGCATGACCAAGGGAGCTATGGCGGCGCTGAGCGCGGGGGTTGCGGTATTCGGGTTCGATCCTGAGCCCGGAACCCCGGCGAGCCGGGCGTTGCACGTGCTCACCCTGAAGAGAACCCTCCCCACAGGCGATCTGGGCCCCAAGGAGCGGTTCCCCGAAGCGGCACTTCGCGCCGCGGCCGAGGCAGGCATCGACCTGGGAGGCCGTCGAGGAGCCCGGGGAGGCCAGCGTCTCCATCTCGTCGGCGTCGAGGACGATCCCGCACGATCCCGGAGCGTCACGGTCTGGTACTACGCGGCGGCCCAATACGGACCGGTTCCCGGCCCCGGGGTCTGGTCGGCGACCGGACGAGGGCTGCACCTCGACACACCGGGCGCCGCCGCGCTGCGCTCCGCCCTCGACCGGCTTCGCGCCGACACCCGGCAGCTCGCCGGTGCCGCTGCGCTGGTCGGCGACGTATTCACCGGGGACGACCTGCTGCGCCTTCACGTGGCCCTCCACGGAGGCCCGGAGGGCAGCGAGCGGACCTTCAGGCGGCGGATCCAGGAGCTGCGCGATTCCGGCGTGCTCCGTCCGGTGCGGGACACCGAAGTCGCCGCCCTGCGGCTCCGCGTGCCCCGATTCCGATCGCCCGCGGGCACCGGGGGCAGGCCCCCCGAGCTGCTCCGCTACTCGGGCGCGGGCGGCGAGGACGAGCAGCTCGCCGCGCTCCGGGCCCGCCGCGCCGGCTGATCCCGCGCCCTACCCTGCGTCGGCGGGCCAGTCCGGCTCGCCGCTGGTGAGGACCAGGGTGACCGGGCCATCGTTCACCAGGTCCACTGCCATGTGCGCGCCGAAGCTGCCGGTTTCGACGTGGTGGCCGAGGTGCCGGAGAGCGGCCACGAACGCCTCGTAGAGCTCGGCCGCTCGGTCGGGAGCTGCGGCGCGGACGAACGAGGGGCGATGCCCACGCGAGGTGTCGGCGTGGAGCGTGAACTGGCTCACCACCAGGACCGCGCCGCCGGAGGCTGCCAGGTCGAGGTTCATGCGCCCGGCTGCGTCCGGAAAGATCCGCAGGGTCGCGATGCGGCCGGCGAGCCGTTCCGCCACCGCCTCGTCGTCGTGTGGGCCGACTGACAGCAGGACGCACAGCCCTGCGTCGATGGCGCTCACGGTCTCGGCCCCCACGTCGACCTTGGCTCGGTTGACCCGTTGGACGACCGCCCTCACTCGAGGAAGCGCAGCCCGCGCCAGATGCGGATGGCTTCCGCCTCGGCCTCGAGGAAGTTGGGGCGGGAATCGCGCATGCCGTGCACGAGAAAGCTCCAGGCCCGGCGCTCGCCATCGGCCCCTTCGGTCGTGCCGAAGGCGCTGCCGAGCGCGCGCGGTGGGTACATCTCGATCCGGTTGCCGTCCCGCATCCGCTTGAAGATCGGCCTGCGGACGAGAATCGATTCGAGGGCTCGCTGGTCAGCAAGCCGGCCGCTGACGAGGTCGACGACACGGAGCTTGGCGATCGGGTTGTCGGGGTCGCGAACACCGACCCGGCATGAAAAGCGCTCGGAGATGTCGCGGAGGACGAACACAAGGGCGAGCGCGTCGGTCTCGTCGCCGGCGACGCGGATGAAGCCCGCCGCGGCGAGGTCGTCCGCGGGCGGGTCGTCGCGGAGATCGGCCGCCAGCGCCTGATCGAAGAAGAGTTGGGCGAAGAGGTCGGTCGATCCGGCATCGGCCAGCCAGGGAAGCTGGTCGCGCCATTCCCGGCCGCTGATGAGCTCGGCGAACCGGTCCTGTAATCGATCCCGGTCGGCTGCTGCGACCCCGCGCACGCGAACGTGGATGACCCGGGCCATGCTTTGATTGTACGGGCGCTTCAGTGGACCAAACGCGCCATGGGAAGGGCGTGAGGTGCCGGTACACTGCGTCGCGGATCGCCGAGGTAGCTCAGTTGGTAGAGCACAGGTCTGAAAAACCTGGTGTCGACAGTTCGATTCTGTCCCTCGGCACCACCATTTGAATACAAGTCTGCACCTTGCGAGCGCAATAAGACCACAGATTTGGGCAATGACATACTTGACGCACCACGCAGTTAGGTGCGCCAGCGCACGGACAGGTCAGCCGACGGCGTGTAGCCTCGCGATACTGTGGCGCTTCGTAGCCCTCGGCGGCTAGCGATGACGTGTGCGACCTGCGGAAGCAAGCGGATCATCGCGCTGCACTTTGACCAGGCCGAGTTGATTCCACCCGAGGAGCGCCCCATCCGCAAGGTCGAACCGTCCCTCGAATCCGACCCGACCGAGGGTCGCGTACCCCTGCGCAATGCCGACCCTCGCGTCAAGATCGAAGCCGGCACGGCGCCAGTCGTCGGACAGCACTCGCATCCTTTGGCGAACCTCGAGCGCCATGCCCACCGCCGTAGCGGTGTGCGCAGTGCATGGCATTGGGTCGTTGAAGATGGCCATGATCGAGTTGCCCGCGAACTGTTCGAGCGTTGCCTCGAAACGAAGGATCAATTCGCCAACCGCTTCGTAGAACTGGCTGAGCGCCGACATCACGTCTTCGGGCTCCGCGACGGCAGCGAAGGCCGTGAAGCCGCGCAGATCGCAGAAGAGGATGGTGACCTCGCGTCGATGCGGCTCGAGCATCTGCGCGGCGCCGGACATGATGACGTCGGCGACCGGCGCCGAGAAGTAGCGGCGAAGGCGATCGAGACCCTCAAGCTGTGCAACCTGACTGCGCACGCGCGCCTCAAGGGTGCGGTTCCATTCGGCAAGCTCTGCGGCCTGCGCCTGAATGGTGTCGTGATACTCCTTGATCCGCAGCAGCGAGCGCACGCGGCTCAGCAGCTCCTGCGGATTGAGCGGTCGAGCGATGAAGTCGTCGGCACCCGCTTCGATGGCGTTGACCTTGTCCTGGTCGCCGCTCGACGTCAGCATCACGACCGGGAGGAGTCGGGTCGCGGGATTCTCGCGGAGTTGCCGGCAGACCTCGTACCCCGTCATGTCAGGCATGAGGATGTCGAGGAGCACCAGGTCGGGCGGCTCAGAGTGGAGCTTTTCCAGTCCCTCGCCGCCCGAATACGCCAGCGCGACTGTGTAACCGTGCGGTGTCAGCAGGGCCTCGAGGAGCCGCCCATTCTGCGGGGTGTCGTCGATGACAAGCAACCGGGCGGCGCGATCCATCAGTCTCCTCTCGCCGACCCATTGCAGTACGCAAGCACCTGGTTCGGGAGCGCGGTGACCTCGATCGGCTTGACGATGACCCCGGCAAACCGGCGCGAGAACCGGTCGCCGTCGACCGGCATCACTGACGCGGTGAAGGCGACCACGACGATGGCGGCTGTGGCTGGATCAGCCCGCAGCCGTTCTAACGCCGTCACGCCGTCCATGCCCGGCAGTTCGATATCCATGAGGATGATGTCGGGCGTCGAATCTGACGCCAGCTGGAGGCCGGTCTCGGCATCCGATGCTTCGATCGTGCGGAAACCGTGGTAGCGCAGGAGATCGCGGGGCGAGCTTGAGATTCTTCTCGTTGTCTTCGATGATGAGGACCAGCCGATCCTCGGCGAGGGTGGTCACGAGAGTGCCGCGGTAGACGCTGGCGCCCCAGCCACTTCCGGAGGTGATCCTGCACTCTCTGTTGTCGCTGCGGAACCCTGCGTTCTCGGAATCGTGAAGGTGAACGTGCTGCCCTGGCCCGCCTCGCTCTCAACTCGGAGGCTGCCGCCGTGGAGCTCGACGAAACGCCGCGAGATCGCGAGGCCAAGACCGGTGCCCTCCTGAAGATTGGAAGTCCCGACCTGTTGGAACTCCTCAAAGATCCGTGCTTGATCCGCCGGATCGACACCAACGCCGTCATCGTGCACGCTGACGACCACCTCCTTGCCCTCCGTATGCGCCGCGACGTCGACGTGACCGCCTTTCGGTGTGAACTTCAATGCGTTGGAGAGCAGGTTGAAGAGCACCTGCTTGACCATCCGCTCGTCGGCTTCGATGACTCCGGTGCTCGGGTCGACCTCGAGGCCAAGGCTGATGCCTTGGCGAGTTGCGCGTTCGCGCAAGAGCGCTTCCACATTCTGCAGCACCTCTGGCAACGAAAAGCTGGTGACCTGCAAATCCATCCGGCCCGCCTCGATCTTGGAGAGATCAAGGATGTCGTTGATCAGGGTGAGCAGATGGCGCCCCGAGGTGTGGATGTCGGTCACGTACTCGGCCTGCTTGTCGTTGAGTTCACCGAAGAGGCGGCCTTCCAGCACCTCGGAGAATCCGATCACGGCATTGAGCGGTGTGCGCAGCTCGTGTGACATGTTGGCGAGGAAGTCCGACTTATGCTTGCTCGCGGCTTCCACCTCCTCATATAGCCGCCTCACCTCGTCGTTCATTCGATTGAGATCGGCGGCGAGCGCTCCGAGTTCATCGCGGTTGTCGACGTTGACATGTTCTGAGAAATCCCCAGAGCCGATCGCAGCAAGGCGAGACCGCATCTTCTTGATCGGACCCACAATCGCCCACGAAAGAACGACGCCGAGGATTAGTGCCAGGGCCGCGCTTCCAGCTGCGACACCGATGAAGAGGTGTTGCGAGGCCAGGTTCGAATCGTGGTCCTGCGCGACTAGAGTTGATTCAGACGCTCGAAGTCAGGATCACCAGTTGTTTGGCATTTGGGTAAAGTCCGTGGCCGTAGCCGTCGCTCAGCTGATCCGACTGCGGCTGATTGTTGACGTAGCTGCCGTGATCGTCGCCGACGATCAACTGCATCATGGCTGGAGCAAGCGAGATATATTCCGAGCGGATCGCTGCGAAGATGGCGTTCTCGTCAGCCGGGAGCACGAACCCCAGCTCGGTGACGTTTGTCAGCGGAGCCATCAGGTCAAGCGTTGCGGTGATCTCCCCGTCCGTCCGGTTAAGGGCAGGGACGCCATCCGTATACGGCGTCGCCGTACAATGGGTCGGCTCCGGCGGAAGACAACCGACAACGAAATCCCGCTCGGTCATGAACCCACCAAGTTTGCCGGTGTCCACGAGGAGCTGCTGATACGCAGCGAGCCGTTGTGGCAGTTGCCCAAGTGCGTCGACGCGAGTGTTGGACTGACTCAAGACGTTGAGACCCAGAACACCGACCGTAACGAGTAGAGCAACGACGATTGCGAATGCCACCAAGAGCTTGCGCTGGACGGTCGCAGGGACGCGCGCGGCGGCGCGGACGAGAGGGTTGTCCGAGAGGATGGGCACAGCCGAGAGTCCCATAAGCCCTCCCACCGTCATCCATCCCCGAGCCGTGTCAGCGACACAGGTTGACGATGACCCCACGGGCATCGTCTAGTCATAGGCTGGATCCTCAGGGAAATAGGACGCCATTGTCAGTCTAGTTGCCGACACATTCACTGTCCACTGGCTGACAGCCCCTACTGAGCATGGCAGGCATAGTCGTGACTGGCTGGATTCACGACGATTATCCTGTCTCACGGAGGTCTAGGAAGCTCATGGTCGAGCGGTACGCCCGTCGCGCCGAAGAGAACGGATCCCGCTGCGGCGTCTGCGCTTCGGCCTGGCGACGATTCTCATCGGGTGCCTCGATGACGGCCGCCGTATTGTGGATCGCCGTGGGCATCGCTGCGTGCGGCGGAAGTACAAGCGCCCCCACGCCAACCCCCTCAGCTGTCATGGGCACCGCGCAGCTAGCGATCAAGGTCACCCTGACTGGGGCAGTAGCTGAAACGGGCGAGCTGATCCAGTCGGTTGTCGGCACGACCTGCGAGACGTTCGCGGAGGGTCGGAGCCACACGTTCCTGATACCGTCCGGACCGGCCAATGCGACGCTGGCGGGCAATCCCTTCCACCTCACGGCGCCGATAGCCCAATACGCGGGGCCGGGGGATTACAGCTTGGACACGGAAGGCTTTGGAGGAAATCAGTTCACGACCGCGGTCACGGTCGGCCCGGCGAGCGCGCCGGAGACCTTCAAGATATTTCTCCAGTCCGAAGAAGCCGCGACGGTCAACGACGACGGGTCGGGTTCGTTCACATTCCTCGACTGGGTGCATGGGATCGGTGGACTTGGAACCGAGAACGAAAACGGGATGCTCGCGTGGACGTGCAGGTCTCTGCCCAGCTAAATGACGCCGGTGGGCCCGCTGTGGGGTGTGCGCGCTGTGGCCCGGCGACTAATCCGATCGCGTGCATTGGTTGCAGCAGTCTCGGCGTGGAGCGCTCTCGGCATCGCTGCATGCGGCGGCAGTACCACGGTACCCCGCGCAACTCCCTCAACCGCCACGGGCATCGCGCGATTGACGATCAACGTCACCCTGACCGGACTAGCGGCTGAGGCCGGTGAGCTCATCCAATCGGTGCCCAGCATGACCTATGAGACCTTCGCGCAGGGTCACGACCACATGTTGCAGATAACGGCAGGGCCGTCCAACGCGACGCTGGCGGGGAACCCATTTCAACTCACTGCGCCGATCCCAATACACCGGACCGGGCGACCACAGTCTGAGTACCACCTCGTGGAGGGCGAGCTCGACGTCCCGCGGGTCGCGCTCGCCCATGCGGGCGAGCGCCCCCGCCCAGAACACCTTGCCGATCACCGCCGCGTCCTGGAGCAGGCTCTTGCGGTCCGCGGAGAGCGTGTCCAGGCGGGCGGCGATCAGTGCCTGCACTGAGTTCGGGGGGGCACCTCCTCGAGCGCGCCGGCCAGCAGCTGGCGATCGCATCCGCCCAGTGAAAATCGTCGACCACGAGCACGGTGGGGTTTTGCGCGGCCAGCCCCTCGAGGAAGCGTCGCCAGGCGTTGAAGGACTCCGCGCTGCACCGCCGGCCGATGCTCGCCTTCCTCGAGCACCTGGACGACTGGTCCACAGGGGTGCCGCTGCTCCTGCTCTGCACCGCTCGGCCCGAGCTCCACGAGACGCATCCGACCTGGGCGGGCGGATTGCGCAACGCCCAGACGATCAACCGGCACCGCTCTCCGACGAGGCCGACACCCCCGAGGCTGTCGCTGAAATCCGCTCGGATCACGCGTTCCTAAGCCGGGGTGGCACGCTCCAGATTAACGAGCCAACTCGGGTCTGAACGGACCCCCACATCTGCTTCGGCGCTCACCCGTTACGGTCGACGCAAGGTCAATATGTCCTCACGGAACATCGCTCTATTACACACGAGCATCCTCTCACTCGACCGCCGAGGATCGCCGCGCGTAGGTGACAGGGAAGGTGTCTTTTCACTTGAGAGTCAGGCCGAGGGAGGCAATCGCATGATCAATCACCGGTGAATCGCAACGCTCCAGCCTAGGTTTGGTGAACCTAACGCGGCATGACCTGGTTGGCGAGCGCAGCTCCCATTTTCTTCGACTAGCCCTTGAGCGGAGAGCGCGCGCGGATATCCAAGATACTCGCCCTCCGCGAGCGTCCTCCAAGTTTCGTTGCTCAATTCAAGTCAAGAGGGAGGTCGTCCGGCGCCCGTTTAGTCAACGCGAACCAGGACGACGGCAACCCGTAGAGCGACTGGAGGTTGTCGCAAGAGACCACTGGCCCGTCATATCGCTCCCAGTGCAGGCTACGGGACGCGGATCAGGTATCCGGCAACCGGCTCCGCCTTCCCCTTGAGAGAGAGTTGTCTGAGCTCAGCGCCAGCACAGGCGTCGGCTGCCGCATTGTACGTAGCTGCGCACAGCAGGACCTCGCCACCTTTGGTTTGCGCTTGAAGGCGAGCGGCGGTGTTGGTCACGTCGCCGAGAGCGGTGAAGTCTTTGAACCCGCCGCCGCCGACGTTGCCGACGTACTCCTCACCGGAACAGATACCCACGCCGACATCGAGCCAGTTGCCTTCTGGCGTTCCGTAGCCCATTGCGTGTAGTAGCGAGCACGCACCGTCTATGGCCTTGCGCGGATACCCTGGTCCGGCAAACCCAGGGACGAATAACGCCATGACCTCGTCACCGGCGATCTGGCCCAGGACGGCCTCGTGGGCGAGCAGAGCGCGCGACGAGGCCGCATAGAAACGATTGAGCAGCGTGGTCACCTCGACGCTCGATGTCCGCTCGGTGAGAGACGTGTAGCCGCGGACGTCGGCGAAGAGCACACTGATCGGTACGACCGCGCCACCTTCAGGCGCGGATTCGATACAGCGTGCGCAGATGTTCGGGTTCTTGCGCGAGGGCGCGTAGCCAATGCGACGAAAGGTACCGGCATAGGGTCCACAGAATGGAGCGTTGCAGAACTTGCAGCGCCAGGGACTTGGAATGAGCGCAAAGAGCCTTCGGCCGAGGCGCGGCGCTATCGCCATGGGGGTCTCGCCGCGAAGGATTCCCCGCCAGCGTACGATTAACACACCAGAGCCAAGAACGCATTTTGGAAGTGGTAGCGGAGTTTCGTGCGCTGCGACAACACGAGAATCGCCGACGAGGATGCCCTAAAGAGCGACCTGTTCCCGCCCATGACCGCGGTTGTAACATCTCGGCCATGGGCCCCCCCAACGTCGGATGGACCTCGCATCGTCCCCGCCGATGGGGGCCGCGAGGTCACCGTCACGGGAGCTCGTGTGCGCTATTTGTTGCCCGCGGACGCCCCCGCTCCCGGTCGGTTCTCGGTCATCGACTGGACTGTGCCCCCCTTCTATGCGGCGCCCCCGACGCTGCATCATCACCTCGAGGACGACTGGGCCGCCATGGTGCTTGAGGGGAGCGTCGCGCCGGCCACTGGATCGTCGACCGCAACGCGGCCGACCTGCAGCGCCTGCTCGGCCCGCACCTCGACGCCCTCGCGCACCGCGAGCCGCGCCCCCCACCCCTGCGCGTTCACGCCCGCGCCGAACAAGCCTGCGCGCGCTCGCAAGGCCGCCGCTCCCAAGCCCGCCGCCCCGCGCGGCGCCAGGCGCGCATCCGAGCCGCCGCCCAGCGTAGCCTGAGCGCAGCCGCACGACCGGTCACAGTCGAGCCTAGAGGATCTCGATGCCGTCGACCTTGGCGTTGTCCTTGACGGTGATGAACTGGATGGCGATGGCGCCGCCGGCGTCGGCGGTGGTCGCGAAGGTCAGCGCGATCGCCCGGTACTGCCCTCCGGTGGCCGCGAAGATGTCGTAGCCGGACAGCACCTGGACGCCATTGATCTTCACATCGAACGAGCGCTTGCCGGGCCCACTCCAGTAGTTCTCCGCCTCCTGGAGGCGCACGTGGTAGGTGGCGTTGGCGGTCAGGCCAGACACGGTGTACGTGAAGTTGCCGTAGCGCTCGGTCTGGTACACCGACTGGGGCGCGGGGTTGGGCACCAGGCTGGTGTCGATGGCCGATCCCGTGCTGTAGGTGCTCCCTGCCGAGAATCCCGTGTCCGCGGCGTAGGTTCCTGAGGCGGCGCCTCCCGCGTTGATGGCGGCGAGCGGCGCTGCCGGCGCCGGGCACGAGGCGGCGGTGGGCGCAGTCCACAGCGACCATGTGGTGGTGACCTTGTAGCAGTAGAGCGTGTCGCCGAGAACCGGGCTGTCGGTGGCGGTGACCGCAGCTCCGGAGAGTGTGGCGATGGTGGAGTAGGCGCTGCCGTCGACGCTGGAGGTGACGGTCTGGCCGTTGCCCCGCTGGGCGGCCGGCGGCAGCGTCCAGGTCAGCTTGTTGGACGGCGGCGACGCTACCGCGGCGACGGTCAGCCCGGTCGGGGCGGCGATGTTCCCGGCTGCAAACGACGAGCCGCTGTTCCTGGTGACCACTCCCCACGCCGCCTGCGCGCCGCGCGCGCACAGCAGCGACACCACCACAACGGTGAGCAGGACGGCCCAGCGGCGGCGGCCGCGCACGGTCAGGCCTGCGTCCCGACCATGGCGTGGTAGCGACGGCGCGACCAGCTGACCAGGTAGGTGATGAGCAGGGCGGGCAGCACCAGGATGAGCACGCTGCGCCCTTCGGACGCGACCGTCCCCAGCCCCGGCATCACGTAGACGGCGCGGTCGGCGGCGCCGCCGGCGCTCTGCTTGATCAGCCAGGGATCGGGCGCGTGGTTGGCGTCGCCCTTGGTCTGCACCAGGATGGAGCCGTCATCGGCCCGGGTGATGCTGGCGATGCGGTGGACGATCACCTCACTGACGTTGCCGGGCTTGGTGAAGACGAGCACGTTGCCAACCACCAGGCTGCTCGCGGTCACGTGCTCGGTGACCACCAGCGAGCCCACCGGGATGGTCGGCACCATGCTGGCGGTGATCACCTGCTCGAAGTGGTGGCCGGTCACCGCTCCGGCGACGATGAGCGACGTGAACACCACCAGGACTGTGGCCAGCGCCGCCAGGGCGAGGTTGCCGCCGTGGCGCAGCGCGCCGCACAGTCGGGCGCGGATCGTGGCTGTGGGTGTGGCGCCGGCGGGACCGTCAGAGGGCCGCGCCAGCGAGCCCAAGCCGGCATCGGCGACGCCGGTCGGCAGGCTCGATGCGCTCATGGCCATTGGTGATCTCCTGAGCTGGTGACAGGCGAGGGAGACCGGTCGGCGGACCGGCCTCCCTGCCCCTCGCGAATCTAGGTCAGCTGTTGGTCTGGGTCCAGGTGTAGGCCGCGGTGCAGGTCTGGCCCATGTCGGTGTTGGCGCTGCTCGCGGGAAGCGTGATCGTGAAGGTGTAGGTGCCGGTGTCGCTGGCGGGCCAGCTGAGGTTGCCGGCGCTCGACTTGAGGCTCTGCGCGCCCATCGCCGAGAGGGTGCCGTTGTAGAAGTTCTGGGCAACGGTCTCGTTGTCGGTGATGCTGGCGTTGAGGCTGGCGCAGAGGGCGCCGCTGGACGACGAGAGGCTGAGCGAGAAGGTGCTCGGCAGCGAGCCCGCGTTGTTGGTGATCTGCACGGTGCCGCTGACCGAGCTGCCCGGCTTGGCGTTGGCGAGCGTGAAGATGACCCCGCACACGCCCGCCTGGTCGGTGCAGGAGGTGCCCACGCCGGCGCCGTTGAGCTTGGCGAGGTTGGTGTGGTGAACGCTGCCGGCAGCAAAGGTGTTGCCCGCGTTCTGGGTGGTCACGGTCCAGGCGGCGAGGCCCCCGAAACCGATGAGACAGGCGGCCGCGATGGTGCCGCCGATCAGGGCGACGAGACCGAGCGGCCTCCTGTCTCTGCGCTTGCGCTGGTCTTCCGGTCGATTCACTGTCGAGCCCCCGATGATGCCGATGAGCCCGGCGGGACGAAGCGATTGACGTCGTCGCGGGCATCACGACCGTAGGGGGGCGGCTGCAACGGGTCCCTGCCCGCCACAGCAACGTCATCGCTCCACTTCGTGAAGCCGACGTCATGTACCGCTGGCTCGAGGTTGCGGTGGTCACAGGACGTGGGCTCCGCGGCCGAAGATCTGACGTTCCGTTACAGGGATGGGGCGCTCCGAGCGGGCCCCCACCCTGTGGGTCTTAAGAACGTCCTCCCTTCTGCCGCATCCCCGAAATGTCCTTCCAACGTTGGGCGCGCGCGCCGGTACCAAATGTGAATGGCGTGGCACACACGAGTGCGCCAAATTGTTACCAGAGCCGGGAGGTGCCGGAAGGTGGTGGGGCGCAGCCAGACTACGGTGAACAGCGCGTGCCGGCGACGAAGCGGCGGCGATGACTGAAGGTCACCAAGCCGGCCGCCCAGGAGAAGGCAGCCTCCGAACGCGAGTAAGCAGGGCTCACGTCATACCATGGCGCGAACCACGATGAAGGCCAAGAAGTAGACGCCGCCACCGATGACGCATGCGAGGGTCCACGGTCCGGAGTGGAATCCCTTCGCCTGTTCGACCACCGCCCCTGCGACGGCGGCCAGCCCGGCGACATTGAGCACGATGAGATTGGTCAGGTTGGTGATGTGGGCGGCGCGCTCGTCACCGTCACCACGCATGGAGCGAACCAACTCGCTGCGACCGCCGACCGCGAGCGCGCCCGCGAAGACAGTAGAGAGCGCCAACGCCCAGATTCCGTCGTCTGGGTGCCCCCAAGCGAGCGAGGCCGCGAACACGGCTAGGCCGAAGGCGAGGATCAGGGCGGACCCCGCCCACTTACGGTAGTGATGCACGGCTGTCATAGAACATCTCCTCAACAGTGGTGGTGAAATAGCGTGCCAGCGCGAGGGCCAGGGGCAGGGAAGGGGTGTAGCGACCCACCTCGATGGAGTTGACGGTCTGACGCGACACCCCCAGGCGGGTGGCCAACTCCTCCTGGGTTAGGCGTCTGCCGAGGCGAAGGTCGCGTACCCGGTTCTGCATCGATGTAAAGTTAGCTTGTCTTCCACGTGGATGTCAAGCCACCTTGTCATCCGGCCTCACCCGAAGCGGCTGCCCAGATGGAGGGCAACGGCGTCCTCCCCCGATGACGGCCTACATCGAGAAATAGTAAGTGGGCGCGGGCTCACTATCCGCGCTTCGACATGCTCGGAGCGGCGCCCGAAGTTCCAGCGATCAGTTGCCTCGAAGCGCACTGCCGTCGAAGCAAGGACGGACGCGACGGTCCGTCCCTGCTCGACATAAGTCCCTTGGCTCAGAAGGGACCAGGACCCTTATGGCCGTGCAACGTCGTCTTGGTGGCCAGCACGCACTGTCCGGCCCGCTCGCCGCCGACCGAGTTGGGCTTCGGCGTGCGCGGGAAGTTGCTCGTCGACGAGGTTTCGGAGCTATCCCAAACGGCGCTGTTCTCTCGGCACACCAGGTCGCCGGCGATGTGGTTCGAGGTGATCTCGATTGCATCAGGGTCGGCGTACTGGTTGTTGAGCACGCGAAGGTCACCGACGACGTGGTTGCGGGCGATGCCGAGGTAGCACGACGTGATGTCGCTGATCGTCGCATTGCCGCCGATCCAGTTGTCCTCGTAATCACTGAAGACAGGGCTGTTAAAGAGTGTGAAGACCCCGAGGCCACGCGCCAAGCCAGTTGGAGCGTGGCGCGACGTCAGCGGCGGTAGGCCGGGATTCTCTCCAGGGCCGTCAGATTGATCTTTGTGCTCGGCCACAACCTCTTCAAGACCGGCCCGCCGAGCTTGCCGTAGCGTGGGCCGCCAACCTACTATGTGGCAGATGGACGGCCTGTCTTCGGACGAACGCGAAGTCGTCGGCGAATCTCTTGTACTGCTGGCGGCGTTCTATCGCGCCAACCCGAAGCGTGGCTATGTCTCGCCCACCATTTACAACCAGCTAAGAAAGTATGGGAGCGATCACTTCGGATCCTCGGAAGGAGCGGCCGATGGATTTGCACAGTTGGCCGAGAAGGTTCGTGCGTCCCAGGCGCGTTGAGCGAAGCAAGTCGTATTAGCGGCTGAGGCTGACGTCGAGCCGAGGTCGGCCGAGAGCCGAGGCGACGCGGCCCAGCCGTACCCCGACCGCGAAGCCAGTACATGTTTCTGCCCGCCGTCCTGCGTACTCGGGACGCCTCCGGCGGCGTGAACGTGGACAGGCCGACGTTCACGGTCGTCGCCCTGCGGCCGCGTGAGGAATCTCTCGCGCACCATGGCGTAACAGATTGTTACCAGAGGCTCGGTGGTACCGATCGCGGCGTCGGAACCACATCGCGACCTTGACCGGTCCGACCACCGTGATTGGATTGGAGAACGCAGTCGCGGTGTTCCAGAGAGACGAAGAGCACGACCGCCGAGGCAGTCCCTGACAGCGACGTTCGCGGCACGATCATCATTGGTGACTGCCGGACATCGACAAGAGAGAGTCAGACGAGTGCGTTATACCCCCGCGGCCACGCTGCAAGTTCCCTACCTCAAGCTCCATCAGTTCGTCTACCGCCACTCGGGAGAACTCATCGGCTCGCGGATAGTGGCTGGCCGGGCTTTGCTCCTGACGACCACAGGGCGAAGAAGCGGTAAACCGCGAACCACCGCCCTTATCTACCTCAAGGATGGCGAACGGTTGGTCGTGGTGGCCTCCAACGGAGGGAGCGATCATCCGCCGTCCTGGCTGCTGAATCTTCAAGCCCATCCCGGGGTGAGGGTCCAAATACGTCGAAACAAATTCTCAGCGCGAGCCTGGGTGGCCTCAGCTGAGGAGCGCGAACGGCTGTGGCCGCTCGTCAACCGCCACAACATGGGTTTGGCTCCGATCATGCACCCGGGCGCGCGGGGTCGATACGACGTGTCCCAGCGGCACATCACGCGCGTGATTCCTCTCGTCCTGCTGGAACGAAATACGGGAGAGTCGTAGGTGCTGATGCTCCTTTATGCCGCCGCCGCAGCGTGCTTCGGCCTCCTCGCAGCTGTCGCCATCCGGGCATCACGCGTCGACGTTCTGCGCGCGGTCGCGGAGTAAGGGCGTGTTCGACGCAGCAGCAAGCTTCGCGGGCGCATCTGAACCCGCGTCTTCGCAGCAACCACGACGGACACGACCGACCTGCCGGCCAACGTCGCGATGAAGCCTCCCAATGAATACCCGGCTTATCAGCAGAGAACAACGTGGGCCGCGTTGGTCGAGGCGGCACCTGACTCAGCGGTGCAAGGTCAGGCATTAGTCCCGAGGCAACCGCTACGAAGGCGACGGTTTTGCAGGAGCACCGAACCTGGGACTTGCCTGTGAACCCGTTGGCAGCGACATCACCGGTCTTCCGCTGGATCCTGCTCGGCACAGCGGCAATCTGGGTGGTGCTGGAACTGCGCCAGAGCGTCACCCACCGACCCGAAGGAGTGAAGGCCAACTGGGGCAGCGAGGTCCTCTTTCGGCTCATCGTCGGGGTCGGCGCACTCGTGGCGAGCTTGCTCCCGGGGGTGGCACAGTCGGCGACGATCCGGCCCGCCGCGCTCGCTGACTGGATCGCGCTCGCGCTGTTCTGGGGCGGCATCTCCCTGCGGCTCTGGAGCTTTCGTACATTGGGTCGGTACTTCACATTCACCGTGCAGACGAGCAGTGATCAGCCGGTGATCACCGACGGGCCTTACAGGGTGGTCCGGCACCCAAGCTATACTGGGCTGCTCCTAGTCTTCATGGCTGTGGGCTTGTTCATCGGCAACTGGTATTCGCTGGTGGTCCTCACCGTCGTCGTTGCAAGCGGTCTTGTGTTCCGCATTCGAGTAGAGGAGCGGGCACTGATGCAGAACCTCGGTAACGGCTATAGCGACTACGCGGCAGCCCACAAACGCCTGGTGCCCTTGATCTGGTGACAGACGCAGTATTCGAATTCAGCGTCCTGGCGTAACGGTTGCAACGGTGCTCTAGCCGAGTTAGAGTGAGCCGAAAGAACCATCGTCGCGCATCCCATCGCGCAACGAACACACCTGAGGAACGTCTTCATAGTCGAATTTGCGCCCCGCCGAGCGAGCTTGGAAGAGTGAGGCGGACGGGGCGGTAGCGATCACCTAGGGTCCACGCCTAGCTCTCATACTTTGGGAGCGTCGTGGTGGCCACCGCATCAACATGTTTCCAACGTGGCTCACCACGAAGTAGAGGAAATAATGCGGGTATCCAGGTCCTCGTCCGCTGATCCGATCGAGGTGTTCACCGCAGAGCAGCGACCCGACCTGTGGGAGCGTTCACGCTCGCTGTTCGAGACTGTGTGGCCGGAGTACAACATGCATGGCAACCACACGTGGAAATATTTCGGCGCGCTCTACCCGAAGCACGCGCGTCTCCAGGTCCTGCTTTACGACGCCAGCAGGGATCGCATCGCAGGCCGGGGAAGAACGATTCCGTTTCGATGGGACGGCACCCTTGAAGATCTTCCGGCGGGAATCGATGCGCTGGGGCTCCGCGCGATCGATGATCCCGAGCCGCCCACCGCCCTCTCGGCGCTTGCAGCCGAAGTCACCCAGGACCAGCAACGCAGGGGCCTAAGCGCGCTGATCATCAAGTCGATGACAGCAGTCGCCCAACGCGCCGGGCTGACCCCGCTCGTCGCACCCGTCCGTCCGAGCTGGAAGGACCGATACCCGTTGACCCCGATCGATCGGTATGCACAGTGGGTACGAAATGACGGTATGCCATTCGATCCGTGGGTGCGCGTTCACGTACGCCTAGGCGCGACCATTCTGCGCACGGAGACGAGATCGCTAGAGATCGAGGCGCCCGTACATGACTGGGAGGACTGGACGGGAATGACGTTCCCGGAGGACGGGGACTACGTCTTTCCCGCAGGGCTTGCGCCACTCAGTGTCCGAGACGGTGTGGGGTCGTATTGGGAACCGAACATCTGGATGCTTCACCGCGTCTGATCCGGCAGCTTGCGAGCGCAGACATCGGCCTCCATGTGGCGGGACACATGTAGTGGGCGCCTGCTGCGGGTCGGGCCGCGGCGACGGACGCTCACGGTTGGCCGACGCGAGCTAATCGCTTTCGCTCACAGGTTCGACGCATCAGATGCCAGAAGGCATGCTCACCCCAGCGTGCAATTTGCACACCAGAGCCGATCGAATGGCGGCGGCGTTGCCGGGCTCAATCGGGCGTACGAGTAAGCCTTGGCAGAGAAGCACGAGGTTCTCCAAAACTGCTGACCGCAGGGTCACCGCGACAAGTTCAGCCCACACCTCTGCCGTCGTTTGCCGCGACGCGGCCGGCGCGAATGCATGGAGGATGGCGGTATGCAGATCCTCTTCTGCTTCGTCGGCGGTGTTGGGCACTTTGAGCCGATGGTTCCGATCGCTCGGGCCGCCCAGGCGGCGGGCCATAGCGTGGGGGTGGCATGCGAGCCCTCGCTGGTGCCCATTGTCGAGGCGGGAGGATTCGCCGCCTTCGGAATCGGTCCGCTGCCGCCAGCTCGACCGCCGCGGCGAATGCCCTTGAAGGAGGTGGACATGGCTCGGGAGGAGCGTGACCTGCGTAAGCGCTTCGCCGACACGGCCGCACGGGTGAGGGCTGAGGGTGTGCTGAGGCTTGCCCGCGCATGGCGATCCGACGTCATCGTGGCGGACGAGGTGGACTTCGGCAGCGTGCTGGCCGCGGAGATGCTCGATGTGCCATATGCCACCGTCCTGGTCATCGCTGCGGGAAGCCTCGTACGCTCCAGCGTGGTGGCAGATACCCTGGACCGCGTCCGGAGTGAGTATGGCCTTCCCTCCGATCCCGATCTCGCCGCCCCAAGTCGCTATTTGGTCCTGTCCCCATTTCCGCTCAAGCTGCGCGACCCCGCGTTCCCGCTTCCCGCCACAGCCCATATGTTTCGCTCAGTTGAGGTAAGCCGTGCCGACAGCGCGGCCCCATGGCCGCTGCACCTTGCCGGCGCCCCCAGCGTCTACTTCACACTGGGCACTGAGTTCAACCTGGAGTCGGGTGACCTGTTCAGTCGAGTATTGGCCGGTCTGCGTCAACTACCGGTCAACGTACTCGTCACTGTTGGGCGTCAGATCGATCCCTCGGAACTCGGCGAACAGCCTGCCAACGTCCATGTCGAACGCTACCTACCGCAAGCTGAGATCCTGCCGCACTGCCAGTTGGTGGTTTCCCACGGTGGTTCAGGGACCTTGATCGGAGCACTGGCCTACGGCCTGCCGATGGTGCTCTGCGCCATGGGTGCCGATCAGCCCGCCAACGCTCGGCGCTGCTCTGCACTCAGATTCGGTGTCAGCCTGAACCCGATGCGGTTGACCCCGAACGACGTCCTCGACAGTGTCGCCTCGGTGCTTGCCGACCAGAGTTACAGACAGGTAGCGCAAGAACTTCAAGCAGAGATCGCTGACCAACCCGGGCCAGCGCCCACGGTGAGCTTGCTCGAGCGCCTGGCCGTCGAGCGCGCTCCCATCACAATGGGCTAACCGCCGGCAGTCATCGGGTCGTGTTACGAGAGCCTCGCGCACCCCAGCGTGCAATTAACACACCAGAGGCCGATCTTGGACTGGGCACCCAGCGCGACGATGGTGCTGGCGTGGCGCCGGCAGCAGATGCGCTCACCGACCATCGACCAGTGGTCTAGGCAGAACGCGAGTTGGCCCCAAAATTAAGTCTCGCCAATCCGCCTATGCTGGTGGCCTGGGCCGGGCAAAAGGCAAAAACATCCCTCTCAACCCTGGAGTGACGACCTCCTGCTGGTACGTCCGCAGGGCTTTGGCCCGGCCCTCTTTCAACTGGCCAACTACCGACCGACTGCAGGCCCTGCGAGCTCCCTCACTCCGTCGCCGGCGCGCCGTGCGAATGGATCGTCGGCCCCCCAGACCGAGCACGATCGGCCACCCCAGCGTACGAGTTTGTTCCTAGAGCGTTTGGCACGCTCGCCGCTATTCGCGCGAGATGCCCATCTCGCCCGTCTGCGATTCTGAATGCGCGAGCGTGGTAGTCACTGACCAACGTCTTCCCCCTCAAGTCCTATAACCAGTCGACCACATCGAACGTTGTCTTTCCCGATGGACGGAAAGACGAGGCAGAGACCGAAATGAATATGGGACGACTTCTGATCCTGGTTACCATCCTGGGTGCGCTGGTTGGAGTCGCTGCGATTTCATTCTTCGCCGGCGATTCGTATGGGGTAGGCACCCTGAGCGCCCGTCAGGTAACACCCGACCAACTGGCTCAAGCGATGAAGGCCGACGAGTTCTATTCCGATTTCAGGGAAGTCACACTGCTGGTGCGAGGACCAGTTGCCTCTGTGTACAGGGGAGCCGGAGGTTTGATTCTCGAATTCCAAACTTTGAGCGGTTTGAAGACCCTATGCCAGTTGGAACCTCACTCGGCGACGATTCATACCGGGAACACGGTGACGGCGGTGACGGAAGGTGCCAACGCACAGCGCCTCTCGTCGGGAGTCTTGCTGAGTAACTGTGTCGTAGAGACCCCGTAGTGCTAGCCGCTCTGCCACGTCACGGGGGTCCCCTCTCTGGCTTCGCGCCGGTTCCTGGAAAGCCCAGCCCATCCTGCAACTTCGTCGCTGGAGCCACCCGCCGAGACGAGCTGCAAGCTGGCCTGAGGGCAAGGTTGGACGACGGTCGCCGTCCCGGTCGTCGGTCATCCACAGGTACGGACTGGACGACCACGACGGCTGGATTGGCCAGCTCGCGCTTTTCTGATTTCGAATCGCGGCGCGAAACGCGGCGCTGGAACGGTCGATATCCTGAGACATATCTCCCGGGGAGATGTCACTCGCGCACGGCAGCATCCGCCAATGTACCCAGAGCCGAAGGTCAGTTCTCGGCCCTTACGGCAATCATGGACCGGGATGGGCAGCCGAGCCCCCATGACTTCTGATGGTCAGGCGGCTACGCTGACAGGGATGGATGCGGAGACTCACCTTGGGCTGGTCGCGCCGCCGAGGGCGAGATGGCGCCGGGTACCTTGGAGGGTACCGACCGGGCGGAGGCCACGGTTCTGGCCGAGAGTTCCTCATGCACTGGCCTACGGAGTGCTTCTCGCATCGCTTTTTGAGGCGCCAGCGGCGCGCGTTACGGCAGCCGTCCTCGGCACCCCTTTTGTCGCCGTTGACGTCACGTTGGCGGTTCTCGCAACTGCGTACGGCCTCGCATTCATCGTGACGGCTGGAAGGCCGCACCCCGCGCAGTCACACGTGTTCTGGCAGGGGCTCACTGCAACCCCAGCAGCCAAGCTTTGGCTTGGAATGGCCTTTGTGATTCCGGAATCGCTCGCATGGGGCGTCTCTTCCTGGCTCTTCCCGACGACCGGCCCGACCGCGTACGGGGCGATCTTGTGGTGGCTACCAGCCAGCACTTTCGTGGTGTGCTTGTTCATTGCCAATGCCTATTCCAATCGCGATGTCAAGCGCACGATTCTCGCCGGTCTCGCACCAAGCTACGTCATGTCTCCCGATGGGACGTGGTGGCGGAATGCCGATACCTGGATGAGCGTGACTGACCGCATGTGGTGGAACGGCAATGTGTGGGTAAGCGCCACCGCCGCGGTGCCCGATAACGCTCTCCGCTCGCCCGACGGCAACTACTGGTGGACGGGAAGCGCTTGGTGCGCGATGCCACCCCGGGCGCAACGCTCTTCAAGCTGAGCAAGTACATCATTTTTTCGGACCACGAAGAGGACGGGATCCTCGCGCAGGCCAGCATTCGCCAATGTCTCTTGACGACCGCGTTCGCCACCCCGGGCGACCGCTTGCCGACCCAATCTGTGGTTGCGGACCGTCAAACAGCTCGAACGGGGTTAGACGGACTAATCAGCGGCATTAGCGTCCCACCGTTACGGCGCTATTCCGCTCGTGGAAGCTCGCTCCGGCAAGTCAAGAGGTCGACTGGAGTGCCCTGCGCACCCGTGCGAGAAGATCGGCCTGTTCCGTGCCGCTGGTGACCCTCGCGCGACGGAACGCGCTGTCGAGTCTCACGTCGACGTAAAGGTCGCCGGCGTCTTCGTGGAAATGAAGGAACGCCCGGGAGTCCCTCGAGAAGTAACCACGCTTGCGCTCTCGCAACTGGGGAAGCTTGCGGAGCTCCACCAGTAGTGCCTCGACCTGATCAAGGTCTTCCTGCGTTGCATGCCGCACGTACCAAGCATGACGCTGAGACGAGGGCCCCCGATAGCCGCGAGGCCAAGCGGGCCAGGTGCGAGTTACCTTCTGCAGGCCAGGGTCCGCCAAAGTCGCCAGAGGCTAAAGCTCAACCAGCCCCCCTCAGCGGAGAGGCAGTCGGTAGCGGAGGTCGGTGGGCGGATGAGTTTGGCGGGTTCCGTCGGGTTTCCAGCCCAGTCGTTCGTAGAAGGCCCTGGCGCCCTGATCCGTCTCGAGAACCCACAGGGTCGCTGTGTGCGCGCCGCCTTGGCGAAGGTGGCCCACCGACGCGGTGAGTAGTGATCGCCCGATCCCAATTCTCTGTCGTGCTGGGTGCACGTAAAGGCGGTGGATCTGTCCCACTTCCTCGGTGTTGTGATCATGGTCTTCACTCGGGCCGTACTGGCAGAGGCCGTCAATCCGCCCACCGGATCTGGCGGTCAGTACCCCGCCACCTCGGTCAGTCTGAGAGCGCACAATCTCGCCCCAATCGCGGACAGAATGCGCAACGAGTCGCTCGCAGTACCACGCCTCGGGCGCATGAGGCCGATACGTCACCTCCCAGGTAAGGAGATGCAGGTCTCGTAACGCCACCGCGTCGGCCGGGTCTGCGTGTACGAGCTCCACGGCTTTTAGGGTGACAGAGCGGGCCGAAGAACGTGATGGTGGCGCACACGAGCGTTATGTCACCAGAGGCGATTACACAGTCCAGATAGTCGTCGTCAAGCAGGGCATCCGGCGAAACGGTGCCGTCCTCAAATGACACCTTAGCTGACACCTTCGTGCGTGGACGTTGATGATAAATGGTGGACGCTAACCGCCTCATGACAGCCCGCCTGAATACGATGGTGGACCTCTAAGGACGTCGGCGAACGTCAGTTCGCGCGGCTGAAAAACCTGGTGTCGACAAGTTCGATCCTGTCCCTCGGCACCATCATCTTGGATACAACGCTGCACCTTGTGAGCCTGTCGTACCGGCTAGAAAGGGGGACGTCCTCCCCGCATCAGCTGATCACACGGCGCCGGAAGTTGCGCGTCCCAGTCCAGAGGAAGAGCGCGCTGAATCCCAGCAGCACCGGGTACACCACCCAGAGCGACATGTGCGGCGCACTTGTCAGCGCGCCGCGCATTCCCTCGTTGATGTAGATCAACGGATTGACGAGCACGAGGATCTGCAACCAGTGGAACCCGCCGATCGTCACCGGCGCGAGCGTGGTCCAGGAGTAGTACGTTCCGCCGAGAAACGTCAGCGGAAGGATGATGATCCCGAAGAGCAAGGGCACCGTCCGCGGGTCGAAGATCGTGCCGAACGTCAGGCCCAGCGATGAACAGGCGATGCAACTGAGCGGAATCAGTGTGATCAACTCGAGCCAGTGCACTTGGAGGTTGATGTGCACCCCAGTCGCGTGGACGACAGCCGCTATCGGGAATACGATCGCCGCCGCAAGCAGGCCCTGGATCGCCCCGAACAGGACCTTCTCGATTGCGACGAGCGACACGGGAAGCGGCGCGAGCACGCGGTCCTCGATCTCCTTTGTGTAGCCGAACTCCTGGACCATCGGCAGCGCCACCGCCTGAATCCCCTGGAACATGATCGAGAGACCGACGACGCCCGCGACCAGGATCGTGGCGAACGCCGACTCTCCTGCTGCGCCATGGCCACCGCCAACTCCTTGACCGATGGTCGGAAAGACGTAGAGGAAGACGAAGCAAAGCAGGAACGGCTGGATCACCGTGCGCGGAATGAACTCACGCAGCCGCTTCTTCAACACGACCAGATCGCGCAGGAGCATCGCACCGAAAGCGATCCGGGAAGAGGTGAACGACGAGCGCAGGGGCGGGGGGCTGGGCGCCGTGCCGACATGCGCCTGGGTGGTCGTGACCGCGGTCATTCGCGAAGTTCCTTTCCGGTCAGATTGATGAACACGGTCTCGAGGTTCGGCTCGGCAACTTGGACATCGCGGACGACGAAGCCCCCGCGGTCTGCGCTGTCGATGACTCGGAGCAGCACCCGATCCCCTACGCGAACAGCGAGTTGGAGGGTTCCCTTGCGTGTCACGGCCGATTGCACGCCGGCAACGTCCTCACGCAGCCGCGCCGCGAGTGCTTCGAGATCACCGTCGGCGGTGATCGTGACCAACGTGTCCGCGCCGATAGTCTCCTTCAGGCGAATCGGCGTGTCCAGGGCAAGGATCCTGCCGTGGTCCATGATGCCGATTCGATTGCAGAGGCTGTCGGCCTCCTCCATGTTGTGGGTTGTCAGCAGGACCGTCTGCCCGCCGGTGTGCAACTCACCGAGGATCTCCCAGAGCGCGATCCGGCTCTGCGGGTCGAGACCGGCGGTCGGCTCGTCGAGGAAGAGCACGGCCGGGTTGTGCACGATGGCCCGAGCCACCATCAGGCGTTGGGCGAGCCCGCCGGAGAGCGCCATGACCGGAGCCTTGGCGCGCTCGGTGAGCCGGAAGCGCATGAGCATCTCGTCGGCTGCCGCGCGCGACGCACGCGCTCCCATGCCGAAGAACCGACCGTGGAAATACAGGTTCTCCCAGACGGTGAGCGCTCGATCGAGGGTGTTGGTCTGTGGCACGACACCGATCAGCTGCTTGGCGATCGCCGGATGCACGACCACGTCCACATCGCCGACGAACGCCTGACCATGCGTCGGGATGGTCCGTGTGGTGAGCATGCTCGCGGTGGTCGTCTTCCCGGCACCGTTTGGACCGAGCAGCCCGAATATCTCGCCCTGGTAGACAGTCAGGTTGAGGCTGTCGACTGCCTTCACCGTCCCCGTGTAGATCTTGGTCAGGTCCACCGTTCGAATGACCGCACGTCGATTGTCCACCACATGTTTGTGGTGACAGGATCCGCGGGGAGGGTGACACTCATGCTCGCTCCAGGGAGGGCGGTCCGATTTGGCGAAGTCGCTCGGCGTCCACGATAGCCATCGTCGGGGGATTACACGTCCGCCCGGTCATTCGCTGCTCCAATATGGTAGGTCCGTGATGTACCTGAAGCTCGGGGACCACGGTAACGCTGCCAGCCTTCCACTGATGATCCGGCGGACGATGATGATCGCGGTTAGCGAACGCTAGGTAGAAATCGGCAACGCGCTAGCAGCGCGCGGCACAGAGGAGCAGCTTCTCGCGCGTTCTGCCACGACCCCATACCTTGCGCCTCCTCGCGGCATATCGCCGGGTATGGTAGAAGTCGCATGTCCGCCGTCGAAATCGTCTTCGCCGTAGGGTGGCTCGTATTCTGGACCTACTGGCTCGTGGCAGCCTTCTCGATGAAGAGGGAGCGCGTCGCTTGGTCCCGCGAGCTGCGCATCAGGGCGGTAATCTTCGTCCTTGCGATCATCTTGTTCCGCTTCGGGGCCTTCCAAAACAACGGCCTCAACTCGGATCCGTGGCGCGCTGGCCTCGGGCTCGTGCTCTTCGCGGTCGGACTGGGGTTCGCCGTATGGGCCCGCATCAACATCGGGCGCAACTGGGGCACCCCAATGTCACAGAAGGATGACCCGGACCTGGTGACCAGCGGTCCCTATCGTCTGGTCCGCCATCCCATCTACTCTGGCATCCTGGTCGCTGGCGTGGGCACTGCCGTGGCGCTCAGCTGGGCTTGGCTGATCGCCGTGGCCCTGGCCGGGGTCTACTTCGTCTATAGCGCGACCATCGAGGAGCGCAACCTGACCGACCAGTTCCCCGACACTTACCCGGCGTATAGCCGCTCGACCAAGATGCTCGTGCCCTTCGTCCTATAAGGGCGACCCGTCACCAGCCGAATTGGCCAGGCGTCGGGTGGCTGGGAGCGTGCAAGCGCGGAGATTACTTTCTCGGTGATTCCACACCTGCTTTCACCGCAGGCAATATGAAGCGATGCAGCGCCGCCCCAATATCACGCCAAACGCGATTACAGCGTGGTGCGTCGAGTCCTTCGGATCTGGGCCGGCGGCGACGTTGTTCGAGGGCGGCTACCTTTCGCAAGTGGTAGGCGTCGAGTTGTTCAACGGTCGCCGGATCGTGGTGAAGGCCCGCGAATGGCAAGATCGCCTAGTTGCTTGCGCTCAGGTTCAGCGGGCACTGTTCGCGTCCGGCTTTCCGGCGCCGGAACTGCTCGTCGGCCCGGACAGATGGGGTGACGGCTATGCACTATCGGCTGAGCAGTTGGTTGAGGGCGGCGGTCAGGCCCCTAACGTGCCGATGGCGCGGCGCTTCGCCGAGGGATTGGCCTTGCTGGTTCGATCGGCGCCGTCACCGTCCGACATCGGAACGCTGGCGCCGTCACCACCGTGGGTTGGATGGGATCGCGGCGACGAAGCGCTCTGGCCCGAGCCCGACGATCGCGACGGTGACCTGAACGCTCATGAAGGCGACCCTTGGCTCGACGACATCGCTCGGTCGGCGCGGGCCCGCCTGCTCGGCATTGCGTCGCCCTGTGTTGTCGGTCATGGTGACTACTACTCAGGGAATCTGCAGTGGCACGGCGACAAACTCCTCGCAGTGCATGACTGGGACAGTGTGGTTGCGCAGCCTGAGACCGCCATCGTGGGGCAAGCCGCCGCCGTGTGGCCAGTCGGCGAGGTCGCCACGATCGAGCAGACTGAGGAGTTCCTTGACGGTTATTTGATGGCGCGGGGCGCCGCCCCCTCTAAGGGTTGGATCGAGGAGAGCTGGGCAGCAGGCCTTTGGGCGCGCGCGTTCGAAGCCAAGAAGGCGAGCCTCGGCGGTGAGGACCCATTCCTGATCCTCACTCCCAAAGAGGCTCAGGAAAGAATGCAGCGAGCGGGTCTATCGACAGACCGGGTCAACTGGTAGCTCGCTGAGTACCCGATTCTGGGGCAGCAATCGAGGGGTGGATGATCTGCTCATGTCGTCAACACCTCACCCCGAAGCGACTCCGCGTCGGCGCATCGAAGCGCAATGCGCCGATCGCGGCACGCAAGCAGTCGTGTCGGGGTGCGTCGCCCTGTTGGGTGGCGATCGAAGCGATAGGCAGCTGATCATCATCCTGGGTGGATCTTCGGCGCGGCAGATATTGCTGGGCAACTCGCACGCTGACGAAATGCTGTGGCTTCGCGTTTGGGCGACCCGCGGTCTGCTGTGGGCATGGGACGGAACGGCGGTCGACGCGCTCCGCGGGGCGCTCCTGGACGATGCATGGCGAGTGCGGGAGATGGCGGCCAAAGTGGTCGCTAGACACCTGGTCGGGGACCTGCTCACCAACGTGGCGAGCTTGCGCGAAGATCCCGTGGCTCGGGTCCGGCACGCCGCTGAGCGAGCCGTCGCTCGGCTCGCCGTCGCCAAAGCATGATCATTGGGTGAAGGCCAGGTGGTTCGCCGCAGATGAGGAGTTGGTCGCGCAGGCCAGACATCCCACGAACGTACCTGGGGTCCTCCTACCAAAGGCCGCGAGTGGCGCCGTTGCGGCTTCGGGGGCATTTGCGAGCCACACGTCAACTGCGGATACAAGAAGCGCGAACACGAAGATCGCCAGAATGTAGACGAGGACGCCCGTACCCGGCGTTAGACGGGTTCAAGAATGGGTAGCGATACTTCCCGGCGATGTTGCCTCCAACGGCGTGGCGCCCGCCATGGTCGTTCGCTCGACCAGGAACTCCTCCCAGGTCTTGATGCCCGCCGGGGGCGAAGGGACGCGAGGCGCGACGCGGTTGCCTCCGGCGCGCACCGCGCGGGCCGACGTCCCCGGCAGCCATACGGGCACTACGACCCGGCGGCGTCCGGTGGCGCGAAGGTAGCTCCGGAAGAGGTCGACCATCGCGTAGACGCGGGGGCCGCCGAAGTCCGGCGCAAAGCCCGCGGGCCCGCCGAGAGCGAGTTCGACGAGTTCGTGCCGCCACCTCGTCGGCGTCGACTGGTTGAAAGCGAAAGCCAGCCGGAATCGGTGCCAGCGGAAGCTTCGCAAGCGCCTTGGACACCGTGAGGAAAAGGTCGTAGAACTGCGTCGCGCGCAGAATCGTCCACGGCAAACCCGAGTCGGCGACGACCCGTTCCGCCTCGCGCTTGGCACCAAAGTATGCGAAGGCGAGGCGGCCGAGCCCCACCACGGGGACGCGGTCGGTGCCGACGACGGAGATGTACACCAGATACGGTGCTCCTGCCTTCGAGGCAGCTCGCGAAAGGTTGGCAGTCATCGCTGCGTCTCCTTTGAAGTTACCCGCACAGTGGACGATTGTTTCGACGCCGCGCACCGCCTCGTCAACGCCGTCGCCCGTGACCAGGTCGGCGGTCACCGCCTGGACGCCGGGTTCTGGCTCTCCGCCGTGGCGGCTGAGGACGCGCACCTCGCGACCGGCGCCGCGCAGATGCCGGACGACGTGGCGCCCGAGGGTTCCGGTGCCACCGGTAACCAGGATTGGTGATGTCATCGCAGGGCCTCCAGATCGCGAGGTTGAGACGGAGCCAACGCCGGCGCTGCTCGTGTGGTCACATCGGTGCTGCTTCGCGGGTCAATGTGGTGACACCGAGCGATGAGGGAATGTGACCGATGAACCAGGACCAATGGCTGGCAGACCGATTCGAGGCCGACCGCATCCGCCTGCGGGGCGTGGCCTACCGCATGCTCGGCTCGCTGAGCGAGGCGGACGATGCGGTGCAGGAAGTCCTGGCTGCGGCTGAGCCGCTCCGGCGCGTCCGGCGTTGAGAACCTCACCGCATGGCTCACGACCGTTGTGGCGCGCGTGTGCTTGAACATGCTGCGCTCCCGGAAGTCGCGGCGCGAGGAACCTCTGCCGTCCTATTCCGCCGCGACGGCGCTTGCTCGCACAGATGGCACCGACCCCGAGTACGAGGTGCTCATGGCCGAACTCGGTGGGGCTGGCGCTGCTCGTCGTTCTTGAAACGTTGTCGCCCGCCGAGCGCCTCGCGTTCGTGCTCCACGACACCTTCGCCATGCCCTTCGATGAGATCGCGCCGCTTGTCGGGCGTACGCCCGCGGCTGCGCGGCAGCTCGCGAGCCGCGCCCGCCGGCGGGTTCGGGGTTCCGTGGCAACTCCTCCGACGGATCTCGCCCGGCAGCGGGAAGTTGTCAGCGCCTTTCTCGCCGCCTCGCGCAGCGGCGACTTCGACGGGCTGCTCGCAGTGCTTGACCCGGACATCGTCTTCCGGGTCGATAGCACCGCGGGGCGCGGGGCAGGGGCGCGAGAGCTCCGCGGCGCCGCGGCGGTGGCGCGGGGGGCCCTCGCATGGTCGGGCGGCGTTCGTTTCACCGGGCTGGCGCTCGTCAATGGAGCGGTGGGCGTTGTCGTCGCGCCGCGTGGTCGGCTCTTCGGAGTCGGCATCTTCGCGATCCGCGACGGGAGGATCGTTGAGATGGATCTGATTGCGGATCCCGAGCGCGTGCGTCGCCTCGAGTTGGCGGCGCTTCCTCCCGAGCAGAGCTGAGCTCTGTTCATCGGTCCATCTCTCCGGGCGGCGTGACTATTCAAACTGAATCGAGAACAGCCCAGCCACGCCCAAAATCGACTTTGCGCAGGATTTCGTCCGTGGCTGTCCTCGGTCGGACCTATGAGGACAGGCCGTTGCTCACATTCGAGAAGACGTTGTTGACTTGCTGACCGACCACCTGGAGGACGACGATCACGACGATGGCGATGAGGACGAGGATGAGCGCGTACTCGACCATCCCTTGACCACGCTCGTCATCGTCCTGGCCACGCAGGGACCGTAGCCAGCGGGCTGCCCAGCGAGCCCTCGAATCGATTGCGGATAGGATCATCGTGGTTGCGGACTTGTCGACGTTCATGCCTATAGAACGCCTGGGCGGCCGGAACTAACGACTCGGCTTCCAGATTGCCCATACGTGCTTTCCAAGTCGTCGCGCAGTCGGACGGTGCCTCCGAACTACGTCTATTATAGTATTCACTATGGAGCTAGTGAAGTGATACACCTACGACTGGAGCTCGGCTCGGGGATGCCTGCGTACGCCCAGCTGGTCCGGCAGGTGAGGCGGGCGGTGCTCCGTGGGGTGCTGGCTCCAGGGGACCGCCTGCCGGCTGCGCGTGAGGTCGTCGCCTCCCTGGCCATCAACCCCAACACTGTCCTGAAGGCATACACCCAGCTGGAGCACGAGGGCATCGCGTTTAGCCGGCCAGGACTCGGAACCTTTATCGCGGACACGGCGCCGGCTCCGATCTCGGCTGCGACGCAGCGCAACCTGAGCCCGGCTCTTCAGGCGTGGGTGGCGCGGGCCAGAGAGGCCGGCTTGAGCCAAGAGGCTGTTTCCGCACTATTCGAGTTGGCCATGGTCGACGCCTATCGGGAAGGGGTCGCATGAGACCGGCGATCGAGGCAACCGCTCTTGGCAAGCGATACGGCCGCACCTGGGCGTTGCGCGACTGCTGTCTCCGGATTCCAACCGCCCGGATCACCGCGTTGATCGGCCCCAACGGGGCGGGCAAAACGACGCTCCTCAACCTCGCCATCGGAATCCTTGCCCCGGATGCGGGTGGGATCGAGACACTCGGCTGGTCGCCGCAGCGGCAGCCGGCCCTTGTCCTCGGACGGGTGGGCTACGTGCCCCAGGATCGTCCGCTCTACGCTCGGTTCACGGTCGCCGACACCCTGCACATTGGCCGGGCGCTGAATCCGAAGTGGGACGAGCATGGAGCGCACGAGCGGATTCGAAAGCGCGACATCCCACTCGACCGTCCCATCCGGATGTTGTCAGGCGGTCAGCGTGCCCAGGTGAGCCTGGCGCTCGCCCTGGGCAAGCGCCCCGAGTTGCTCCTCCTCGACGAGCCTGCTTCGTCGTTGGATCCGGTGGCGCGGCGCGACTTTCTCGCCGAACTGGTCGACGCTGTGGCTGCCGACGGGACGACCGTCGTGCTCTCCTCCCACGTCATCGCCGATATCGAGCGTGTTTGCGATCACGTGGTGATCCTCTCTGAAGGCCACGTGCAACTCGCCGGCGACATCGACACGATCCGCGAGGACCACCGCGTCATCATCGGTCCGCGGATTGACCCGGCCGTCGCGTCGACCGACCCCACCGTGATCAGTGCTCAGCACAGCGAACGGGAGAGCGCCCTCCTGGTGAGGCGGGATCCCCCTGTCGCGCCCCCGGGCTGGCGGTCGCAGGAGCCTAGCCTCGAAGAGTTGGTGCTGGCTTATTTGGAGAACCCGAACGCCGGAGCTCGACCAGCCCTGACAGTCGCCGAGGAAGCCGCCCAATGACTTGGCTCACGTGGCGACAACACCGGTGGGAGGCAACGTTGGCGCTGCTCGTTCTGTTCGTTCTGGGTGTCGGTGTCGTGCTGCTCACCGTCGCCGGCTCCGGCCTCCTGGCCGAGATCTCCCGAAACTGCCAGCAGACGAGCCAGCTTGTTGTTGCCACGACCTGCGGGTCGCTGCCGAACCAATACAGCAGCAGCTACCAATCGGCGTGGTGGTGGGTCGCCGCCGCGGGTACGGTGATCCCGGCGCTCGCCGGAGTGTTCGTCGGCGCCCCCCTGGTCGCGCGCGAGCTCGAGAGCGGCACCCACCTGCTGATTTGGAGCCAGGGGATCACCCGGCGGCGCTGGTTTCTCGGCGGGCTTGGGTTGCTGGTGCTTGGAACGGTATCCAGCACCGCACTCCTGGCGGCTGCGAGCCAGGGCTGGTTCGGCATGCAGCGGGGTCTGGGGTTAGCCGGGAGTTCTGAGCCTGTGGGACGGCTTCGAGATCGGCCCCCCTGTGCTGATCGCATACACCCTTTTCGCGCTTGCTCTCGGGGTGGCCGCTGGCGCACTGATCCGCCGAACGGTGCCGGCGATCGCCGCCACCTTGGTCGGCTTCATTGCCGTCCGAATCGCCGTGGCGCTGCTGGCTCGTCCGCGCTATTTGTCGCCCCTTGCGGCGCGCGCCAACCTGGCGGGTCAGTCGGGCTTCAGCTTCGGAACGAGCGGCCCGAATCCCTCCTCCGATTGGTTAGTGGGTTCTACCGTTCTCGTCGATGGCGCGGGTCATCCAATTCCGAGCGGGGGATTCTGTCAGGGACCGGGCCCAGGCTGCTATCCCCAGATCTTCGCGATCCAGCACTACCAGCCGGCGGCGCGGTTCTGGCTCTTCCAGGGGATCGAGGCGGCGATCTTCGTCGTGTTGGCGCTCGCGCTCTTCGCGCTGGCCTACCGGCTGGTGATGCGTATGCGGTAGCTGATCCGAGGCGACGATCAGCCCGCGTACTGAGGCAGCCCACGAGCCACGTGACCCGACGACCATTTCGAAGATCACAACGAATGGTGATCCGCCCGACATGGGTCGTATCGGTGGCTATGGCAGGAGGTGGTCGGGAGTGCCGTTGAAGCCGACCTGGACGCCGACGGTGTGTCCCGCGACGGTTCCCGGCGTCACTGCGGGCAACGTGTGAAGAGTTGGTTGCCATGCGTTACGAAGTGCCGATATGGGCTTCGGCAGGTCTCTGACGAATCTGGACGCGGCCGTCGAGGCTCCCTTGGCTCAGCGTTCCAGGCGCCTGACCCCCTGCGCGTGATGGCCTCAGGGCAGTCGCAGGTCTCGTTCTGTGAGCGACGGCTCAATCGAGGTCGACGAGACCCTCGGCGACCGTCCTGTCCCGGCCTTTCGCTTTGGCACTACGGAGGCACGCGTCTGCGCGCGCCACGAGCTCCTGCAGGGTCTCGGTCCCCTGGTAAGCGACGAGGCCGGCTGAGAAGGCTTCTTCAGGGGCCTCCTCGCGAAGCCTCCAGCAGAACTGGACGGCATCTTTCGTGGTGCAGTTCGGCAGGAGGATGGCGAGTTGCCCATCTCGCCAGCGGCCAAGGAGATCCTCGGTGCGCAGCACGCCTCGCCAGCGCGCCGCCGTCTCGTCGGGCAGCTGGTCTCCGGGAGCGCGCTCGAGGAGCTCATCGGTTCGGTTGACATGATCGAAGTCGAGGAGCCCGAAGCAGAGGGTGTGTCCTTGGCGCCGAGCAAAGGCAAGCTGACGACCGGCCTCTTCCTCGAACGCGCGTCGGTCGGGCAGTCCTGTCAGGGCCCCGGCACGCGCGATGGTACCGAGGCGTTCGATCAGCTGCGCCTGCGTCATTGCCGCCGCGATGGTCCCGCCGAGCAGCTGCAGCACCGCGACGTCCGTTTCGTCGAAGGCGTACGCGCAGGACGAGAACACAGTGAGCACGCCGACGTTCTCGCAGCGGTGGGACACCGGCACACAGAGAATTGAACGTACGTCGTCTCGACGGCACGCCATGCGATCCACGCGGACGTCGACCTCTGAGTTGGAGCACGTCTGCACCTCGCCGCTGCTGATAGCGAGTCTCGACATCCTCGCGGTTGCATTGAGCAGCGCACCGAGGCTGACCGCCGCGACACCAGTCACAGCCCGGGAGATCAATTCGTCGCCATCCACCAGTTCAAAGACCGCGGCATCGGCGTCGGTCAAGTGCTGGGCTCGCTCGGTGACGACGCGGATCGTCGCGTTGGCGCCTGCTCCGGCGCCGGCGACCTCCGACTGGAAGGCGATGGCCTCGAGGAGGCGTGCCCGATTGATCCCCGGTTCGTACCCGGCGGATAGACGCGCGGGGGGCTCCGGCTGCGCCGCGGAAGGCATCATTAGCACAGTCTGGCGCCGAGGCTTTCGGACGATTCCCTGCACTCCGGTGACGAGTTGGTCGCGGCTTTCCACCCAGCCAGCGCCAAGAACGGCGCTCGCGGGAAGTCGCGCACGGCGAGCACTTCGCTCACGCGGACGACGCTTCCTCAGCCGTAAGGCATCGCTGTAGGCTTCCTCCCAAACCAACGAGAGGAACTGAGACGCGCTGTCTGCATTGCGGATCCGACAACGAGGCCGACCGTAGGTTCTGCGCCGAGTGTGGCCAACCGCTCCCGGCGGTTTGCGTCGCGTGCGGAACGGCCAACCAACCAAGCGCGAAGTTCTGCGGCGCCTGTGGCGCGCCGCTCGGTGGCCTGCCGCGCCCTCGTGTCCTCCGCGCGCCCGGGGTCGGAGATGGGTCCGCGTCCTACGCGGCCCCCGTCACCGAGATCCGACATGTTTCGATCCTCTTTGCCGACCTGGTCGGCTTCACCACGATCTCCGAATCTCGAGATGCGGAAGAGGTGCGCGACCTCTTGTCGGGTTATTTCGAGATCTGCAGACGACTGATTGCCCGATACGGCGGTTCAGTCGAGAAGTTCATCGGAGACGCAGTCATGGCCGTATGGGGGACGCCCGTCTCGCGCGAGGACGATGCGGAACGGTGCGTACGCGCTGCATTGGAGCTGACGCACGCGGTTGTCGACCTCGCCCAGGAGGCGGGGCTCGCGAGTCTCCAGGTTCGTGCGGGGGTTCTCAGCGGCGAAGCCGCCGTCAATGTCGGTGCCGAAGAGCAGGGCATGGTGGCCGGTGATCTCGTCAATACGGCGTCGCGGATCCAAGCCGCAGCGCCACCCGGGATGGTGTACGTGGGCGAGGCGACGAGGAGGGCGACTGAGCCGGCGGTCGCCTACGAAGACGTCGGTCTGCACGACCTGAAGGGTAAGACCGCACCGGTGCCGCTGTGGCGAGCTGTGCGAGTGATCGGCTTGCTCGGCGGGGCCGCCCGGCAAGGCGAGCTCGAGCCGGCGTTTGCCGGCCGCGACCGGGAGCTGCACCTTATCAAGGAGCTGTTTCACGCCGCGGCCGAGGAGCGGCGCCCGCATCTGGTCTCGGTGGTCGGCATCGGTGGAATCGGCAAGACCCGCGTCTCATGGGAATTCGAGAAGTACGTCGACGGGCTGGTCGACGTCGTCTGGTGGCATCGCGGACGCTGTCTCGCGTACGGAGATGGCGTCGCGTTCTGGGCGCTCGCCGAGATGGTGCGCATGCGGGCCGGAATCGTCGAGGACGAGGAATCGATGTCCGCTCGCGCAAAGCTGCATCAAAGTCTGGAGACGCACCTGCCAGATCCTGACGAGCGACGGTTCGTCGAGCCTCGACTCTTTCAT
The DNA here is from genome assembly GCA_963709585.1 of Candidatus Dormiibacterota bacterium. Lineage (GTDB taxonomy): Bacteria > Chloroflexota > Dormibacteria > Aeolococcales > Aeolococcaceae > Palsa-851. Next base: position 144,751 of record CAVPXI010000015.1, on the reverse strand, counting down.
TTGCTCGGTCTCGAGGATCGGGGATCCGGCGACCAGGAGAATCTCTTTTCGGCGTGGCGTTTGTACTTCGAGAGACTGTCCGACACCAAGCCCACGGTGCTCGTTTTCGAAGACATCCAATGGGCTGACAGTGCCCTTCTTGAGTTCATCGAGTATCTCCTCGATTGGTCCCGAGACCATCCGATCTTCATCCTGACCCTGGGTCGTCCCGAGCTCGCGGAGCGCCACCCAACATGGGGTGCGAGGAAACGGAACTTCACCTCGCTCTTTCTTGAGCCGCTCTCCAACGAGGCGATGACGGCGTTGCTACGTGCACCCGTTCCCGGTCTTCCGGACGAACTCGAAGCGCGGATTCTTGAGCGGGCGGAGGGGGTGCCCTTCTACGCGGTGGAGACGGTTCGGATGCTTCTCGACCGCGGCCTGATCGTACGCCAAGGCACGTCATTCCACCCCGTTGGCGCCATCGATACTCTCGAGGTTCCGGAGACGCTGCAGGCTCTGATCGCCGCACGGCTCGACGGCCTCGCTCCTGCTGAGCGGCAGCTATTGCAGGAAGCCGCGGTGCTCGGCAGGACCTTCACGATCTCGGGGCTCGTGGCGATGACGAGCCTCGCGGCTGCCGAGCTCGAACCTCTGCTCCATTCGCTGGTGGGCAAAGAAGTACTCACGATGTCGAGGGATCCACTGTCCCCTGAACGAGGCCAGTACGGGTTCCTGCAGGACCTCGTGAAGAAGGTTGCATACGACACGTTGTCGAGGAAGCGCCGCCGCGTTCTGCATATCGCAGCTGCTGAGTTTCTCGAATCTGGCGCGGGACCCGACGAGGACGACGTCGTTGAGGTCATCGCGTCGCACTATCTCGATGCGTACCGTGCGGCGCCTGACGCCCTGGACGCACCCGAGATTAGAACGAGAGCAAGAGCTCGCCTGATCGGAGCCGCGGAACGCGCATCATCTCTGGGGGCGAGCCTGGAGGCGCAAGCATCCTTCGAGCGTGCCGTGGAGCTGACCGACGAACCGCAGGAGCAGGCAGAGCTCCTCGAGCGCGCGGCGATGATGGCCGAAGCGGGCGCGCGGGGCAACCAGGCGGTCGCCCTGTTCGAGCGATCGATCGCACTGTTTGAAGCGCAGGCAGCGTCGCATGCCGCTGCGCGCGTCGTCGCGCGGCTCAGCGAGGTGATGTGGGACAGAGGCCGCATGAAGGAGTCACTCGAGAACATGGATCGCGCATTCCAGGTCCTTGTGAATGATCCGCCCGACGAGTCGTTCGCCTGGCTGGCGGCACAACTGGGACGATTCCAGTTCTTCGTCGGAAACAGAGATCTCGCGACAAAACGCATCGAGACAGCGCTGGACCTTGCCGAGGCCCTCGACCTCCCGGAAGTGTTGTCTCAAGCACTGAACACCAAGAACCTACTCCTGTTGACGTTGGGACGGCACCACGAGGCGCGAGCGCTCGTGGAGGCGGCTTTGCGCGTCGCGATCGAGAACGACAAGCCTTCCGCCGCGTTGCGTGCGCATAACAACCTGATCGACATCGCCAACGCTGAGGATCGCTACGAAGTGGCCCAAGACCATGTGGAGAGCGGTCTGGCGCTCGCGAGGCGCGTGGGTAACCGATACTGGGAGCGCATCTTCCTCGGCTACTGCTATCCCATGTTTTGCCTCGGAAGGTGGGACGAGGCTCTTGCGCGGCTGGAAGAGCTGTCGGTCGACGATCGGGTCACCGCGCGGATCGCGTTCGACCAGGGATACGTCTCATTTGGCACCGCGATGCTGGCACATCGCGGAGAACTGGAGCAAGCCGCCGAGCGGCTCGCGCTCTTCGAGGATTTCGAGCGCTCGTCCGACGTTCAGGAGCGGACCGACCACGCCTGCGCGGTCGCCGTTCTGCGCCTCGCCCAAGGGAGGCCCGCGGAAGCTCTGCGTGCAGCCCGGGGTGCATTGCAACCGATTGCGACTTTTGGGTTGTGGCACTACGCCATCCGGGAGTCGTTGGTTCTCGGCATCGAAGCTGCTCTCAGCATGAGCGACCGCGAGGCGGCAGGCGAGCTGCTTGGCATCGCAGAACGGCTTCCCAACGTTCGCCGCATACGATTCCTGCCCGCACATGTACTTCGGCTCCGCGCGCTCATGGCGGAGGGTGACGGCAATCCGGAACGGATTGGCGCAGGTTTCGAGCACGCGGTGCTGGCGTTCAGAGAGATCCGCCACCAGTTCTGGCTTGGCGTGACCTTGCTGGAGTACAGCGAATGGCTCGAGCGCGAGGGACAGATCAGCAGCGCCGCTCCCTTGGTGCTCGAGGCTCGCGCTATCTTTCAGCAACTCGGTGCCGTCGCGTGGGTGGCGCGGCTCGCTAAGCTGTCCGCGGCGAGCCCTGCGCAACCCATTGCGGCTGAGGCCGAAACCGCACAGTGAACCCCTTGTTGCGGATGCTGTGCCTCGGCACCGCAATTTCGAACACTCCCCTAGAGCGCACTCCCCCGCCGTAGCGATCGTCGAATGCCGAAGGCGACTTCCGCGCCAGCCAACGCGCCTCCCGCCAGGATGAGGATGAGGCCCGCCAGGGTTGACGCGAGCGGTGACTGCTCCGCGCCAGTCATTGGCACCGATATGCCTGGAATCACGAATGCGGCACTGACGGATACTGGGAATACGTCGTTCGAACTGACTGCTGCAACATCGTTGATCGTCGTACCTCCCGGAGCGTCGACGGTGACCGGCATTGACAGCGGCGGCAAAATGGTCCCCGGTGCCAGCGCCGCGGAGACCGCGTAGGTGCACGTGTCCTTCTGCCCGCTCACGGAGCACACCCACCCGGTGCCACCGGCACCTGACGCGTGCGGTGTAACGTTCGACGGGAACGTATCCGTCACGAGAATTGACTGCGTCTCCGGCCCTCCGGAAGCAGTCGTCGAAACGTGGAGCACGTAGGTTGCGATCGCGTTCGTTTGTGCCGGCTGCACGCTGAGAACTTCGCAGCGAGCCCGGGCAAGTTGCCGCTGAGCGTGTCGGCTGCAGCATCAGTGATCTCGTGGATATCGGTGGCACCTCCGGTCGAGCCGACCCATCCCATAGTGAGTTGGTATGGCAAACCAGTCTTGGAGTTGATCCACGCCGCTGGGATGGTTCCACTGGGGATCTCCCCGTTGCTTGCGGTGGGGAGCACACCGTCGAAGCTCTGCTTCGCGCCTCCGATAGGTTTGAAGGCGACCGCATAGTTTCCAGGCGGCACCACCAGGCCAGACGTCGTCGTCAGCGACGAGGTACTGGGATTGATCGCGATCTCCACTGGGACCTTGGAGCCGGCGCGAGTTCCGAATGGCCCGCCATCGAGTGCTTGAGTTGCTCCCGGGTCTGTCGCGGCGGTGCTCGTCAACGGGCAGTAGCCGGTCGTTCCGTTTCCAGGACCCCGAACGGTAACCTGGCCGGGAACGACTGCTGAAGCCCCCACCCACGGCGGATCCGTGCAGCCGGTCCCGTCGAAATCGCTGTTGGTGTAGTTGCCGTAGACGTCGAGGCCAACCCCAAGGTATCCGTCTGCAAGGCCGGTGGTGCCGGTTCCTGACGAGTAACCCAGGTCGCCGCCCGGCGAACCGATGGTGCTCGGTGGGGTGGGGCTGGCGGGGTTGGTGGCCGCCAGGAAGAAGCCGATTCCGTCGGCCTGCGATCCACCATATTGATAGCTGTTGAATGAGACGTCCAAACCCTTTGTCGTGGGCAACGTCTGCGTGAATGCCACGCCACCCTCTTCGCTGCCCGTAGCGTCGGTGAGACGAAGGGCGCCAGCTCCCGCGGGATCGGGTGTTGACAGTGCACAACCGGGGATCGGCGTCTGCGATGAGGTCGATGACGCGGTCAGGCAGGCTACATTCGTACCAGTGGGGGCCATCGGCAACCCCCACGCCGATGAGGTGGTGGTTGCGTTGGTGAAGCTCTCGATGACGATTGGCGTTTCCGCCGCGAATGCCGTGGTTGCTAATATCGCGGTCACGCCAATGGCCAAGCCACAGGCCGCCGACCCCCGCCGCAGCGTTCCGGCCAACCGCAACATCTTCGAACTCGTAGCGGGCTTACCCATGAGCGGCGAAGTCTACTGCCGCGGGTGAGGGACGGTTTGGATTAAGAGGCTGCTGATGCCGCTTGCGAGGCTGCCTCGGCACCACGCCGCGCCATTTCCTCTTCCGAGACGTCTTCGAAGTGTGTGGCAAAGTACCACTGATTCCCCAGTGCATCCTCGACGCCCGACATCCGGTCGCCGTAGAACTCATTCTGGGGCTCGCGCAGCGATGTGGCACCTGCGGCTATTGCGCGCGCGTATGTCGCATCGGAATCGGGCACGTACACGTGCAGCATCGATTTGGTAGTCGCCCCTGGCGACGGGGGATCGGCGAGCATCACCACCGAGTTGCCGACGCGGACCTCCGCATGACCGAGACGACCGTCCGGACCGGGGATGCGCATGATTTCGGTCCCATCGAGCACGTCGACGATGAACGTGATCAGACGTTCGGCGCCGTTGACCACCAGATACGGCGTGACGGTGTGGTAATCAGCCGGTTTGTAATCGGTCATAGCGTGCTTCTCCCTGATAATCAGATGCCTCGGTATTTTACCGGGAATGATTGTCGTAAGTAGAGGACGGCATCTGTGGCATCGTTGAAGACAACCTCGAGTGACTGGGAATCCATGGCACGGACTGATCCCCTCTGGGCGGTCTGTACCGAACTCGGTCCGCAGGGCGGCTCGTACGATGAGCTTGAACGCTTCTGGGAGTTGGGTCGAAAGGATGTCGATGCAGCCCTCAAACATGTCGAGGCATGCGGTCTGGATATCGATCGCGACGGGGAGGCTCTCGACTTTGGGTGCGGACCAGGTCGCGTCAGTCAACCTCTTGCGGAAGTCTTTGCGGGCTGTGTGGGGGTGGACATCTCGCCAACGATGCTGGAACTCGCGCGAGGGTTCAATCCGAACCTCGATCGCTTGACCTTTACTTTGAACGAGCGGGCCGACCTCTCCATCTTTGCGAACGACCGCTTTGCCTTTGCCTACTCGACGCGGGTGCTCCAACACATCCCTCGCAGATACGCACTCGCATATCTCGGGGAGCTCGTACGGGTTCTCTCGCGTGACCGCGGAGTTCTGGTGTTTCACGCCCACGAGATCGAGGGAGGTGCGGTATTTTCGGGACTGTCGGCTTTGCAGCGCATGCGTCAGCGAACGACTCGTCTCCGCGTCCGACTCCAGAGAGCGTCTGCCGGCTTCAATAACCGCGAGAGCCCTCCAATCCCACCGCGCATGCACATGTTTCCGCTTCCCCAAGGAGTACTTCGTCCGGTCATCGAGGCGAATGGTGGCCGAATTCTCGACATCGTACCGATGGGCTTCGATCCGATGCGCACTCGTCCTGCGTTACAGCCAATCGCTGATCGATGGCACTGTGGGCTGCAACCGATGGAATATGTTGTTGTGAAGGGGGCGACGCCGGCGAGTTGACGGCTCAACTCTGGGCGTATGGGTGATACGTCGGGGGGCGTACGCCAGCAGCCGCGCCCGGGCGGATGACGACGCCGTCACCGGCGGTTAGGGTGTGGTGATCGTGACCTCTACCTCGAAGCCTTTACGGCGCATCCTAGCCGAGGCATGACCGACCTCCCGCGATCCCGAGCCCCCCACAGCGCGCAGTTCACCGCGACCGCGTCGCCACGAGCGCTCTGGGCGGAAATGGCTCGACGTGCGCCTGTTGTGGCCGACCTGATCCCTGCGCTTGTCTTGACCGGCTTCCTGGTGGCGGCGAGCACGGCGCAGCAGCACGCCACCGGTGCGCACCGGATCGGGGTCGGCGGCTACCTGTTGCTCGTGAGCGCGGCGATGGCGTTGGCGCTGCGGCGACGGTGGCCACCGCTCGCGTATGCCGGGTCGCTCGCCTGCACCAGTGCCTACCTTCTTGTCGGCGATCCACCAGGGCCAATTCTGCTGGCCCCATTTCTTGCGCTGGTCGTCGCCCTGGGCGCGACACGATCGCTGCCAATCTGGATCGTGTCGACGCTCGGTGGCGCCGCCTTGCTGTCCGCGGTCCACGGTGCTGTGTACGGATGGTCGTGGCCAGTCGCGCTCTTTGCCGGCGTCTGGGTGTGCGTCGCCGCGGTGGCGGGGATCGCTCTCGACGCGCGGCGGCGCTTTCTGAGGGAGTTGCGGGCTCGGGCGGAGTGGACGCAGCGCAGCCGCGAAGAGGAAGCACGCCGGCGCATGGTCGAAGAACGGCTGCGGATCGCGCGCGAGATGCATGACGTGATCGGTCACAGCTTGGCGGTCATCAGCCTGCAGGCCGGAGTGGCCGAGCATTTCCTCTCCAGCCTGCCCGAGGAGGCGCGCAAAGCGGTCACCGCCATCCGCGGCGTGAGCAAACAGGCGCTGACCGAGCTTCGCACCGAGCTCGCCGCGCTCCGAGGAGAGGGGCTGGTGGGCGCTGATCGCAGGCCGACGCCGGGACTTTCGGCGGTACCAGCCCTGGCTGCGCAGATGCGCGACGCTGGACTTGTGATTGATCTCGACCTGCCGCAGGGCGACTACGAAATCCCCGAGATTGTTTCGGCCGCCGCTTATCGGATCGTGCAGGAGTCGTTGACCAACGTGGCCCGACACGCCGGCGGCGGGGCGATGGCAATGGTCCGCGCCGTACTCCAGCCTGACCGGCTGGAACTGGAGATCGTCGACGATGGCATCGGACTGAGTGAGCCATCTGGCGAAGGCGGTGGGCTCCAGGGGATGCGCGAACGCGCCGCAGCCCTGGCCGGCGCCTTTTCCGCAGGCAGGCGTCCCGAGGGCGGATTCCGGGTGTGGGCATCGCTGCCGCTGGGGGGCCCGTGAGCGTCCGGGTGGTGCTCGCCGATGACCAGCCGTTGATTCGGGTCGGTCTGCGCGCGCTCGCCGACGCGGAGCCCGACATCGAGGTGGTCGGCGAGGCAGCTGACGGCCAGGAAGCGTTGCGCGTTGTGCGTGAGCTGCGGCCCGATGTGGTGGTGATGGACATCCGCATGCCGATCCTTGATGGATTGGAGGCGACGCGTCTGATCGCAAACGACCCGCAGCTATCCAGTGTCCGCGTGCTCGTCCTCACCACCTTCGAGATCGATGAGTACGTCTTCGAGGCCCTGCGCGCCGGAGCCGGAGGATTTCTACTCAAGGATGCGGAGCCAACCGAGCTGCTGCGCGCCATCCGTGTGGTGGCGGCGGGCGATTCGCTGCTCTCACCGGCCGTGACGCGGCGCGTCATCGAGGCCTTCAGCGCGCGGCCGGCACCGGCCGCACCGCGGACGAAGCTGCTGGCCGACCTCACCGAGCGTGAACGTGAGGTAGTGACGCTGGCCGGCTGTGGGCTCTCCAACGACGAGATCGCAGAGAGGCTCGTGATCAGCCCGGCGACGGCGCGCACCCATGTGTCCCGATCCATGCAGAAGCTCGGAGCACGGGATCGTGCGCAGCTTGTGGTCTTCGCGTATGAAAGCGGACTTGTGTCGCCGGGCCAAGCGCTGGCGTAAGCAAGTCGACGCGCGGCTACGCCAGCGGACGTAGCCAAAAGTGTCGCTTCCCGACGGACGACAGAAGCACTGCGCGCCTCCGACGATGGTGCCGTTGGCATCCAACACAACTTATCGGAGGAACACGACATGCCCGGATATTGGGTCGGCGGCGGCTTCGGCTTTTGGTGGATCTTTCCGTTGGTCTTCGGCGCCCTGTGGCTCACCGTGATCGGCCTCTTCATCTGGCGCGGTCGCCTGTGGTGGAAAGGTGGCCATGGCGGCACGCCAGACGCCGCCGCGGTGCTGCGCGAGCGGTTCGCGCGCGGCGAGATCGACACCGACGAGTACCAGCGTCGCCTTCGGGTGCTCGATGGGCGGTGAGCATCGTGCTCACCCCCTCGCGGCGCCCCTGATCCAGATCTGAACGCGTATCCTCCGCGCTCATGATCGTCACCACCACGGAGAACATCCCGGGCACTCGGGTGGTGCGAACGTTGGGCCAGGTTTTCGGCCTGACTGTCCGCTCCCGAGGCATAGGCGGCAACATCGCCGCCGGGTTGAAGAGCCTCGCCGGTGGCGAAATCGGATCCTACGTCAAGCTCAACGAGGACGCCCGCCGTCAGGCCCTGGACCGCATGGTGGAGAACGCCACCGCCATGGGCGCCAACGCAGTCACCATGATGCGTTTCGACTCTACCGAGATGGGCAAAAGCATGAGCGAGATCGTGGCCTATGGAACCGCACAGGTGGTGGAGGGGCTGGAAGCTCCGGGACCCGCCGGGTCATGAGCGCCGGGGTCTGACGGGGGCGTCCGTGATGACTGTGATCTTGGTGGTCATCTTGGTGGTCGTGATAGGCGGAATCGTCATCGCTATCTTCGGCTGGGACCGATACCGGGGCGGAGGTGTACGCGGCCCAGCCACTCCCTCCGAGGGTGCCCAGCCCACCAGCGAGGTGTTCATCGATCCGGACACCGGTCGGCGGATGCGGGTCTGGTTCGACGAGCGGACCGGGCACCGGGAGTATCACCCTGAATAGATGCCGCCGGCAGCCGGCATCGCCTGGGCTCTTGTCAGAGACCCGAAACGAGGCGCTCCTCACCCACGCAGGCGTCGGAGAGACGTTCCGCCGCATCTAGCCAGGTCGTGCCGTATCAGTGGGAGCGTGCTCAACCGCGCTGCCCCCAAACCCGCGTCAAGAGTCCACGCACATGACACGCTTCTGTGAATGTCCATCCCGGACATTCGCCATCAGGCGCTTGAAAGGAGCTGATCATGGCTTGGCAACACCAATGGGGGAAGCATCCGACCGTACGCGCCGGTGACCGACTCTCGCTCGGCGAGAGGGCCGCCGATAAGATGCGCAACGGAATGGGGTCTTGGCCCTTCGTCTTCGTCTTCTTCGCGGTAATGATCATCTGGGCCGTCGTCAACGGCGTGCTTCATGTGGGTGGTGGCTCGGGATTTGACCCGTATCCCTTTATTCTTCTCAACCTCTTTCTCTCGATGCTGGCGGGCATTCAGGCAGCTGCCCTGCTCATCGCCGCGAAGAGAGCTGATGCGATCGCCTCTGAGGTAGCGCTGCATACCGAGAACAACACCGACGATATCAAGACGCTTCTCGCCGAGAACACAGCCCTGACTGCACAGGTGAAAAAGGCCACCGATCTCCTCGACGAGATTCACCTGCATGTGGCCAACATCGGCAAGAAGATCGGAGCAGACATGGGTCGCTTTGCGCCCGGCGAGACACCGCCAACGGGTACGTAACGGTCGCCGATACGGATCCCACTCCACGTCCGAGACAACCTAACTGTCGCGTCGCTCAGCTTCGCTACCCCGGATACGCCGTATCTGCCGAACCGCCCCGGCGGGTGGGACCTGACCGCCGCCGCTCGGCGCTTGCCGGGCCGACGCGCCGGTGATGAGCCGCTCGCGATCGAACAACGCCGCGACGACGCGAAACAGAATCACGTCGGCCACGAGGAGGATCAGTGCGAACACCACGGCGAGGGTGACGCTCGGCGTGAACACATTGAAGGACACCAACGCAACGACGGCGAGCGGTGGGATGCTCGACAATGTCCCCAACTGTTGCGCGACACGAACGTCGCTCGCTCGCGTCGAGATGCCGATGCCCACGCAGATCGACCACCCTGCCAGAAGTGGTGCGAAGAGAATCTCCGCCAGGATATGCGGACCTTGCCCTAGGGCGGAGACCACAGCCGCGTTACTGGCGAAGAGGCGGGCACAGACCTGGATAACAACGAAAAGCACATAGGCGATGCCGACCGCAGGAACAACGACGCCGAGCGCCTTGCCAAGGAGCAGCTCCTCGCGGCGCAGCGGGGTGGTCAGCAGGGGTTCGAGGGTGCCCTGCTCGCGCTCTCCGACCACGGAGTACGCGGCAATGACAGCCGGCAGCAGGGCGGGCGCGATCAGCAGCAGCAGAAACGTGCTTCCAACCGCCTTATCCACTGCGCTTGCCGCGACCGACGGGCCGATGCGAAAGATGACGATCAAGGGTTCTACGAGGAACACGAGCGGGAGCACCGCCATGGTCCCGACGATGAAGGGGCTGCGGCGGTATTCACGGACCTCTTTGCGAAGCACCGCACCCAGACGTCTGAAGCTGAACTTCATCGCTGCGATGCCTCCGGGTCGTCGTCGATCAACTGAAGGTAGACGTCCTCGAGGGAGTGACGCGAACTCGCTAATCGAGACCACGTCGGCACCCGCGGCGACGAGTGCTCGGGTCACCTGCGGAGCGATCCTCCTCGGGTCGGTGACACTCAGCACGTAACTGCTCGCCCCGTCGGGCCGCCAGCTTTCGACTCCGTCGGTGCTGTTGAAGAGCGCATCTGGCGTGGCGAGCGGTGTCAACGTCTCGACGACCAGTGATCGGCTGAAGAGCCGCTCACGGAGCTCGTCAGGCCGGCCCACCAGGCGGAGCGTGGTGTTGAGGATTGCAACGCGGTCACACAGCCGCTCCGCCTCCTCCAGGCGGTGGGTGGTGAGGAAGACAGTGACCCCGCGCTGGCGCAGCCCGGTGATGAGGTCGTTCACCTCACGCGTCGCGACGGGATCCAACCCGGATGTGGGCTCGTCGAGGAACATGACCGCAGGGTCGTTGAGCAACGCCCGCGCCAGTCCAACACGTTGCAACAGTCCCTTGGACAGACTGCCACAAAGGTCGCGCGCACGCGCCGTGAGGTTCACGGCCTCGAGCGCCTCGCCGATCCGAGCAGCTGCGTTGCGCTGCTGGTAGAGACCTGCGAAGAGCTCAAGGTTCTCGGTCACCGTGAGGCGTCGGTACAGGCCCGGGTTTTCCGGCATGATCGCGATGCGCTGTCGGATCTCCGGTCCGTTCTGCGACGTCAACGGAATCCCGGCGACGCTTGCGGTACCCGACGTGGGTGCGATCAGCGTCCCCAGAGTCCGAACCGTGGTCGTCTTCCCCGCCCCGTTCGGTCCGAGAAAGCCGAACACCTCGCCCGAAGCGACGGTGAAGGAAACGTCCTGGAATGCGGTGCGCTCGCCGAACCGCTTGGTCAGCTGGTCGACCATCAAGGCCGGGGGCGCGGCGGATGGATCTTCTCCACGGGCACCCGTCATCGTTTCGACCATGTTAGGGGAACCCGTTGAGGGCGCCTATCCTTCGTATTGGTCGTGGCTGACCGTCCGACCTGGGGGCCTCATCGCGGGGGTGGTCTCAAGAGGCGTGGGGCACGCATTCCGCCTAGCCGAAGATGACGTGCAGAAGGAGACCCTCGTTGCCGCCGACCACCCACAAGCCGGGCGCACCCGGGGCGAGGAGAAACGCGTCGGATGACACGGTGCCGGGGATGGTCAGACGGGACGACGACTCGAGGCCCGTGTTCGGGTCCAGGGCGGTGAGGTATCCCCCCGATCCTGGAGGGCCGTACGCGTTGTGCAGCTGCCAGATAAATCCCGATTCGAAGCCGACCGCCGAAGCGCCCGATCCTTCGAGCAGCGTGCTTACTCTGCCATCCACCGGATTCACGAGCATCGGAAGGTCTCCAGCCCCGTCGAAGACGTAGAGCCAGTTGCCCCCGCAGGTCATCGCGGGCCACCACTCACCCTGAATCGTCGCGATGGTCCCCACACGTCCGCCACCGATGCGAATCACGTAGATGTTGACGCTCTGGGCACCGCTGGCGGAGAGCTCGCTCACGCCGAGATATACCTGGCCACCACAGACGGCGAGTGCGGCGTCACCCGACAGCGATGGACCCTGCAGGACGCCTTGCACGGTGGCGACCAGTGATGACCGTCCGGCGGTCAGGAAATACATGTCGGTGGGACCGTTCGCCGTACGGGAGGACACGACGAGCGCGCTGTTTCCATTCGCCGCCACTGCGGTGGGGCTCGAGATTCGATACAGGTGCAGCAGAGCTCCGGTGGTCGCATTGAACTGCATGACGGTGTTCTGATCGGGCAACACGAGCGAACCATCGCCGAAGCTGTTGGCCACCCAGACGTAGCTGCCGGCCGCCGAAACCGCCTCCGGGTCTCCCCCGACCATCCAGCTTCCAGTCTGGCGAGCCGACGATGCATTGACGCGAAACAGTCTGCCCCTGTCCCCATATACCGGACTATGGGCCGCAACCCACACGCTGCCCAAACCCACTGATATCGCGTTGGCCTGGAAGCTGCCAAGTTTCAGTTGCTGCGTGATGCGCAATGGGATGGCGGGTCCCAGAGGCGGGCTCGTTGACGGAGTTGGAGGGCTGGCAGTCGCAGTGGCGGTGGCTACGGGCACCGGAGTGGGGCGCGCCGGCGTTGGCGTTGAAAGCGAATGACGGGTAAGCGCCACGATGAACGTGATCGCCACCGCGGCGACGACGCCGGCAAGGAGGAGCTCGAGCGCAAGCTTCGGATGTCGCGGCGCTGCGAAGTCGTGGCGCGACACGAACCGCTCCACACGAGCGAGCGCGACCTCTTCGGTCAGAGTGAGGGGACGGGAATTCAGTGTCTCCGCGATCACATCGCCGTCATTGCTCATGGCTCACCTCTTGGAATCGATGACAGCGTTCGACGGAGCGACTCGCGTGCTCTGGCAAGCAGCTGCTTGGCCGCGGCCTCACTGATGCCCAGCGTGCCGGCGACATCGAGAATCGTCAGATCACTGCCGTAGCGCAGGGAGATAGCGGTCCGCTGCCGCCTCGGCAGCCGCGCAAGAGCGCGGTCGAGGTCATCGTTTTGCCCCTTCTGGTCCGATGAGCCCCTCGTTCCTTGCCAAAAGACCGGGAGTGCGGGCCAGCGGTGGTGAGGGCGCCGCGCCTCGTGATAGGCGATGGCAATGAACCACGCCGCGAAGTCACCGTGTCGCTGGGAGCGGTGCCGCCACGCCCGGATCGAGGCATCCTGGAGTACGTCGGCAGCGTCATCTTCGGACAGACCTATGGCACGGAGGGCTCGAAATGCCGGCCGTAGGGCGGCGAGGAGCGCCTCCGCGAAAGCCGCCTCGTCGTGGCTCGCGATCTCCTCGGAACTCACGCCGACCGGCCTCCGCGTGAGCAGCTCTTGCTCGTCCGTTGCCATGTGCTTGCCAGTAAGACCCCGGGAGGGAGGCAAAAGGTAACGGTCCGGGAAACAGGCACCGGCCACTCCGGGCCCCTGGGACACGACCACGCCGAAAACTTCACCGACACGAAACCGCCCCGTCCAGCGTCATATGAGTTGCCGATGTCAGTTCCCGCCCCGCTCGCCGGCGCCGGACCCCTGGTCGCGGCTGCGCGCGAAGGCGACCCGACTGCGTTCGAGGAGTTGCTGGCTCCCGTCCTCATACCCGCGCACAAGCTCGCCTTCACGATGCTCGCCCAACGCGAGGCCGCGGAGGACGCGGTGCAGGAAGCGGCTCTCAAGGCGTGGAAGGCCGTGGCCACGCTTCGCGCGGAGCGCGGGGACGTCCGCCCCTGGTTCCTCACCATCGTGGCCAACGAATGCCGTTCGGTGCGCCGTCGCCGATGGTGGCATCTGCCAGGTGGCAGCGGACCGGTGGAGGAGGCGACCGGCCCGTCTGGTCAACAACTCGAGGGTCGTGCAGCGGAGGCCATCGATCTGCGCAACACCGTCGCCCACCTCGGCAGCGAGAAACGGCTGGTCCTCGCCTTGGTGTACTGGCTTGATCTACCCATCGAGGAGGTGGCTCGGGTGCTCGGCGTGTCCCAGGCCGCAGCCAGATCGCGGCTCCGTCGCGCGGTGTTGGCGCTTCGCTCCGCATACACGACTGATGAAGACCTGCGCGGTACCAACCTCCCAGCGCAATCCGGCCACGCGATGTCGAATCGCTTCGAGGAGATGCGATGAGCAGCAAGCTCGCTGACCAGTTGAGAAGGGTGTTCGACGAGGCCTACCTCCCGCCTCGAGGCGATCTCCGAGTGCGCATCGGATTGGCCGTGGGTGCAGAACAGCCTCCGCGCCGCTCGCGTACTGGCCGGCTGGCGGCGTCGCTCGCAGTGGGAATCGGCACCGCCCTGGTGATCGCACTGGCGATTGCCGTTCCCAGAATCATTGGAGCCGGGAGGGCGCAACCCTCGCAACCACGCGCTGCTGCGGCCGCCCAGACACCACGACCTTCGCCGTCCGAGGCAGCCGTTCCGTGGATCGACACACCGGCGGGGCTCGAGCCAACACCCACACCACAACCAACACCGTCGAGCCCGCCGGCGGGACTGCAGGTGTGCCGGAGCCGCGACCTCATCGCTCACCCCGGACCCGGCGGCGGAGGGTTGGGTCACTACGGGGCGCCGTTGATCTTCACAGACCGTGCCGCTACCCCATGCACCCTCAGCGGGTTTCCAACCAGTGTTCGCTTCCTCGACGCCAAGGGCCATCGCGTCACGGAGTACCGGGTCGCACTGGCTGATGGCGGCTACATCCCCACATATGCAAACGCGGGTGTCGAACTACTCCCACGGATCGCCAGCGGAGGCCCGAACGACCCCGTCAAGGGGCAAACCTATTTGTTGCTCCAGAGCGATATTCCAATCTGCGGCAGCGCGACGGTGGCGACCGTCGTCGTCACGCTTCGCGATGGGGGTGTCTTCCGCTTCGACGCGCCATTCGGCGGTGCTCAAGTCCCGGGTTGTGCGCCCACCGCACAGTACCCGATGATGGTGTCGTCATTTCAGCAGCCGGGCTACCAACCCGCTGAGCTCACGCCTGCATCGAATCTTGACGTTTCAATTTCGGTTGCTTCTCCAGCGCGCCTCGGGACGACGCTCGACTACACCGTGACACTGACCAATGTGTCCGATCAGACCCTGTACTTTCGTCCCTGCCCCGGCTACAGCGAATCCATCAAGGGTGGCGCGGGTTTTGCGGTTGCACGGTATTTGCTCAACTGTGCTGCAGTGCCCTCGCTGGGTGCAGGGCATTCGCGGACCTTTGCCATGGAGCTGCCGCTGAAAAGGGCATCCGCCGTCGCAGGAGCGTATGAACTGTCGTGGTTGATCGATGGCCCGTATATCGAAACGGAGGTCAACACTCCAGTCGTGGTCGTGACGAGCTGAGGAGCCTGCCTACCTACTCGCCCACTCCCTGGGCCGGCAGGGCTGCGAGCCGGTACCCTGCCGCCTGCAACTCGGGTATCAAGATGGCCACCGCCGCCACCGTTTGGCTTCGGGTATCGCCGCCCCCGTCGTGAAAGAGCACGACCATCCCGTTGTGAAGCGCCGCCATCACACGCAACACAATGACCTCGGTTCCGGGTAGCTGCCAATCTCCGGTATCCACGCTCCACAGCTGCATCTTCATCCCCAACCCGGATGCAATGGCGACTACCGGTGGGTTGAACGCCTCGTAGGGAGGGCGCCACAAGCTGGGCGGCTTTCCGGTCAGCTCGGTGATCAAGTTCTGGTCGCGGGCTAACTCGGCCCACACGACAGTCGCCGACAGCCGAGTCAGATTCGGGTGCGACCAGGTGTGATCTCCAATCGTGTCGCCGTCGCGGGCCTCGCGCTCCACCAACTTGGGCCACGATTTGGCGTTCTCCCCAATGACAAAAAAACTCGCATGCGCACCGCTGTCCTCCAGGAGGGAAAGGATCTCCGGAGTCCAGATCGGATTTGGCCCATCGTCAAATGTCAGGTAGATAGTCTTGGTCAAGTGTTTGTAAGGCGCCGGAGTGGCTGCCCGATCGGTGAGCACAGGCCTGACCGTGAGGCGGCGGGGGGCGGAGACTGCCGACACGGTCACCATTCGAGACCTGATCGCCGGTGGGCTCGGATACGCGTTTGCCGAGGCGAAGGCTGCGAGGAAGAGGACTATCGGTGTCGCAACGATCCGAAACCTCTCGCGAGCCATGAAGCACTCCTGCGCCGCTAGCTTACAGGGCGCCTCCGTTGGCTCCGCCCGGCACCAAGCCGAATACTGAAACGCGCGCTATTGGTGCCCCGTGCGGGTGAGGCCAGACGCAGGATGGGAGGCTCACGCCCCTGAGCGTAACCCGCCCCGTATTCATACGTGGCGCTGCTAGAGGCGGTCGGGATGGCCGTCCGGCGTCCAGGGAGAACGAACAGTGAGGCGAAGTAACATCCTCCAACTCGTGGCAATGGTCGCGGTGCCCATGGCCGGCATCGGGTTTGGGCAGATCACTGCATCGGCATCGGGCCTGTTCATCAGCGGGTTTTCGCGCGTCACCACGCTCGGGTCGACCGTGCCCCGAAATGGTGATGTGAACCCGTACGGCATGGCGGTAGTCCATGAGTTGCAGGGCCGGCTTGTTGCCGGTGACGTGCTCGTGAGCAACTTCAATAACTCGACAAATGCCCAGGGAACTGGCACGACGATCGTCCAGATGACGCCGGACGGAGGCCGTTCGGTGTTTGCCCACATCACCTCGAGCGACGTGCACGGCATCTGCACCGGCGGGGTGGGGTTGACCACCGGGCTTGCCATCCTCCATAACCGCTGGGTCGTGGTGGGGTCGCTGCCGACCTCCGACGGCACCTCGGCGACTGCGAAAGCCGGCTGCCTGATCATTCTCGACTGGAACGGCAAACTCGTCGAGACACTCAACCACGCGTTCGGAATCAACGGTCCCTGGGATCTCGCCGCGGTCGATCGCGGTGCTGTTTCGGACGTCTTCGTGACCAACGTTCTCAATGGGACGGTCGCCGCCAATGGGGCGGTGGTCAATCGGGGCACGGTCGTTCGGCTGGTGCTGCACACGGCGGGCAGTGCTGCGCCGTGGGTCGTGTCGAGCACCGTCGTCGGTTCCGGTTTTGCAGAGCGCACCGACCCGGCTGCGTTGGTGGTCGGCCCAACCGGCGTCGCTCTCAGCGCCGCCGGAACCCTCTACGTGGCGGATACGGCCAACAACCGGATCGCGGCCATCCCGAACGCGCTCAACAGGATGAGCACGGGATTCACCGGCGCCGACGTGACCGCCAACGGTTTGCTCAACGCGCCGCTCGGGCTCACGCTTGCGCCGAACGGCGACATCCTCACCGTCAACGCCGGCGATGGAACGATCGTCGAGACGACGCCGGCGGGTGCCCAGGTCGCGTTCGCCTGGCTCGACATGAGCGGCTCGCCGCCCGGTAGCGGAGCGCTCTTTGGGCTCGTCGTAGCTCCACACGGCAACGGCTTGTACTTCGTGGACGACGCGACCAACACGTTCGAGTTGCTCCACTAACACTCCGCGCCGACGACAAGGGCGCTCAGCTACCCGGGACTCCCTCCGGCTCTGGCTGAGCGCTCCTTGTGGTCGCTACAGGAGCGACGACCGCACGCGGTCGCAGCCCGCTGAGTGCGGCGCGACCCGCCAGTGCCTTGCCGACGTCCTCGATGTCGCGTGTTCTGGTCGGCTTACCCAACCCGAAGCCCTGCCCGTAGCGAACGCCGGCCGCCTTCATCAGGTCCGCGACGAACTCGTTCTCGATTCCCTCGGCGATGACCACCGCTCCACTGACTCGTGCGAAGGCCATGGTGGCATGCATCGCGGCCTTTGATCCGACCCGGTTCGAGGTCATGGTGAGGCTGCGCCCCAGCTTGAGGTACTCGCTGCCGGACGCGGCGAGCAGCTCGACGGTGGAGTGACCTTCGCCCACGTCGTCGAGAGCAAAACGGATGCCTTCAGCGCGGTAGGCAGCGAGGACATTGCCGAGTCGTTCGTAGTCGCGGATACGCTCGTGCTCGGTGATCTCGAGGACAACGGTCTGGGGCGCGCGCTGAACCGTGTGCAACAACAGGAGAAGTTGGTCGACGCCATGGACGGGGTCGAGCAGCGCGGCAGCGCTGATGTTCAGAAAGAGCGCAACGCCGTCGGGGAGCTGCTTCGCATCCTCGAGCGCCCGGCGCCGGCACACCCAGTCGAGATCGCGAATGTGGCCACTGGTTCGAGCCGCCTCGAACACGGCCTCCACGGAGTCCATGGCCGCAAATCCTTCCGGGCGTGCCAGGGCTTCGTAGCCCAGCACTGAGCCGTCGACGAGCTCGACGATGGGTTGGAACATCGTGGTGATCGGTCCACCCTCTAGAAGATGCGTGACCACGTCGGAGTAAGAACGGTCGGCGATGTCACCGGCCTCGCCCCGTTCGTACGAGCAGCCCATCACCCGATCCCCGCCGGCATGCTTGGCCTTATACAGGGACTCATCCGCTCGCTGCCACACCGACACGGGGTCGGTCCCTGCCGGCGCTGCGCTCCAGCCAACCGTGATCCGCACTGGTCCACTGGGCAGCACAAGTGAGTGCATTGCCAAGCGCATGCGATCAGCGACCAGGTTTGCGCCGAAAACGCCCACCTCGGGGAGCAGAGCCGCGAACTCGTCGCCGCCGACCCGGGCCATCACATCCCATCCGCGCACAAGGAGCCCGAGCGTGTGGCCCACCGTGCGCAGCAACGCATCACCCGCGGCATGGCCATGGGTGTCATTGGTGGCCTTCAGGCCGTCAAGGTCCAGGGAGAGGACGGCGAACGGCTGGCGCGGTATGGTGCGCAGCGCCCGATCGAATTCGCGCCGATTGTTCAGACCGGTGAGCGAATCCGTAGAGGCCAGGGCGGAAAGTTCCATGGTTGCTTCATGGAGGGCGTCATCGGCGCGAACCCGCTCGAGGAAGCGACCAATGTGATGGCAGGCCACCGGGATGGCGTCGAGCACGCCGCCGACGGGACGCTCTACGGTCTCGCAAAAAACGGCGAGCACACCGATCACCCCGTCGTTGGTCCGGATCGGGAAGGTCATTGCGCTGCGGAGGTCAGCCTTGGCTGCCTGACTCGAGCGGGCGCCCCAGTCATCTGCGCCCATGGGGGCTGCCGTCGAACCGCGTCCGGTCTTCAGTACCCGGCTGATCGACGCGGGTCCGGCACCGACTCCGAGCGCCCTACCGGCTGCCACGAAAGCCGCGACGGCCGGCGATCCGTCAGACGACGAGTAGTGCAGCTCGACGTCGCGCGCCTCGCCGGTGCGCAGCCAGATCTCCCCGACGCAGCCACGTGTCGCCGCGGTCATCATGTCGAGGCCGTCCTGGAGGGCCCGGTCCATATCAGCGGATTCGTTGAGGAGGGCGAGCAAACCGAGCAGAAGTGCGTCCCCGCTCACGAAGATCGGAGGGGCAGGTCGGCCGATGACCTCCGCCGGCGAGTCACCAGCACTGCGCTGTCCACTCGGTCGCGGCGCCGCCGGAAACGCGAGCAGGTTCGACGGGTCGGGCCGCGGCACGGACACGGTGGGTGCACCTCGTGACGGTCGGAGCGCCCCTCTCGGTCACTGTGTTGCGGTTGGAGCGTTGGGTCTGTCCGCCACCGTACCGAGAGCGGAGTTCGTGACACGCGTGATCGGATTGAGTCAGTCGGCATCGGCTCAGGCGCTCAACGCCGCGATCGGCGCCGGTTGTCGCAGTCCCGTGGCAGGCGATCCCCGGCGTCGGGAAGGGCGGCAGACTACCGGCATGGCGCCTCGGAACGGGGGCGGGCGGGCCGCCGGATCGGGCCTCCTGCTGGTTGCCGCCGTCGCGGTGGCATACCTGATCGGGGCTCGGCTGGGGCTGCAGCTCGCCTTCGCCAACCGCAACGTCACCGCCGTCTGGCCGCCGACCGGCATCGCCGTCGCCGCCCTGCTCCTCTTCGGCGTGCGGGCGCTGCCCGGCGTGGCAATGGGGGCATTCCTGGCGAACCTCACCAACGGCGCCGGGATCGAGGCCGCCCTCCTGATCTCCGTCGGCAACACGCTCGCGCCACTTATTGCGTGCCTCCTGCTCACCCATGTGCTGGCGATGCGGCGCGACCTGGCTCGGGTGCGCGACGTCACCGCCCTTGTAGTGGCCGGGCTGGTGGGGATGACCATCTCGGCGACGCAGGGGACGTTGGCGCTCCTCGTCACTGGCGGGATGTCGCCGGCTGATTACGGCGCCACCTGGACCACCTGGTGGATCGGCGACTCGATGGGTGTGGTGCTCTTCGCGCCATTCCTGCTGCTCGTCGCCACCACCCGTTCATGGCATCGCCCTACCCGGGCGCAGGGGCTCGAGGCCGCGGTCCTCTTGCTCGTCCTGGCTGGCGCGTCGGCCGGGGCTTTCATCAGCCACTTCCCGGTCACATACCTCATCTTTCCACCGGTCATCTGGGCGGCCCTGCGGTTCTCGCGGCTGGGGGCGGCCACCGCCGTCGTGATCGTCTCGAGCATCGCCATCGCGGCCACCGTCCGTGGCGGCGGGCCCTACGTGGCGTCGCTGTCGGTGACCGGCTCGCTGATGGCGCTGCAGACATTCAACGGCTGCGTGGCGCTGATCGCCCTCGTGCTTGCGGCGGTGACCGACCAGGCGCGAGCCGCGCGCCGTGCGCTCGAGTACCTGACCGTGGACCTGGAAGCGCAGGTAGAGGCGAGGACCGCCGAGTTGCGGGCGAGCAACCAGGCCAAGACGGAGTTCCTGTCGCGGGTCAGCCACGAGCTGCGCACGCCCCTGACCGCGATCATCGGGTACGCGGACCTCCTGCTGCTGGACGAGACCAGGGAGCCGCAGCTGGCCAAGCTCGACGCGCTCACCCGCGCCTCCGAGCATCTGCTGGCCCTCGTCGAGGATATTCTCGACATCTCGCACATCAACTCGGGCAGGCAGGCTCTTCACATCGAGCAGGTGCCGCTGCAGGCTGTGATCGCGGAGGCCCTTGAGCTCGTCGCCATCGAGGCGCGGCGGCGAGGCATCGTCATCAGGACGATCGGCGTCGAGGAATCGTCGGCGTCCGTCAGCGCGGACCGCTTCCGGCTGCGGCAGGCGCTCATCAACCTGCTGACGAATGCCATCAAGTACTCTGCGGTCGACGGCGCGGTATCCATCAGCATCCGGCCCGTGACCGGCGCCCGCACCCGGGTCACCGTCGCCGATTCCGGCCCCGGGATTGCGGCCGAGCTCCTCCCGCGGCTCTTCCAGCCATTCGACCGCCTCGGTGCGGAGCGGACGGGGGTCGCCGGGACCGGGCTGGGTCTAGCGCTCTACCGTCGCATCATCGAGTCGATGGGCGGTGCGATCGGCGTCGAGTCCGCCGTCGGCAGCGGATCGAGCTTCTGGTTCGAGCTGGGCAGCCCAGCCGATGCCCCTCAGACGGCACGCGCGGCGGTGCGCCACGCGAGCGTCACGTCGGTGACAAAGACACTGGACGGCGCGTCCACCCAATACACGAGCGCGAGTCAATTCCAGACGTAGCGCAGGGCGACGCGGTTGTGGCCGGCGGCGATCGTACGAACCCATACTTTCGATGTGAAGCGGTTCCGGGACGGCGTGGGCATGCGGGAAATCTCGGACAGGCTCGGCTACCCGGAGGCCACCATTCGATTGTGGCACAAGAGAGGTCTCCTGCCTGACCCAGCCGCGACGCAGTCAGGGTCGCCGATGTGGGAATGGACCGAAGTGCTTCGGTGGGCTCACGCAACCGACCGAGATGACCGGCTGACGTGGCTTGCGTGAACCTGCGGCGAACTTCTCTTCCTACAACGATGCAGCTACCTCTTGTGCGAGGTCTTCGACGCTGACACGCAAGGACGCGGCACTCGCAGACGCGGAATCGCCGCCGACGTAGATCAAGAGGTCGCTCACGGAGAACACGATGAAGGCTACGCCCGGTGTGGTCTCGCCCAGTGCCCCGCCGCCGACGCGTTGCACCGTGAAGGGTTGAAACGGTCGAACCGGTTCTCCAAGTGAGAAGAAGGTCGCGGCTCCCCGCAACCTTGAGGGGTCGACGCCGCCCGGCACCCTCTTGATTTGCACCTCCACGCTGTTGGCTTCATCCTGGGTATCGGCAAAGATGCACGCGACGTACCCGGATTCCGTCTCGGTCACGTTCATAGCCTGGTTCGTAACTGCCGGGTCGCCGCTAGTCCGGGCGGCAATCGCCTGAGTCAGAAACGAGCACGGCCGAGGCACCTGGGGGGTGGACGAGATGGCGGTCGCGGCTGACATTGTTCCCCCGGTAGTTGACACCACCGAGCGGCACCCGGCGAGGCTCGCGACGCTGAAGATCAGGAAAAGGAGCGCGAGCCGAAGGGTGCGAACTGCGAAGCGCACGGCGGCATGACACTAGCATCACCGCGCAGACGCGCACGCTGCACCTTTACGGAGGACTGAACATGTCGGGTCGGGACGGTTTGTACGATGAGGCGCTGGCTCGAGCTGCTGAGCATGCCCGGGTGTGGCTCGCCTCGGTCGGCGTTCGCCCGGTTGGACCCGGAGTAACAGCTGACCAGCTGCTTGCCGGGTTCGGCGGCCCGCTGCCTGAGCAATCCACGCCGCCGGAGGAGGTGATCGATTTGATGGCGAAGCTCGCCGAGCCGGGGCTCATGGCGATGCAGTCGGGCCGCTTCTTTGGCTGGGTGATTGGTGGCACGTTGCCGGCCGCGCTCGCCGCCGATTGGCTGGTCAGCGCATGGGATCAGAACACGGCGATACGCTACGCGACCCCGGCAACCGTTGCCGCGGAAGAGTCTGCCGCGGCCTGGTTGCTCGATCTCTTCGGGCTCCCGGCGAGCGCTGACGTCGGCTTCGTGACAGGTGCGACGATGGCCAACTTCACGGGTCTTGCTGCAGCGCGATCATCAGTGCTGTCGCGCGTTGGGTGGGATTTGATGCGTGAGGGACTTGCTGGAGCGCCTCGGATCCGCGTCATCGTCGGCGCCGAGCGCCACGAGACGGTCGACCTCGCGCTGAGATACCTTGGTCTCGGCGAACCACAGCCGGTCGCAGTCGATGACCAAGGACGCATCAGGGTCGAAGCCCTCGCTGAGGCGCTCAAGGAATTGGATCCGCGCAGCCCGTCAATCGTGTGTTTGCAGGCCGGGAACGTCCACTCGGGTGCCTTCGACCCCCTGGCCGAGGCGATCCAGGTTGCCCATCCGCATGGCGCATGGGTGCACGTGGACGGGGCGTTCGGCCTGTGGGCGGCAGTTTCGCCAGCGCTGCGTCATCTGGTCTCCGGGCTCGCCCTGGCCAACTCGTGGGCGACAGATGCACACAAGACGCTCAATGTTCCATACGACTGCGGGATAGCGATCGTCGCGGATCGTGAGGCGATGCGTTCGGCATTCGGGACCCGCCGCCAGCTACCTGATGGCCGACAAGTCCGGGCCGGGCGATCCGCATGAGAAGGTGCCCGAGTTTTCCCGGCGGGCCCGTGGTGTCCCCGTTTGGGCGGCGCTCCGGTCACTGGGGCGAACTGGCGTCGTTGAGCTGATCGACGGGCTCGTCAACCACGCCCGCGCCATGGCCGAGGGTATCGCAGCCATTGAGGGGGCGCGCGTCGTCAATGACGTCGACTACACGCAGGTGTGTGTGGTTTTTGGCGATGACACTCGCACGCGCGCGGTGACCGAGCGCCTGATCGCCGATGGCACCGCCTGGATGTCGGGATCGCGCTGGCACGCACAGGATGTGTTGCGCGTCTCCGTCAGCAATTGGTCCACGGACGACGAGGACATCCGCCGTTCGCTTGCGGCGATCCGCCGCGCGGTTGCGGCGATCCGAGAGTAGCCTCAGCCGCCCCGATAGACTTCGATCGCGTCAACCGCTATCCTAGTGGCTCAGGGAGGTTGGGGGACTGAGGGGATGAAAGTACTGCTCTCGCCGGCAGAACAGCAGCGGGCCCGGCAGTGGCTTGCCGACCTACACGAGGATCTCGATCTGTTTCGCTATCCCACGCGCGTGCAGCTGATGCGTGCGATAGATGAAGCGGCGCATCGAGCGGACAGTCTGAGGCGCCTGGAACACGCTCTCCAGCACCTGCCGCGGCCCTGACGAAGCCAGGGTGGGGCTCCCGGCCGGATCCGGGTCAGGCGTTCGAGAAGAGGGGAATGTTGGCGCCGCTGGCGACACTGAGCGGGCTGTCCAGCAGAGCGACGATCAGCGCCGCAACCTCATCGGGGATCAGGTTCGCGCGGAGCGAGGGATTTGCCCGGCGGAGCATATCGGTGTCCACCGCGCCCGGGCTCACCGAGATGGCAGTGATACCGAACGCCCTGCCCTCGACGGCGATTCCCTCGGTGAGCCCGATCACGCCGTACTTCGACGCGTTGTACGCGACAAGACCGGGGAACTTCTCGGTCGCATACACGCCTGACAGCGAAGCGATGTTGACGATGCGGCCCTCGCCGGCGCTGCGCATCAGCGTGAACGCGGCGCGGCAACAGTTGAAGACGCCCGTGAGGTTGACACCGATCGTGTGCTCCCAGGAAGCCAGACTGGTCTCGTCGAACGGCTCGCGCTCCAGGGTTGCGGCGGCGCACACCAGCGCGACGGGTGGCCCGATCCGTGACGCGACGCTGAACAGCTCGGCGATATCGCGGGCGTTGCCGACGTCGGTGGGAACGGCGGTCGCAGCACCGCCCGCGCCGCGAATCACCGCGACGGTTGCGTCGAGGGCGGCGGTACCTCGCGCGGCGACGACGACATGCGCGCCCTCGCGCGCAATCGACACTGCGGTGGCGCGACCAATCCCGCGGCTCGCGCCGGTGACCACGGCGACCCGACCAGCGAGCCAGTGTGCGCGATCAGCCATGCGCGGTCGCGAGTGTCGATGTGAGGACGCCGCGGTACACGCGCTCGTGGGCGTCGAGCACTGCCTCGATATCGAGGTGCGCTTCCGCGTGCCGGCGGCAGGCGGTACGGTCGAGCTCACCGAGGCGGCCGAACGCTGCGGTCGCAGCCTCAATATCCCCGGGAGCGACCAGGAAGCCGGTGACCCCGTCGACGACGATGTCCTGGAGCCCACCGCGCCGATACGCGATCACCGGGGTGGCGCACGCCTGCGCCTCAGCGGCAACCAGGCCAAACGGCTCGTCCCAGTTCGCGGGGCACAGCACCACCGCGGCGCCGGCGATGACCCGCCAGAGCCTTGCCCTTGGCACCGCGGGATGAACGCTCACGTCGGACCGGTCGCTGATGGCGTCCACCGCGCGCTCGGTGTAGCCGCCGTCATAGGCATCGCCGTACAGGTCGATCGACATCCGCGCGCGCCGCGCGATGGCGATCGCGTCGATGGCTCCCTTCTCGGAGCTGAAGCGGCCAGCGAATATGGCGCCGCCTCCCGGGGTCGCTGACCACGGGACCCGAGCCGTGACGACGCCGACCGGGAG
Organism: Candidatus Dormiibacterota bacterium; assembly: GCA_963709585.1. Classification (GTDB taxonomy): domain Bacteria; phylum Chloroflexota; class Dormibacteria; order Aeolococcales; family Aeolococcaceae; genus Palsa-851. The sequence continues at coordinate 119,638 of CAVPXI010000015.1, read as the reverse complement.
GACGGTGTCGATGTCGACGAAGCGTCGCCAGGCGTCAGCCTGTGCGGCCGAGACGGTGGCGATCACGGGTGCGTTGGCCGCTCGCGACGCGTCGCGAAGCGCGTCAACGACGGAGCCCTCGGGGGGAAGGTGCAGCGTATGGATCACCGGTGATGCGACGCCGACCGCGCGCTGAATCGCGGGAGCGTCGAATGCGTGGTTATGCACCAGGTCATAGGACCGCTCGCCGAGGGCTTCGAAAACTCGCGCATAGGCGGCCACGAACCGCGCCGGATCGATCGGCGGGGACGTGCCCGCGCGGTAGAGGAACTCGTGCAAGGTGGATGCGTCGACTCCCACATCGACAACGCGAGCCCCGTCGATCTCTGAACCGGATGCGGCGAAGACATCGACCTCATGGCCACGGGTGGCCAGGCCGGTGGCGAGGTCGGCAAGAAACGCCTGCGCTCCGCCGCACTGGGGTTCGCGAATCGGCGACACAAGCGACGCGATGAGTGCGAGCCTCAACGCCGGTTCACCTTGAACGCGAGGTCACGGGGTGGGTTGACGCCGAGCACGTCGTATGGGATGCGCGCCTTGCCGCGAGCACGGACCTCGTCGGCCGCGTGCGGAAAGAAGATCTCCGCCATCTCGATCGCTTCATCCGTGTCCTGGAATTCCATCCACATGGGGCCCGGAAAGCTCACGTGCGTGTATCCGTGAGCGGCGAGCCAGTCGAGGTGGTTGGGCCACACCACAACCATCACACCGCCGGGCGCACACACCCGCTCCATTTCGGCGAGTCCGGTGTTTCCCCCATGGGCGGCGTCGCGCTCGAGCGCTGAGCAGGTCGCCACCAGATCGGCTGAGGCGTCAGGCACCGGCAGCGCGTCGAAGAAGCCATCGACGATGTCGATCTTTCCCGATGGCTCCGAGGACAAGGCTGTGCGAAGACGTTCGCGCATCCGCCGCGCGGGTTCCACCGCCACGATGTACGCGCAACGCGGCAGCAGATGGGTGGTGAGACGCCCCGTACCGGCGCCAATCTCCACTACTCGATCGACGTGGGGGAGCCAGTCGAGCACCGCGGGATGAATGCGCTCGGCTGCCACCAGCCGCTCGTACAGTTCGGGTTCGAGCCGGTAGAGCAGCTCGAACGAGAGCGATCGGTCGATAGGCACGTCCGGGATTCCACCCGGCAGGAACCGGGCTCGCTCCGCGGACGACAAGACGCGCACATCCTCGGCGCTGTAGCGTTGGGTCAACTCGGTGGTACGCCGCAGGGTCTCCATCGGTGTCAGTCGCCGCGGGTGCACTCAGCCCAGTTCTTCTCCGTCTCCCACACCCGGACGGTGTGCAGGGTGCCGCGTGTGATGCGCGGCCGCAGTCGTTCGAAGAACACCACGGCGAGGTTCTCCGCGGTGGGAATCCGCCCGTCGAGCCAGGTTACGTCGGTGTTGAGGTTGTGGTGGTCGACGTGCTGGATGATCTCGGCCTTGATGACATCAGCGAGCTGCTTGAGGTCGACGACGTAGCCCGATGCGTCGTCCATATTGCCGGCGACGATCACCTCGAGCTGGTAGCGATGGCCGTGCAGATTGACGCACTTGCCATAGAGAGCGCGGTTCTCCTCCGCGGAGAGCCGGGGGTCGCAGAGCTGGTGCGCCGCGTCGAAGGATTCACGCCGGCAGACACGCAGGACGGCAGGTGCGGGGTTCATCGGCTCGTCAAGCGTCGCACGTCATGCGCTTCAGGCACGCAAGGCGCTCAGGTCGGTCCTCTCGTCTTCCAACGTGGCCGGCGAGACCTCGGCCGGCTGCCGACGAGGGCCTTGGCGGCGAAGAGCTCGCCGCCCTCGTCCAATTCCGGGTCGCCGCCGCGGTTCAGACCCATCACCGCCATTACCCGGCCCTCGCCGAGGTAGAAGCCGAGGAACCGGCGCTGCTCGAGGCTCCCGCGAACCACGAACTGATCCCAGCGTGGTGCGTGCCCAACGTATTCAAGCGCATGCTCGTATTGGTCCGACCAGAAGGAATGCAGGTCCGCGTAGGGTTCCGCGCTCCCAAGCATGGAGCGCGCCGCAGCCCGCCCCTGGCGCTCGGCGTTATTGAAGTGCTCAACGCGTATGCGACCGAATATTGGATGCAGATGGTTTGCCACGTCACCCGCCGCGTAGACGTCCGCAGCGTCGGTTCGGCATCGCTCATCGACGATGACCCCGTTATCGATGGGGATGCCGCTCGTGCGGGCGAGCTCGACGGTGGGTTCGATGCCGGTCCCCGTCACTGCGAAATCGCAGGGTAGTGTCGCGCCCCGACTGGTCACGACGTGTTCCACGCGCGCGTCTCCGGTGAACGCGACGACACGATCATCGAGGAGCAGTTCCACGCCCTTCTCTTGATGGATGGCGGCCATCACCGAGCCGACCTGGTCGCCGAGCACACCCGCCAAGGGGCCGACGCCCCCAAGCACAGCTGTCACGCTGACGCCCAGCTGGCGAAGGGATGCGGCGACCTCGCTGCCGATGAAGCCCATCCCGACCACGACCACGTGGCTGCCGGGCACCGCCGCCTCCTTGATTGCGTTGCAGTCGGCAAGCGTGCGCAGTCCGAGGACCCCGGGGAGGGTGGCGCCGGGGACTGACAAGCCCCGATTGCGACCGCCGGTCGCTAGCAGCAGCCGGTCGAACGCGATGCGCTGACGTGAAGTCTCGAGCACGATTTCGCGCGCTTGCACATCAATCAACTCGACGCGTGCGTGCAAGCGCTCGACGTTGTGCTGCGCGTACCAGTCTGGAGGCTTCACCAACCATGCGGTCCAGTCCTCTTCGCCGCGGAGGTACGTCTTCGAAAGTGGCGGTCGTCCGAACGGCGCAACAGGCTCATCGCCGACCAGCACCACGCGCTCCTGATAACCCTCCTCGCGCAGTGTCGCGGCCGCGTTGCCGCCACACAGCCCAGCTCCGATGATCACGGTCCCGGCGCTTGTCATCTCAATTCAGGCCGTTGCCATGCGGTCGAGCGGGGCGTCGAAGTCAGTGGCCACGACTGCAATCTACCTCCTCAACACCCCTGGGCCAGCCTCGAGCGGGATCGTCAGCAGGTGACGTGAAGGATGGCGTTGGTGACGTCGGGGTCATGAGCGAGCAGGTCGATCGCCCGCCTGGTCGGAGCCAATACCAGCTCAATCTCGCGGCGACGGGCTTCGGCCCTGACCGCCTCCATCACGGGGAGCGCACCTGCGGCGCCGGTCCCGATCACCAACCGCCGGCAACTCCAGGGAATCTGCTCGTCAGCGGACAGCGGCGTGTGTCCGTAGCGGTCGCGGTGACGCTTCGAGACGCCCTTCCGGCGCTTGCTGACCCGGCCTCGATCGATGACCACATCGTGCGCGTAGGTCCGGCCGTCGATGTCGATGGAGCCAAAGGAGAAATTCTCGATTCGCATGGTGGTTCCGCCCCATCAGGGTACTCGCCCGGAATCGACTACGCTGCTCCCTGGATGCCGGTCTTGGATCGCCCCGCGCGTCGGTTGTCCGGCCGGTGCGTGCTCAACTGATAGCGGTCGCCGCCGGCGCGTTTTGCCTCGTACATGGCGACATCCGCGGCCCGGACCAACTCGGCGAGGGCGATCCCGTTGCGGGGCAGGACGGCGATACCTGTGGATGCGGTGAGGGTGGTTCGTGGGAGGCAGCTCCGAGGCAGCGAAAGTGCAGCGAGCCGATCGCGGAATTCCGCCGCGACCCGTTCGGCCCCAGACGCATCGGCGTCGCGAAGGAGGAGCAGGAATTCCTCACCGCCGAGCCGCACTGCCGCGTCACCCGCCCGGATAAGGCCGCGGAGCGCAGCGCCGACCCGGCGCAGTACGAGATCGCCGGCGCTGTGACCGCCGCTGTCGTTGATCTGCTTGAACCTGTCGAGGTCGAGCAGCAGGAACGCCAGCGATTGACCACTGCGCACGCTCTGCGCCAGCTCGCGTTCGCCGACCTCGCGAAGCCAGCGGCTGTTCAGTAGACCGGTCAAAGGGTCGGTGATCGCGCGCTCGCTGAGTTCCCGGTAGAGCTCGGCATTGCGCCAGGCTGCTGCCGCAGTGTGCCCGAACAGCGCTGCGGCCTCGAGATCCTTTCGGGTGAAGCGGTCGATCCCGAGCCGGCTGCAGTCCAGGACGCCGAGTCGCCGATCCCCGGCAATAAGCGGGATGATGAGGTAGGACTCGGGTGCTCCGACGGGCGTGCCTGGAATCGTGATCGTCGCGGGGTGTGCGCTGACATCTCTGATGTTCTGCGGATCGCCGAGCTTGAGCGCCCAACCGTTCACGCCCAGGTCCATCGAGTAGCCGTAGGACATTCGCGCCTCGGCCTCCCTCCCGGTGGCGTAGACGGGGACGAAGCGATTCCGGGTCTCGTCGGCGGCGTAGATGTAGACGGCATCCACCGGCACCACGGTCTGGAGCTGCTCCGCGATGACCTTGAGAATCCCGGCCGGGTCGTATTCGGATTGCAGCGCGGTGGCTGCGTTGATGAGCGCTCTCGGTAGCGACACGCGTGGGCGCCTGGTTGTGCGCACCGTGGCCTCGTCGCCGTCGTGGTCGGGTACCACCTCGGCAACAGTCGTCCGAAACGGGGCGGTGTGCTGTTCTCGGAACCAATCGGCCGTCACCGCCACGACGCCACCAGCGCCGGCGGGCGGATCGGTCATCACGGGCAGGCCGAGGAGCCAACCCTGCCCAAATTGCACGCCCAGGCTCAGCAGCGTCTGCAGTTCTTCCTCGGTCTCGATGCCCTCAGCGATGACCCGTGCGTTGATGTGAGCTCCGAACGAGAGTAGGGACACCACCAGGGCGCGGCGGGCGGCGCTGACGTCGACGCCGTGGATGAGGAGCCGATCGATCTTGACGAACTCTGGCTCGACCTCGGCGATGACCAGCATGCTCGCGTGACCGGCACCGGCGTCATCGATGGCAATCCGGAATCCCCGCTGGCGCAGGTCCGCGACCACGCGGCGCAGCCGGGTGAGGTCGTCGACGGGAGTTCGCTCAGTCACCTCGAGGACGACCTCGCCCGGAGAGATCCCCGACGCTGCGGCCAGGTGGGACAGGCGGTCGGCAGCAGGGCGGCCCTCGACCAGCGTTTCGACCGCCACATTGACGAAGAGGGTCGCCGGGGCCGCCTGTGGTGCGGCGGCGAATGCCGCGGCCAGGCAGGCCGCCTCGACCTCGCGCTCCAGGCCGGTCATCGCCGCGCCGGCGAACAGTTCATCAGGGTTGCGCAAGCCCGGGCGCGGGGCAAAGCGGCACAACGCCTCGTACCCGAGCATGGTGCGATCACCGAGGCGGACCAGCGGCTGCAGCGCTGCCCGGATGCCCCCGGGGACGAGGATTTCCCTGATGCTGATGGCGAGATCGTTCGACGCGCGGGTCGCGGCTTCGGGTGGGACCGGCAGTGTCTCCAACCGCTCACCCACCCGCTGCCACGCAAAGCCCGCCAGTGCGGCCAGGGTCTCGACCAGGTTCCGCTGCAGCACCACCGACGGACCCCATGCGAAGAGCACACCGAGCAGCGCGTCGCGATCCTCGATGGGCGCAGCCAGCAGAGGTCCGGGCCCAAGGTGCAGCCGCGCCGACGCGTGCTCCGCGCCCGTGAGGTGAGGAAACATCGAAATCATCCGCGCGGGAAAGTCGGTCTCGATGGTCGAGGTGCGCCGCTGCACGGCGGTGGCGAGCGTCGGGTAAGCCGCCAGCGGGAAGCGCATCGCTCCGATAGGGACCCCGAGCACTTCCTCGACACGGGCGGCGTCATCATCGGGAACGCCAAGCCCCAGGATGACGACTTCATCCCCCCGAAGCTCGCCATACGAGCCTCGCAATCCATGCGCTGCCAGACATTCCAGGACGGCGTCGATGATGTCGCGCGGGCGACGGGCCGTCGTGATCGCGTCGATCATCCGGTAGCTGCCTTCAGTCGTCGAACTCATGGTCCTTGACGCCGCTGGACGCGCACACCCGCGAATCATGAGGGTCGGTCCGAATACGCCCTATCGCGTTCGTGTCACGCCAACGCAGCAGCTTCCGACGGCACCAGCGCCGAGCTGTCCGGACCCCTGATTCTTGGCGCTGCAATGCTGCTCGCGGGCGATCTGCTGATTGCGGCCGCCCGCCGCCGTTCCGTCAAGATGCCGTAACCGACGTGCGGTCTCGCTTCTGCCTCGAGCAGCCCCGACGCGGAAGCCTGCCGAGCTCCCCACCACCCGACGGTTTAGGTCGGATCGTTCGGGTTGGGCGGATGCGCGGCTATATACTGCAGTTCAGCTGGTGCGATCGTTTGCTGCGTCATCGGCACCGGACCGAGTGGGGTCTGCTGGTAGTTGAAGGCGTTGCTGTAGTCATACGCCGTGGCATCGTTGGCGCCGAGCGGGGTCAGCCCGAACGTCGCCTCGGTATACGCGAGCAGAGAGGCGAAGCTGGCATTCGTTGAGTCGGTGAATCCGGGCTTGGCGTAGGGGCTGACGATGATCATCGGCACCCGGATGCCCTCGGTCGAGATGGGCGGGGAGACGTGGTCGTAGAAGCATCCGCAGTCGTCCCAGGTGATGAAGATCGCCGTCGACGACCAATCCGGGCCATGCTCCACCGCACTCACTGCCGCCCCGATCCAATTGTCGCCGACGGCCATCGAGGTGCCGTTGTGCTGCGACGTCGCACCACTATTGCCACCCTGGGCGAGCAGAATCGAGAAGCTCGGGAGGGTGCCGTTCTGCGCGTCTGTGGTGAACTGGCTCGGCGCCACCATGTTCAGTTTCTGGCTGGTGTCCAGGCAGTCGGCAAACGTCGGACAGATCGCCCAGTCGTAGTCGCTGGTGTAAAGCTTCCAGGACAAGCCCGCTGCGTCGAGCCGGTCCATGATCGTGTCAACGTGCTGCACCGGGGTCGGCCGGTACGCGCCGCCGTTCGGGTATGCCACCGGATTGAGCGACGGATCCGGAACGCATGAGGGGACCAGCGAGCGCGTTGTCGCACCCGGAGCGGTCCAGTACTCGTCATTGTTGGAGTCGCATCCCCAACCATTGCCCATGGGCGGGGGCGAGGCGCTCGTGTTGTAGAAGGGATTGTTGCCCAGGAAGCCGTCGAGGGTCTGCGCGACCAATTCCAGATGGGCTCCCCAACTCGGCACCGGCGACAGCTCGAAGGTTCGGTCGGAGACGGTGAAGCTCGTGGCGAGCGCTGAGGCGTTGGGAATCTGACTGGGTTGATACTCGCTGTAGCAGGCATATGCGGGTGCGTTGCAGCCGCTGATGTTGGCGAATCCATTCATCTTGCCGGCAGCGATGGCCGTGATCTGACCTTGAGTACTGTGATCCATGTCAGGGACCAGGTCAGGGGCATCGCTGAGCGCGATTGTCGCTCCACTGGGGAGTGTCCCGGTTGTGGTCCCGTCACATGGCGTTGCTCGTGTATTGGCGGCGCAGAGCGCCCCGAGCACGTTGTCGAAACTGTGGTTCTCCTGGTAGAAGAGCACGATGTGTTTGATCGGCGTGTTGCCAGGAGACGGTGAGGGTGACGGCGACGGCGATGGCGACGGCGACGGCGACGGCGACGGGCTGATCGTCGGCGTGGACGACGAACTCGTTGTCGGTGTGCCGGTGGGCGTTGCGGTCGGCGTCGGCGTGGGTGGCGGCGGTGCCGTCAGGCGGAACGTCACGATCGCCCCGGTCCAAAGCACGGTCGACGGGAGTTTCGCCGTGTAGTGCTGCACGCCGATCGTCGTGAGCAGTTTCCACGCCGCCTGCTCGCCGGTCGCGTCGCTGCTGACCGTGGACTGTTCGGCGGCGGTCACGGTGTATCCGGCGGTCTGAGCGCTGGGCGTGATCTTGGTGTTCCAGCCGACCTCCGCGATGGCGATCTCGCTGGGTTGCCCGGTCGTCGACGTGGTACCGGTCGACGGTGTCGTGCTCCTCCCGGCCGCGGTTGCGGTCACGTCGAGGGTGGTTGCTGACGCACCGCCGATATCGAGCACTGTCATCGCGATCGCCGACGCGGCGCTGACGGTCACTGTTACCGACTCGGTGGAGGTGAGGCCGGTCGCGTGGGCGGCGTACCAGATCTCGGCGTCGTCGAGGCTGCTGGTGATATGCGCCGCCCTGACCCACACGTTCGCGGCCGAGTCATTGATGCCGGTGACTATGGCCAGTTTGGTCGCGTTGCGGACCTGAATGCTCGCGACGAGGAGGTCGCCGGTACCGGTGGCGGCGGTCGGCTTGGCCGACAACGTGATGCCAGAGGACGTGTTGGCCGCGCCGAATGACGTGTTCACGCCGAACGCGGCATACGCCTGCTCAAAGCCTCGCGGAGCTCACATCGCGGACACGAGCAGCAGGGCCGTGCCGAACACGATCGGGGCTGCTTTCCGCAGGCCGCCATGACGCCATCTCATGTCGATGCCATCGCGACCAGCGTCGCTTGTCTGCATGTGCGGCACCTCTGGTGCTCGCCAGTGAACCCCTTGTCCTGACGGTCGAACGCAATCCTAGGCTTGCGCGTAGCGGTGGTCAAGCGATTCGCCAGATCCGGTCAAGCGCCGCCGGATCGGTAGAGCAGGCCAGCACCATTGGCGGACTTCCAAGAACACTCCCACCTACTTCAATTGGTTACTAGATGTATCCCGCCCCGCGACGATGGAGATAAGCACCTCATTGATACGCGGCGACAAGATCGTGGAGTGGGTGACGCGTTCGGCGCCACGTACACGCTGAAACTGACAGATTTGACACATACCGCCAATGGCTTCTCGACTCCCGCGGCGATAGCGTCCTATCAAAGGCTGCTTCGGGGCGGGCCTTTAGACCGTCTTCTGATCCCGACCCGGCCGTCCATCCCACTCGGATCATCGCTTCGGCAGGTAGCTGATCGAGGCGGTCCAAGGCTTGGTGCACGACGGATCTGAGTTGCGAATTGCAACTCTGCACCATGCTGCCCGAACGCGCAATCCCGCTGCACGGAGATCAGTCCTTGGGCTCATGCAGGGTGCGGAGCTGCGACTGTCCTCGTCGGTCAGCGCGAATGGACAGGCGGTCTCAGCGGGGCGTAGGATCACGCCCGGCCGCAGGCACGAACGTGCCGCAGCCGTCGTCGTCGTCGAGGGTACGGAGGACAGGCACATGACCAACAGGAAAAGGCGGATCGCGATCGCGACCGTCGCGACGGCCACCGTCGTGGGGGTACTCGGCAGCTCTGGAGTCGGTCCGCGGCTTGTCCACGCGAGCGGGGGTCCGTCGGCGGTGACGTTCACGTCGTCGCCGATGGTGGCGCCCCTAGTCGCCCATTACAAGGTCACGCCGGCGGAAAGGGCGGCCTCCTCGGCGCGAGTGGCCCAATTCGGCGCAAGTCGAGACACGCTGCCGATGCTCCTGCCCAAGCACCGCACCTCGGCCCGGCTCGCCACGAGCGGAGGCGTCACGCGCGGCGCGAATCTGGTCACCGCCAGCGTGAGCAGCAGCACACCGCCGGCGAGCTCGAGTTTCATCGGCCAGCAGGGTTCGAGCGTGACATGTTCGTACTTTGCGCAGGGCTGCAACCCTCCCGATATGGGCCTCGGAGCATCGCCCGCCTTCGTGCTCCAGGGCGTCAATACCCAGTTTGAGGTGTTCAGCACGACCGGGGTGGTACAAGCTGGCTGGCCGGTCTCCGCGCAGCGCTTTTTCAACGTGCCAAACGTGACCAATGGGGCTTCGCCGTGCGACACCGCGCACAACAGTCAACCGTTCCTGAGCGATCCGCGCGCCCTGTACGACCCCTCGACGGGCCGCTTCTGGGCCGCCATGCTGCAGGTTGAGGGAGGCCTTGGAATCGCGCCCGACTGCCCGTTCAAGTCGGTGTATTTCATCGCCGTCAGCCAGACCAGCGACCCACGCGGTTCGTGGAACGTTTATGAGTTCGACATGGCTGATGGAGCGAACTTCGCGGCCGACTACACGCAGGTGGGCTTCAGCGGTAACGCGTTCATGTTCTCCGCGAATATGTTCGGCAATGCGGGGGGTTTCTACGCCGAAGCCCTCGAGGCCAATAAGGGCCAGATGGAAGCCGGGACCGCGAATTTCACGGCTGACGGATTCAGGAACATCCAGGGGAGCGGTCCGGGCATAACGAGTGCGACCGGTCCGTTCCTCGCCGACACACTGGAGCCGGTGATGTCGATTGACAGCAGCGGCGGTAGGGACGCTCTCTTCGTCGATACCGTCGACGGACCCGACCTGCTCAATGGCAACTTCTGCAGCAGTGCCTCCGACGCCTGCAAGGGCTTGATCCTGTGGCGCATGAGTAATCCAATCGCCCACGACCGTGGAGGGCCTGCCCGACGTTCACCGGCACCTACCTGCCCAACACACTCCCGTTCTTCTTCTCACCGCCGGCGGACGAGCCGAGCTGCAACCAGTGCGTTGATGCCCTGGACCTACGGATCACAGCAACTCCCGTGCTGCGCAACGACACGATCTACGCCGCCTTTGAGACCGGGCTCAACAACGGTACGCAGGTCGTGCCGACCATCGAATGGAGCCAGATCCACCTACGTGGTCGCAACCCTTCGACAACCACCGGGTACTTCGGCTTTGGTGGCGACACGGCTGCAAGCTTTGGGGCGCTGATGCCCGATTCCCAGGGCAACGTTGTGATGCTGTATGAGCGCATGGGCCACACGATTTTCCCGGAGGCGCGCTACACCTCCAGGACGGCGGGGCAGGCGAACTTCACGAGCCCTGGAAACCTGCTCAAGGCCGGTGAGGCGTCGTATCGCCCAACCATCTGTGGGACGGGCACGCCACCAACCGTGTGCCGCTGGGGAGATTTCGAGGCCACCTCATTCGATGGCGCTGGACACATCTGGTTCGCGGGCGAATACGCGAACTCGAATACCGATCCCACCACAGCACCGGCGTTCGGGCGCAACTGGGGGACATGGATCGGCGCGGTGAACGCCAGCTAACCCGCATGGATGCGCTGGGGCGGGGCGCGCGGCGCCTCGCCCCTTGCACACACGAGCTTCTCCGACTATGCGTCGGTACGCGACGGTGCCGTATTGACAATGACGAGGGAGTAACGGTCTAGCAGCCACGCCGCTCTGCGCCGGCTCCCACTTTCAATATTCCGCCAGAAATGGGACCCAGGTCACAAGTCGCAAGACAGCAGTCGCACCGCGCCCAAGGGCGGGCGCTCTCCCTGCTGATGGCGTTCATGCTCACGGTTGGACTGGCGGTGGTCACGACCCAGTCCGTGTTGGCTGCGGGGCTGACAAACCTGAGCTGGGCGGTGTCGAACAACCAGGCTGCAGCGACGCCGACCAACTACGCCTATTCGTTCAAGACCGCGACCACCGGGATCATCAAGACGGTTACCTTCACCGTGTCGGGCGCGGGACTGGGCGGTGCGCCCGTCATCGTCACGGCGTACGGCATCGGCGCCGGATCTGTCGCGAGGGTTGGACAGGTCATCACCTATACCGTGACCGCTGCGGCGAGCGTCTCTCTGGGCATTCCGATCTTCATCGAGCTCTCGGGGCTGACCAACCCGGCCGCCGGCAGCTACACGACCGCGATAGCGACCAACACCGCGGCGCCAGCGGTCATCGACAGCGGGACGACGCCCGCCGTGGTCTTTGCCGCAAGCAACACCGCGAAGACCATCGTTGTTGCCAAGAGCCTCACCTTCACTCTGGACACGACAGCCTTCCAGCTGGCCATGGATCCGAGTCTTCCGGCGCTGGCCGACCAGAGCTACACCAGCAATATCACGATCCTGACCAATGCGAACTCTGGGTATACGCTGACGGTGTCCGACAATGCGGCGGGTCTACAGAGTTCATCGGCCGGAAACCCATCGATCCCGCAGGTTTCAGCATCCATGGCGACTGCGGTTGCGTGGCCGGCGGCGCCTGCCGATGTGACTGGTTATACGGTGACCGGCACGGGGGTCGGCGACGCCGGTTTCTCGGTCAACGCGGCTTTCGCAGGCGGAACGAAGTACGCCGGGTATCGGAATGCCGGGGACGTGGTTGCATCGAGCACAACGGCCACTGGCGCAACTGCGAACACGTGCGCAATCATCGACCAGACCGCGATCGATTACGCGACGGCATCTGGAACGTATACAGACACCATCACCTACACAGCCACGCCCAACTACTCGTGATGGTGGGGTAGCACACGAGCCGCAGGTGTGGGAGGGGGTGGCTGGCGGGCATCATTGCGATCGCGGCGGGCATCGTCGCCGTACCACTCGGCGTCTCTGCTGGGTCTTCGCCAACCCCGGGCCCGTCCGGCCTCCGCTCGATTGCGGTTTCGGTTCCCCCGGATCCACTGACGCTGACCCCCGGGGAGACCGCGGCGATTCCAATACGCGTCGTGAATCCGGGTGCGTCGCCGGTCACCGTCACGGTGCGGAGTGAGGGGATCACACTGGGTGACAATGGAACGACCGCCTTCAGCGGTAGGCCCGACCCGCTGTGGGCGAGGCACACGACGTTCCCGCCGGGAGACATCACCATACCCGCGCAACACTTTGTCGACCTGTCTGTCGTTGTTCACATGCCCACGCAGATCGATCCTGATCTGTATTACATCGGCTTTCTGGTCAGCCCGATACCCACCGTGAGCGGCGAGGTTGTGGTCATCAATCAGATCGGTGCATTCTTGACGATCGATGTTCCAGGGCCTCGCGTCAGGGCGCTCTCGGCGGAACTGACCACCACCGGTTTCAACTGGGGGCCCATCCACCTCGACGCGCTCGTGGTAGGCGATCAAGTCGATGGCAAACTCACGGTGCGCAACATCGGCGCGTCGTCGGTGCTGTTCTTTGGCGAGAACGATGCGACCTCCGCCCCGATCAGTGGATCGCCATTCCAGCAGCGAATCAGTCGGTCGCTTCTCCCGATTGGAAGGTCACGTTGGTTCGCGGTCGCTGCCCAACCCGCGTTTCCAATCGACCTGGTCACCATGGCGGGTACCGTCAGCTTTCCTGATCGGACCGGGACCGGCACGCTACAGGTTCTGCGCACCAAGACCGTGCTGGTGATCAGCCCCTGGGTCATTGTTGTTGTGTGCGGGGCGCTGGCTTTACTTGGAGGGTGGAGGCTGCGCGCGAGGCACCGTCGCCGGCTGGAGCGACGAGCTGCCGCGAGAGGGGCTGCGCATCGTGGCCGGTCCAGGGCGGCGTGACGGGGTTATCGCTCGACTTGACCTGCCCGCTGCTGTTAGCGACCAGGTGCTCGGTATTGGATGGTCTTCCCGGCTGCGGCGTCGATCTCTTCGGGCGTCAGAAGGACACGCACGGAGCTCGTTGCGCCGCCCGCCGCGCTGACCGAAAAACTCACGGCCGCCATGGTCGCGTTGTCGGGTAGGTCGACGATCACGATCACGTCGTCCTCTCCGAACACGAAGTAGAACGACTCGACGGTCCCGCCCGCGGCGGTGATCAGTTGCTCGATCGCGGCACGGCGTCCGGATCCACCTTCCTTGAGGACGCCTGTAACGCCGTCGACTGTGTAGGAAGCCTCGATCATGTACTTGCTCACGCTCATACTCCCGGGTGCGCCGGCCGCGATAGCGGCCTCTCTGCGTGCCGTGATTCTGCCAAGACCGCCTACCCGCTAGCCAGTCGGCTCGACCGTCACCGACGACGGCGAGGCGACGCCCATGGGGCGTCAATGTTCGGAGCGGAGCCAGCGTGCGCTCGACCTTGCCAGCATCTGACTTGTCGTTGCGGCGACGGTGGTCACGAGCAGAGCGATGACCAGTGGATAGACGATGCCTCCGTTGAGGACGAGCGCGGCTCCGATGACAGCTCCCACCAGCATCGCGGCCACCGCGATCAGACGGCGCCCGCCCTTCGCTCCCTGACCACCCGCGAGGCTGCTGTCCGCGGCGATGCCAGTGATGGTCATGGTAAGAACCGTCGTGGTCAGGTCGGGCACGGCGAGCTTGCGCGCGCCGGCGTTCTGGATTCCCATGGCGATGGCCAGGAGCACGATCAGAGAGTATCGGTACCCCGGTGGTATCGAATTGCCGCTGATGGCGGCGAGCACGACCGCCGACGCGATGAAGACGGCTTGAATCGACGCGGCCGTGCCGAAGAGATGACCGCGGTTCTGGGCGAGACGCGATCCGACCTTCCCGCCGATCAGAGCGCCGAGCGCGAATGACGCGATCGCTGCCAGCGAAGCGGCGATGGAGAAGCCAGGCGCGCCGACCAACGCAAAGCCGAGGAGCACGACGTTGCCGGTCATGTTGGCAACGAAGACGTGCCCGAGTATGAGATAGCTGAACGCGTCGACAAGGCCGGTGACGAGCGTCATCGCCACCAGCAGTGGCGGCAACGGACCGTCCCTGGAATCGCGACCCGGGATGAGCGTTTGACGGATGTCGGTGACGAAGGAGGTCATTGCACCGAGTGGGAGCCGAGGAGCGTACGGCTCGGATCGAGGTGATCGCAAGGCGCGCGCCGCCTCGGACTTGACTTTCAAACTGACAAAGTTCAGGATAACTGATAATGTCAGCCATACCCGCACTCAGAGACCGCCGCGCGGAGCGTTATGCGGCGACCCGGAGAGAAATCCTTGACGCGGCGTGGGATCTGGTCCGAGCCAATGGGCTGGGCGCCCTCGCGATGCGCGACCTCGGCGCCCGGGTCGGCATGCGCGCGCAGTCCCTTTACGGATACTTCCCGTCCAAGTTCGCCATCTACGATGCCATGTTCGCCGAGTCAAATCGCGAGTTGCTGCGCCGGGTGAACGGCCTCACGGCAACGCGTGATCCGATCGAAGCGCTGCGCGGACGCACCCGGATGTTCATCACGTTCTGCGTAGAAGACCCGGCGAGATATCAGTTGCTGTTCCAGCGGACGATCCCTGGATTCGAGCCGAGCCCGGAAGCCTACGCGCCGGCGATGGATGTCCTCGAAAGCGCCGCCGAGGCGCTACGCGCCTGTGGCATCAGCGACCCGCGGGCCGTCGATATGTGGACGGCCATCATCGCGGGTCTGACGGCGCAGCAGACCTCCAACCAGCCGGGTGGTGACCGCTGGGTACGCCTGGCCGACGAGGCCACAGACATGTACCTCGCGCACTACGCACCGACCAAGAAGAGGGGGAAACAATGATCGCTCGAACCACCGCGGTGGACCTGGTTCCCGCAATCGGTCACGACGAGGCGATGCAACTGGCGACGGTGGAGTGGGAGCGGTTGCTGTCCGTCGTCGACGAGCTGCACGACCAACAGTGGCTGGTGCAGACCGAGTGTCCAGACTGGAACATCAAGGAAATGCTCGGACACCTCGTCGGCATGCTCGAGCTCCAATCGGATGGCGAGGAACGGAAGCGGCAGTTCACGGTCGCCACCGGCATCGCCGACGAGACCGGGGCGCAGCGCATCGACGCGATGACCGCGCTCCAGGTGCGTGAGCACGCGTCGCTGTCCTCTGACGCATTGGTGCGGGCGCTGCACGACACGGTCCCGCGAGGCCTTGCCGGACGGAGCTCGACCACCGAGGAACAGCGTGCCGCACCGTATCCCTCCGGCCTCCCCGGCGAGGACGTGTGGACGTTTGGCTATCTCTTCGACATCGTCTTGACGCGGGATCCATGGATTCACCGCGTCGATATCTGCCGGGCCATCGGACGCGCGGTGGAACTGTCCCAGGATCACGATGGGCGCCTGGTCGCCGACGTTGTCGCGGAGTGGGCGCGTCGACACGGCCAGTCGTTCACGCTCACGCTCACTGGACCTGCCGGTAATCACTTCAGCGCGGGGACCGGTGGCCCGGACCTCGAGCTCGATGCCGTCGAATTCTGCCGTATCCTGTCCGGCCGCGCGCCCGGCTCGGGACTCCTGAACACCAGCGTGCCGTTCTAAACGCCATCGACTCACAGGGAACCAACACATGAACACCCATCGAATCAACGAGCACGTCACCGTTCTCAGCGACCAACTCGAGGTGCCTGGCATCGGGTTCCTTCCGGTCAACGCGTTCGTGTTGCATGCGCGCGAGCCCGTCGTCGTCGATACCGGACTCGGGTTGCCCGACCGTGACTTCGTGCACGCGCTCAGCGCCGTCATGGATCCTGCGGACGTCCGGTGGATCTGGCTCACGCATCCCGACCGGGATCACACCGGTGGTCTCTTCGAACTCCTTGACGCCGCGCCGCGCGCCCGCCTGATCACCACGTTTATTGGCGCGGGCATCATGTCGACCGAGCGGCCGCTGCCACTTGACCGCCTCTACCTGCTGAATCCCGGCGAAAAGCTGGACGTCGGTGATCGCACCCTGCATGCGTTCCGCCCGGCGCTCTTCGACAACCCGGCCACCGTGGGCTTTTATGACGACCGCTCGCGCGCGTGCTTCAGCTCCGACTGCTTCGGCGCTCCGCTCGCGACGGCCGAACTCGCCGGCTCTGGCGACGTCGGTGAGGTACCCGCCGCGGAACTGCTTGCCGGGCAGCTCCTGTGGGCGACCATCGACAGCCCCTGGGTGCACACGGCTGATACCGGCCGCTACCTTCAGACGGTCCGGGCGATGCACGCTTTCGACCCGGACGTCATCCTGAGCACGCACCTGCCGCCCGCAAAACGGCCGTTGGGAACACGGCTTTTCGACATGCTCGCGCTCGCGCCGGGCGCCAACCCCTTCGTCGGCCCCAATCAGCAGGCGCTGCAGGCGATGCTCGCCGGCTTCGAGCCGGTGGCTGCCCCGATCTGATCCGCGCGACGGCCGGAACCACTGGATCGGCATACTTGTGTGGCGTTTGTGGTGGTAACCGCCGCGCGAAATGGATGCAACCAGGAGGACCACGATGACTCTCTCGCTCGGCAGCACGGCGCCCGACTTCGAGGCGGAGACCACGCAGGGCAAGATCTCCTTCCACGACTGGATCGGGGATTCGTGGGCGGTCCTGTTTTCGCACCCCAAGGATTTCACCCCGGTCTGCACCACAGAGCTCGGCTACATGGCGAGGATCGAGCCCGAGTTCGAGCGCCGCAACGTCAAGGTCATCGGCCTTTCGGTCGACCCGATGGAGAAGCACGAGAAGTGGGCCGACGACATCGAGGAGACCCAGGGGGCTCGCCCCACATATCCGATCATCGCCGACGCCGATTTCAACGTGTCCAAGCTCTACGAGATGCTGCCGGCCAGCATCTCGGGTGACCCCGCGCAGCGGACGCCGGCAGACAACCAGACGGTCCGCAACGTCTTCGTCGTTGGCCCGGACAAGAAGGTGAAGCTGATCCTGGTGTACCCGATGACCACCGGGCGCAATTTCGACGAGGTTCTGCGCGTGATCGACTCGCTCCAGCTGACGGCAAAGCACCGGGTCGCGACTCCGGCCAACTGGAAGCAGGGCGACGACGTGATCATCGCCGGCTCGGTCTCGGACGACGAGGCGAAGCAGCTCTTTCCCGGCTACAGGTCGCCCAAGCCCTATATCCGGATCACCGCGCAACCGCGGTAGCAGGCGGCGCCGGGGAGGACCAGGCCGCGCCGGTCGCCGCGTACCGTCGGATCGCCTCGCCGCAGAGTTGTAACGCGGCCCCGTATGGTTCAACGTGGGGTGGGAGCGTCACCATGCCGAAACGTCATCACCCTCCTCGCCGGGAGCGCCAGCAGCGCAGTTGCAAGCGACGCGCCGGGTCACGGCCCTGGGTGATGGCCGGCGCTCATCAGTACCTGTGTGGCGGAGCATGATCTGCCGGCAAGTGGCTCGCTGCGTCTCCCCGAGCCCGGATCGTCGGGAGCCGAACCTCAATCCCAGCTGGAGGCACTGAACGTGGAAGCCATCCTCATCGTCGTGATTGTCATTGTGGTCGTGGCCCTGTTCGGGTTGCTTCTTTCGATTCGCATCGTTCAGCAGTACGAGATGGGCGTCCACTTCCGGCTTGGCCAAGTGATCGGCCTCCGGAAGCCGGGTCTTCGGCCGATTGTGCCGATCATCGACGTTCTGCGCCGCGTGTCCCTGCGCATCGTCACCATGCCGATCGAGTCGCAGGGGATCATCACCCGCGACAACGTCACCATCAACGTCTCGGCGGTCGCGTACTTCAAGATCGTGGACGCGGTCAAGTCGGTCATTGCCATCGAGAACGTCGCCGCAGCCATCAATCAGATCGCGCAGACGACGCTGCGGAAGGTGGTCGGCCAGCACACCCTTGACGAGACGTTGGCCGAGACCGACAAGATCAACTTGACCATTCGCCAGTTCCTTGACGTCGCCACCGCGGACTGGGGCGTGCTGGTCACGCTGGTGGAGCTGAAGGACATCCAACTCCCGGACAGCATGAAGCGGGCGATGGCACGCCAGGCGGAGGCGGAACGCGAAAAGCGGGCCAAGATCATCGCCGCCGAGGGCGAGGCTTTGGCGGCGGATCAACTCGGCGTCGCCGCCGACATCATGATGGCCCACCCAGTCGCGCTTCAGCTGCGCAACCTCCAAAGCCTGGTCGAGATCGGCGTCGACAAGAACACGACGGTAGTGTTCCCGTCTCCGATCATGAGCACCATCGAGGAGCTCGGAAGTTTCATGTCGCGCGAGCGAGTCGCGACCAACGGCGTGGCCGGCGCGCCGAGCGTGCCTGCGACGACATCGCGCGTCAGGGCGCGGGCGCGTCTCACCGCCGAAGAGCCGGGTTCGCAGGAGCCGACGGGATCATGACGCGGCGAGACACTGCCCCGAGGTAAGCGTCGCCCGGTCGGTGGCTCTGATTCAAAGCGGGAGTGACACTCCGCCCACATCTACGTGATATGGCGCCCACTCCGACGATGGCGTCGGGGGGCCACACTCGAGTTCCGCACACCCTGAGCACGAGAAGGACCCATCCTGAGCGTACCTTGCACGACATGTAGTTCTGGGATGTGGGAACAACTGCTCGGGGTCGGCGCCGACCGGCTCCACGCAGCCAGGGGTGCGCTCATCTTTCAGCCGGGGCAGGTCTCGATGATCGCCCTGGTGGAAACCGGCGTCGTTCGTTCTTTCATCACGACGCCCATGGGACGGCAGTTGACGATCGGCGATGCGCGCGCCGGGGATCTCATCGGCCTTGCCGGTGCCCTTGCCGGCAGCGAGGATTGGAAGGCGGAGGCGATCACCGACACCACCCTGACGGTGTCGACCATTGACGAGCTTCATCGAGCGACCGCACAGCGACCTGACCTGCTGTGGGCGGTCGCCGAGCACCTGGCAACGATGGCGACAGAGGGGTTGCGGGCAATTGCCGACGAATCCGCACAATCGACGACCATGCGGATCGCTCGCCATCTTGGCGCGGTGTCGCTTCGAGGTCCCGGCGGACGCCCGGTCGCGCACATCAGCCATCAGCGGTTGGCTGACGCCGCCGGCACCGTGCGCGAGGTGGTGAGCAGGGAACTCAGCGCACTCCGACGAGAAGGTGTCATCGCCACGGCGGCAGGATCGGTGACCGTCATCGATGAGGAGCGGCTGGCATCGATCGCTGCTGGGCGGCACGGATAGCTCGGTCCGAATGGCTATTGACATTAGCCTTAAAGCTAAGTACAGTAGCCAACATGGAAACAGATTCCGCCACCCGCAGCCAGGCAACCAGCTATCTGGCCCGATCCGATGGACGGGTCGCCTATGACGTCGGAGGAGACGGTCCTCTGGTGGTGCTCGTACCCGGCATGGGCGATCTGCGCGCCACGTATCGATTCGTCGCGCCGGCTCTTCGTGAGGCCGGCTACCAAGTCGCCGTGAGCGACCTCCGTGGCCAGGGCGACAGTGACACGACGTTCCCGACCTACGGCGATTCCGAGACCGCTGCCGACCTCGTTGCTCTGGTCGAGGAGCTCGGTGGCCCCGCAGTGATCGTCGGGAATTCCATGGGCGCGGCGGCGGCGGTCATCATGGCCGCAGAGCGACCCGAACTCGTGAACGGCCTCGTTCTCGTCGGCCCGTTCGTCCGCAACGCCCGGACGAACGCGATGCAGCGGCTGCTCCTTGGCGTGGCCATGGCTCCGCTCTGGGCGGCCACGGCATGGAAGTCCTACATGCCGCGGCTCTACGCCGGCCGGCGACCCGACGATTTTCAGACATACCGGGATCGGGTGGTGGCGAGCCTGCGCCGCCCGGGATATGCCAAAGCCTTCTCGCGCACGACGCACACGAGCCACGATCCGGCCGAGGCGCAACTCAGCGGCGTCTCGGCGCCAACCCTGGTGATGATGGGCGACCGGGATCCCGATTTTCCCGACCCGAAGGCCGAAGCCGCTTGGATCGCCGAGGTGCTCCGTGGCGAAGCCGTCATCGTCTCCGAGGCCGGGCATTACCCTCAGTCGCAGCAGCCCGACGTCACCACGGCCGCCGTGCTGCGCTTTCTCACCTCCCCGCGCGACCGTGCCTAGAGCGGGGCTCACCCAGACCCGTGTCGTCGAGGAGGGCGAGCGGATCGCCGACGAGGTTGGGTGGACGAATCTGACGATCGCGGCGCTGGCCGATCGGCTGGGGGTCCGGCAGCCGTCGCTGTACAAGCACATCGCCGGCCTCGACGGACTCCGACGCGGGATCGCGATGCGGGCCAAGGATGAGCTCGCCGGCGTTCTCTCTCGCGCGTCCGTCGGTCGTGCTCGCGGCGAAGCCGTCGCCTCGATGTCGCGGGCATACCGCGCGTGGGCCATTCGACATCCCGGGCGCTACGCCGCGGTCCAACGCGCACCGGTGCCTGGAGACGTCGGTGACGAGATCGCGACCGCCAACGTGGTGCGCGTGGCGCTTGACGTCATGGCGGGGTACGACCTGCGCGACGACGACGCCATCGACGCCATCCGCGCCCTGCGCGCGGCATTGCACGGCTTTGTGACCCTTGAGGCCGGCGGTGGGTTCGGACTACCCGTCGACATCGATCGCAGTTTCGACCGGCTGGTCACCGGTCTCGCGACCGCGTTCGCCCGGTGGAGCCAGGATTCAGTTATCGCATCTGGCATTGGTCAACCAGCGTCGCTCTCGTAACCGGCTCCTGTCGTCAGCCGGCGATCCAACCATTCGATAACCGCGGCGGTGAGCTGCGCGAGCGGTTCGCCGGACGAGTTCGGCGCTCCGGTGGCGAACACGTGATTCGCGCCACGGATCGCCACCCGCTCGATATCGGGCGGTAGCTTCGGGAACTGATCGGGACGACCGAGCGGGTCCTCGCCGCCCTGCGCAACGAGGGTCGGTCGCGGGTGCCCAGCAATTCAGTCGGGCTGTCCGGACCGAGCAGCGGATACGCCAAGGCCACCACGGCGTCCGCGCCGAGCGTCGATCGCTTTACTCCGAGCTCTTGACCGTGGCTCCAGGTCGTACGAAATCAGCGATTCGCGTGGTGATCGCCGGGTCGTCGGGGATGACATGTCCTCCGTGGTGCTCGAGGATCGCCGGATGAGCGAAGCGCTCGGCCAGGAGCAAAGAATCATGCATCGGCACAATGCCGTCAGCGCGGCCGATGACGCGCAGCGACGGAACACCCAGCTTGCGCGGGAAGAGGTGCTCGTGTTCCGGCAAGCTGCTCTAAAGCCACTGACCATCACAGCCATGTCGAAGGAGATGGGTGCGGATTCTCCGTCAGCGATGGCGCCGAGCAACCCCACCAGCGCGGCCCCCTGGCTGAAGCCGAACAATCCGTCGAATTGTTGCCGGCCGACGAGCTCCATCGCCCAGTCGCGGGTGTCCTCCCACCCACGAAACCCCTCGTGCCACCATCCAAAGCCACCCCGCGACAACGACGGGGCATCGACGAAGACCAACTCGACCTCGGCGGGAACGCTGGCTGCGACGGGAGCGATCTGGCGGCGGAGGATGGCGGCGCTGCCGTGATAGCCGTGAAAGCAGAGAATCCTGGTCGCGCTCATGGGCTCGTTGATCGAACGATTGCGATCCGCTCCCGCAATGTGTAGGGTTGTTGATAGCGCGGGGGTTTGACTCGAGTTTAGGGGGTGGAGAAGCGGTGCGTCCGCAGATTCGTGGTGCCGGTGGCGTCATTTCGAGCGGCCAGGGAGCACATGCCTCTGGAACGTTCTCGCCGGCCTGCTGAACTGCGATCCACGGCATCACTTACTGCGGTCATGGACTGGACACCGATTATCGAGGCGGCCGCGGCAATCGTGGTCGGGCTCGCCATCATCGCCATGGCGGTGGCGATCATTTGGCTGGGGCGGCGCACCCGTGCCCTGAGAGCCGAAATCAAGCGGCTCGTCGAGCACAACCTGACTCTGCTGGAAACGGCTGGTCAGCAGGCGGAAGCGGCGCGAGCCCTCGCTGAGGGGACACACCGGGATCGCGCCGCAGCGATACAGCCACTGCTCGTCCTGATCGACGAGCCACCCATGGGGATTCGCGAGCAACCGTGGGCGGCTGTCCGGGTCCGCAACGTCGGCAACGGGTCCGCGCTGAACTTCGTTGTCTGGATGCGCGCGGGTGGCGGCCTCTACCGCTCGAGTGGAGAGGAGGCCAGGGGCTTCTCAGGAACGCTCCATCTGGCGTCAGGCGACATTTTCGAACCCGGTCCATTTCGGAACATGCTCTTCGTTGGGAATACCGATGGGTACCTCGACCCGGGCATGGCGGTCGTCGCTGAGGACGTTGCGGCCAACCTCGTCGCGTACTGCGGCGACTCGTCTGGAAACCGTTACCGGTTCAACCTGCGCACCGCCGATCCGCCGGAAGTCTGGGAGCGAGGCACGGACGCACCGTCATGGGCCGGAGCCTGGGATCCTCGACTCTCCGGGGTTGCCTGGCCACAGACCGAGGCGAACCCGGTGTTGACCTCCCTCCCCAGGCGAGATCTGAGACAGCTCGTCGAAGCGCTCCACGACACGCTGCACTCGCTCCAGGATGCTGTAGCCGCTGATCAGAGCGTCGACCTCACCGGCGGCGCCCAGCGTCCGCATGTGGCGGAGCATCGAAGCGACATTGAGGCCAGTTCCTGAACATGAGCGAATCAGCACCGACGCGTGGCGTTCTCGACCCAGATGACCTTGCCAAGCGCCTGCAGGCGCTCTCCGGCTGGACGTTCAAAGACGGCAAGCTTGTCAAGTCATACACGTTCCCGGATTTCGTCGCCGCAGTGGAGTTCGTCGATCGCTTGACAGTCGTTGCCGAGGCTCAGAACCATCACCCTGACCTCTTGGTCGGATGGGGGAGGGTCACGGTGGGGTTGTCGAGCCACGATGTCGGCGGCGTCACGGCGCGCGACTTCCGCCTCGCAGCCGCTCTTGACGGCTTATGACTCCGATACTCGGTCCAACTCCCCCTTGATCACCGCATAGCACTCGCAGGACACCGCCTCGAGCCCTTCGCGATCGACGATCGTGACGTGTCCGCGCTTGTACCTGATGAGCCCGGCTCGCTGGAGGATGCCGGCCGACACGGAAACTGTCGAGCGCCGGGCCCCCAGCATCTGCCCGAGGAATTCCTGGGTGATCATGAAGTTATTCGATCCGACGCGATCCTGGCTCATGAGCAGCCAGCGGCTCAGGCGCTCCTCGCTGGAGTGGAGTCGATTACATGCGGCCGCCTGTGCGATCTGTCCGAACAGAGCCTGCGTGTATCGGTCGACCAGCGTCCGGAAGGCGTGGCTTCGCTCGGTCCACTCCAGGAACGCCGCCGCATCGAGCCGAAGGCCAAACCCCGCGACCTGGGTGATGGCACGCACGGCGAGGCCTCCGAGTGGCACCAGGGGGATCCCGACGATCCCCTCGTTGCCGACTGTGGCCACCTCGACGATGGCACCATCGTGCAGTGGGGTCACCAATGAGATCACCCCGTCCGTAGGGAAGTAGACCGCATCGACGGTGTCGCCTGGCTCGAACAGCACCACTCTCACATCGAGGGTTACGGTGTGCGTCGCCTCCAACACCATCGCTCGCTCCGCAGGGGGAAGAGCACCGAGAATCCGGTTCTCACGGTGAGGCCATCCGACTGTGTCGCCTGTACTCAGGCCGCCACCATCGATGGCGCTGATCCGTGGACCGCACCAATCCCGTTCCTGACGCGCAGCATTTCCTGTCAGTGTGGAAGGCCACCGGGCGCATCGGAATAGACGCCGCATCACGGCGGCATAGGCGGAACGTCACGAGCAGCCCCTGAGCCCAGCGCCGGACGGGGGTCCAACCTGCTTAAGGTACGAATACAGGCTCCCGTAGCAACCGATTCTAGCCGACCATGGAGGACGCAAAACTTTGACTGCGAATTTCGTCGCCAAGAAGCGAATCACCGTCAGCGCTCCGCCGGATGTGGTCTGGCGGGCGCTGACCGATCCGGCCATGGTCCGCCAGTACATGTATGGCACCAATCTGGAGACCGACTGGACTGTGGGCAACCCGATCACCTGGAAAGGCGAATGGCAGGGGCAGGCCTACGAGGACAAGGGAACCGTCGTCGCGGTGGACCCGAAGAAGCTGCTCAAGGTCACGCACTGGAGCCCGATGGGTGGCAGTGAGGACAAGCCTGAGAACTACCACACGGTGACCTACGAGCTTGCCGAGCATGGGCAGGAGACGATCCTCACGGTCGAGCAGGACAACAATCCCAGCCAGGAAGCGGCGAACACCATGGCGGAGCAGAACTGGGGCCCGGTGCTCGATGGCCTGAAAGCGGCAGCCGAGCAGTCGATGACCCAGGCGTAGCTGGACCTCTTAGGAGCCCTAGCGGAGCGGCTTTGTTCCACTCCGAGCGGGGGTGCCCTGACGGCGCGCGGCGCCTGCCCGTCCGATTGCCTCGATCTGGCGCTCCGGCGGCGCCGGCCCAGGCTGAAGCTCCCAGCGCATCTGGCGTTCGAGCTGGTCCACTTTCGTGGCAAGCTCTCGGAGCGCGGCTCGCAGGGCGTCGCGTCCTGCGCTCAGGTCGGGCTCGCCCGAGCCCGGTGTCGGCGGCAGCGATCGCAAAACATTGATGAGCGCGACTGCCGCCTCGAGGGCGTCGTCGTGGAGTTGCTGCGCCGATAAGGTGCCGAATTGTGCGAGTTGAGCCCGTGAGCGGATGACTCCCGCCAGGTCCCGGGGCTGGTCGGAGAGGAATCCTTCCGCCGGGAAGGCGAGGGGTCGGACCGACTCGAAGTACGCGTGCCAGCCCATCGATACCTCGAGGTACGCAACCGCCCGACGCTCGAGATGACGAGTCGAGACCGCCGGCTCGGCCCAGCCGCCGTTTTCTCGTCGCGCCATCCGTACGCCGATGAAGATGCCGATCAAGGCGCTTACGAGCACCGCGGCACCGACGGTAGATGCCTCCCACCAATACGTCATATCAGTGAGCGTACTGCGTGCCGCGGTCGGCCGACGCGCGAGAAGCTAAAAGAGTGCCGGCTGTTGCCATGCGCGTTTGTACGCTGGAAGACCAGCCGGCTTAGCCCGAACACCCAAGAATTCGCCCTCACCGCCGAGTGGCGCTTCCCAGAGTGGCGGGAGGCTCCAACTTGGTCCATCGTCAACGCGGCTCCAGCCGGTGGACGGTTTCCACAGGGGCTGGAGGCTGCGGCTCGGTCGAACCTGCCGGCGATGCGCTCTCCCGATCAGAGAGACGCTCCGCTCGTCTCGAGCATCGCGTCCCGAGGCAAATGACTTCATTGCAATGTCTGCTCCCTTCGCGTCAATCGTAGCACTGAACCACCGGCTACTTTTGGCTGGGGATGGTTCCCCTCCAAGCCGCTCCACGACCAGTGCGGAAGCGGCATGCTCGGCGGAACCTCGGAGCCGCGCGGCGAGTAGCTGAGCACCCCGTGAACGGCCCACTCCATGTACGCGCGCAGGCTGGCCCGGAAAGCTGGATCCCGAGGAAGGGCGGCATCATCCGCAGCCTGAACGAAGCAGCTGAGGAAGCGGTCTCCGAGGTCATCATCCGCGCCCTGGCCGGCGTGGACGACGAGCATCCCTGCATGTCCGCCATACGCCGATGAGTATCGCGGGGGTCCCCCGAATACTTCGCCCCAATAAGTCCAGAAGCTGCGGGCTCACCGTATCGGACGGTAGGTGACGATCGCCAGGAACGTCCGATTGGCCATACATCAGAATACCGACACCAGCACATGTCCAAGCGCCAGCTTCCGAAATGGTCCGAGATCAAGCCGCTGTTGCGGGCGCGACCCGTCGAGCTCAATGCGACGAGCCGTCGCCTCGCGAAGGCCATGACGATTGCCGACCTGCGCACCGTGGCGCGGGGTCGCGTTCCGCGCGCAGTGTTCGATTACACGGATGGTGCGGCGGAAGGGGAGCTCAGTCTTCTGCGTGCTCGGCGGATGTTCCAGACACTGGAGTTTTCGCCATCAGTGCTCCACGACGTGTCCGCCGTTGACACCAGCACCACCGTGCTCGGTCGCACATCAGCCTTTCCATTCGCGTTCGCCCCCACCGGATTTACGCGACTGATGCACCACGAGGGCGAGTGTGCAGTCGCTCGCGTCGCCGAGCGGCACGGCGTCCCCTATGCGCTTTCCACGATGGGGACGACGTCGATTGAAGATGTGGCGGCCGCGGCGCCCCAGGCGCGCAAGTGGTTTCAACTGTACGTGTGGAAGGACCGCGGCGCCGGAGAGGCGTTGATGATGCGTGCCAGTGAAGCCGGCTTCGAAGCGCTGATATTGACGGTCGATGTCCCCGTCGCAGGGAGCCGCCTCCGCGACGCCCGCAACGGCTTCTCGATACCACCGACGCTCACGGTCAAGACCGTGGCCGACATTGCCACGCACCCGGCGTGGTGGGCGAACCTGCTCACCACGGCGCCGCTGGCGTTCGCGTCGCTGAGCGGATGGCATCGCACCATCGCCGAGCTCATCGATGAGCTGTTCGACCCCACCATGACCATGCAAGACCTCGAGTGGGTCCGGTCCTGCTGGCGGGGGCCGCTCATCGTCAAGGGCATCCAGTCGCTGGACGACGCACGGCGCATGGCGGACGCAGGCGTCGAGGCGATCGTGCTCTCCAACCACGGCGGCCGGCAGCTGGACCGCGCGCCGGTTCCCCTGGGGCTCGTCGCCGACGTCGTCGATGCGGTCGCCGATCGAACTGAGGTCTGGGTGGATACCGGCGTGATGAGCGGCGCCGACATCGTGGCGGCGGTGGCGCTCGGTGCGCGGACCGTGCTTGTCGGGCGCGCCTACCTGTATGGGCTCATGGCCGGCGGCGAACGCGGCGTCGAACGGGCCACCACCATCCTCTCTCGCGAGATGCGCCGAACCATGCAGCTCCTGGGGGTGCGCACTGTGTCGGAACTCGGTCGCCATCACGTGCGGATTCGGTAGGCGGCCACAGCGCGAGACTGTCGTGGCGGGTCAGGTCGGACGCGAGCTGCGCGTGAACCAGAATCGAGCGTGCGGTGCTATCGCATCCCCACGGGAGGGGCCGGCAGGCTGTCGAGGAGATCCTGCGACGGCACGAAGAACAGCGTGCCGGTGACTGCGGTGGAGAAGTCGAGAATTCGATCGTAGTTGCCCGGCGGGTCGCCGATGAACATGTTGGTGAGCATCCGCTCGGTGATCTGCGGTGTGCTCGCGTAGGCGATGTAATAGGTGCCGAACTCGCCGAGACCGACGCGGCCGAACGGCATGTTGTCGCGCAGTATCTTGAGCTCGATGCCGTCGGGGTCGGTGATCACATTGAGCGCGACGTGGGAGTTGCTCGGTTTGAGGTCGTCGGGGAGCTCGATGTCCGCCAGCTTGGTGCGCCCCACAACCTTTTCCTGCGCTTCGACCGGCAGGGCATTCCATGCGTCGAGGTCGTGCAGGTACTTCTGCACGACCACATAGCTCCCCCCGGCGAAAGCCGTGTCAGCGCTGCCGACGGTCACGGCGTCGAACGCGGCCTGGCCGGTGGGATTCTCGGTCCCGTCTACGAAGCCGAGCAGGTCGCGTTCGTCGAAGTACTTGAAGCCGTGGACCTCGTCAACGACGCTGGCGTTGCCACTCAGCCGGTTCACGATCTGACCGGCGAGCTCGAAGCAGAGATCCATCTGCACAGCACGGATGTGAAACAGCAGGTCGCCCGGCGTGGAAGCCGCGCGGTGCCTGGCTCCGACGATCTCAGGGAAGGGATGCAACTCAGCCGGCCGGGGTCCGCTGAACAACCGATCCCATGCGACGGATCCCACGCCGGCGACGCAGCTCAGGCCGCCGTCCGGGATCCGGAAGCCGACCGATCGCTGCAGTCCCGCGCAGTCGGTGAGCAGTGATCGAGCCGCGGCTTCGCCACCTGGATCGATGGTGACGACGAGGAAGATCGCTGCCCCGGTGAGCGGGGTGAGTACCGGTTGCGCGATGGGACCCGGGGCGGACCCAATGGACGGGGTCAAGACTGCATCTCCTCGACCTAGCCCTCGCGACCTCGTATCTGTACGCGGCCGCCGTTCTTGCGCGTTTCCAGCTGCGGCACGGGGAACGTCGCCGGACCACCCAGAACCGCGCCGTCACTGAGCCGGAATCGCGAGCCGTGCCAGGGACAGACGACACCGCCGTCTTCGACGGTGCCTTCGTTGAGTGGCCCACCAGCGTGAGTGCAGGTGTTCTCGAGTGCGCAGACCCTGCCGGCCACGCGGGTCAGCAGGACCTTGCGATTCTCGACGTCGACAACGGTCAGCGCTCCCTCCGACACATCTGCGTCTGCTGCCGCGTCCGTCCATTCCGATGGGCCCGATATCCACGCGTCGTGATCCACCATGAGCGCCCGGCCGAGCACGAGCTCGCCACCGAGGTAGGCGGCGCCCGCGCCGGCGGCGAGCCCAGCGAGTGAGAGCCACCGCCCGCGGACGGTCCGCCCGCGCAGGCGGGCGCTGAGGGAGCCGAGTTGCAGGCCGAGCACCGCGGTGTTGGCGAGACCGTGCACGAGCGCGAGGCGACGATCGCGGCCGACGGTGACCGACCAGTCTGCGGTTCCGGTCGCGGCGGTTGCGCCGGCCGCGATGCAACCGACAGCGGTCAGCATCGTTGCCCCGGTGCCGTCGCCGATCAAATCGAGAACGGGCACGCTCGTCCACATGCCGAGCGGCACGTCGCTCAGAGCTGGATGCAGCGCGTGCCCGAGCCAGCGACCATGGAGCAGGTCCATGAGGGTCCGCCGCCGCGTGACCGGCGCGAGCACCTTGACCAGCCACTCGCTGAGGCTCTCCAGACCGGGTATCTCCTCGATCGCCGCGATGATCTGGGTGTATGGCGGCTGGGTCCGTTCCGGCTTCTTGATCACGTTGATGACAGTCGCTGATCCAACGTCACTGCCGGACAAGCCTACATTCCGCGTACCAGGGGCGCGCCGGCCGCCGCGGGGGCCCGTGCCAACCCGGACCGTAGTGATAGTCTGACTATCACGAAGTGACCGGATCCTGAATGGTTCAGGAAGCACCGAAGGGCGAGCTGATCATCGCCTCCCAGGAGGGCCAGCAATGCCAGTGAAAGCGTGGTCGCCGAAACGCGAGCGTCAGTACGAACACATCAAGGAAGGCCTCGAAGATCGCGGCACCGACGAGGACACCACTCAGGAGATCGCCGCCAGCACCGTCAACAAGGAACGTGCGCGGGCCGGCGAGTCCAGAGAGGCGAGCCAGACGTCGCTTCAGGACATGTCGTCCGGCCGGCGCGGCGGGCTGCGGTCCCACTGTGGTTCTCGCGGCCGCACATACGCGCAGCTTCGCAACGAGGCGGGGGAGCGCAACATCAAAGGTCGATCGAAGATGAGCAAGGCGCAGTTGGAGCGTGCTCTGGGGCGCTGACCTCACGCCGCCGTGCGGCATGCGACACTCGGTCGCATGGACGCGCGAAGCCGGCTGGCGCTCTGCGTGGCCCTCGGAGCGGTCGGCTTTGCGGTCGCGTTGCCGCTCAGCGAATGGCAGGTGGCGCTCCTGGCTGGTTGGGACGTGACGTCGGCAGCATTCATAGGGCTCGTGGGTCTCGGTATCCGGGGAAAGGACGGCAGCGCCACAAAGCGGGCGGCCCTGATCGAAGACGATTCACGCGCGGCGTCCGATGCAATTCTCGTCGGCGCGAACATTGCGAGCCTTGTGAGCGTTGCCTTTGCGCTGATCGCCGCGAGCTCGACGCACGGCATCGTCAAATCGGGGATCACCGCACTCGTGGTGCTCAGCGTCGTCCTTTCCTGGGCTGCCGTCCACGTCGTGTTCACATTGCGGTATGCGCGCCTGTACTACGCACAGGATGGTGGCATCGATTTCCATTCCGGCGTCGCGCCTGATTTCAAGGATTTCCTATACGTTGCGCTGACCATTGGGATGACGTTCCAGGTCTCCGATACTGACCTCAACGCCAAGGTGATTCGGATGGCGGCGCTCCGCCACGCGCTGCTGTCCTATCTGTTCGGAGTCGTGGTCGTTTCGACCACGATCAACGTCATCGCCACCCTCCTGACCAAGTAGGCGCGGCTGGATCGGCTCTGCGGCGGGCAGCGCCCGAAGCCCGTCCGTCTCGGAGGTCGCCGAGCGACGCCGCTCAGTCGGCCGATGCGGCGAAGGACCTATCCACGCGCGACGTATCGCGCGAGCCGCGGCCGTCGACAGGAGGATGCGGTACCGCGTGTTCGCTCGCTCCTCGCGTAGGTGAGATCGGCTGACGCCAGCATGCTCCAGTCGCAAGCACGGCCCGCCTTCCGGCGCTACCATCGAACGAATGTTCGAGTGGCTGGGCGATCTGACCGATGCGCAGCGGAATGCCGTGACCCACGACGGCGGTCCCCTGCGGATCCTGGCGGGCGCCGGCACCGGCAAGACCACGACGCTGTCCGCCCGGGTCGCCTGGCTCCTCGCGACCGGGGCACCGCCGGAACGGCTTCTTCTGCTCACCTTCACCCGGCGGGCTGCGCGCCAGATGCTCGCGCGCACGTCGTCGCGCATGACGGCTGCCGGTTTCGACCGGGCATCCGGTTCACCGGCAGGCCGGGTGACCGGGGGCACCTTTCATGCGATCGCGCATCGCACCCTCCGCCGCTACGCGGCCACACTCGGGATTCCGGAGGGGTTCTCGGTCCTCGACGCGGCCGATGCTGCCGACGTCATCGACATGGTTCGCGACGAGGAGGGTCACGCCGCATCGACACGGCGGCGCTTCCCCCGCAAGGCGTTGCTCGTCGACCTGTACTCGGCCGCGGTCAACACCGGGCGGCCGCTGTCCTCCGTCGTCGCGGAGATGGCGCCGTGGGCGGAGGACTGCGTCGAGGCGATCGCGGAGATCTGCCGGGGCTATGTGCGGCGCAAGCGATCGGCCGGCCTGGTCGACCTCGACGACCTCCTCCTGTTCTGGCGCGCAGCCGTACAGGACGATCGTCTCGGTCCGCGTCTTGCGGGTGCCCTCGACCATGTGCTGGTCGACGAGTACCAGGACGTCAACGAACTCCAGGTCGACATCCTGACCGGGCTGCGCCGGGCGGATCCGCGCATCACGGTGGTCGGCGACGACGCACAGGCGCTCTACTCGTTCCGCGCGGCGGAGCCGCGGCACATCCTCGAGTTCGATCGGGTCTTTCCCGGATCGACGACGGTTATTCTGGAGACCAACTACCGCTCGAGCCAGCAGATCCTCGACGTCGCCAACGCGGTCGGCGCCGACGCCACCGCCGGCTTCTCGGCGGTGCTTCGCGCGGCCAGGACGGCTCCCGGTGTGGGTCCTCAACTGGTGCGCTGCGCCGATGAGGACACTCAGACGGACGCGGTCTGCGACCGCATCCTGGCGCATCGCGAAGCAGGCGTCGCGCTCCACGACCAGGCGGTGCTGGTACGAGCTGCACACCATTCGGCGCTGCTGGAGCTCGAGCTGGGAGCGCGGCGCATTCCGTATGTCAAGTACGGAGGGTTGCGCTTTGTCGAGGCGGCGCACGTCAAGGACATGCTCGCGGCTTTTCGCCTCGCGGACAACCCGAATGACGTTGTCGCGTGGTTCCGGCTCCTGCAGCTGCTGGTCGGTGTAGGTCCGGCGACCGCCCATCGCGTCGTGGCCGCACTCGGGTTGTTGAACTCCGCTGACACCCCGACAGACCGTGACGTCCTCGCATCGTGGCCACACGCCTCATCCCACCTGCCCGAGGTGGCGCGGCCGGTGGCCGGAGATCTTGTTTCGGCGCTCATGACGCGGCCGAAGGAGTCGGTTGCCACGCACGCCGAGCGGCTCCGGGTAGCCGTCGCGCCACTGGTCGAGGCGGCGTATCCCGCGGCGCCTGCGCGGCTCGCCGACCTGGACACCCTGGTCGCCGCCAGCGCGAAGGTCGCGCGCCTCTCGGACGTGGCAGTCGATCACGTCCTCGAGCCGCCGCGGTCGACGGCGAACCTCGCCGGGCCGCCTTTGATCGATGAGGACTGGCTGGTCATCTCGACGATCCATTCCGCCAAGGGACTCGAGTGGGACGTCGTCCATCTCCTGCACGTCACCGACGGCAACATTCCTTCGGACATGGCGCTGAGCTCGCCTGCCGGCCTCGAGGAGGAGCGACGCGTGTTCTATGTCGCCTTGACCCGCGCCCGGAACGCGTTGCACCTGTATGTGCCCGAGCGTTATCACCACCACCCGAACGGGCGAGACGATCGTCACAGTTGGGCACAGCCTTCGCGCTTTCTCTCTGAGCGCGTGCGCTCGCGCTGCGACGAGCTCACGGAGCAGAGCCACCGCTCGGACTCATTGCCCACCATGCCGCATGTCGATGCAAGCGAGCGGGTCGGGGTGGCACTCGAAGGGCTGTGGTCGTAGCGGATGCGTGCAGGGCGTGACTTTCGGCACGACGCTCGAGCACCGGCTTATGCTGATTGGACGATGAGTGATCAGCAGCAGGATCCCAAGCGCGAGGAACAGCCGAGCAGGGAGCAGGGTCAGGCGGACGACCGGCGCCGTAAAGACGAGACCGAGAAGCTCGAACGCGATCGCGCCGACGAGGCGGGGCGGCGTTCGCGCGAGGGCACCTGACCGGGGCTGATGAGGCTGAGCACGTCGGCTTGATCCTTTAGGTAGACGTCGCAGGGGCGCTTCCTGCGCTGGGCGCGGACGGCGCGGCGGGCGCACCGCGAGCGAGGAGGACTGATCCGACAGTGGCGGGGATGAGCGTCAAGCAGCCCCCCGCAACCAGCGCCGCAGCCTCGGCCGGCCCCAACAGACCGGTGCTCAGGCCGAGGCTGGCCGCCGCCGCGGGCATTCCCAGCTGCGCCGACGCGGCCAGACCCGTGGCGAAGAACCGCTCGTGGCCGGCGGCACGTGCCGCGATGACGTGGGTGATCACCGCGGCGAGCGCGAGACCGATCGCGAGAAGGATTCGTGAGGGCGAGGTGAGGAGGGCCCGGAGGTTGAGCTCCGCACCGAGCAGCACGAAGAACAGCGGGACGAAGAAGCCGTTGGCCACTCCGGTGAACTGCACCGCGAGGTGATCCGACTCGTGCAACCGGACCAGCACCATCCCCGCGAGGAAACCCGCCACCAGCGTGCTCGCTCCGGTCTCCTGGGCGATCGCCGAAAGCCCGAGCAAGAGCACCAGAGAGATGCGCACCTGCCATGCCCACCCACGCTGCAATGATTCGCCGCGCATCTGCCGCACGAAGCCCCTGCGCCGTGCTCGAGCCGCGAGCAGGAGGGTGATGACCCCGGCGGCGATGATCGCCGCGTCGCCGGCGAGCGCCTCGAGTGGGTTGGCCGACTTGGCGATCGTCAGCGGCATGATCACCACCGTCACCGAATCGGCGAGCGCGACCCACGCGATCAGGAACGCGACATTCGGGCCCGAGAGGTTGCGCTCCTGGAGGATCGGGAATGCGATCGCCGCCGAGCTCCCGGTGATGATGACGGCGAGCAATGCCGGGTGGCCAACCCCCAGAGCGTGATCGAGCAGCAGCCCGATCGGCACCGCGGTGACCGCGACGACCGCGAGGGCGAGAAGCCCGCGCGCGAACCCCTGGCGGATCGCGGGGGAGGCGATATCCACGCGAGTCCCGGCACCGAACATGAGCATTGCGAAGCCGATGGCGCTCAGCACCGGGAGGGGCTGGGCCGCCGAGTTGACAACGCCGAACCCGGTATGACCGAGGACGAAACCGGCGACAAGCTCACCGATGACGACTGGAATCAGCCCGCGACGCCCGAACGCGAGCAGCGGGCCGGCAAGTCCGGCAAGCACGAGGATGGTGAGCTGCGCGAACATCGCGCGATCATGCCCCAGTCCGTGGTCGCAGCTACTCGAAGCTACGAATCGTGGGTCAGCAGCCAGGTCACTGTGGTTCGATCCGACCTGGCGTTCAAACACGAGCAGATGGCGCTCGCCCCGTTCCCGTTCCTGCGGTCGACCTTCTATCGCTGGGTCCAGGTCTGGGCGTCGAGGTGCCCTGAGCTGGCGCGCGCACCCAGGGTCCTGGCCGTGGGCGACCTGCACACCGAGAACTTCGGAACGTGGCGCGACACCGAGGGTCGGTTGATATGGGGCATCAACGACTTCGATGAAGCATTCCCGATGGCATACACGAACGACCTGGTGCGGCTGGCGACCTCTGCGCGCCTCTCGATCTCGGCCGGAACCCTGGTCCTGACGCCCCGGGCTGCCTGCAATGCGATCCTCGAGGGCTATCGCACCTCCATCGAACGCGGAGGCAGGCCGTTCGTTCTTGCCGAGAAGCATCCGGTGCTCCGCCGCGACGCGCAGTCGGAGCTGCGAGACCCGGTCAGGTTCTGGACCGCGATGGGGGATCTCCCGCCGGCTCGCCGCCCGCTGGCCGCGGCGGTCTCACTCCTGCGCCGCCAGTTCGGTGCTCGGGAGGATCCGCGCTACGTCACCCGGCGCGCGGGGCTCGGGAGCCTGGGACATCCACGCTTCGTCGCGATCGCCGAGCATTCCGGCGGCTGGATCGCGCGAGAGGCCAAGGCGCTCGTCGCCTCAGGCGTCGCCTGGGCGGAGGGCGCTGCCGGGACCGTCCCGATTCACTATCCGACGATCGTCCGGCGCGCGGTGCGGTGCGCCGATCCCTTCCTTGAGATTCGCGGGCGCTGGGTGCTTCGCCGGCTCGCGCCCGACTGCAGCCGGATCGAGTTCACGGTGGCCCGCCTTGCCGCCGAACAGACCGAGCTGCTCCATGCGATGGGCGCCGAGACCGCAAACGTCCATACCGGATCCGGTGCGCGGCGGATCGCCGCGGTCAGCGGAGACCTCGCCGGCCGATCACCGGACTGGCTCAAGGTCGCGTCGCGCACGATGGAACGGGCCACCACCGCCGACTTCATCGACTGGCAGCGCGCCCATCGGGGCTGAAGGTCAGACGCGGAGGAGCGCGACCAACGACCGCCCG
This sequence comes from Candidatus Dormiibacterota bacterium, assembly GCA_963709585.1. Classification (GTDB taxonomy): domain Bacteria; phylum Chloroflexota; class Dormibacteria; order Aeolococcales; family Aeolococcaceae; genus Palsa-851. The sequence goes on along the minus strand of CAVPXI010000015.1, from coordinate 84,403 downwards.
GCCACGGTCACCTCCTCGCCCGGGTGGTGGTGACGGGTCGACGGGGTCACGTCACGCTCGCCGGTGTCGGCGAACACCGACCACAAATCGCCCCAGCCACTCGGGATAATCCATCCGACCTGCTCTTCCCCTGCATGGAGCAGCACCATGAGCGTGCCGCCGCGGATCCGCCGGCCGCGCGGATCGCGGTCGGGAATCTCGTCGCCGTTGAGGATCATCCCGAGCGAGCGCTGCCCGTCGTCGAACCACTCGTGGTCGCTCACCTCGCGTCCCGAGGGCAGGAACCAGGCGATGTCCTTGCGGCCGGACCCATGCACGGCCTGACCCGAGAAGAAGTTTCGCCGGCGCAGCACCGGGTCACTCCGGCGCAGTGCGACGATCCGCGCAACGAACCCGAGCATCGGCTCGTCGAGATGCTCCCAGTCGAACCATGACATCTCGTTGTCCTGGCAGTACGCGTTGTTGTTGCCGTGCTGGGTGCGTCCGATCTCGTCGCCCCCGAGCAACATCGGACATCCCTCGGAAAGCAGAACCGTGGCGATGAGATTGCGGCGCTGGCGCGCGCGCAACTCGAGGATCTCCGGGTCGTCGGTGTCGCCCTCGACGCCGCAGTTCCATGAGCGATTGTCGTCGGTGCCATCCTGGTTGTTCTCCCCATTCACCAGGTTGTGCTTCTCGTTGTATGCGACGAGGTCGGACAGCGTGAAGCCGTCGTGCGCGGTGACGAAGTTGACGCTCGCCGACGGTTGACGGCCGTCCCCCTGGTACAGGTCGCTCGATCCGGTGAGCCGGTACGCAAGGTCGCGAATGCCGGTGGCGCCGCGCCAGAAGTCGCGCACCGTGTCGCGGAACGCCCCGTTCCATTCCGCCCAGCGAACCGGGAAGTTGCCGACCTGGTAGCCACCCGCGCCGACGTCCCACGGTTCCGCGACCAGCTTCACTCGCGACAGCACCGGATCCTGATGGATGATGTCGAAGAATGCCGACAGCCGGTCGACATCGTAGAACTGGCGCGCCAGAGCGGAGGCGAGATCGAAACGGAACCCGTCGACGTGCATCTCGATGACCCAGTAGCGAAGACTGTCCATGATCAGTTGCAGGGTGTGCGGGTTCCTGACGTTGAGACTGTTCCCGGTGCCGGTCACATCGAAGTAGAAGCGAGGGTCCTCGTCGTTGAGCCGGTAGTAGGCGGCGTTGTCGATGCCGCGAAAGCTGAGCGTCGGACCCAGGTGATTCCCCTCGCCGGTATGGTTGTAGACCACGTCGAGGATCACCTCGAGTCCCGCGGCGTGAAGCGCGCGCACCATGGCCTTGAACTCGCGCACCTGCTCGCCGTTGGTGCCGGAGGACGAGTAGCGTCCTTCGGGAGCGAAGTAGCCGATGGAGTTGTAGCCCCAGTAGTTCACGAGGTCGCGTTCCACGAGCTGCGCGGAGTTGTAGAAGTGGTGCACGGGCATCAACTCCACCGCAGTGGCGCCGACCCGCATGAGATGCTCGATCGCGGCGGGATGCGCCAGGCCGGCGTACGTGCCCCGCAGCGCCTCGGGGATGTCCGGGTGGCGCTTGGTGAAGCCCTTGACGTGCAACTCGTAGATGATCGTGTCCGACCACGGTGTGTTGGGGCGGCGGTCATCGCCCCATGGAAACGACTGGTCGACGATCACGCAGCGCGGCATGGCCGGCGCGGAATCGACGCCGCTGATGCGCAGGTCGTCGCTGCCGAGGCGATATCCAAAAAGCGAGCGGCCGTGGCGAAACCGGCCGGCGATGGCACGAGCGTACGGATCGAGCAGCAGCTTGGCGGGGTTGTGACGCAACCCCTCATGGGGCGCGTAGCGCCCGTGAACTCGGAATCCATAGCGCTGACCGGGCCCGATGTTGGCGATGTATCCGTGCCAGACGAGGTCGGTCCGCTCGACGAGCGGATGGGTGGCGAGCTCGGCCCCTCGCTCGTCGAAGAGGATGAGGTCGACCGCCTCCGCGCTCTCCGAGAAGATCGCGAAGTTGGTGCCCGATCCGTCCCAGGTTGCGCCGAGCGGGGCGTCGGCACCTGGCCATGCGGCGCGGCTGCTGGGCGCGCGTCCGGCGGCGGAAAGCTCTGGAACAGTCATGGCTCCACTCGTTTGGCTGATCTGGGGCTCCCGACGTGACCGGCGCCGTCTGGGGAGTCCAGAGAGAGTACGTGGATGCGACGGGCGCTCGCCGGAGGGTGAGCACCGGGCATGCGCGCGCGGTTGCAGCGTGCATGCGCCCCGTCGACGGTGGTGAGACCGAGCCCGCGTTCGTTCGCCCAGGAGCCCGGCTGCCGCGCGGGGTCCGTAGCGTCGAGCTGGAGGGCGGCGCCGAGCTTTCGGGCGGCAGCTTCCTCAGCCGCGACGCGCCATGCGGATACCACCGGCTCGTGATGCGCGACGGCCGCCGCGTGCCGATGGTCACCAGCCCGGGGAGGTGCGCGATTCCGGACGCGCTGCGTGGGTGGGGCTGGGCCGCGCAGCTCTATGCGGTGCGGTCCCGCGACGGATGGGGGGTCGGCGATCTCGGCGATCTTCGCGCGCTCGGGTCGTGGTCGCGCAGGAATGGCGCCGCGATGCTCCTGGTCAACCCGCTGCACGCCGTGCGCCCGGGCACGCCCCAGGAGGCGAGCCCGTACTTCCCGTCCAGCCGCCTCTATCGAAACCCTCTGTACCTCCGGATTCAGGACCTCCCCGGCGCACGCGATGACCCCGTCGTCCGTGGGCTCATGCGGGACGCGGAGCGCTTGCGGGGCGCGCCGCTCATCGATCGCGACCTGGTCATGCCACTGAAGCTGCGCGCGCTCGACGCGCTCTGGTCGCGCTTCCGTGGCGATCCCGGCTTCGACGCCTACGTCGCACGCGAGGGCCTCCTGCTCGAGCGCTACGCCTGCTTCTGCGTCCTCGCCGAGCGCCACGCCGGCTCCTGGAGCTCGTGGCCGGCGCGGTATCGACGGGCTGACGGTCGCGCCGTTCGCGCTCTGCTCGAGACCGATCGTTCGAGGGTCGACTTCCACCGCTGGCTGCAGTGGTCGCTCGACACCCAGCTCGCCAGTGCCGGACGTGAGCTGCCCCTGGTCCACGACCTTGCTGTCGGCTTCGCACCCGACGGCGCGGACTCGTGGCTGTGGCAGGACGTCACCGCCTCGGGCGCCCGGATCGGAGCTCCGCCCGATGACTTCAATCCAGCGGGCCAGGACTGGGGTGTCCCGCCGTTCGACCCAGGCCGGCTGCGCGCGGGCGGATACGCTCCCCTGGTCGCGACGATGCGCCGGATGATGCGTGCCGGCATCGGGGTGCGCATCGACCATGTGATGGGCATGTTCCGCCTGTGGTGGGTGCCGCTCGGGTCGGGCGACCCCTCGGCAGGCGCCTACGTCCGCTATCCGGCGAGCGAGTTGCTCGACATCCTCGCGCTCGAAAGTGTCCGGACAGGATGCGGGGTCGTCGGCGAGGACCTCGGCACCGTGGAATCCGGGGTCCGCCCGGAGTTGCGCCGGCGCGGTCTGCTCTCCTACCGGCTCGCGTGGTTCGAGACCAAACCGCCCGAGCAATACCCGACCCAGGCGCTCGCCGCGTTGACGACGCACGATCTGCCGACCGCAGCCGGCGTGTGGACCGGCGCGGATCTCGCCGAGATGGAGTCCAGCGGCAGATCCATCAATCGCAGAGCCGAGCTCGGCGTACACCGCCGGCTGCAGCGTCTCGCCGGTGCGTCCGAAGGTGATCCGGCGTCGCTGGTGGTCGAGCGCGCCTACGCCGCGCTCGGTCGCGCTCCCAGCAGGCTGATCGTGGCGACGCTCGACGACGCGAGCCTGGCGGAACGCCGGCCGAATCTACCCGGTGAGCTCGACCGGCCGAACTGGTCCATCCCGCTGCCAAGGACGCTCGAGCAGCTGCGACGCGACCCGCTGCCACGGCGCATCGCCACAGTCCTCAACCGCCGCTGACTGAGGTCCGACGTCAGTCCTGGGTTCCGACCTTGCCCGCGGACACCGATCCGGCAGCGGCTCGCGCCGCAGTCACCGCATGGCTCGGGTCATCGCCGATCAGGGCCACACCCGCGGTGAGGGTCTTGTCCAGCGCCAGGCGGCGCATCTGCGCCAGCACCCGCTCGGCAAGCGCCTTCCCGGATGCGATCCCACCATCCCCGACAAGGACCAGCGCGGCACCGTCGTCGAGCACGCAAACCGGCTCGTCGGCTCGCGAGTAGGCCATCACAAGCGACGCGTAGCCGCCGCGGGCGGACTGCGGAATCGAGGGATCGACGACGAACGCGCAGCAGGCGCCATCCTCGCCCGCCTCGCCGGCTTTCCGAGTGAACTCCGTCAGCGTGACCTGCCAGGGCAGGAGTGACAGCGTTCGCGACTCATTCATGCCACGATCGTCCCACGTGGGTGACCTCGGCGCTCACGCGCCGACGAGGAACAGGTGCTCGAGCTCGGCAAGCGCTGCCCGGCGTTGAGACTGCGGGCTTCCCCCTGCCGCGCGCCAGCGCAGGAGGCCATTGACCGACTCGACGAGGTCCCGCGCCCGGAGCGGCTTGCTGAGAGCGCCGACACCTGCGGTCGCGGGCCTGCCGTCGCGGATCGCGCCGGTCACGAAACTGATTGCGACGCGCTTGAGCTTCGGATCCTCGAGGATCGCCCGGGCAAGGCGGATGCCGTGCATGTCGGGGAGGATGCCGTCGATGAGGATGACTGCCGCCGGAGTGGTCCGGAGTACCGCCATCGCCTCCTCGCCGGTGCGAACACCGAGCGTCGCATGGCCGCCGCTCTGCAGGGCATAGGTCAGAAATCCGCGGACAGCGTCGTCGTCCTCGACGACGAGCACAGCAGGGAGACCGTTTTCGACCATCGCGGCTGGATCATAACCGGCGTCCTCTTCGCATATGCCCGTTCAGCGCACACCTTTCATCGACCCGTCACGGTTTGCGACCGGCGGTGAGCGCAGTCATTGGTGTTGTGGTGACAGCCGCACGTGTCCATGGTCTCGAGGAGCACGAGATCCCCGGCGGGGAAGTGCATGACCGGCACGCCGTCCACGGAGGCGCCGTTCGCCACGCGTGCCGCCCTGACGTAGACCGCACGGCCGTCGCGCATCACCCAGGGGAGCATGTTCGGAGCGCCCGCTCGGACCATGCGCTCGGCCTCCTCTGCCGACCCCGCCTCGTCGAGTGGCCGGTGTCCGATCGAGGTGCGATACGACGAGGTCGACATGTCGATCGCGATCCCGGGCGCGTCATGGAGCAGGCCGTCGACCGCCTCGGGCAGCAGCGTCATGCCGGCTTCGACCAGCCGCCGGGTCAGCGTGCCCGCCGTGTCACTGGGCAGGATCGGCACCTCGGCCTGGGCGAGGATCGGCCCCGAATCGACCTTGGCCACGGCCTTGTGCATCGAGATGCCGGTCACCGGTGCGCCGTCCGCGATCGCCCAGTACACGGGCTCCGGGCCGCGGTACGCAGGGAGGAGGCTCGGGTGCACGTTGAGCCAGCCGTGCTTCGGGAGCGCCAGCGCTCTCGCCCCTACGATCTGATCGAAGCTCGCCATCACCACCGCATCGAGACCGAGTTCGTCGAGCTCGAACCGGGAGTGTTCGTCGTTGATGCGCCACGCGCGAATGAGTGGGATGCCGAGATGGTCGGCGATACGGCTCAGCGCGTTGTCGCCGAGGATGGCCGGGTGTGCGCCTGGCGACGTGATGATGGCCACCGGGTGGACGTCGAGCTGGAGCACCCGGAGCAGGAAGGCCAGGCTGAAGTCCGACGGGAATCCGGCGAACGCCACCCTTGGACCGGTCCCGGGCGTGATCGTGTCCGGCGGGGGAGGCAGGTCGCGATCGGGGATGAAGGTGAAAACGTCTCGCGCCCAGAGGTCGCGACCGACCATGTCGAGGTAACCGGAAGATGTGGACACGTCAATTGATCCTAACCACGCGCGGGGTCTGACGAACCAATCCCTCGTGGATGAGCGTGTCGAGCACCACGGCAGTATCGGCCGGGGGGCGTCTTGCGGCCGCCGCCCCGGCTCGGGAGCGCAGCTCGTCGATGGTCGCGGGCGGGGGGTCGGCGAGCATCGCCTGGAGAACGGCTCCGCGGAGTTCGCGCGTGCTGCCGTGATACCGAGGCGAACGTCGCCGCGGTTCGGGAGGCGCTGCGGCGAGGCGGCTGCGCGATGAGCACGTCGCGGCGAGCGGGCAGCGTTGACAGGACGGTCGTGCACGGCAGTGCAGCGCGCCCGCGTCGAAGAGCGCGTATGTGTAGGCCCGCGCGCTCATGCCCCGAGGTCTTCCGGCCGCGAGCTGTTCTTCAAGTGACCCTCGACGGACTTCATGCGGCTCTCTGCCGAGCGCCGCCCGAGCCGTCACCCGGGCGATATTGACGTCCTGGGGTGGGACCGTCGACGCTCCAAATGCGAGGACGCGCAGCGCCCTCGCCGTGTACGCACCGACTCCTGGGAGCAAGCGCAGGCCGGCTTCGGTGTCCGGCCATCCGCCGCCGGCGACGACTCCTGCCGTGTCGTGCATGGCTCGAGCGCGACGCGGGTAGCCGAGCCCCTGCCATTCGCGCAATACCACCGGGAGTGGGGTTGACGCGCATGCGCCCGGCGTCGGCCAGCGAGCGAGGAATGACTCCCACCTGCCCGCAACCCGCGTGACCTGCGTCTGCTGGAGCATCACCTCGCTGACAAGGATCGCCCAGGGGTCGGCGGTCGCCCGCCACGGCAGGTCATGCCGCCCATGCACGTCGTACCAGCGCGCGAGCCCGCGGGTCCACACCCGGCGCAGTTTGTCAGACTTGGCGCTTCCACCATCTTGAGGAGAGCACGAGCATGGCGCGACACACGATCACGTTGATACCCGGCGATGGCGTCGGGCCGGAGGTGAGCGACGCCGCGCGCCGAGTCATCGACGCCACCGGCGTCGCCATCGACTGGGAGGTGCACGACGCCGGACTCGGTGTGATGGAGGAGTACGGCGATCCATTGCCGGCGCATGTGCTCGAGTTGATCCGTCGCAACAAGGTCGCGATCAAAGGTCCGCTGACGACTCCGATCGGCAAGGGGATCAGGTCGGTCAACGTCGCACTGCGACGCGAGCTCGACCTCTTCGCGTTGATACGCCCGTGCAAGTCATATCCCGGCGTGCGCAGCCGCTACGAGAACGTCGACCTCGTGGTCATACGGGAGAACACCGAAGACCTGTATGCCGGCATCGAGTTTGCCGAAGGAGAGCCGGAAACCCTCGAGCTGATCGCTGACATCGAACGGCTCGGCGGACGCAAGATCCGTGCCGACTCGGGCATCAGCATCAAGCCGGCGTCCATCTTCGGCACGCGGCGCGTGTTCCGCTTCGGCTTCCAGTGGGCGATCGACAACGGACGCCACAAGGTGACTGCCGTGCACAAGGCAAACATCATGAAATACACGGAGGGACTCTGGCTGCGGGTCGCCGAGGAGGTGAGCCGCGAGTTTCCGCAGATCGCGTTCGAGGATCGCATCGTCGACAATATGGCGATGCAACTCGTGCAGAAGCCCGAGTTGTACGACGTCATGGTGATGCCGAATCTTTTCGGCGACATTCTCAGCGACCTGTGCGCCGGCCTCACCGGTGGGCTCGGTCTCGCACCCGGCGCGAACATCGGCGACGAGGTCGCGGTGTTCGAGGCGACGCACGGCAGCGCGCCGAAATACGCGGGGCAGAACAAGGCGAACCCCATGGCGATGATGCTCAGCGGCGTGCTCATGTTGCGTCACATCGGTGAGGGCGGTCGCGGGCGACCGCCTCGAGCAGGCGATCGCGCGCGTGATCGCGGAGGGTCGCAGCGTCACCTATGACATGAAGCCCGAGCGCGACGACCCGACTGCCGTCGGCACCTCACAGGTCGCCGACGCGGTGATCGAGGTGATGGGGTCATCACCAAACGGTGCAGCACGGCTGACGTAGCCGATGGATCTGACTGGGGCAAAGGTCCGGCTTCGCGCCACCACCGAGGCCGACGCCGACTTCTTCGCGGCGACGCTCGTCGACCCGGAGGTCGTGCGCTTCCTGGCCATCCTGGGCGTGGGTTCCCTATGGACACCGCGAGGCGCTGGAGTGGGTGCGGACCACGCATCCGGACACGGTCGGCTGGACGATCGAATGCCTGAGCGACGGCCAGCCGATCGGTTCGACCGGGCTGCACCAGATCAATCATCGCAATCGAAATTGCCAGTGGGGGATCTGGATCGGACCTCCCGAGCGCTGGAACCAGGGTTTCGGCACCGAAGCATGCCGGCTCGCCGTCGGATATGCCTTCGACCATATGGCGATGGAGAAGGTGTCGCTCGATGTCTACGAGGGCAATGAACGAGCGAGGCGCGCGTACGAGAAAGCCGGATTCGCGACCGAAGGGATTCTTCGCCGTCACTACTGGCTCGGAGGCCGGTTGGTGGACCTCGAGATCATGTCGGTCTTTCGCGACCATCCTCTCTACGCGTCGGGTGGTACCGAGGCAGGCGCGTAGCGGCGTCCGGACTTCACAAAACGGTGAAGTCGGGCCAATTCCCGAATCCGGGCTGATACTGAACGGTGCCTTGAGCACTGCGACCTTGGTCCTGTCGTGGGCTTTGGGGGGCGCCTGCATCCTCCTGGGCACATTCACCGTCGACGGGTGGCTGCGCCAGCGCGATCTCACGCGCGGATTTCTCGCGCTGTCGATCGTGCTGCTGTGTGCGTGCGGTGTTGCGGCCACCGCCGCAATGCTCACCGGGGAGAGGGCCACGTGGACGAGCGACGTCTTCCTGACCCTGTTCCTCGCGTCCGGCTGGGCGTTCTTCGGTTTTCGCGCGGCGATGACCCGGCTGACCGCCGTGGTCACGTTCGGGGTCAGCGCGTGGCGCTCGCAACCATCGTTCTCGTCTGCATCGCAGGGATCTCCGTCGCGGGAGCGCAATCGACTCAGCAGCGTCTGGTCGTCGTGGTGCTCGCGCTTGTCTGGCTCGGGTGCGTGGTGGAGCCCGCGATCAGGCTGTGGGGGATGTCCGCGGCGATGCCCCGTGTCCAACGCGCGAGGCTTCGCTCGATCACCCTCGCGTACGCCGGGGTGATCGCCGCGCTCTGTCTCGCGGTCGGCGCGGAAGTCGTTCTCCGACGTGAATTTCCCGAGATCACCATTGCGATCCCGGCGCTGGCCGTGCTGCCGTTCTTCTACGTCGGCTTCGAGCCGCCCCGTTGGCTGCGCGGGCTCTGGAGCCAGGGAGAGGAGGGGGACTTCCGCGAGGCATTCACCGAGCTGGTCATGTACTCGCCCGACCGCCAACGTCTCGCCGAGCGCGCCGTCGAGTGGGCGGCGCGTCTGGTCGGCGCCGACGCGGCGGTGATCGCCACCGACGACGGCGAGGTGCTGGCGATGCACGGGCTCGACCGTTCCGCGGCCTGGAATCTCGTCTCCGACACGAGCGACGACGCCGGGGTGAGGTTGGTTACCCGGCATCCGACACGGTCGCGAGGAGTCATGCGGGTCGTGCTCGAGGCGCAGCTCAGCCGCGGCATCATGGCGGTCAAGTCCGGGCCGCTCACGCCCCTGTTCGGCGACGATGAGGCGCTCCGCCTGACCCAGTACGCGACCGCGCTGACGCCCGCGCTCGACCGGGTGCTGCTCGTGGAGCGGATGCGACGCAGCTCGCAGCTCCTCGATCTGGCGTACGACGCCGTGACCACCTGGAGCGTGCGCACCCAGCTGATCACCTTCTGGAACAAGGGGGCTGAGGAGCTGTACGGGTGGGGCAGCGACGAGGCAATCGGTCGCGACCCGGCCGAGCTGCTGCGCTCCGAGCTGCTGGAAAGCCGCGAGGCGATCCTCGACGTCCTCCAGTCGGTCGGGCGCTGGGAAGGCGAGATCATCCAGACGACGAAGGCGGGAGACCGCATCAATGTCGCGGTGCGATGGGCGTTGCAGAAGGATGGCGCCGGCCGGCCGGACGCGGTCATCGAGATCGGCCGCGACGTCACCGCCGATAAGGTGGCGGCAGCAGCATTGCGCGAGGCTCGCGATGTGGCCGAGCAGGCGTCGCAGGCCAAGAGCGAGTACCTCTCGCGCATGAGCCATGAGCTGCGCACCCCGCTCACCGCGATTCTCGGCTACAGCGATCTGCTCGAGATGCGCGAGCCGCGCGACGACCAGACCGAGGCGATCGCCGCCGTGCAGGAGGCAGGCGGCCACCTGCTCAGCCTGGTGAACGACGTCCTCGATATCGCCCGCATCGAGTCCGGACGGGAGACGTTCGCACTCGAGCCGGTGGCGCTCGAGGCGACGGTGGAGGAGTGCGTCCGGCTGGTGGCCCCCTCCGCGCTGAGCCGCCACATCAAGATCACGCGCTCGCTTGGGGACTGCGCGGCGGATCACGTGCTCGCGGATCGGCAGCGGCTCGTGCAGGCTCTGCTGAACCTGCTGTCCAACGCAGTGAAGTACTCGGGCAACGACGCGCACATCCACGTCGAGGCGGCGCGCGAGACGGAGGCGGCTGGTGCCGCCGGACCCGGGAGAGCGAACGGCTCCGCCGGCGAGTTCATCCGCCTGGTGGTTCGCGACACAGGACCCGGCTTCACCGCAGATGAGAAGGCACGGCTGTTTCAGCCCTTCGAGCGACTTGGCGCGGAGCGAACCACGGTTCCCGGCACCGGTCTCGGTCTCGCCTTGACCCGCAAGCTCGTCCAGGGCATGCACGGAACCATCGGTGTCGACAGCGAGCGCGGCGTTGGGAGCAGTTTCTGGATCAGGCTCAACCGCTCGCCGGCTTCGGTTGTCAAGACGCGACCACGCCGCAGACCTCCGCTTGCCGTCCCGGTCGTCACCGGCAGGCGCACGGTGCTCTACGTCGAGGACAACCTCGCGACCGTCGGGTTGATGGAGGAGGTGTTCGCGATGCGTCCGCAGATTCGTCTGATCACCGCGATGCAAGGGGGCCTCACCCTGGAGCTCGCGCGCGAGCATCATCCCGATCTGATCGTGCTCGACCTGCACCTCCCGGACATCCAGGGCGATGATGTGCTCGCCCAACTCCGAGCCGATCCGCGAACCGCCGGCGTGCCGGTCGTCATGTGCAGCGCAGACGCCACCGAGCGCCGTCGCAAACAGCTGCTCGCCGCGGGAGCGTACGCATACTTGACGAAACCCGTGAAAGTTCAACGGTTTCTGCGCATGCTCGACGAGGTGCTCAACAGCATTCCGGTCAGCCCAGGTTGAGGAGCTGACCCTGTCGCCTGTCTTCGAGGTCCTGAGCGACGCGCGTGCCGGTGCACCGCTGGACGCCGAAATAGCCTACGGCGGAGCGCTGCGATTCCCGGCGTCGCCGCGGCCGTACGTGGTCGCGAACTTCGTCGCCTCCATCGACGGCGTCACCTCGCTGGGGCTGACCGACGGGACCGATTCGACGACTCTGAGCGGGAGGTCGCGGGCCGATCGATACCTCATGGCTTTGCTCCGCGCCAGCGCCGACGCCGTGGTCATTGGCGCCGGCAATCTGCGAGCCACCCCAGGTCACCAGTGGACGCCCGCCGCGGTGGCCGGTGACGATGCTCCGGCGATCGAAGCATTTCGCTTTCAACGAAGCGGTGCCACCGAGCCGGCGCCGTTGGTTGTGGTGTCGGCGGGTGGAGATCTCCCCGCGCACGTCGCCCTCGACCGCCCGGCGACCAGTGTCGCGGTGGTCACCTCGGCTCAGGGAGCGGTCAAGGTTCGCGCCGAGCATCCGCGAGTGACCGTGATCGAGGCCGGCGAAGCGGGCGGGATCAGCGGGGCCGGCATCGTGGCGGCAGTGAGCTCCGCGCTCGGCCCGGGGCTGCTCCTCTGCGAGGGCGGGCCGTCACTGTTCGGCCGCCTGCTCGCGGATCGAGCGGTGCAGGAGCTGTTCCTGACCGTCTCCCCTCGGGTGGCCGGGCGAGACCACGACCAGCCGCGGCCTGGCGTCGTCGACGGGTGGGCGGCGGCTCCCGCCGAACTGCGCAGGGCGGCGGTCGAGTCGGTGCGGCGGTCCGACGATCACCTGTTCCTTCGTTACCGCTTCGAAACCTGACCTCCGGATCCGGCGGACCGCGTCGGTCAGGAGCTCCTCGAACTCCGCGCCCCGTCTCACCGGCACCGCGACGAGCAACCTCGAGCAGCTCGGGGTTGCTCCGGAGGAAGCGTGTCGCGGCGTCGATGATCGCCTGCTGTGGCATGTGCCCATCGTCGATGACCGCGGCGACAGGTGCCTGTCGTCAGTCCTCGGTCTTTTCGGACGGCGATTCGCTCCCCGCCAGGAGCAGATAGAGCTTGCGGCGGGCGTCGCGAAGGATGGTGTGCGCCTGGGCGATGTGGGCTGCATCTCCGGTGCGGCTGACCTGCCAGGTGGCCGCGAGCAATTGGAAGGCCTGATCACGGAGATCCCGATGACCGCCGCCCATCGAACCCGCTGCCTCCGCCCAGGGTGCGGGGCCGGCGGCGAGCTTGGCCAACTCCTCGCGGCCGGTGTCGGTGAGCTCGAAGACGCGGCGACCGCCATCAGCCTCGACGGCACGGACGAGGCCTTCGTCCTCGAGCTGCTGGAGGGTTGGGTACACGGAGCCGGGACTCGCTCGCCAGGCGCCGTCGCTGCGACGCTCGAGCTCCTGGATGATCTGGTAGCCGTGCGATGGCTTCTCCGCCAGGAGGACGAGGATCGCAGCTCGCACGTCACCACGTGCGGCGCGCCTGCCGGGTCCGAACGGCTGACCGAAGCCTCCGGGACCCCCGAAGCCGGCCGCGAAGTCAGGGGCGTCGAATGGCGGCCATCCCCGGCGGTGACGGTTCCGACCGCCCTGCTCGAGGTGCTCGCGGACGTGGTGGTGGAAGCGCGCGGCGGCATCATGGCCGGTGTGCGCCCACTCGTCGTGGGGGATTGGACGGGATCGTTCTCGGGTCATGTCGGTTCGCTCCATTGCGGCTGATTCGATGCACCAACGATATATCGAGACCGGTCGCTTGTCAAATGGGGCTTCAGGCGCTTGCAGCCCAATCAAGGTTCATCTGGGCGAGCATCTCGCCGGCGACGACCGGCGCCGAGATCAGGTCGATATCGAGTTCGTGGTTGCGCGCGAAGCCGCCCCCGGACCAGTTGGCGCTCCCGAAGAGGATCGAGGTCGCGTCGGCGACGATCGCCTTGGCGTGGAGCAGCTCGCCGCGACTCCGATACCACCGGATCTGGATCCCGTCGCTGCGCAGCGCGGCGTAGGAGGGGTCGCTCGAGGGCTGCGACGGGTCGAGCAGCACCCGGACCGCGACACCACGGAGCGCGGCCGCCTCGAGTGCGTGAACGACCCCGGTGTCGGTGAGGACGAACAGCTCGAGGTCGAGGGTGTGCTGGGCGGCATCGATGAGCCCCATGGCGAGCGGGCGAATTTCGGCGCCCGGCAGGGTCGCCGCCACATCGATCGATGCATCGGCGACCCGATCCGGCACTCGCACGGTGCGTCCGCAGGTGACCAGGTCGCGAGCGAAGACACGATCCAGGTTGTGCACCACCGGACCGCGCACCTCTGCGTCGTAGTCGTGATTGGCCGGCGAGCTCACCCCCCAGTTGATGCCACCGACGACCGCAACAGCCGCGTCGACGACGAGGAGCTTGACGTGGTCGATCATCATCTTGCGGACCGGGTAGTCGACGACGTCGATGCCGGCGGCGCGCAGCAGGGCGGCAGTCGCGACGCTGCTCAACTCGGAAGGATCGTCGATGACGGTCACCGAAACACCCCTCGATTTCGCTGCGATGAGTGCATCCGCGAGCCCTCGCCGGCCGAACTCGTAGATCTCGACGTGGACGCTCACGCGGGCTGCATTGATCAGCAACTCGAGGCGGGCAAACGTCGCCGGCCCGCTGCGGAGCAAGACCACCTCATCGGCTCCGACCAGGACCGGGGGTGCGGGTCCGAGAAGGGGTGCCGGGGTCGGCGGCGGCACGGCCGATGCCTGGATCTGCGCACATCCGACCACCACCACGGCGGCCGCCAGCGCAGCGAGCGCGCAGCGCCAGAGCGACCCCGATGACATACGCAATCCGTACATTTCGTGGACACAGTACCACACGACAGCGTAGATAGGAGTGGGCGTCGCGGAGTGCCACCGGGGAACCGATCGCGCCGATCCACCTATACTCGGCCCGATGCATTGGCAAGGAGGCGTTGTTGCGTGAAGACGGTTCTCGCCGTGGTCCAGGTGGTGATCGGGGTCCTCGCGATCCTTGGCATCCTTCTCCAGACCCCGAAGTCGACCGGTCTCGGCGGAACGATCGGTGGTGGAGGAGACTCGGGCGGCGGGTACCGGCGCCGGCGCGGGTTGGAAGCCAGCCTGCTGCGGTTCTCGGCAGCGATGATCGCGCTGTTCGTCGTCGTCTCGGTTCTCGCCACTTACGTCACCAAGTAAGGTGGCTCCGTCGGCACCGGCCGATTGAGGTTGTCGCCGGGACGACGCTCGGGCTGCTCGGGGTTGGCGCACTTGGGTTTGCGCTCTCGCTGCATTTCGGGCTGATCGGCGGCCCGCAGTTCACCGAGGGCCTGGTGGTGAGCGAGCGCCCGATGTCGCTGAACCCACTCATCGGCGCATCCGATCCGGCGGTCGTCGATGTCGGCCACCTGCTGTACCGCTCACTGCTCAAACTCGACCGCACCGGGTACCCGACGGCCGATCTCGCCGAGTTCGTACACGGTGAGTCCGAGCGGACTCGTGTATACGGTGGTCCTCCCCGCGAACCTCGAGTGGTCCAACGGCGCACCGATCACGGTCGCCGACGTCGCGGCCACGGAACATTTCGCGCTCTCGACCGAGGCGAGCGACACAACCCTGGCGGCAGCGCTCCGCGGCGTCAAGATCGCCGCCGGGCAATCCACGATCGCGTTCACGTTGCCGGCACCCCGGGCGTCATTTGCGGCGACGCTGACCCAGATGCCGATTCTTCCGTTGGGTGCGATGAGCGGACCGGCACTGCTCGCAGCGGCGACGCATCCCACTGTGCCGCTGCCGACCTCGGGTCCGTACGACGTGGAGTCGACCGCGGCCCTGGCGATCGTGCTGCAGCCCAACGCTCACGCGCCCGCCAGGCCGAGCATCAAGAGCTACGAGTTGCGTCTCTTCGTCACGTTTGCCGATGCAGCCTATGCGTTTTCGCACGGGAGCATCGACGCGCTCCTCGCCACGACGCCCGCCGAGCTGTCGACTCTCCTGACCGTCAAGGGCGCGCAAGCGGAGAGCATGACCACCCCCGAGTTCGTCGACCTGATGTTCAACGAGCGCGACCCGGCCCTGGCCAACTCGGTCGTGCGTCACGCCATCGACGTCGCCGTCAATCGCTCCGCGGTCGTTGCCGGCGCGCTCGACGGCCGGGACGGCACGATCCAGACCGGTCCGTTCTCGGCGGGTATCCCGTGGGTGGCCTCCCCGACCGTCGACGTGAGCTCGCCGACTGTGGCGGCGTCGGTGCTGCAGGCCAACGGATGGGTTGCCGGTCCGGGTGGCGTCCGCCACCGCGGGCCGACCCAACTCGCGTTCACGCTGACCGTGCCGGACATCAACCCTCTGCCCCTGGTCGCGCGCGAGGTCGCATCGCAGCTGGCAGCAGTCGGCGTCGCGGTCACCGTGACCACCGCGCCACCGCAGAGCTTTCTGAGCGGCACCTTGTACAGCGGCCAGTTCCAGCTGGCGATCGATGAGTGGAACCCGGTGCCGGATCCCGATATCAGCGCCTTCTGGCGATCCAACGCCGCGCCGCCGCACGGCTACTACGTATCAGGCGGCACCGCCGACCCGTTCCTTGATGCGGCACTGGATATGCTCGCCGAGTCTCCGGATCGAGCCGTTCGGATCGCCGCTGCTGCACAGGTCGCGGCGCTCATTGCCGACGATGCCCCGGCTGTCTTCCTGTACACGCCCAGGGTCTCGGTCGTCTTCAGATCACCCGCTCCGACCGCCCCGCTGCCCTCGATCGGACCTGAGGCCGCGCGATATGACGACATCGCCTCTTGGCAACTGCCGTAGCCGGTGGGCACTGGCTGCAGCCGCTGATACCATCTCCGAGCACCTTGCCGAGGTGGTGGAACTGGTAGACACGCAGCGTTCAGGGCGCTGTGCTCGTAAGGGCGTAAGGGTTCGATTCCCTTCCTCGGCACTCGACTTCGTTGCTGTGGCGTCAATTTCGATTTCGCTGGGCCAGTACTGGGCCAATAGCTCCTCCGGGAGGACGCGCCCGGCATGAGTGCTCCTCCGATATCGCCCCCGAATCACGCACCGACAGTACTCGCTCCGGCAACGCTAGTCACGACGCTTGCCTCGATCGAGGGGGGAGTCGTGAGTGTCTGCAGTACGACGCAGTAGCGCTCCGTCTTTTCAATCAGCGCGTCCACCTGCGACTGGCTCGCAGCCGGCGCGGTGATATCGAAGCGAACCCGGATCGCTTCGAATCCGACAGGGACATCGCGCACCAGACCGAGCGTCCCCCTGAGGTCGAGATCGCCTTCAACGGTGACGAGGACCTGCTCGACCGGCAGCTCCATCGACGCCGCAACCATCTGACACGTGATCTGGGCACACGCGGCCAGTGCGCCGAGGAGCAGGTCGCCGGAACAGGCGGCCGTCCCGGCGCCACCCACCCCAGCGTGCGCCTGTGCTTCATAAATCGTCCGGCCGAGGTCGACTGAGCAGGCAATCGGCGCATCGCCCTGACCGCCCCGCGCGACGAGCGTGATCCGCGACGAAGCCGGATCCTCCCGATAGTGATCCTTGAGGGGTTTCTGGACTTCCCGAAGGTTCATGTGGTTTCCCAGTCTTCGTCGCGCAAGTTGGGGGTCACCGAATTCTGCCGTATTCCGGGGCGGCGGTATCCGCGGCCTGTCGGGAAAGAGACCCACGACAGGCGACAATGGCGCGACAAGACGCGAAGTCGTAGGCTTCGACCCAGCTAGTCAATTGAGAGGAGCCGCCGGTGATCTGCGCCAACTGTGGCGGTGAAAACGAGACTGGGCGGCGGTTCTGCGGCGACTGCGGAGCGCCGCTTGCTGTGACGTGTCCTGCATGCGCGGCTGCCAACTCACCTCGGGCGCGGTTCTGTGGCGATTGCGGAGGTCCACTTGCGGCGATGGCGCCTCCCGCAATCGTGGGTCTGCAACCGCATGCCACGTCCGCCGCAAGCCCTGCAGCCACGGCCATCCCTTCGCGCACGGAGCGCCGCCATGTGTCCGTGCTCTTTGCCGACCTCGTCGGCTTCACGACGCTATCGGAGACGCGCGATTCCGAGGAGGTGCGCGAACTTCTCACCAGGTATTTCGAGGCCTGCCAGACGGTCGTGGGTCGTTACGGCGGCGTTGTTGAGAAATTCATCGGCGACGCGGTGATGGCGGTATGGGGAACCCCGGTGGCACGGGAGGACGATCCGGAGCGCGCGGTCCGCGCCGCGCTCGAGGTCGTTGATGCGGTGACCCAGCTCGGACGTGAAACGGGCGCACCGGAACTCCGCGCGAGGGCCGGCGTCCTCACCGGGGAAGCCACGGTCAACGTGGGCGCAATCGGACAGGGGATGGTGGCCGGGGACCTCGTCAACACAGCCTCCCGCATCCAGTCCGCGGCAGAGCCGGGCAGCGTGTTCGTCGGCGAGTCCACGAAGCGCGCGACCGATGCCGCGATCGCGTACCGCGACGCCGGCGTCCATCCACTGAAGGGAAAAGCCGAACCCGTGCATCTGTGGCAGGCCAACCGCGTCGTGGCCGGCGTGGGCGGCCTCATGAAATCGGAGGGGCTTGAGCCGCCCTTCGTCGGGCGCGAGCGGGAGCTCAAGCTGGTCAAGGACCTCTTCCACGCGAGCGCTGACGATGGCCGGGCGCATCTCGTTCAAGTGACGGGGATCGCCGGCATCGGCAAGTCCAGGTTGAGCTGGGAGTTCTTCAAGTACATGGACGGACTCCAGCGCCTGTTCCGCTGGCATCGCGGTCGCTGCCTCGCATACGGGGAGGGCGTCACCTACTGGGCACTCGCCGAAATGGTGCGTGGACGTGCGGGTATCACCGAGGGTGAGGACCGGAGCTCGGCCATGATCAAGCTTCGCGAGGCCGTGGAGCACGCGGTGGCGGACGCGACCGACCGGAGATTCGTCGAGCCCCGGCTCGCGCACCTGCTCGGCCTCGAGGAGCGCACCGCGTCCGACAAGTCGGACCTATTCGCCGGGTGGCGTCTCTTCTTCGAGCGCCTGGCCGCCAGCGACCCTGTGGTCATGGTGTTCGAAGACCTGCAGTGGGCGGACCCGTCGTTGCTGGAATTCATCGAATATCTGCTGAATTGGTCGCGCGCCTTTCCGATCTTCGTGATGACGCTGGCGCGCCCCGGCCACGAGAAGGGAGCGGGCTCAAAGCGCAACACAACCTCAATCTCACTGGAACCGCTGCCCGCACGCGCCATGCAACTGCTGTTGACCGGACTCGTGCCCGGATTGCCCGCGGAACTCACCGCGAAGATCCTCGACCGAGCTGAGGGTGTGCCGCTCTATGCCGTCGAGACCGTTCGCATGCTCATCGACCGCAACCTGCTCGTCCAGGAGGGCACGGTGTATCGCCCCACCGGTCCGGTCGACGATCTCGAGGTCCCGGAGACGCTCCACGCCCTGATCGCGGCGCGGCTCGACGGCCTGACCGCAACCGAGCGGCGTCTGACCCAGGAGGCATCCGTGCTCGGCAAGACCTGCACGCCGGCGGCGCTCGCTGCGGTGTCCGGGCTTTCAGAGCGCGAGATCGAGCCCGTACTGGCTGCGCTCGTGGCCAAGGAGGTCCTCACGGTCCAGGCGGACCCCCGTTCGCCGGAGCGGGGCCAGTACGGGTTCCTGCAGGACCTGGTGCGAACCGTCGCCTACGAGACGCTGCCGAAGAAGGACCGCAAAGCGATGCACCTCAGGGTTGCCTCGTTCCTGCAGGTGGCATGGGGATCGGAGGACGGGGACGAGGTGGTCGAGGTGGTGGCGTCGCATTATCTCGAGGCTCACCGCCTTGCGCCCGATGCGGAGGACGCGCCCCAGATCCGCGACCTTGCCCACGGAATGCTCGTTCGCGCCGGTGAGCGAGCCGCCTCGCTCGCGGCGCCGGCGAGGCCGGCGCGTACTTCGAGCGCGCCGCCGAACTCAGCGTCGCGTCGACAGAACGCGCTGCGCTGCTGGAACGCGCCGGCAGCATGGCACTCCAGCTGGGGCACCTGGAACGGGCGACGGCGCTCGTCACGGAGGCGAAGCGACTCTTTGAAGAGGCCGGTCAGTCCCATCCGGCTGCGCGCGCGGAGGCGGGTATAGCTGCGATCGCCTTCGAACAGGGCCACCTCGATCAGGCCATCGAGAGTGCGCGACATGCCCACCATGTGCTCGCCGGCGACGAACCGGACGCTGCCTATGCTCTGGTCGCCGGTCAGTTCGGGCGGTTCCTGGCGCTTGCCGGCAATCAGGAGGCGGTCCCGGTGCTCGAAGAGGCGCTGCGCCTCGCCGAGCAGCTGGAGCTCCACGAGGTGTACTCCCAGGCCTTGAGCAGCCGGGCAGTCTGGATCTCGCGAGAGGGAAGGACCGATGAGGCGGTGACCTTGCTTCGCCGTGCCCTCGCGGTGGCGATCGAGGGCGACTTCACGACTGCTGCATTTCGCGCCTGGAACAACCTGGCTGTGTCGCTCGAAGCTTCAGACCGCTACCGCGAGGTGGTCGAGCTGACCGGGACGATGCTCGAACTGGCTCGCCGAAAGGGCGACCGCGCCAGCGAACTCACGGCACTCCTTGGGAACGTCACCCCGCTCGTCGCGCTGGGCCGTTGGGAGGAGGCACTCGCATTCGCGGATGAGGCTGTGGCTGCCGAAGAGCTGGAGGCGATGCAGTGGGCGTCTGTTCGGGTTGGCGAGTTGGTGCCCATCCACGTCCGCCGAGGCGACCTCGAGACTGCCCACCAGGTATTAGACGTGGCGAAGGCGCGCACCGATGAGCACAACGATGAGATCCGGGCCCGGGTGGGTTGTGTGGAAGCCGAGTTGCTCAACGCCGAAGGCGAGCGCGGCGAAGCGCTCTCCGTGGCCCAGCAGGTCCTCGACCATCTTCCCGTCCTTGGGTTGACGGACATCGGTATCAAGCGGGCCATCGTGCAGGGTGTCGACGCGGCGCTCGAAGTCGGTGACCTCGAAGCCGCTGAAGCGATGCTGGGAGTGGTGCACCGGGCCAGTCCCGGGCTGGTCACGCCCTCGCTTCGCGGTCAGGTCGCACGCCTTGGGGCACGCGTCCGTGCACGCCGTGGTGACCTCGATTCGGTCGAGGCGGGCTTCACGGCGGCCATCGCGGAGTTTCGCGATCTCCGGATGCCATTCGATCTGGGTGTGACGCTGGTGGAGCTCGCCGAATGGCTCGACCGCCTGGGCCGCCACGAAGACGCGGCAACGTTCGCCCTGGAGTCGCGTGCGCTGTTCGAGCCGCTCGGGGCACGCCCATGGCTCGATCGGGTTGATCGGCTGCTCGCAAGTGCGTCATCGAAATCGCTTGCCGCACGGGGCGAGAGCATGACCGGTGTGCGATGAGCAGTCTCGGTAAGTAGCGTCCCGCCCACTGTGCTAGTGGAACGGAGGTACGGGTGCGACCCTCATCAACACGAAAGGGACGGCATTCGGCGACCACGGTTCGCTTCCGTACTGATCCTGAAGCGCCGCACCCTGGATGATTCGAGGAGGCGACCCGCGAAGGATGTTCCACCATCAACGCGGGTCGCCGTTTCCTGTAGCCTGCATTCTCTACCGCAGGCGCAAGGGTGACGACGGGTGGGGTCCCGGCGCGCGGGCGAGCGTAAGCTACCGCGCGTGCTTGCGCGCCCCGGTCAGTCGTGAGCCTGCTTGGAGACGCCGCCTCCAACCTCGGAGCGGCGCGCGCCCAGATGGGCTTGTCGCTCGGCTGGCACATCATCTTCGCCTGCCTTGGCGTCGGATTTCCAGCACTGATCCTGATCGCTGAGTGGCGCGGAATCCACGGGGATGCCGACGCCGCTCGGCTCGCCCGCACCTGGGCGAAGGTTGCCGGTGTGCTCTTCGCGGTCGGTGCCGTCTCCGGAACCATTCTTTCCTTCGAGATGGGCCTGCTGTGGCCCCGCCTGATGGGCGAGTTCGGCGCGGTTTTCGGCCTCCCGTTCGCGCTCGAAGGATTCGCGTTTTTCATCGAGGCGATCTTTCTCGGGATCTATCTCCACGCGTGGGATCGGCTGAGCCCGATGCGCCACCTCGCGAGTGGCATTCCCGTGGCGGTGGCCGGCGTCGCGTCCGCTTTCTTCGTGGTCACCGCCAATGCGTGGATGAACGACCCGCAGGGATTCACACTCGTCGCTGGGCGGGTCACCAATCCTCAGCCACTGGTCGCGATGTTCAATCCCGCGACTTTCGTGGAAACGGTGCACATGATCCTCGCCGCGTTCATGGTGACCGGCTTTCTGGTCGCCAGCGTGTACGCCGCGGCGCGGCTGCGTGGCAGGAATGACCGCTACCACCGGATCGGACTCTTGCTTCCTCTGATCGTCGCAACCGTGATCACGCCGGCCCAGATCGTCGTGGGTGACATCGCCGCACGCGAGGTCGCCGACACCCAGCCCATCAAGCTCGCGGCCATGGAGGGGCTTGCACACACCGAGGCTGGAGCCGGCGAGCACATTGGCGGCCTCTTCATCGACGGGCAACTGCGCTTCGCCATCGTGTTGCCTCATGTGCTCGCGTTCCTCGCGAAGGGTGATGTCAATGCGACCGTCGTCGGTCTCGACAGCGTCCCGGCCGACGATCGGCCCCAGTCGGTCACGCTCATCCACCTCGCCTTCGACACCATGGTGGGGATCGGTTTTCTCCTTCTCGGGCTTGGTGCCTGGCTGTTGATCCGCTGGATCCGGCGACGGGGGCCGCCGGGTTCCCGGTGGTTCCTTCGTGCTGCTCTCGTCGCCGGCCCAGGGGCCGTGATTGCGATGGAGTGCGGCTGGATCACAACAGAAGTGGGGCGGCAGCCCTGGATCGTGTACCAGGTGATGCGCACGTCGGACGCGGTGAATCCCGCGCCGGGGTTGTACTGGGGTCTGGTCGTGCTGGTGATCGTCTACACAGGACTGACCGCGACGACGCTGCTGGTGCTGCGCCGCATCCGGCGGGCCGACCCGTGAGCGGCAGCCTGCTCGCCAACGTCGTACTCGTCTTTCTCTGGGGCGGCATCACCGCGTACGTGCTCCTCGCCGGCGCCGACTTCGGCGCTGGATTCTGGGACCTTCTCGCGGGGTCGGCGACGGCCGGCGCCGCGCAGCGCAATCGCATCGCGGAGTCGATCGGGCCGGTCTGGGAGGCCAACCACGTCTGGTTGATCTTCGCGCTGGTCGTGACCTGGACCGGGTTCCCCACGGTCTTCGCCGCGATCGCGTCGACGCTGTACATCCCACTCATCGCGACCGCGTTCGGCGTGATCCTCAGAGGCTCAGCGTTCGCATTTCGTGGCGCCGTGTCGGAACTTCAGCTGCGGCGAGCATTCGGCGCCGCCTTCGCCATATCGTCGGTGGTGACGCCGTTCTTTCTGGGAACGATTGCCGGCGCGATCGCGTCCGGGCGCGTCCCACTGGGAATCGCTCGAGGCGACGTAATCACCAGCTGGTTGAATCCGACATCGATTCTGGGCGGTGTGCTGGCGGTGGAGGTCTCCGCCTACCTCGCGGCGGTCTACTTGACGCGGGATTGCCAGCGACACAACGAGCAGACACTTGCGCTGCAGTTCCGACTTCGCGCCATGGTCATGGGCGTGGTGACGGGAGTGACCGCGATGGTGGGTATCGCCATTCTGCATGCAGACGCACCCCGTCTCTTCAACGGCCTGACCCAGCGTGGCCTTGCACTTGTCGTGGCCAGCATCGTGTTCGGCGTATTGTCGCTCGCCCTACTTCTGCAGCGGCGCTATGTCGCCGTGCGTGTCACCGCTGCACTCGCCGTGGTGGCCGTGCTCTGGGCATGGGGAGCGGCGCAATATCCCGACGTTCTCGCCGGGGTGATCACGGTGAGCGGCGCCGCCGCCCCGGAGCAGACGCTGCTTCCGCTCGTCGTGGCTTTGGCGATCGGTTCGGCCCTGCTGATTCCAGCGCTGCTGCTGCTCTTCGCGTTTCAGTCGGAGGTTCCAGCGCCATCCTCACCGCGGTAGCGGTGTGCGCAGCCGGTGCGCTGCGCGGGTACAGCGCACCGCGTGTTGCGGCACTTACGCGGCAGCGAACACCTTGGTCTCGGCCGGTTCGAGCGCCACGTCAATGGCCTCCTCGACGCGGCTCGCCAGGTGGAACGTCATCACCTCGCGCACGCTCTCGGGCACGTCTTCGATGTCCTTCTCGTTGCGCCGCGGGAGGATCACCTCGCGCAGACCCATCCGATGGGCGGCGAGCACCTTCTGCTTGACGCCTCCGATCGGGAGCACGAGTCCCTGGAGTGTCACCTCACCGGTCATCGCCACACTGCTGCGCATCGGCCGTCCAGTCAGCAGGCTCACCATCGCCGTCGTCATCGCGACGCCCGCCGACGGCCCATCCTTGGGCACGGCGCCGGCCGGGACATGGATGTGGAAGCTCTGCCGTGCGGCCTCGGGGTCGATCCCCAGCGCCACGGCATGGGCGCGGACGTACGACAACGCAATCTGCGCCAACTCCTTCATCACGTCGCCAAGCTGGCCAGTCAGCGTGAGCTTCCCGTCACCGGGGGCATTGGCGGCTTCGATGAAGAGGACATCACCGCCGGTGCCGGTGACCGCGAGGCCGGTTGCAACGCCTGGGACGGCGGTGCGCTCGGCCACCTCGTTGTCGAACTTGGGCTTGCCCAGGAGCTCTCGCACCTGCTCCGGTGTGATCTCGAACGGAGCGACCAGGTCTCCTCCGGCGATACGCGTCGCGACCTTGCGGGTCATCTTGCCGAGCTCTCGCTCGAGGTTACGGACACCCGCCTCGCGCGTGTGGTCGGTGATGACCGCGAGGATGGCAGCGTCTGTGACGCTGATCTCCTCGGGCCGGAGCCCCGCATGTTCGACCTGCCGCCGGAGGAGGTGATCGCGCGCGATCGCGACCTTCTCGTTCTCGGTGTATCCATCGAGACGGATCAGCTCCATGCGGTCGAGCAGCGGCGCGGGGATCGTCTCCCAGACGTTTGCTGTCGGGATGAAGAGCACTTCGGAGAGGTCGAGGTCGACCTCGAGGTAGTGGTCGCGGAAGGTGTTGTTCTGCGCGGGATCGAGCACCTCGAGCAACGCCGAGGAGGGGTCGCCACGCCAGTCGCTACCGACCTTGTCGATCTCGTCGAGCATGATCACCGGGTTCTTGGTACCGGCCTCCTTGAGGGCGCGCACGATTCGCCCGGGGAGCGCGCCGACGTACGTGCGCCGGTGCCCGCGGATGTCGGCCTCGTCGTGGATCCCACCGAGAGAGATGCGCGCGAACTTCCGGCCCAGCGCCCGGGCAACCAACTCGCCGAGCGACGTCTTGCCGACGCCCGGAGGTCCGACCAGCGTGATGATCGCTCCCGATCCGCCGCCGAGCACGGTGATGCCGCGCTCGCTGCGGAGCTTGCGGACGGCCAGGAACTCGATGATGCGTTGCTTGACGTCCTCGAGGCCGGTGTGGTCCTCATCGAGGATGCGTCGCGCCTCGCCGAGATCGAGGTTGTCCTCCGAGCGGACGTTCCACGGGATCTCGAACATCCAATCGAGGTACGTCCTGATCCAGCCGTGCTCCGGGCTCTGCTCGCTGGTCCGCTCGAAACGGTCCAGCTCGCGCTCGACCTCGGCGCGGACGTTCTCGGGCATGCCGGCGCTCTCGAGGCGAGCCCGGTAACCGGCCGCGACGTCGTCGCCGCCTTCGCCGAGTTGCTTCTTGATCGCCTCGAGCTGCTGGCGCAGCAGGAAGTCTCGCTGCGTCTTCTCCATCCCTTCGTTGACCTCGGTGCGAACCTTCTCGCGCACCGACGCGTCAGCGAGCACGTCCTTGGTCCAGGCGATGAGCCGGGAGAGTTGCTGCTCGATGTCGAGCGTCTCGAGCACCTCGACCTTCTGCTCGATGCTGAAGTCGGGCGAGTATCCGGCCAGATCGGCGAGGTGGCCCGGATGCCGAACGGAGCGGACCGCCTCGATGGCGCGGCCGGCGCCACGCAGCTCGAGGAGGTTCTCGATGAGGGCGCGATATTCACGCGCCAGCTCGCGCGCTGCGTCGCTGGGGTCGCCGTCGGGGAGTGGCTCGACCTGGACCCAGAGCGCCCCACCGATGTCGGACTGGCCGCCACCGAGGCGGGCGCGGTGCAGCCCCTTGAGGATCGAGACCTCTGCCCCTGAGGGCAGCTGACCCGAACTCGACGACCTGGGCGACGGTGCCGATCGCGGAGAACCGGCCGCCGACATGCGGGACCAGCAGGATCAGGCGGTTGCCGTTCTGCGCGGCCGTCATGGCGGCCCGCTGCTGGTCACTCTCGACCGCCAGTGTGGCGGTCATGCCGGGCAGGACGACGACGTCGTCGAGCTGCAGGATGGGAAGGAGTTCGGAGGTCAGTTCTGGCATGTTCAGTCTCTATGGCCGGCCGTCGGAACGATCGGCTCGTGGGTTTCTGGCGCTTGTTGTACCCGCCGCCGGGTATTCCGAATCCGCGCACCGGACGCGTAATCGGCGGGAGATCGGGTACAACCGAACCATGGATGTTGAGATCTGGTCCGACGTCGTTTGTCCCTGGTGCTACATCGGCAAGCGCCGTTTCGAGCACGCTCTGGCCGCCTTCGATCATCGCGAGGAGGTCACGGTCACCTGGCGTAGCTTCCAGCTCGATCCGAGCGCGCCGCCCACGTCGGAGGGTGATCCCGTGGAGCGCCTTGCCGCCAAATACGGCATGAGCCGCGCCACCGCGGAGGCCGCGCAGGCCCGGGTCACGGCCAACGCGGCGACCGAGGGGCTGGACTTCCACCTCGACCGGGCCCGGTCCGGCAACACGTTCGACGCCCACCGCCTGATCCACTACGCGCACTCGGCCGGAAAGCAGGACGCGCTCAAAGAACGTCTGATGGCGGCCTACTTCGTCGAGGGAGCAGCGATCGGCGAGCCCGACGTCCTGGCGCGGCTCGCGGTCGAGGTCGGGCTGGACGCATCCGGCACTCGCGCGGTGCTCGACGGCGACGCATACGCCGACGACGTTCGTCATGACGAACTGGAGGCGCGCCAATTGGGAATCACCGGCGTCCCCTTCTTCGTGCTCGATCGCGCCTACGGTGTCTCCGGCGCACAGCCGTCGGATTTGATCCTCGGCGCCCTGCAACAGGCGTGGACCGCTGCTCACCCCCTGCAGATGGTCGGCGCTCGCGACGTCGATACCACGTGCACCGACGAGAGTTGCGCGCTGTAAGACGCCGGATATCTCGGCCTATCGCAGTGGAGCGCGGACTCCAAGTTCGCGCCTGAACAGTTCGTGAAACCCGCCACCCAGCACCTGGCGGATGTCATCCTCGGACCAACCACGACGCAGAAGCTCATCCGTGATCAGCGGCAGTCCGGCCGGCCCCTCGAGGCCGGGGACGTAGGTGATCATCGCCCCGGCCCCGTCCATGGACTGCGCCTCTGGCCCGTGGATCTCGTCGGATATCTCCTTGAAAAAGTCCGGCCCCAGCCCGACATGCCCGGCACCGACGATCGACGCGACATGCTCGACGTGATCGACGACGCGTGCGACGCTCGGCGCGTCCTCATCGATGAAGGTCCCGAGCACGTTGACGCCGACAACACCGCCCGTCGCCGCGATCCCGCGCAGGCGCTCATCGGTCAGATTGCGATGGTGCCGGCGGAGCGCGAACGCCGAGGAGTGCGACGCGATGACCGGGCGGGTTGCGAGCTCGAGCAGGTGATCGGTGCAGGTTGCGCCGAGGTGCGAGACGTCCAGCATGATGCCGACGCTCTCGCAGGTCGCAAGCGCTTCGATACCGGCTCGGGTGAGCCGGCTGCCGGTTGCGTCCTCGGCGGATCCGTCGGCCAGCATGGTCCGGCCGAAATGGGTGAACGAGGCGATCCGAACCCCGAGCAGATGGAGCGGTCCGAAGAGGGCAACGTCGGCGCCGACGGCCTCGCACCCCTCCAGCGCCAGGATGAGGGCGATCAATCCGTCAGCAAGGGCGGCGTCGACGTCCGGGCCTGTGAGGCAGATCCGCACCGCATCGGGGTTCTCGGCCGCGATGCGCCAACCGGCTTCGAGCATCCGCATCGTCTGTCGCAACGCGGCCTCGGGGCGGAAGTCGTCGTCGATGAAGACCGGCAGCACCTGAATGTTCACGCCACCGGCGCGCAGCTGTGGTAGCCAGGCGCTCCGGAAGTAGGAGCCCTGCTCGGAGGGTTTCCGGCGCGCGCAGAGCATGAGCAGGTCGTTGTGGGTGTCGACGACGATCGACCGCCCATGAAGTGCCCTCGCCGCAGCCGTGATCTCGAGCATGCCTGGCGCTGTCACTCCTGCGATATTCGCGCCTGCAGGCGCACCATCGCAGCCTAATCTTTCCACGGTTCGACAAGACCTGGAGATTCCCGAGATGCTTGCCCTCACCACGACCGGCGACGATGACCTGCTGCGCGTCACCGAATTGCCCGACCCCGCGCCCGGAGCTACCGAGGTGCTCGTGCGCGTGGAGACGACGAGCCTGAACCGCGGCGAGGTGTCGCGCGCGAAGAGCTCACCGGCGGGTCAGCAGGTCGGCTGGGATGTCTGCGGCATCGTCGAGTGCGCCGCGCAAGGCGGGGTCGGTCCGCCGGCCGGGACCAGAGTGGCCGGCCTTGTCGACAACAGAGCCTGGGCAGAGCTGGTCGCGGTCCCGGTGGATTACCTCACGGCCGTGCCAGAGGGCGTGACGCCTGCGCAAGCCGCCTGCATGCCGCTCGCCGGGATGACCGCATTCCGGGCGCTTGCCCTCGGCGGATTCCCGGTGGGCAAGAGCGTGCTGATCACCGGTGCTTCCGGCGGCGTGGGGCACCTGGCCGTCCAACTGGCGCGGGCCGCGCAGATGACCGTGACGGGTTTGATCCGCAACCCCGAGATGAACGTCGCCGCCGCGGCAGCCTGCTACCACGTGGTTCGCGACATCCGGGACGCGCGCGGGCCGTACGACCACATCCTTGACGGAGTCGGCGGCGAGGTCCTCACCCAATGTCTCGATGCCGTCGCGCCGGGCGGCACGGTTGTCTCCTACGCATCGACACTCATGGAGCCCGCCGCGCTCGGCCCGCGCTGGTTCGGCGCTCACGTCGGCGCGACGGTGCGCTCGATGTTGATCTTCGTCGAGCTCCGGCACACGCAGAGTGCGACGTCGGATCTCCGCTCACTGTTCGCGCTGACCGCAGCGGGTCTGCTCAAGCCGCACATCGACGTGGAGGCAGACTGGACCCGAGGTGGGGAGCTTGCTCGAGATCTGCTGGCGCGCAAGGTCACCGGCAAGGTCGTCCTCAACATCGGTCGGCCGGCGCCCTCGTCACCGCTCCGTGAGCAGTGACAGGCGCATGTACCGATAGGTGGTGACGGTCTCGAAGCCGAACCGCTCGTAGAGCCGGATCGCGGGGGTGTTGCTCGGATCAACCTCGAGACCCACGTCACCGACCCCTTCGGCTCGGAGCTGCGCCATCACCGCTTCGAGCATGCGCGACCCGAGCCGTTGGCCCCTGCGGCGCTCGTCGATCACGAACCCATAGACCATCGTGCGGTGCGAAGCGTCGATCAGGCGAAGGGTTCCGACCACGGTGGCGCCTTCAACTCCGACGAGCCGCCGGTCGGGCGGGCGATCGCTGAACTCCTCACCCAGCACAGCGACGACCGCGTCGTGATCGGCGTCGGATGCTGGGCGTACCTCCAGCACTGGATCAGAGGTGACCGGACGGCCGGCGTCGAGAGCCGGACGACCATGCGCCGCTCCGCTGACTCGAGGGTCGCGCCGATGCGGCGCATCCAGGCGAGCGCCTGAGGCCCCGCATCCTCGCAGATGACGAGGATGCTGTCCCGCCCGAGGCTGGTCGCGGCGTCGCGCACCCCAGCGAGCAGCGCGCTGCCCACCCCGCGACGTCGCCACGATGGGTGGACCATCCCGCAGACTTCGAACTCGTCGCCCGATGTGAGGCCGGCGTATCCGATCACATCATCCCCGGTCTCGGCGAGAAAGTGAATCGGGCGCTCGAGGTCGTCGGCTTCGTCGAGCTCGACCTTCAGGTCGAGACGGTCGGCTGCCTCGCACGCCCGGCGAAGGTGATCGACGCTCGATCGATCCCCGCTGCCGAGGCGAGCCCGCCCCGTGACGCTCCAGTCAGCCACGGCGAGATAGCCTGACAGGCGCGAGGATGGCCGGTTCGCCGGAATCGACCTGTCGATTTGGGCCGTTCCCGTTCGTCGTCATGATTGGGATGACTCATCCGGACGCCAAGGAGCTCACTCAGTGAAATACATGCTGCTGTTCATCAGGAACGAGGAATCGATTCTCGACGACGCGGCTCAAAGCGCGCACTACGCGGCGATCGACGAGTGGTTTGCCACGATCGGCCGCGATGGGAAGCTTCGCGGTGGTGAGGAGTTGCAGCCCTCGAACACGGCGACCACGATTCGCTTCGAGGAAGGCCGGCCGCTCGTCACCGACGGGCCGTTCATGGAGAGCAAGGAGAACGTCGCGGGCTTCGTGACCATCGACGTCGCCGACCTGGACGAGGCGATCGCCATAGCAAAGCAGTGGCCGCCAAAGGACCAGGCCGTCGAGATCCGCCCCGTCGTGAGCCACGACCAAATGCCTCACCACCCGGTCGGCTGACCCACCCGGCCTCGTGGGCACCATGGCGAACGACCCGACCAGCGAGGCGATGAATGCCGTCTTCCGTGCCGAGGTCGGCCTCATCTGCGGATCGCTGGTGCGGATCACCGGTGACTTCGACCTCGCCGAGGACCTCGTCCAGGACGCGGTGGTCGTGGCCCTGCAGCGATGGCCGGTGGACGGGGTCCCCGAGCGCCCCGCCGCCTGGCTCCTCCAGACCGCGCGGCGACGCGCGATCGATCGCCTGCGCCGCGATTCGACCTACCGCGCCAAGCTCCAGTTGCTGACCGACGGCTGGGCGCCGGACGTGCGCTCCGATCCCGACGATCGCCTCCGGCTCATCTTCACCTGCTGCCATCCCGCCCTGGCCCGCGACGCCCAGGTGGCGCTGACGCTCCGCGCGGTCATGGGCATGACCACGGGCCAGATCGCGCATGCGTTTCTGGTATCCGAAGCGACCATGGCGCAGCGCATCGTGCGTGCCAAGCGCAAGATCGTCGGCGCGCACATCCCGTACCGGGTGCCTGGCGCGGACGAGCTGCCTGATCGGCTCGCCGAGGTGCTCGCCTCGCTGTACATCGTCTTCAACGAGGGCTACCTCGGCAGCGGCCCCGACGTCTCGACGAGCCGCGACCTCTGCGTCGATGCCCTCTGGCTCTGCGGGCTGGTCGCCCGAATGCTGCCGGAGGAGCCCGAGGTGCTCGCCCTGCTCGCTCTGATGCGCCTCCACGAGTTCGCGCCGGGCGACGCGTTTCGACGATCGCGGCGCACTCGTCCTGCTGCGCGACCAGGACCGCACCCGCTGGGATCACACCGCGATCGCCGAGGCCGGCGCGCTGCTCGAGCGGGCCCGGCGTCTACGGCCGGCCCGGGTCCTACTGGCTGCAGGCCGCCATCGCCGCCTGCCATGCGGAGGCACCCACATTCGAGGAAACCGACTGGCCGCAGATCCTCGCGCTGTATGGCGCACTCGTGCGGCTCAATCCGGGGCCGGTGGTGCGCCTGAATCGCGCGATCGCCCTCGAGCACGTGGCCGGGCCGGTCCCCGCGATGGAGGAGCTCGACGCGTTGCGCGCCGACCTGGACGGCTACCACCTGTACTGGGCGACGCGTGCGGAGTTGCTTCGCCGCTTCGGCAGGCTCGACGAGGCGGCCGATGCGGATCGGCGCGCCATCGAGCTGACCGACAACCCGTCGGAGCGCGCGCTGCTCGAGACGCGCCTCGAACCCACCGTCATCCGCGCCATCGGCGCGAACAACAGCTGACCAGGACAAGGAGGCACGACATGGCGAAATATCTGCTCGTCTACCACGGCGGAGGCATGCCCGAGGGCGAGGAGGCTCAGGCGAAGGTGATGGCCGCCTGGGGAACGTGGTTCCAGAACCTCGGACCGGCGCTCGCCGACGGCGGCAACCCGACGTCGCAGACGAAGACAATCGCGAGTGACGGGTCGGTTTCGGACGGAGGTGGCGCAAACCCGGCGACGGGCTACAGCCTCATCGAGGCGGACGGCATCGACGCGGCCGTCGCGCTCGCCAAGGGATGCCCGGTGCTCGGTGGCGGCGCAAGCATCGAGGTCGCGGAAACCTTCAACGTCATGTAGTCGCGTCGGACCGGGCTGCCGGTTCGACCACGGACCCCCGCGCACGCGCCGTGCCGGCGCGGTGCGCGGGGAGTCTCCCGTCATGCACTCGACAGGCCGAAATGGCGACAATAAGGCAGCATGAGCGAGGAGGAGGTCCCCGCCGGAGCGCCGGCGTGGCCTGGGGGAGGACATTCGAGCGACCCGTGGGGCGGCGCCGGATGGACGTCGCCGCCTCCGACGCCCGGATGGTGGCCGCAGCAGTACTACGTCTACGAGCCTCCGCCGCCACCGAGGCGTACGTCACGGCTCGTCATGCTCGGCGTTTTTCTGGTCATCTTTGTTTTTGCCGCGAGCGCAGCCGCGACCGCGGTCATCGCAACCCGCGGCATCGGCGGCTCCGGGAACAACGCCGGCGTCGAGGCAGCCGTCGTTGACATCGACACGACGCTTGTCGACGGTGCGGCGGCGGCGGGAACGGGTATCGTGCTCACCTCATCCGGGGTCGTGCTGACCAACAACCACGTCGTCGAAGGATGGCAGGCGATCAGCGTCCGGCTCACCTCGACCGGCGCCACGTTTCCCGCCGTCCTGATCGGCCAGGACGCCACTCACGACATCGCCGTGCTCCAGCTCCAAGGGGCCAGCGGCCTCGCGACAGCGCCGATCGGCGATTCCTCGAGCGTGCAGGTTGGGGACAGTGTCACCGCGTTCGGCAATGCCCAGGGGCGCGGGGTCGCGCCGGTTGCGGCGCCGGGCACGGTGACGGCGCTCGGACAGCAGATCACGGCGTCCGATCAGACCGGCCAGAACGCGGAGAACCTGAGCGGGATGATTCAGACCAACGCCCCGATCCAGCCTGGCAACTCCGGCGGCCCGCTCGTCAACGGCGACGGCAAGGTCATCGGCATCGACACGGCGGCCAGCGGAAGTCGCAGAGGCCTCGGATCGGGCGCGGTCGAGGCGTTCGCGATCCCGATCGACACCGCGCTCAACTACGCCCATCAGATCCTGGCGCAACCGTCGACGCCACCGGCGCCGGCGATGCTTGGTGTCTGCGTCGTGGACAGCACGTCACCCCCCGGGGCGCTCCTCATCGCGGGCTCGGACGGGTGCGCGACCGGTGTCGCGAGCGGGTCGCCCGCATCCACGACCGCGCTCGCCGCCGGCGACGTGATCACCTCCCTGGGCGGGATGCCTGTGGACTCCAAGTCCTCGCTCACGGTGATCCTCCAGGGCGATCATTCGGGCCAATCCGTGATCGTGGTGTGGCTCGACACCTCCGGCCGGGAGCATCAGGCCAAGGTCACGCTCGCCGCCGCCCCGCCGCCGCAATAGACTCGCGGGTGTACCCGCCGCTCGTCTTCGGCATCCTGCTGCTCTGCTGGGCGGCATTCTGCTTCTGGGCCGGGCTGAGTTTCGCGTTGGTGGCCTCTGTCCTGCTCCTCGCCGGACTTCATCTCGGTGGCATTGTTCGCGGGGCATCGCTACGTCAATCGCTGGTACGTGATGGCCGAGATCGTGGCGCTGATCGCAGGAGCGACCGTCTGGGCTATCACCGCCCTCGCGGCCGCGGGTATCACGCTCGCGGGCATGCTCGCCGTGGACACGCTCGTCTGCAGCGCGCTGGTGCTGGCGAAGGGACGAGGGTCGTT
Source organism: Candidatus Dormiibacterota bacterium (assembly GCA_963709585.1). Classification (GTDB taxonomy): domain Bacteria; phylum Chloroflexota; class Dormibacteria; order Aeolococcales; family Aeolococcaceae; genus Palsa-851. The sequence goes on along the minus strand of CAVPXI010000015.1, from coordinate 51,332 downwards.
CCGCAGGGCTACCCGCAATCTGCTCATCATCCTCGCGACCCTCGGTGTGGCCACCGGCGCATCGGCGATCACGGCCGCGCTCGAACCGGTGCCGTCGTGTGGCACGGCGAGCGTCGGTCCCGGGGGGGCCACCACGCCAGGCTCGGCCGAGGCGGGTCAGTGCTTCGTGAGCTCGGCGGAGGTCTGTATGCCGCGAACGCTCACCATGAGTGAGACCGGACCCGACGAGATCGCGACGCACCACTATCGAGTCGTCGCGGAAAGCAATGCGCACTGCCATTTCACCGACGGGGTGACCTACGGCCCCCAGTCGTATCCCGGAGCGCAGGCGACCTCATACACCTGTCGCGCCATCACCTACCGGATCGGAGCCCCCGGGGAGCAGCTGGTCCAGCTGACCCAGTGCTCGGGCGCCATCGTGGCAGGCATCGCGACGCCGATAATCCCGACGAATGCCTACCAGCCGCTCCCGCCGCCGACACCGCCCTCCGGTTGACGCCTCGCTGGCAGACATCCTCAGTGACGTTTCGCAATTCGTAACCTCGACGCCTGACTCGGGACCGGGACGAACTCGTACGATTACGCCCCTCCCCAGTCCGCCGAGCCGTAGCGAAGGAGCCGCCATGGACGCGAGCGACACCGGAAGATCGACATCGAGCCGAGCGCGCCCGCGCCGTGGCGCGGCGACCCCCGCAGCGCCGGCGACCCCGGCGGCACCCGGCATCGTCGTCCTCGGACCGCGCGATTCACTCGTCGGCACGCTGACCGTCGATGGAGACGTCCGCATCGAGGGCACCCTCGAGGGCGAGGTGTCGGCAACCGGTGAGGTCAACGTTCACTCGACCGGTACCGCACGCGCGCAGATTTCGGCTCGGGATATCGTTGTCAGCGGCATTGTCGAAGGCAACATCGTCGCGCGCGAACTCGTGACACTCGACGAGAGCGCGTCGTTCGCCGGCGAGGTCCGCGCCGCGCGACTGCGGGTGGATGAGGGTGCGACGCTGAACGGCACCATCACGATGGCCCCGGCCGGGGACGCGCCACCGGCGCGGCGCAACGAAGTGCACGATGTCGACGTCTCGGTTGACGTCACCGGGTCATCGGTCAACGAGGGCGAGCACGGAGCCTACGGCGAGGACGGAGGCTCGGAGTTCGATGCGTATAGCGACGAGCGCACCGCGGAGACATCGGGCGTCTCCTCAGGTTCGGACTCAGAAGTGGGCTGAGCCGGGGACTGGTCGCGAAGCCGCCCGGTAGCGAGGGTGAATGCGCCGTGAAACGCGTAGTCACCTTCGCCCAGGCGGTGCATGGTGCGGTCGAGCTCCTCCTCGAACGTCGTGCGAGCGCCGGGGCTCAACAACCCGATCATCGCGTGCGGCCAAGGACCTGACCAGCGCATCATCTCGGTCCATTCGTGCACGTCGGCGGCGTGCACACCGACGAGCAACTGGGTGACGCGAATATCGGCGAACCCAGCAATCTCCAGCATGTTCGTGAGCACCCATGGTTCACCGAAGAGCGCGTGATGCGACGGCGTCCGCGCACGCCGGATGGCAAGCCGTTCGAGGCGCTCGAAGAACACTCCCTGCGCGGGTGTCGACAGGCTCCTGCACCGGCACGACACCGCGATCCGCCCGTTCGGTTTCAGCACGCGGCGAATCTCCGAAAATGCCCGCCACGGATCCTCGAGGCACGCGAGCGACTGGCCGAGGATCGCCACATCGAACATGTCGTCATTGAAGACGAGGTCGTGCGCGTCCATCACCGAGTAATGCACGCCCCGCGCACCGCTCGCCTGCTCGCGAGCGTAAGTGATCATGTCGGGAGAGAGATCGATGGCCATGTGGTCGAGGGTCGAACCGCCGATTCCGAGTGACCTGCTCACCAGGCCGGTTCCGCAACCAACGTCGATCACTCGTTCGTCAGGATCAAGGTCGGCAAACGCCGCAAGACGTTCGGCGGCACGAACGTTTGCGCCACCCGCCCACGAGTTGTATCGATGCGCTGCTTCGCGGTAGAAGTCGAGTTGCAGCTGCCGGAACGTGTCCGGGGTGCCGACCGCCGTCACGGAATCGTACGTCGGTACGGCCCGCGAAGGAGCCGCCATATCAGTAGGATATGTGTCGAGCAGCGGACGAGAAGGAGAGGACACATCCATGGAGAACATCACTGAAGTCGAGGAGGCATCCATTCCACGCGGGGGTCACCGAAACGGCGCGTCGGGTGCCAAGGGAGTCACCCTGGGGCCACGCGATGTCCTCAACGGGTCGCTCACACTCGAAGGCGATCTCCACATCGAGGGGACTGCCGAGGGTGAGATCAACGCGTCGGGCGACGTCGATGTCGAGGCTTCGGCCACGGTGCGCGCACGCATCGATGGACGCAACGTCACCGTCCGCGGCAATGTGACCGGCGACGTGGTCGCGCACGGACGGCTCACGGTTGCCGGTAGCGGCATTGTGCTCGGTGATGTTCGTGCCTCACGGCTTCGGGTCGACGATGGCGGGACTGTCAACGGCAGCATCACCATGCGAGCGGACAACTCGGAGTAGTGCATCCGGCCTGATCGCATCGGCGAATTATCCGCTGTTCGATGATCGCCGCTTCAGGCGGGCTTCTGCAGACCTTCGAGCAGCCGTGTGGTCGCGGCGGTCACCTCGTGCACGGCCGCGTCGAAGGCCTGCTGGTTCGCCCTGGACGGCGCTCGGTAGCCGCTGATCTTGCGCACGAACTGGAGCGCAGCCGCGTGAGCGTCGTCGTCATCCGCCGGGGGTTCCGCACCACGGAGGGTCTTGATGCTTCGGCACATGCGTCGAGAATACGCGGCCGAGCTCGAGCCACGTAACACCGTGGCGTACTCATTGCATCGACCACAGCGGAGGATCACCATGCAGAGAATCGTCCTGACCCTGGCCGGCGCAGGGGTGCTCGCCGCCTGCGGGGCGGCCGGCACCACCACGTCTTCGAACGGCACCGGCGGCGCCGCCTCGTCGGGCTCGACCATCGCCACCGCGACCACATCGCTCGGCACGGTGCTGACCAACTCCAGGGGCTTCACCCTGTACTACTTCCTGCCCGAGAAGAACTCGACGATCGGCGCCTGCACCGGCGGATGCCTGACCACCTGGCCGCCGCTGGTGGTAACGGGAACGCCTACCGCGGCATCGGGCGCCACCGGGACGCTCGCCACAGTCTCGGTCATGGTGAACGGGGCTGCAGCCACCGAGGTCACCTACAACGGCTGGCCGCTGCACACATTTGCCAGTGACACGGCCGCCGGCCAGACGAACGGCAACGGGATCTCGGGCATGTGGTTCGCCGCGATGCCGGGCACGACCTCCACGTCCACGGGTGGGACGACCGGCTCGGGATCGACCCCCACACCGACCCCTGGAGGTTATGGATACTGACGCCTCACAAATGTGAGCGTTTTTCAATACATCTCTGAAAACTGGAGCTCGGTCGAGCCCCAGATCGTCACCCACCTCGAGATCGTCGGCGAGTGCATCGCCATCACGAGCGCGATCGGGCTCGGGCTGGGCATAGCCGCTGCGCGCTCCGAGAACCTGTCCACAGTGATCTTGGCGGTTACCAGCACGATCCTGACGGTGCCGAGCTTCGCCCTCTTCGGTCTGCTCTCGATCTGGTTCGGTCTGGCCAATCCGCCGGTCATCGTCGGGCTCATCCTCTACGGCCTGCTGCCCGTGACCCGGAACACGCGCGCCGGTATCAAGGCGGTGGACCCCGCAGTGGTGGAGTCGGCGCGCGGCATGGGGATGAACCCACGCCAGGTGCTCCTGAAGGTTGAGCTCCCGCTTGCGGTGCCGGTCGTGCTTGGGGGCATCCGGCAGTCGACGGTGATGATCGTCGCGATTGCCACCGTCGGCGCGACGGTCGGGGTCGACGACCTCGGCCAGACGATCCTCTCGGCGATCGGACGCTCCACCGGAACGCTCGACGCAGTGCTCGCCGGGATCATCCCGGTGGCGGCCATCGGCATCCTCGCCGACTTCATCCTGGCTGGCGTCCAGCGGGCACTGTCTCGCGGGCGCGTCTCGGTGGCGGCGACGTGATCAGATTCGATCGCGTCGTCAAGCGCTACGGGACCTCGCTGGCGGTCGACCACCTCTCGCTCGAGATCAAGTCAGGCGAGACGGTCATCCTGGTCGGCCCCTCCGGGTGTGGGAAGACCACGTCGCTGAAGATGATCAACCGGTTGATCGAGCCGACCGAAGGGACGATCAGCATCGACGACCGCGACACCCGGACATACGACGTCAACGACCTCCGCCGCTCGATCGGCTATGTCATCCAGCAGGTGGGGCTGTTTCCGCACCAGACGGTCGCCGACAACATCGCGACAGTGCCACGCCTGCTGGGGTGGTCGAAGCAGCGGACCCAGGCGCGGGTGGAGGAGTTGCTCGACCTCATCGGGCTTCCGGCTGCCGACTACCGACGACGCCTGCCCTCCGAGCTGAGTGGTGGCGAGCGTCAGCGGGTCGGCGTCGCCCGGGCGCTCGGGGCGGACCCGAACATCCTGCTGATGGACGAGCCCTTCGGGGCCATCGACCCGATCGCCCGGGAGCGCCTCCAGAACGAGTTGCTGCGGCTCCAGAGCGTGGTGCGCAAGACCATCGTTTTCGTGACCCATGACATCGACGAGGCGGTCAAGCTCGGCGACCGCGTGGCGCTCCTCTCCAAGGGCGGTGTTCTCGAGCAGTTCGCGACCCCGGAGGACCTGCTGGCCCACCCGCAGTCCGCGTTCGTCACCGGATTTCTCGGCGAGGGGCCCCTTGTGCGCCGCCTTGCACTGATCCACATCAGCGAGGTGGAACTGACGCCGGTGAACGGCGCTGCGCCGGAGGCCACAGTCGACGCCGGCGGAACCCTTCGCGACGCGCTCGACGCGGTGCTTCGCTCGTCCGACGGGCGGGTCCGCGTGATCCATGGCGACCAGACCCTCGGCATCGTGGACGCCGACGTCATTCGTGCGGCGTCGATGAGGTCGCGATAGATGCCAACCCTGCCGCGCTGGATGCACCGCCTGCGCCCGTTCGCCGTTCCGATCTGGGTCGCGATCGGCATCCTCGTCTCGGTCGGTGTCTATCAGACGCTGGTCGGCAGGCGGTTCGACTCCGAAGTGCTCAACGCGCCCAACCTGATGAGCGAGACCATCCAGCATGTCTTCGTGTCGGGCGTCTCCTTCGCGCTGGTCGCCGCGATCGGCGTGCCCATCGGGGCGCTGATCGCCCAGGCGGGGAGGGCTGTCCGAGTGCCGGTGTTCGTGCTAGCGAATCTCGGGCAGGCTATCCCCGGGATCGGACTCCTGGTGCTGCTGTTCGCCTTTCTCGGCCTCGGGGTCACCCCCACCGTCATCGCGCTGGTGGTGTACGGGTTGCTCCCTGTCCTGCGCAACACGGTTGCCGGCATTCAAAGTGTCGACCCTGCCACGGTCGACGCCGCACGCGGAATGGGAATGACGCGTTGGCAGGCTTTGGTGCGAGTGCAGTTGCCGCTTGCCTCACCACTGGTCTTTGCGGGGCTGCGCACTGCACTCGTCCTGATCATTGGAACCGCTACACTCGGAAACTTCATCGGTGGAGGCGGCCTCGGGGACGTGATCGCCGCTGGTATCAACAACAGTGATCAGGTGGTTTTCGTCGGTGCCGTGATGGTGGCTTCACTCGCCTTGCTCGCCGACTGGGGGCTCTCAATGATTGAGCGCATCGCCGTCCCAAAACAGGTCAACGGTTAAGACATGTCAGCAGTTGGAACATGTGGAGGAACACATCCATGAAGCGCAAGCTACTCGCGGTCATCGCAATCGCGATACCCGGGACCCTTGCTGCGTGCGGGGGAGGCAACTCCGGTAGCAACCCGCCGTCCGGCACTGCGGCGGCGTCGACGTGCCCGACGGGTTCTCAGGCGAGTGGCGGTGGTGCCACGCTATCGATTGGCAGCAAGTCATTTGCGGAAGAGCAGTTGATGGCCCAGATGACTGCCGACGTGCTCGGTGCACATGGCTTCACCATCACGAACACATTCAGCGCAGCCGATCCGGCGCTCGGAAAGGCGCTGTCCAGCGGAATCATCGATATGTACTGGCAGTACACGGGTACGGAGTTGACGGACCCGGGTTACCTCAACCTGACCGCAGGACAGTTCCCGACGGACCTCCCCGGGGCCTTCGCCAAGGTGAAAGCGCTCGACGAGGCGAAGCAGCTGTGCTGGGTCGCGCCGACACAGTTCGACGACACAAACGGCATCGCAATCAAGTCGAGTCAGACGTCCACCTTCGGGACCTCGCTCGCGGCGTTCGGCTCGTACCTGACCTCGCATGCGAGCACCAAGGTCTGCGTCCTCTCCGAATTCCTCACCCGCCCTGATGGTCTGCCGGGGCTCGTGAGCACGTATGGCTGGCCCTCGCCCGCCAGCTTCCATTACACCCAGATCGGCACCACTGCTGAGAAGGCAATCGCGAAAGGCCAGTGCGATGCGGGCGAGGTGTTCACCACCGACTTTGCAATCCAGGTGAACAACGAGGTGACGCTGACCGACGACAAGAACCTGTTCCCGCCCGACAACGCGGGGCTCGTGGTCCGCTCGAGCGTGCTCCAGCAGCACCCGTCGATCGGTGCCTGGATGGCCCCGGTGGCGGCCAAGTGGACCACCCCGGTGATGCTCTCACTCAACGCCATGGTCGAGGTTCAGGGCCAGACCGTGACCGCCGTCGCGCACGCCTGGCTCGTGCAGAACGGGTTCCTCTCGAGCTGATCCCGGGATAGGCCGCAGGGCGCCGGCTGAGCGGGGTTCGCTCAGCCGGCGCACGCCTCGGTGGAGACTGCCGCCGTCCGGTGCTCTCCGGCCTGAAGGTCCGGGAAGACCTGGGGAATCGTCAGGGCGTAGCCGACGTTCGGCTCGGTGGTGCTCGCCGCGAACACCACGCCGATGACCTGACCGCTGTCGTTGACGATCGGGCCGCCCGAGTTGCCCGGGATGACCTGCGCGGCCAGCACTTCGATGTCGCGGGTCACGAGCGTGTCGCCGTAGATGTTGTAGCCGCGTGCCGATTCGGTGCCGCTGACAGCGGCGGGGACGACCTGCTCTGAACCGCCGCCCGGGTAGCCGATGACCGCGCCGCCCGTGCCACGCACCGGGTCGCTGTCGACGAGCACGAGCGGGCGGAGCGCCAGTCCCGGGGAGTAGAGGACAGCGAGGTCGGTGTTCGGGTCGAAGAGCACGACCCGGGCGGTGTGCTGGCCGTTGTTCGGCGTGTCGATCACCACGCCGTTCGAGCCGGCGACGACATGGGCGTTGGTCGCGAAGTACCCGGCGCCGAGCGGCCAGGATGACCCGGCCTCGGCCCCGCCACCACACCCCGAGGCGATGACCTTCGACGTCGCGCCGACCGCCTGGCGGATGCCTGTCGTGTCGACCAGTCGCGGGATCGCTACCGGCGCGGGCGATGTGTTCAGGATCGTGGAGAAGGGGTTCGGGAAGTCGCCAGGCACGAACAGGTTGCCGATGGTCGCGAGGAACCCTGGGGGCCGCGGCATGAAGCGGTCGAGCGATCGCTCGATGGCCGAGTTGCTGATCTGCTTGTCCAGGCTGACCCAGGAGCTCGGCGAGAAGATGAGCCCGAGATACCAGGCGGCCGCGAGCGCGGACACCACGCCGAGCACGGCGCCCGCCGCGGAGTTGGCCTTGCCCAGCAGAGCGGTGTGCTCGGTCCGCTGGCGGACGCGAAAGCCGATTCCGGCGCCGATCCCCTCGATGAGCAACGTGACGCCGATGAAGATGCCGATCGCGAAGAGCGGCTGTGTGGACCGGTCCGCGGTGATCGCTCTCGCGATCGGCGGGGCGATCACGGCCCCGAGGAAGAGGCCGGCGAGGAGCCCCGCGAGTGCCAGGGCGACGCCGCTCAGTCCGCGACGCAGGCCGGACACCGCGAAAACGATCAGGAAGACGGCGATGACGACGTCGAGGAGGTCCACGGGCGAAGAGTTTGCGATGGGCGGCCGTCGCCGGGTCGCGACCGAGTTAGCCGGGAGCGAATTCCGCTCTCGAGGGCGGCTCACCGGCCTGGCAGACGTGTCCTCGTATAGGACCGTCCCGTCACCTCCTGGAATGCCTCGCGGTGGCCGAAGACGCGGCGCCACCAGGGGGCCTCGATGTACTCGCGAACGGCGTCGAGGCGTGCCTGCATCGCAGGTTGGATTGGCCGATGCCGCACTTCGTCAGTGACCGGGTCTCCCGGCGAGAAATACGTCAACCAGCGCCACGGCGCTGCCTCGAATTCGTCGAGCATCTGCTCCGGCTCCCTGCCGAGCTCCTGGCACACCCGAACGAAATCCCGAGGTCCCCCGGTGGTTGCGGCATCGAACGCCGCGCGCTCGCGCGTCGTTGGAGGGATCGCTCGCTCAGTCACCGTTCCCCATCCGGCCGAGCCTACCAGCGACGTACCGAATGGCCGCCCGACGGCCGAGCGCGATCGCAGCTGCATCTGGCCGTCGCCGCCTGCAAACGCTATCTCGAGGCTGCGCGGGCAGTGGACGACGCGCTCACCACGCGTTCTACGGGCCAGCACAGGCACGACCTCACCGCTGATGAGGACGCCCGGCTCGAGGCCATCGAGGCCGGCGCCTGGGAACGGCTCTTCATCGCCCGCGCTCGGCTTCGATGACCACCTCCCGGACCAGGGCGCATCCGCCGCCGAGTGGGTGAAGGTGGCGCCGTCGATCCATGCCCCGCGGGAGGGCGACTGGAGCCTGTGGCCGTGTCGCGCTGAGGACGGGACGACCTATCCGGAGCACTACACGGACGGGCGCGGCCGGATTGCGGCACTGCTCACCACCGAGGGCGAGGTGATCGGCGGCGCATGGGCCTGCCACCGCGGATTGTCGCTACCGAAGACGCCTGCGGCGCCACAGTCCTAGATGTAGTGCCGTTTTCCCAGGATTTCGGGGATGAATCCCGCGATGAGGATGGCCCCAAACGCCGCCCAGTAGATGTTCCAACTGATGGCTAGGACGCCCATGACGTGGAGAATGCCAACGAGCGCAAGTAGGGGCAACATCGTGCCGTGGATGATGCAGTGGATGCGGCCGCAGCGCAGTGCGTTCCACGCGCAACCGACACCGATCCACAGGGTCGCGAGCATCCAGATGATCCCGGTCGCCGTCAGCGAGAGTCGGTGATTTCCCTCAAGAACAGCCGCGGCAATCGCGGCGCAGCCCGGGAGACACCAGAGCCAGAACGCGGTCGGCCGAAGAAAGAGATCGAGCCCTCTTTGCCCCTGGCTGGCAGCGGTACTCATGCACGCAGCGTAGACCTGACGTCGATACTGCTGCCGTCGCGCTCACCAACACCCAGTACGCCTTGATGCTCCCGATCTACTCGACTTACGATCAGAGGTGAAGCAGGCGACGCACTGTAAGAGTTGGCGTCGGGGTGAGCGCTTACGCGTGAGGGAAGGTGTCGGTGGAGGCGTAGGGCACGTCGCACGTGAGTATCGTGAACGAGCCGTTGAAGATCTCGTCCGTGTTGTCTACGAACTGGTAGGTGTACGCGCCTGCCGTCAATGGGCCGTACGAGCCGGATGCAGGAGTGGGGTTGCCGGGGTCTACGATGCCGGGATACAACTGGATGCTGCCACCGCCATCGGGTAGAAAGAGCGTGAACTCATCAGCGGCGTCTGCGCCACTCCATGAGATTGCGCCGCCACTCGCTGAGCCGTAGCCACCACTGTCACACGCAGTCACAGTGACCACAGGCGGCGTTTCGCAGCTACCGGTGTAGCCCCGCTCGGGGTTGGGAACGCAGGCGGTCGGGCTGGGCGACGCGCTCGGGCTTGCGCTCGGTGTTGGTGTTGGTGTTGGCACCACCGGGCAGTTGAGGATCGTAAACGAGCCGCTGAATGGCCCACCGAACTCGTTCGTGTTGTCTGAGAACTGGTACGTGTAGTAGCCAGCCGGTAGCGGTCCATACGAGCCAGATGCAGGTGTGGGGTTGCTGGGGTCTGCTGCTCCGGGGTATATGGTGATGTTGCCGTTGACAGCCTGGAAGATAGTGAACTCGTCAGCGGCATCAGCGCCACTCCACGAGATTTCGCCACCGCCCGCTGCAAAGCCGTAGCCGCTGTCGCAAGCGGTCACGGTGACCACAGGCGGCGTCTCGCAACTACCAGTCCCAGGCGGGCCTTCAGTAGTCACAACGCACGGGCTGGGCGACTCGCTCGGGCTTGCGGTCGGGCTGGGCGACCCGGTGGGTGTCGACGCTACTGTCGGAGCGGCTGCTAACGAGAGCGTTGGTCGCGCAGAAGGCGGCGTAACTGCGGTCGATCCACAAGCTGCGAGGCCAACGGCGGCGATCGCAGAGCTGACGATGGCTGTGAGTTTCATGGCGGCTACCCGGTCAACGGGAACATGTCATCCACGGTTACAGCCGCGCCAAATGCGTCGAACGATCCTCTCTCTCGGAGACAACTCCCTAGCCCGTGCTACCTTTCGAGCCTGGTTTTGGCCACATCGGCCGCATGAGAAAAGTGCGACACCACCGCACAATCACCCAAGCAGATGCGGTAACTGAGACCAGAAAGCGTCGGGGCGTGGCGCAGTGGTAGCGCACCTGCTTTGGGAGCAGGGGGTCGCTGGTTCGAGTCCAGTCGCCCCGACCATCAACCCGAAATCATGAACAAGTCCTTGGTGTGCAAGGACTTTTGTTGGACACGAAACCACCACGCATTTGTGGTGACCTTTTTAGTTTTTGGGGCAAAAAACCTCGTGCAAAAGTGTTCAAATCGGCTTGGCGCCGACAGCCGGCCGATCAGACTAGGTCGGATCGTCGGGATTGGGCGGATGGGCGGCCAAGTACGCCTGCTCCTGCGGAGGGATGGGCCGCTGGATCATCGCCGCACCGCTGAGCGGCGTCTGCTGATAGTCGAACGCGTTGCTGAAGTCGTAGGCGCCGGCATCGTTGGCACCCAGGGGCGCGAGCCCCAGGGTGTGCTCGGTGTAGGCGAGCAAGGAGGCGTAGGAGGCGATGTTCGAGTTGGTGTAGCCGGGCTTGGCGTAGGGGCTGACGATTACCATCGGCACCCGAATCCCCAGGCCGGGTGGGGGCGCCACGTGATCGTAGAAGCAGCCGCAGTCGTCGTAGGTGATGAAGATCACCGTCGATGCCCAGTCGGGACCATTCTCCACAGCGCTCACCGCTGAGCCGATCCAGTTGTCGCCCTCCAACATCGATGTGCCGTTGTGCTGCGAGGTTGACCCGGAGTCGCCCTGAGGAAGGAGGACGGAAAAGCTGGGCAGGGTCCCCGCCTGGGCGTCGGTGATGAACTGGCTGGGGGGCACCATGTTGGCGGCCTGGCTGGTGTCCAGGCAGTCCGCAAACGATGGGCAGATCGACCAGGTGTAGACGCCGCCCTGGCTCGTGTACAGCTTCCAGCTCAGCCCAGCGGCGTCGAGGCGGTCCATGATCGTGTCCACGTGCTGCACGGGGGTTGAGCGGTAGGCGCCGCCATAGGGGTACTGGATGGGGTTGAGCGAGGGATCGGGGATGCAGGCTGGTTCCGGGACCAGGGTGGAGGACCCGGGCGCGGACCAGTACTCGTCGTTGTTGGAATCGCACCCCCATCCATTCCCCTGAGGCGGGGGGGACGCGGCGGTGTTGTAGAAGGGATTGTCGCCGAGGAAACCGTCAAGGGTCTGCGCCACCAGGGTGAGGTGACCTCCCCAGCTGGGCACCGCACCAAACTCGAAGGTCCTGTCGGAGACCGTGAACGTGGTCGCCAAGGCGGCGAGGTTCGGGATCTGGCTCGGCTCGAACTCGGTGTAGCAGGCGTAGCTGGGCGCCCCGCAGCCGCCGATGTTGGCGAACCCATCCATCTTCCCGCCATCCATCGCGGTCGTCTGCCCGGCCACGCTGTGATCGACGTCGGGGATCACATCCGCTGCCTGGCCCAGCGGCTGAACCGTACCGTTCGGCAGCAGCCCGCTGGTCGCTCCGTCGCAAGGCGTCGCCCGGGTGTTGGCGGCGCAGAGAGCGCCGAGCACGTTGTCGAAGCTGTGATTCTCTTGGTAGAAAACGACGATGTGCTTGATGGGCGTGGTGCCAGGCGTGGGCGTCGGCGATGGTGACGACGTGGGCGTTGGGGTGGACGTCGGGGTGGTCGTCGGAGTCGGCGTTGGCGTTGGCGGGGCGGTGATGGTTCCCTTGAAGGTGACCAGGCCTGCCGTCCACACCACCGACCCGCTGAGGGTCGCGGCATATGACTGTGGGCCGGTGGCGGTCAGCACCTCGTACGCGGCCTGCTCGCCGGTAGCGCTTCCGCTCGCCGTCGACTGCTCAGGAACGGTCAGAGTGTATCCGGGGGACTGACCACTAGGCGTGACGCCGGCATTCCAGCCGATGGCGGCTACCGTCACCTCCGGAGCCGCGGTGGCGAGGGCCGTCCCGGTCGATGCCGCCGTCCCGCTCCCGAAACCCGTCGCCGTGGCATCGGGCGACGACACGCCGTTGACGTCGAGCACGGTAAAGGCGATCGCCGAGCTCGCAGTCGCGGTGACAGTGACGCTGGTGACGCTCTGGGTGTTGGAGGCATACCAGATCTCCTCCTCAGCCTGGGTCCCGCTCTTGACGGACAACGCTCGCTGCCACACGTTCTGACCGCTGGTGGAGTTGGAGACGCTGCTCACGCTCGGTGAGGCGGTGGTGTTGCGCAGCTTGATGGTGACCACCAGGAGGTCGCCACCATGGGTGGGAATGCCGGCGTTGGCCGATAGCGTCGCCGCCAGCGCGCTGCCCCCTGCACCGAAGGAGCCCGAGGACCCGGGAGTGGGTGTTGGGCTCGGCGTCGGTGTCGGGGTTGGCGTGGGGGTGGGCGTCGGCGTCGGTGTCGGGGTTGGCGTGGGGGTGGGCGTCGGCGTCGGGGTGGGCGTCGGCGTCGGTGTCGGGGTTGGCGTGGGGGTGGGCGTCGGCGTCGGGGTGGGCGTCGGCGTCGGTGTCGGGGTTGGCGTGGGGGTAGGCGTTGGCGTTGGCGTTGGCGTTGGCGTTGGTGTCGGCGTCGGCGTGGGCGTAGGAGTGGGGGTCGGCGTTGGCGTTGGCGTCGGCGTTGGCGTCGGGCTCGGGGTCGGCGTCGGCGTTTGCAGGCCGAAGGCGGGCTCTAGATCGCCATCGTTCGTGCCGCCCGAGTGCCCCAGCAGGCCGACCCCGTAGGCTTCCTCGATTCCGCGCAGGGCCCCAAAGTGGTCTCCGCCGGCGCTGAAGCTCCCGGCGGACTTGGAGGCGATCACCAGGGTGGCGATGTGGCCTCCGCACTCGGGCACGTGGGGCGCAGTGCAGCCGCCGTCATCTGGCGGGCTGGCCCCCGCCAACCCGGCGCTGCTCGTGCCCTCGTCCCAGGTGAGGATCACGACGCCGTTGTCCTGGAACCATGTGGAGCTGAGGATGGGCCCGAGGTTATTCTTCAGCCAGGTATCGCCAGCCGTGATCAGTTGCGCGGTACTTTCGCCTCCGCACGGGCTGCCGCTCACCGTGTCGCCCTCCATGTCATCGCACTCGTTGGGCGTGATCCAGGTGAAGTCGGGTGGGTTGCTGCTATCTAGAGCGCTGACCAGCGAGCTGGCGCCAGGGTAGGGCACGACTCCCTGGACGGTGAGGTTTCCGCACCAGTTCTTGTAATTGCTGAAAAAGTGGAAGGGGTTGTGCTTGGGCACGTAGAGCCCGGTCGAGGTGGGATTTCCCGTGTAGCAGGCGGAGGGCATTGTCTCCATGTATGCCTGCCAGGGAATCCTGGCGGCATCCAGCTCGTCCACCAGGGTCGTGCCGGAAAAGGGCGGGCTCTTCTTCGTCGTCCCGGCGTATCCCTGGTCGGACCCCGAGATAAGGTCCATGTAGTCGGTGGGACTGTTGTGCTCGACCCCGTACCAGTTGGTGGCCACGGTGTTGGTGCTCGCCAGGCCGTTGATGTACGGAGCGCCGTTGGTGTTGCCGATGATGCTGCCGTACTCCTGGTTCTCCTCCACGATCACCATGATGTGCGGAGGCGTCGCTGAGGGGGTGGGGCTGGGTGTCGTCGATGGGCTTGGGGTCGGGGTGGCCGTCGGGGTCGGGCTCGGTGTGGGGCTCGGGGTGCCCGACGCTCCGATCTCAAAGATCGCGATCGCTCCCGTCCAGGCGTAGGAACCGCTCAGGGTGACCGCATAGCTCTCCGTCCCGGTGGTGGCGAGCTCCTGCCAAGCCGCTTGCTCCCCTGCCTTGTCGCCGCTCACCGAGGACTGCTCCAGGGCGGTCGGGGCGTATCCGGCGGTCGGCGAACTCGTGGTGACCGCGGCGCTCCAGCCGATGTCGGCAACCGCGAGCTCGTATGCGGTCGCGGTTGTTGGCGTGGTTCCCGTCGAAGCGCCGGTGCTGCTCCCCGAGTTGTGGGCGATCACGTCGAGCGACGCCGAGGAGGTGCCGGCGACGTCCAGCACGGTGACGGCGATCGCAGCGCTGGCGCTCACCGTGACGGTGACGGCTCCCGAAGTGCTGAGGCCAGCCGCCCCTGGCGCATACCAGATCTCCTCATCATTCTGGCTGCCCGAGGGGAACTGCACCGCCGGGAGCCACTTGTTGTTCGCCGAATCGGTGACGGTGCTGACCGTGGCCGGCGCGCCGCTGGTGGTGCGGGTGCGGATGGTCGCGACGAGCAGATCGCCGGTGGCGGTGGCCGTGATCGGGATTGCTTGCTGGGTCAGGCTCAGCGTGCTGTTGGCCGCCCCAAACGACGAGACCGAGAGCGCCGGGCCGGATGCAGCACCGAACGATGTCACGCTGACTCCGGAACCGGCCCCTTGAGCGGGCAGGCTACCCGCCACAACGAAGCACAGCAGACCGCTGAGGAAAATGGCCGTCCATCGTCCGCCCAGGTGCCGGCGGCGGTAGCGCCTTCCCATTGCTCAGACCCTCCCCAGGGTTCCGATGCTCTCCGGTCACCGCGGTGGCTGACTCAGCTGATCCTCTGGTCAGAGATCACCACAGATCCGGGGTGTTGAAAGATACGCCGTCGCGGCTCCGGTAACAAGCGCCTCTTCCGCCGGCGGTAAGTAGGTGAGTTTGGGCCGGGGTCCGAGGTGCTCACGGCGGGCTATGGGGGCCATGAGAATCGAAAAGAAGAGAGTTCGGCGTCAAGGAAGTCGCTGTCTACGTGGTCGCGGTGGTGATCATCATCGTCGTCGTCTCCTGGTATGGGCTTCGACTTACGGCGCAAGGGCAGAGTAGCTCCCAGCCCTCCGCGTCGACGCTCCTGAATGCGCGCTGCACGCCGCGAGCGAGCCGGGCAGTGGCTCTTCGACTACCCGACAGTGGGACCGTCCGTCGTCGCAGCGGCAGGAAGCATCGCCGTACGAGCGGACTCACCACAAATCGTGGGGGCGTGGAGGCGGTCACCGTCCCCTCCGTATCGGCGAGCACCACGCCGATTGCCAGCAATGGCAGCACTCAACGGACGCGCTTGATTTGCTTTCTAACCATGGTCGTACCCACTGCGAGCAACAGCTCGGAGATCGCCGCTCCAGATGCCCGGGCGCCTGGGCGAACGATAGTCCGATGACGGGAAGATATCCAGCACGCACCGAAGGGCATCACCCTCGGTCACCCGAGCGTCCTGTTCTCAGACGGGGAGGGGAAGCTCAGTGACCGCGGCTGACGCACTGCGCGGGACCTGCATTAGGCCCAAACATATTTCAGCCGTCAACATGCGAAGGGCAAATTCGCTCGCAAAATTGCCTCGACGCCCCCTGGAGATCGAAATAGCCTTCGGTAGTTTGGGAGCAGGGGGTCGCTGGTTCGAGTCCAGTCGCCCCGACCATCGACCAGCTAGCGCCGGATTATCGTTGACACAAAAGGCGTTTCGGGCGGGTCGTGTCGGAGAGCCAGCGGCTGCTAGGCGGGTCAAAAAAGTCCGTGTTAAGCGTCTAACGGACTGTCCCTAAAGGACGTCCCCATCCCCGGTCGCGGTCCAGGCACTGGCGGCTCATCGGGCGCGGACGTGCGGCCACGGATCGTTGAGCGGAGGGTCGACCCTTCGCTTGCATGGGGGCCAGTCAAGGGCCCGCGACCCCATGCCTCGGGACGACCTGCCGGGCACGGCGGAAGGTGGCTGCCACTTGGGCGGCGGTGGGCTCGTCGCCCAAGGGCATGACATGAAGCGCGTCCACCACCGGAAGATCGGCTAGGCGCTGTGCCATCTCAAGGGCCAACTCGCGTCCTCCCCCGGCGCACACCTGGGCATAGGCCGAGTCAGGCAGGTCGCAGCCAGGCAGGGAGCGGGCACGATCAGCCATGGCGCGACTCCGCAGGACTCCTACGGTCACGTAAACGCGCAATTGCTTCAGCAGCCCCGCCTCGCCAGCGCGATCCAAGAACCCGATCAGAGCGGGGATGCTGAAACACATCTGGGTATGAGCGAAGGTTGCACCGCACTCAAGCTTGCGTCGGAGCAGCCGCAGCTCTCTGTCGGGGTCGGTGGCAAACGGGTTCAATACGCAGCCCCGTACGATTGGCAGCGGGGCCAGCCATTCCCCGGCAGCAGCGAGCAGCTGCGTCCCGGTCATGTCGCCGACCCGGGCAATCCCGGGAACGTCGTCGCCGTGGAGGCAGACGATTCCGTCGCAGCCGAGGGCGGCAGCGCCAATCACCTCGCTCTGGAGCGCTAGTCGGTTGCGATCCCGCGCCGAGATATGGACCACGGTCCGGACGCCCTGCTCTCTCGCCAGGGCCACCGCCGCAAGTGGCGACATCCGGGGCTGCCCAGCGTGATTGTCGGTGAGCACGACCAGTTCGACGTCCCGCGCCAGCTGTGCGATCCGCTCTGTGACACGTGCAGTGTCGGGGTGCATGGGTAAGGAGATCTCGGCTGAGGTCAGCGCCCGGTGTGGCATCGACGGATCTTCGCGCAGGCAGCGGCGATCGCGCCCAGAGGCAGTCGACGAATGCCCGCTCATGGTTCCGTTGCGGTCTGGGGTTCGATAAGTTTTTGCCCCGCCAGTCGTCCATCTCTGAGAGTCAAGCTCAGCCGCGGACGTTCGATGCGACCTATACGACCGACGGGGACGCGTAGCTTGTGCCGCCGTCCCTGCGCCACTGGAGGTTCACCATGTACCCGATGATCCACTCATTTCGCACGTCCGGCCGCGTCATTTCGACGGCGGAATCTTGATGACGACCGTCAAGACTGACGGAGTCACGCTCGGGGTCGAGTTCTTCGGTGATGCTGAGGCACCGCTCGTTCTGCTCGCGGGCGGCACGACAATGATGTCCTGGCCCGACGCGCTCTGCGAGGCGATCGCGCGCGGCGGGCGCCACGTCGTACGGTACGACCTGCGCGATTCCGGTGCGTCAACCACGATCGATCCGGAGGCTCCCGCGTACACGTTGCGCGATCTTGCAGCCGATGCCGCAGCGCTCGCCCGCGAACTCGACGGCCTGCCGGCGCACCTGGCGGGCATCGGCGTCGGCGGTGCAGATGGCCAACCAGCTGGGCATGGTGTTCGCCAAGCTCGACTGCAACCCGCGCTGGCGCGAGCGGCTGTCCGAACTCGCGATCCCGGCATTGGTGGTGCACGGTCGCCGCGACCCGTTCTTCCCGGTCGGCAATGGCGAAGCGCTCGCACGCGAGATCTCCGGCGCGCGGCTGCTGGTGCTCGAACGGGCCGCGACGGCGATCCGCGATGCGGACGCCGGTGAGGTCGCGGCGGCGATGCTCGCGCTCTCCTAGCTCAGATGAACGCGGACGGGGACGATCAGGGCCCCTTTACCCCACTCGCGAAATCCCTTGCAAAATGGTCGATATCGCCTAGTTGAGATCCACATTGCCCCTGTTATTTTGGGAGCAGGGGGTCGCTGGTTCGAATCCAGTCGCCCCGACCATCAACCTAGAATCAGGCAATGTGCCTTGCTGTGCAAGGGCTTTCGTTGGAAGCGAAATCACCACGCCTTTGTCATGAACTTTTTAGTTTTTGGGCAGAAGACCTCGTGCATTAGAGTTCAAATCGGCTTGGCGCCGATAGCCGGCCGGTCAGACTAGGTGGGATCGTCGCGATTGGGGTCGCCACTGGGAGGACGAGCGAGCTCAACTGCCCCAGATCGTCAGTGATGAAGTCACCCTACGGCCCTTCGGTCGCGTCCAGCTGACCCCGCGCCGTCGATTAGACTCGGCGCATGCGCAAGGGGGCGGGCCTCGCGATCTTGGTCGTGGTCTGCGCACTCGTGGTGCCGACGGCAACCGCGAGGGCGGTGGCGGCGCAGACGTCACCGAATCTCTCGCTCGACGGTGCCAGCGCGAGCTCGGGACCTCCTGGCACCGCGGTCATCTACGACTACACCTGGGATCAACCGGACTGCGGGGTCGCGAGCACCGACGCACTCGAGATTGACGCCACCTGGGTCGATCCGGGCGCCACGACCATGCCCCCTGGGGCCGCCGTTCCGACCAGTTGCTCGGGCATCGTCTCCGGCATCGTCCCGACTGATGCGAACCCGGGTCCGATCAGCGTGACTGCTGTGCTTTGCGATGACACCACGGCGATCTGTCCGGTCACGGGAAGCTCGGCAACCGATGGCGGCGGGTTCACCGTCACGTCGATACCCACGCCGACCCCGACGCCTACGCCCACACCGACGCCCACACCGACGCCCACACCGACGCCCACGCCCACACCGACGCCGACGCCCACATCGACGCCCACGCCCACACCAACGCCAACGCCAACGCCGACCCCAACCCCAACCTTCACGCCGAATCCGACGCCGACGACTACTGGCAGCCCAGCTTCCACACCGACAGGCACGGGTTCCCCTGGCCCTCCCGCGACGTCGGGCCCAACTGCAACGGGAACGTCGAATCACCCCACCTCGTCTTCATCCTCGTCCAAGGGATCGATCCCACCGCCTGCGCCGCCACCACTGCCGACCCCACCTCCGTTCATCGTCGGCCCAGGCCCGACTGAGTTGGGCGGTGGGCCACCCGAGGGAGGGGCTGCATGCTCGGGCGGCTACGGACGCCGTCCCACCCAAGGGGAACTCGCCGCCTACACATCGCAGCTTGCTGCGGGTGCAGACGGCACATCCATCCAGATCGACCTGCTCGCCTCCAAGGAGTACTACGCGGATGCCGGCTCCAGACCGCTCGGCTTCGTCATACGGCTCTACGACGACGTGCTGCGGCGCGATCCAACGCCTATAGAGGTCGCGAGCGCACTCGCGACCCTTGCGAGCGGCGACGGCGCCGAGCGAAGCGAGCTCGCACAGGAGATCGTGCTCGGCCCCGAGGCGCGGGCGATTCGCGTGGATAATGCGTTTCACACCCTCTTGAACCGTTATCCGGACAGTGCCGAGCTGGCCATGTGGGTCAATCGCCTGCCCGGCTCCGGTTCCACCACCGGCACCCTTGGAACAACGATGGTGGCGGCAATCGCTAGCGCGTCCGACTTCTACGCGGCTGCGGGAGATTCACCGACCGGCTTCATCTCGAAGTTGTACTCGGACCTGTTGAGCCGATCTCCGAGCTCGGCCGAGCTTGCTAGCAATGCGGTCAGCAGCACCGAGATCGCCCAAGGTGACCCTTCGACACGACTCGCAGCCGCTGGTGCAGTGCTCTCGAGCTCGGCGTTCCGCAGCGCTGAGATCACGTCGTTCTTCGACAACTACTTGCACCCAACCTGCCGCGAGCTCGCAGCACAGGAATGCACCAACGGTGCCGTCCAGACACCAACGCCCGACGATCTCGCGACGGCACTCACCTCGCTCACGAGTGGTTCCACCGAGGAGGGGATCATCGCAGGCGTGCTCGGGAGTCCGCAGTACTATCAGAACCACCAGAGTACGCAGACCGGCCTGATCGGGGGTGTGTACGAGGATCTTCTCGGTCGTGCGCCAACCGATGCGGAGTACATGGCGGCGCTGGATCGGTACACGAACGACGCCAGCGGTCACTTGGACTTCGCCACGGCCATGGTCAGCGCCCTCGCCTACAGAGACCGAGTCATCGCGCTCGACTATCAGCAGTTGTTACTGCGCGCCCCGTACCTGTCTGAAACGATCACGGGGGAAGGAGTGCTCGGCGGCGGCATCCCGTCGGTACAGACACCGGACGAAACGCTTCTCGAAACGCTTCTCGGCACCTCAGAGTATTACGCAGACGCGAGTGGATCTGACGCCGGTTTTGTTGTGCGCACCATCGAGGTGCTGCTGGCGCGACCGGGACTGACGGCCGAGGACTTGGCGTACCTGCAACGCCCCGCACCGCACGATGCGACGTGGCAGATTAGCGTGGCAAACTCGATCCTGGACGGCAGCGAGTATCGAACCGACTTCGTCCGCGGCGTCTACGAAACCTACCTGACCTTCAGCGCCTGCCCAACCAACACAGGTAGCCCGCAGGGTGATGCCGGGTTGCTCGCGAACATCGGGAAAACTGTGATGGTGGGACTCCTCATTGGCGCGCTCATCATCGGGATCGCGGTACCGACCATTCTTCGGAGACGGAGCCGAACCAACTGAAGTGTTGCGATCCGGTCGTCAGGGCGCGTCGTCGACGCCTCGAACGTTGCCGAGCAGCGGTGGCGGGCCGCCTCGAGGTAGCAGTTAGCGAACAACGCGATAGTCGACGAGCAGATAGCCAGTCGGTGAGATCTCGCTTCGGATCGATTCGAGCTGAATCGATGGCAAGCCGTCGAGGAGTTGTCGCCCGCGGCCGGCGATCCTCGGCGCTATCACGAGCCTGAGTTCGTCGACAAAGTCGGCGGCGAGCAGCGCCTGCGCGACCGAGATACTTGCGTGGACGCCGACATCGCCTCCGCGTTGCCGCTTGAGATCCTGAACGAATTCGACCAGCCCGCCGTCGAGCACCGTCGCATTGGCCCAGTCTCGATCAAGGGGCGTAGATGTGACGACATACTTCGTGACCCCGTTGATGAAAGTCGCGAATGGCTGGATCTGGCTGCTCGGCCAGAACTGCGCCCACTCGGTGTAGCTACGTCGGCCGAGAATGACCGCGTCCTGTGTCGCGATCACAGCGGCAAGGTTGGCGTCCATCGCCTCGTCCCAGTCGGCGAAGAACGTATCTGGGTCCTCGGCGACCCCGTCGAGGGACAACAACTCGTACACGACGATCTTGCGCACGCCCTTCACCTCTGAGTGGTCCCGATGCTACGCGTCACCAGGCCGTTGCTGCCTGCGCCACGTGCCCTGATGCAGGCGGCCGGTCCGGAGGAATCACGTCGCCGACACGGGCGGTTCAGTCAGCGAGGCGATGCATGCAGTGAGCAGGCGCCGCATCTGATGTTGTTCGCTGACCTCCAGATTGGCCAGCATGTCTTGCTCGACGCGGCGAACCGTGGCGCTGGCCACCTCAAGCTGGCGGCGCCCGCGGGCGGTCAGCTCGGTCGGCAGGGCCCTGCCGACGGGTGCCTGTGCGGGGCGGACAACGAGTCCTTGGCGTTCGAGGGCCTGCAGGAGCACATTCATCGACTGCCGGGTGACGAAAGCGCCTCGGGCAAGCTCGGAGTTGGACAGACCCGGTCGCTGGGCAAGCAGCTCCAGGCAGGCGTAGTGGGTGATCGTCATCCCAAGGGGCCTCAGCACGGCCTCCAGGGCAGAGTGCAGGGCGCTCGCGGCCGCCTTCAGCATGTACCCCAGCGATGTGTCCAGCTCGATTCCGGGCTCGCCTTGACTTATGTCAGTAGTCTGACATACACTGTGATGTGTCAAATGACTGACATACCATGAGGAGGCAGGAATCGTGGCCGTCACCGGACCCGACTTCATTTCACTGCAGGTGCGCGACCTGGAGCGTTCCGCTGCTTTCTACGAGCAGTACCTGGGGCTGAAGCGCTCAAACGCAGGACCGCCGCACGCCGTCGTGTTCGACACACAGCCGATCGCGTTCGCCGTCCGCGACGTCGTCGCGGGCGTCGACCTGAACGCGATCGAGCAGCCGGGGCAGGGAATGGCGCTGTGGCTGCACGCCCCCGACGCGCAGGACATCCACGACGCCCTCGCCGCGGCCGGCACGACGATCATCTCAGCGCCCGTCGACGGGCCGTTCGGCCGCACTTTCACGTTCGCGGACCCCGACGGCTACCAGGTGACCCTCCACGACCGCGGCTGAGCCGGGCGCCCTGGTCTTCGGCGCGGCAGCGCCCTGAGCGGGCTCCTCACAGCGGCAGGCCGGCCGCCCGGGTGCGGCCGGGGCCGCCTCCCAAGCAGCCGCACAGCTGCGTGTTTTTCATCTGACGCGTAGCCGAGCAAGGCTGAGAAAACGAGCGGGAGGGCCCGTCAGTCGTCGTGACCGCCTGCGCGATGCTCGACGATGCCGAGGGACGCGCGCTACTTCGATGGGACATGGCGCCGTACCCGTCGCCCGCACGTCAGGCAAGGGGCCTCGAGTTGCGTTAGGAATGGTGTGATCTCATCTGCAATACAAGCGTCTGGGAGCGATGCCGCAGGCGAGCAGGGTTTTGACGTGACTGTGGGCTCGGACACCGGGCGGCTCTTCACCCTCGCGCTGTCCATTCTCCGTGACGAGGGCGAGGCGCAGGACGCCGTCCAGGAGACCTTGGTCAGGGCCTGGAGGTCTTGGGACTCGCTCTCGCGCACAGATCACGTTAGCCGGTGGCTGACGCGGGTGTGTGTCAACTACTGCATCAGCAGGCGCCGTTATCTGCGCTCGCGCGGCTGGCCACCGCTCCTAATGTCCGAACTGGCCGGTTCGCCCGGCGACCCTAGCTCAGGCGCTCAGGTCGTGGATATGGATCGCGCCTATCGCCGGCTGTCGCTTAAACAGCGCGCGGCGATCGCGCTCACCTATGGCTATGGCTACACCGACGACGAGTCCGCCGCTTTGATGGGCTGTCGCCCTGGAACGGTCCGCACCCATGTGGCACGTGGGCTGGCAACCCTGCGAAAGGAGCTTGGAGATGCCTGACGTTCATTCCCTGTTGGACCGCCGGTTGAGGTCCTTCCTTGATGAGATCAAAGCGCAGCCGTTGCCGCACCAGTTGGCGGATTTCAAGCCGGCGACGGTTCGCTCGGGACGAAAGGTTCTCAATGTCCTCGCTGGCACGGTAGCCGTTGCCGTCATCGCGGCAACCGCGACTGTGTTCGCGATCGAGTTGAACGGCCATCACGGTCCCGGCTCGCCTGTTCCGGGTGACAAAGCTGGGCCAACGAGCACTCCCAGGCCCGCGCCTACGGGCCCCGATGGCAGTTCGCTGCCACCCGGTGCGAAGGTGCTGATTCCGCCGACCTCCGGGACAGGCACCGAGACGTTTCCGACCGTGACCCTGGGTCCAAACGAGGGAATCTGGATCGCATACATCTGCTCAAACGATTCCCTACCGTTCAATTCCATCTTCGTTTCAGGACGTGGCGTCCCTGTGTTCCTGGGATCAAACATCCAGTGGTGGCTGCACCAGTTCTCAACACCGAACCGCTGCAGCGGTACATTGCCGACTGACGGTGGGCAGGGGGGGCCACTGACCGTGCGGTTCAATGCCGTCCGTCCATCCGTCACGTGGACGGTCGCTCTCTACGAGTACCCGTCGCAGGCGATTCTCACCACGCCTCCAGCGTATGAGACTGGGCCGAATTGGCCGGGATCCGCGCCGCCGTTCCTGGTTGCGCCGGCGCCGTCCGGCGCAAAGGTTCTGATCAAGATCACCTACGGCTGGGGGTCGGAAACGCTTCCGACCGTCACGGTCGCACGCAATGTGCCGCTCGTCATCGAGGAGGGTTGCATCTCAACGAGCGCTGCGGCGAACGTTCTCAACATTGGATCAGGAGACCCAGCCTTTAACGGTTCCCTCGGGATAGGCCAATGCTTTTACGGCACAGGTGCCGGTGGAAGCAGTGGAGGCCCCGTAGGCTCGGAAGCAGGAGGTCCGCTGACGCTTCGAGTGACGGCCGCCCCGTCTGTGAGGTGGGTCATCTTCGTCTACGAAGGGGGTGGATCTACATCGCGGTACGGACCGCCGGCTTAGGGGTTCACTCAACTTGAATAAGGATCATGACGGCACATCGGCGCCATGATGAACCCTAACTCGCGCAGCTTCACAGATGACGGTGTAGCGCAGGGCCGGCGTGCAATCGTCAGAGGAACGTGACGCGGATCGCTTCCTGCTTGCCTTGGGCGAAACCGGCACGGGCGGCGGGGATGCGGGTCGCTAGATCCATCAGGTTCGTGCCGAATGCGGCGCTCGAATCGGCGTCGGGTGTGATCACCTCGACGCGGCTGCCCCCCTTGCGCAATACCTCGACCTGGCTTCCCAGGTCCGCGCCCGGAAATCTGCGCAGGCCCTCGAACTGGCCTTCCGGTACTGTCCCGTTCCGTCCGCCCAGCGGCGAGAGCACCATGACGTTCGCATAGCCCGAAGCAAGGTCGGCGTTTTCGGAGGAGCGCACGCCGCCGTCGATGTAGCGCGCGCCGTTGATGCTGACGGTGGGGACCAGACCGGGCAGCGCGGTACTCGCCGTGACCGCGTCCACCAGCTCGACGCCGGACTCGCGGTCGAACGCAGCCAACTCGCCCGTATGCGCGTTGACGGCCACGACGATCATCGGCCTGTCCGGCCAATCACGGTGGGGCAACCGGGCGGCGACCATTGCGCGCCGCTGTTCCGCCGCGGGTCCGAGTACGGAGTCGCTCTCCAAGGCGAACGCGCCCATCGCACGTTGCAGATCGCCTGCCGAGGTGGCGGCGGCGCCGATGGCCCTCATCCGCTCGAACACCGTCGCCATTGGCAGGGACGGCTGCCGTTCCCGGTTCTGTCCGGCCGGTTGAACCGGCGGGGACAGCACCGAGGCCAACAGTTCGGCCGCCGGTATACCGCTGCGCACTTGCGCTGCCGCCGTGGCACCGGCCGAGGTGCCGACTACCAAATCGGCGGCCTCTGTCATATCGAGACCAGCTTCGGCCAGGCCTGCGATGACACCGATCTCCCACGCATTTCCGGCAGCCCCACCACCACCGAGAACCAGAGCAACGTTGTGAACCATCGGCAAACTATGTCAGCCCGTGGACTCTCTAGTCGATCGACGTCGTCGGTGTGTCTCGACCGCCAAGATGCGCTCGAGCAGCCGTGACGATGATGTCGACGCACGCATCAACAGGCAGCGCGGTGCTGTCAATGATCAGGTGGTAGAGCCGTGCGTTGTCCTGCCGTTGTCTATAGAAGAAGCTTGCATAGTCATTCCGCGCCTCATCGACATCCCGCTGAGCATCGCTGGCGATCGCCGGGTCGGCACCGTCGGCGACCGCCTGCGCGATTCGCGCTTCGATTGGCCCATCGAGACGCACGCAGAGCACGTCGGCGCGGCCGCCGAGGACGACCATGCCGGCGCGACCAAGGAACACCGCGCCGGTGGTGTCGGCGACCCTCTTGAGGATGCTCTCGGTAGCCCTCCGAAATGCGTCGGCATCCTGAATATGCGCTTGGGATACTCCTGTCGCGGTCGTCACTGACCCGGCCGCGGATAGTGCGTGGGCAACCCGATCCCATCGAGTAGGGGCACGTTCGTCGCTGCTCTCGGCCGACTCCTCGGGAAGATGTAGTTGGCGAGCCACCCGCAGCGGAATCGCTCGATCGAGAAAAGCTAATCCCAAACGCTCAGCCACAGCCTGGGCGATGCGTTCGCCCCGGGCTCCGTACGATGCTGAGATGGTTACGCTCGCCATTGATGTTTCCTGGGAGGCGCATTGTCTGGATTGATCGCGTCCATCTTCGCACCGAATAGCTCCGGCCTCACTCTCGGCGCAGCGTGATCCAGAGATCGTTGTTGACGAGTGCCGCCAGGAGCTGTGGCCAGAACCTCGGACCGTTGCATCTGAAGCCGGAGACCTCGTCCGGCGCGACGTCGAACGAACGCTCCGCGCTGCGGTGCCTGCCGGACCCGAGACGAAGAGTGTGGTGCCCAGGCGCTACAGCTACCTCGACTGTCTCTTTGTTAGCGATCGACCCCACCACGATGCCGTCGATCGCGATGTTCCACTCCTCATTCTGCGCACCAATACCGATCCCACTCCACGTCCGGACCAACCTAACCGTCGCGTCGCTCGTAGCTTCCTCGTGTGCCCGGTCTGCGTCGCGGTCACTTTGGCTGACAACCGTTGAAGCGACGCGGACATGACCGCCGCCGCCTCGACCCCCGACGCGCAATAGGAAGTAGCCGATGAGCGCAGCCGCCACCACGATGGCGATGATGATCTGGACGACGTGGGTGCCAGAACCACCGAAGATGCCTGCAACCATCGGCTAACTATGTCACCGCCCCGCGTTCCAGGATTGGGGAACGGCAGGAGCTAAGATCGCCGCCATGTCGCCGACGTTCGACATCAGGCGGGAACTTCCGGCCGACCGCGACGCCGTCCGTGAAGTCAACTGCGCCGCGTTCGGAGACGACGGCGCGCACGTCGCCGGGCTGGTTGACGCGCTACGCGATCTCATCAACGACGACTGCGGGGTCTCGCTCGTGGCCGTAGAGGGCGACGCAGTTATCGGGCACGTCATGTTCACGCCGAGCCTCCTCGATGCGCCGCGGGCGCTTGTGACCGTCCAGGTGTTGAGTCCGCTTGCCGTTATACCGGCGGCGCAGCGCCGCGGCGTGGGCAGCGCGCTCGTGCGGCGCGGGATCGATATCGTCGCCGGCCAGGGCGCACCGATCGTCTTCCTCGAGGGCAACCCGGCCTACTACTCCCGCCTGGGCTTCGTCGCCGCCGCATCGCTCGCATACCGCCGCCCGTCCCTGCGCATCCCAGAGCCCGCGTTTCAGGCGATGAATCTCCCGGCCCGCGAGCCATGGATGATGGGAACGCTCGTGTACTCCCATGTCTTCTGGGAGCACGACGCGGTTGGATTGCGGAGTTGAGTGATTGCTGGTGCGAAACAAAGCCCCGGCCGACTGAACGGCCGGGGCTTTGGTGTCGCTCGAGGAAGTGGGCAGTCCTTGAGAATCGTCGGGCCGCGGACCCATCGGACGACGACCCCTTCCGGTATCCGCTATGGCAACGTGATCGTGTTGAACACACCCCAGGGGGTGACCGCACCCGCCCCGTTGATGCTCTGGGTCCCGATGATGCCCGGTATGTAGGCATCCTTGATGAATAGGTACAGGGGCTTGCCGTTGTAGGTCACCTGATGGGTGCCGTCCGGCCGCACGACGGTTCCGAGTGCGTGCTGATCGACGCCTTCCCCGGCTTCAGGCCGCCCGGACGTCAGGACCGGTTGCCAGATCAAGGCACAGTACCTCTGGCAGGCCCGGCCATTTTCGTTGCTCGAGGTGTAGACGGGGAAGTTCCCATGCGGCAGGAGGGAGAAGTCAGTGTCCATCGATGCCGCCAGCACCTCCGTGCCATTTACCGCCTCAACCCGCATCTGAGCCTGACCAGGCGCGGGATGGCCTCGACCTGGCTCCACCAGGTACCAGGTGCCAGTGGGACTGGTCACGGGGTCGAACAGGTTGGCCCCGTCCGTTTGTCCCGGTGTCTCGTCCAGGAAGAACCGGTACAGCGGCAGACCGGCGTAGGTCACCTGCTGCACGCTCTCGCCAGAGAGCACGTCGGTCCGGGCCACCGTTCCGAGGAGGGTGTGGTTGACTCCCGGCCCGGCGATGGGGGCCCCCTTGGTCAGAAGTGCCGGCCAGAGGACGCTGTCGCACGGCTGCCCGATGGCGTTTGCGCCGTCGCCGCATGCAAATGCGGACAGACCAAACGTCAGCGAATGGAGCTGGTCGGACGTGAGTATGTACAGAGAGCAACCGGCGTTGGCGCCTGAACCGACGATCAGCACCCTGCCAAAGGGTGTGGATGCAGTCGAGACCTTCGCAGGGCCGGTCGGGGCGCTGGTGACGGGCGTGGCGCAAGTAGGAGAACTAGCTTGGGCGCTCACGGGTGAGCTGAACTGAGGGGCCGCAGCAAGGAGGCCCAGGGTGAGAATGGCGGCTGCGGCTGGGCCTGCAACAACCATTCGGAACCGGCGAGACAACATCATCATTTCCTTTTGATTGGCGATTTCTTGTTCTGGTGGTGATATCGGCATCTGATGTGACCCGACGACCTCGAATCCGTCGGAAGTCGGTCAGCGGTAGAAGTACGGATCGAGGACGCTCACCTGCGTGATCTGGTCGAGCGGCAGGGAGTTGCGGTCGGCGGTCTTGCGGATCGCCTCTGGACTCGGCGCGTCGTAGATGCAGAAGGTCTTCCTCTTGTCGTCGCTGACATAGGAGTGGACCCAGGTGACGCCCTCATCGGCGTTGCGGTCGACCACCGCAAGGCAGGTCGCTGCCCCTTTCGCGTCGACGGGGATGTTGAGTCCTTCCGGAAAAGTCCGCTCGACGACGTATCTCGGCATTTGCGCTCCTCCTTGTGCTGTTCTCGCTGGCGCGAGTACCTGCAGCGAGACTAGGAGCGGCTCTATCGAGCTCGAATCGGGAGGACTACCCAGATTGGCGTTTGCGGTTACCCATCTTTGCCGGCAAGCAGAGACGCCGGGCCTCGCCCATCGCCTCCGGGTTGGTCCGACGATCGCAGAGGGCGATAGCGCCGGCTGGGACGACGCGCAACGTTGCCCATTCGGCAACAAAGGAGGCTCGGTCGCTTTGTACAATTGGCCGGATTCACGGGAGGTAGGGCTCTGACGACGTCGCAAGCCGTTGCAGGATCGTGGGATCTCCTCGAGCGGGCGGAACCGCTCGCTGCGCTTGAGTACCACTTCGCCGCCGTCGCGAGGTCCTCGGCCGGCCGCTTCGTTTTCATTGGTGGTGAGGCGGGTGTCGGCAAGACCTCTCTGGTGCGGAGCTTCTGTGCCAATCAGTCGGTGCGAATCCTCTCCGGAGCGTGCGACGCGCTCGCTACCCCGCACCCACTGGGCCCGCTGCTCGACATCGCCCACACGACGGCTGGAGTCCTCGAGGCGACGATCGTCCGGGGCGGCCTGCCCCATGAAGTCGCTGCGGCGTTTCTCGACCAGCTGCGGTCAGGGCCCCGTTGCGTCGTGATTCTGGAGGATCTCCACTGGGCTGACGACGCCACCCTCGACGTCGTCAGGCTGCTCGCTCGCAAGGTGGAATCGGCGCCGGTACTGGTGGTGGGTACCTACCGGGACGACCAGATCGACCGCACCCACCCGCTGCGGGTGCTCATCGGCGATGTCGCGACCAGCCCGGCCGTCGCGCGCCTCTCGCTCAGCCCGCTGTCGGCAGCCGCGGTCGCGGATCTCGCATCGCCGTACGGCGTCGACGCGGCCGAGCTGTACCGCAACACGGGCGGCAATCCCTTCTTCGTCACAGAAGTGCTCGCCGCAGGCGGGGACACGCTTCCGGCGACAGTTCAGGACGCTGTCCTCGCGAGGATTGCGCGCCTGCGGCCCGTCGCGCAGCGGCTGGTCGAGATGGTAGCCATAGTCCCGACGGGTGTCGACATCAGCGTCCTCGAGGCAATGGATGACGAGGCCGTGGCTGGAGTTGAGGAGTGTCTTGCCTCCGGCGTGCTCGCCCCGATCCCCGGCGGTGTCGCTTTCCGGCACGAGCTTGCCCGTCTGGCTGTTGAGATCTCGCTGTCGCCCCCGCGCCGCGTCTCCCTCCACCGCGCCGCGCTGAGGGCGCTGTCCGATCCGACGCGTGGACCCATTGATCCCACATCGCTGTCACACCACGCGGAAGCTGCGGGTGACATCGACGCGGTGCTTCGCTTCGCCCCTCAGGCAGCGGCTCTCGCCGCGCAGGCTCGAGCACATCGGGAGGCGGCCGCACAATATGCGCGCGCGCTGCGTTTTGGGTGGGCGCTCACCGATGAGCAGCGCGCCGAACTCCTCTCCCTCCGGTCCTGGGAGTGCTTTCTCATTGGCCATTACGGGGACGCAATCGAGTTCCCGCCGGGAGGCGTTGGCGACGTATCGGTCTCTCGGCGACCGGCTGCGTGAGGGTGACGCGCTTCGCGCGATGTCATCGAATCTCCGCTGCCACGGGCTGGTCGACGAAGCGACCGAGGCCGGATTGGCAGCAGTTGCCGTGCTGGAGACTCTGGCTCCGGGCCATGAGCTTGCGCTGGCGTACGCGAATCGCGCCATGCTCGCGCTGAACGTCGAGGACACGGCGGCGACGCTGGACTGGGGCCGAAAGGCGCAGGAGCTCGCCGAGCGCATCGACGACCGGGAGACGCTCGTGCATTCCATGAATTCCATCGGCACAGCCGGCTATTTGCTCGGCGATGACGACGGCCGGCGGGCACTCGAACGGAGCTTGCACCTCTGCAAGGAGTGGGGATTCGTCGAGCAGGCTGGTCGCGCTTACATCCACCTGGCCTGGGCGGGCGTCCGCGTGCACGACTACGTCCGTGCAGAGGCATATCAACGTGAAGGCGACGAATACTGCCTCGAGCGCGGGCTTGATGCGTGGCGATTCGAGATCCTCGCACACCAAGCCCGCCGCCTCCTCGATCAGGGCCACTGGAACGAGGCGACCGAGGCGACCGCGACGATTCTGCGATCCGGCACCGGCAACGCGGTCGCACGAACAATGGTCCTTTGCATCGTCGCGCTGCTACGGGCGCGTCGCGGTGATCCCGACCACCACGGCCCGCTGGCGGAAGCGCAAGCGATCGCGGCACCAACAGGAGAGCTCCAGCACCTCTTGCCTGTCGCCACTGCATCCGCCGAGATCGCATGGCTCGAGGGCGGCGCACAGGCCGCCGACGTGACCCGCGCGGCCACCGATCCTGCCATGGAGCTGGCGATGCGCTATGGCGCCATACCGGCGCTGAGCGAGCTCGCGGCCTGGCGACGACGCTGTGCAGTCCACGATGCGAAGCCCACCGATTCGGCGGGGCCGTATGCCCTGGAACTCACCGGGGACACGGTCGGCGCAGCGGCAGCGTGGACGGAGCTCGGCTGCCAATACGAGGCTGCGATCACGCTCTGCACGGGAGAAGGACCAGACGAGAATCGCCGGCGCGCACTCGCCATCTTCCAGGCACTTGACGCGAGACCGGCCGCCGCGATCGCAGCGCGCCTCCTCCGTGAGGGCGGTGCTCGAGGCGTGCCCCGTGGGCCGCGTCCCTCGACGAAGCAGAATACCGGCGGGCTGACGACCCGCGAGGTAGAGGTGCTCGGAATGCTCAGCGAGGATATGAGCAACCGTGAGATCGCTCGACGCCTGCACCTTTCGGAAAAGACCGTCGACCATCACGTGGCGGCGATCTTGGCCAAGCTCGGCGTGAACAATCGCAGACAAGCGGTCAGGGCGGCGGCACCGGTAGTTCCCGGGTAGTTTGCTGGATCGACCGACCGGGGGGACTTCGCCGACCCACCATCACGAAATCGTCCTTGTCACCCATTCCCCTGGCTGTGATCCGCGCGAAACCCGGCGAACTATGCCATCCTAGGTCTACACGCTCGGGCGATGGCCCTGGCGCGTGCCGCGAGAGGAGTGGGGTTGATGACCAGGAAGACGATGAGCTGCGTGCGCGCCGGTGGCGCTCTGCTGTCGGTTGCCGCCATGGTCGCCGCTGCCGCGGTGTCATCCGGTGCCGCCGCTTCGGCCAAGGCGCCGGCCGTGCACACGATCCCGCCCGGATTCCAGGACTGGCCGGAGCATATGCACGACCCAAACCACACAAGCGTCTCAACGGAGACGTTGCTAAGCGCCTCGACCTCCTACAGACTCCACTGGTCGGCCAACACCGGTGGCACGATTGCCTACAGCTCGCCGTCAGTCGTCTTCAATCCCACACTCGGGATATCGCTCGTGTATGTCGGCAACCAGTCCGGCGACATGGATGCCTTCAACGCGACAACGGGCGCCCTCGTATGGCAATACCAGACCGTCAAGATCGCCGGCCTTTCCAAAGAGATCGAACCGTCGCCGACGGTGTCGAACAACACGGTCTACTTCGGTGATGGTGACTATCACGAGTACGCACTCAATGCAACGACGGGCGCGCTCATCTGCGAATCCGTATCCGTGGGCGGCGTCATCGCCGCGTCGGCGGTGGTCGGAAATCCCGATGGGCACGGCGACGTCGTGTACTTCGGCGACAGCGGTCCGAGTGGCACTCTCAGCGACGGCGGCCATATGTGGGCGATGTATGGCGTCGGCAACACTGCCGGGACCGCGTGCGCCACGAAGTGGATGTACGACGCCTTCGGCAGCCCGTCGGGCAGTCAGACCGGTGTGTCGGGCGTGTACTCGAGCCCAGCCTACACAACACTTGCGAGTGGCCTGCCCGTCATCGTTATCGGCTCGACGGACCCTGACGATGCCATCTATGAACTCGACGCCAAGACTGGCGCGGCGCTGTGGCGGTTCCAGACGGTGGTCGGCACCGACTTGGACGTGGGGGCACCCCCGACTATCGCCGCCCCAGGCCTTATCGGCGCAGCCGGGTCGCCGACGTTCGTGGACGGCGTCGTCTACGACACCGGCAAGGATGCCTACACCTATGCGCTCGATCTGAAGACCGGAGCACAGATCTGGAACTTCTACATCAGGTCGTTCAGCAGCGGCGCCGGCAACCCCGCCCAGTCCGGCGCAGCTCTTGTGGGTGGCTACATCTACGCCGGTTACGGCACCGGTGTTTTCTCGTTGAACGCGGCAACGGGTGCGGTCAACCCCAACTGGACCACTGGAGCACATCCAGGCACGACGGCGGCGACTGCGGGGGTGATCTCCTCGCCAGCGGTGTCCGGCCCGCCTGGCGACCAGGTGATTGTCGTCGGTGACTACGCCGGCAACGTTTACGTGTTCAATCTGCAAACCGGCGCGACCGAGTTCACGTACGCGACCGGTGGCCTGATCTTCGCGTCAGCAGCGGTCTCGACGGGCCAATTTTTCATTTCCGATGGGGGCAACGGCAATCTCTACGCCTTCGGATCCGGCAGCGCATTCCCATCGCCGGTCGTCACCGCGGTCACGCCGAACCATGGAGCCGTCGGTGGCAGCGCACTGGTTACCGTCACGGGCAACGCGTTCGCCGGAACCGGCTTCACCGCGTCCGACGTCATGTTCAATCTGACCGATATCCCCTCGAGCAACACGTATCCCTGCTCAGGCTCGAGCGCCGGGTGCTTCACGGTCACCAGCCCCACGCAGATCCATGTCTACACGCCCACCACTGTCGGCGCGGGAACAGTCGATATCAACGTGGTGACGCCGGGCGGCACCAGTCCTGCGAGTGCCGCGGATGAGTACACATTCGTGGCGCCGGGTGCGTACACGGCAATCAACCCGGTCCGCATCTGCGACACCCGACCGCCCGCGCCGGGGATCGCCACCAATCAGTGCGACAGCAGCGGAAACGGAACCCTCGGGCCCGGCCATGAAACCATCACGGCACAGATCACCGGCGCGCATGTTCCCTCCGGAGCGCTTGCCGTGGTGGCGAACATCACGGCGATCAACCGCGGTGGAAGCCCAACGTACGTGACCGCATACCCGGCAGGCGGATCGGTGCCGCGGGCCTCGAACATCAACCTCGCCGGTGGCAGCGTCGAGGCCAACCTGGCGATCGTGCAGCTGAGCGGCGGTGGTGCGATCAGCCTGTTCAACGCCGTGGGCGGCGCGGACGTGATCGTCGACGTCGAGGGCTACTTCGCCGCGCCCACCGGAGCGTCGGCGGGTGGGTTCCACAGCATTCCGCCGCTGCGGATCTGTGACTTCCGAGGGGGCACCGGCAACCCGTGGGTCTGCGCGGAGGCCACCGGATCGACCAGCGCGCCGCTGGCGGGTGGCGCTTGGCGTCGTGTCGTCCTCTCCGGCCTCCCGGGCGGCGTCTCGCCAACCACGCCGGATATCCCCACCAACGGGACCGCGGCGGCGGCGGTGTTCAATCTCACCGCGACCGCCGGAACGGCGCGCACGTATCTCTCGGTGGCGGTGCCGAACGGGAGCGATGCCTGCCCGAGCACGGCACCCAGCTTCTCGAACCTGAACCCGACGCCGGGGATCAGCCTGCCCAATCGCGTGATCTCGAGCCTCGGGCCGAACCAGGACATATGCCTCTACTCGGCGGCGGGGAGCATCAACTTCATCATCGACGTCAACGGCTGGTTCGGGACGGCGAGTGCACCGGCGGGTGCGCATTTCTACTCGGTGCAGCCCACGCGGATCTGCGACACGCGGTCGGGTTTCGGTACCGAATGCGACGGTGACACGCTCACGTCGAGCGATATCCAGCAGGTCGGTGTGGCGGGCGTCCTGGTGGTGCCGGCCGAGGGCGGCTCGGCGCAGCCGGTCGCCGTGGTCGCGAACCTCACCGGTATCGCAGGCTCGGCGGCTACGTATTTCACGCTGTATCCGAGCGATGCGTCGAAGCCCACCGCGTCCGACCTCAACCCGAGCGCGGGTGAGGTGATCGCCAACCTCGCGATCGTCGGCATTGCGACCACGGGGGCGGACAACGGCAACGTCGCGCTGTTCAACGCGGCGGGCACCATCGATGCGGCCCTCGACGTCGCCGGCTGGTTCCAGTAGCCGAGCGCTGCTTGTGAAGCGTCTTCAGCGGTATGCGCTGAAGACCCGCCGGCTCGAGCCCAGCCACCGCGACTTCATGTAACGGTTCCAGATCCGGAGCGTGACCGACGCCTCGTTGAGCGTGGGGGGTCGGGTAGCATGGCGCACAGATGCGCGCACTCCCGATCGTTGCGGCGGGGCTCGGCATCGGGCTGATCGCCTCGGGTCTTGCGGTGACCGCGGTTGCCGGCGGACGCCAGGCGTCGTTCGCGCGTCAGGCTGCTGCCCTGGAACAGCGATGGCGCGCTGACACCGCGAATGGCGAGCCGGAGGCCGGGCTCGAGCCGCTCCGGAGCCAGCTCGCCGCCTCGGAGTATTCGAAAACCCCCGCCTGGTCCCCGCTCTGGTGGTTCGGCACCGGCCAGAGCCTTCTCGACAGCCTGGGGACGAAAACCGCGCGTGACTGGACGGCGGCGCTGGACACCGCACGTGGTCGAGCGGCAGGCGTCTTCACCAACTGGGAGCAGATGGCGGCGCAACTGTCGCCGTACGTCCCCACCGCTGCGGTCGGCGCCCAGGCTGAGTGGAGCCAGGAGCTCGCCGGCGCCGCGACGCCGGTGGCCGTCGAGCGGCTGGTCAGCCTGTGGACGGGCGAGATCACCGTTGCACGAGACGCCGCGCTCATGAGCCAGCTCAACGCGGAGGTGGGCACCTACGGAGGGGTGAACGGCCTGATCTCTCAGGCTAACTCAGCGGTGACCAAGGCGCATCGCGAGAAGCTGGACCCGGGTCAGGTTCCGGCGCTGATCACGACGCTGCGAACAGAAGTGTCCACGCATGCCGACGCGACGACTACCGTTCGCACGCTGATTTCGGCGGTGCAGGGGCTGCACGCACTGCTCGGCCTCAATCACAACGTCGGGGCCGGCCTTCCTCCGCTGATGTACAGCGTCGACCAGGCGGCCGCCGAGCGGACTCCCAATGCGGCCAGCTTCCTGGCGCGGTACAACAGCATCGCGGTGGGGTTCCGCGCTGCACGAGACACAACACAGCTGAATACCATCGCCGTGCAGATCGTCGGATTGCAGACCGCGGTCGCGGCCGTGCTCAGCGCCGATCAGTGCGGGCACGCTGTGCCCTCGGGCAAGGCGATCACGCTGAACCTGACCCTCCAGGAAGCCGTTTTCTATGACAACGGTTGCGTCGTCCGGGCCACGCCGATCACGACCGGCCGTCCCTTCCTGCGCACGCCGACGGGTACCTTTCACGTTTTCTACAAGACATCGCCGTTCACGATGGTGTCGCCGTGGCCCCACGGGTCTCCGTTCTGGTATCCGACGGGGACGGTGACCTGGGTGATGGAATTCGATGTCGGCGGGTACTTCCTCCACGATGCATCGTGGGAGCCGTCATCGATGTTCGGCCCCGGGAGCGAGAACAGCTACGTCGCGAGCCATGGATGCGTCCATATCCCGACGCCGGTGATGCGGTGGGCCTATCAGTGGACGCCGCTCGGTACGCCGGTGATCATCACGCAGTGACGCGGCGCCATACTCGGGTTTCGTGATCCACGGGCCGGCCGGGCTCGTCCGCACGCGCTTTGGCGCTGCCCTCGCGGTGTGCATCCTTGCGGCTGCCGTCGTCCTAGTAATCGCGGTGTGGCCGCGACCGGGCACGTCGGGTTGGACTGGGGTGGCGGTCACAGTCCCGTCGTGCCCCACCGGCGCCGAGGGCTGCCGGGTGTTTCTGACGCATGCGTCGGATGGCAGCGCCGCCGGCCACGACGACTGGCGGGGACCCGCCACCACGCTGAAGATCGTGCTTCCCGCCGGGCGCTACGCGGTGTCCGCTGAAGGATGCACCGGCGACCGGATCGCGAACGCCCAGATCTCGGTGACATCCGGGTTCCACGCAGAGATCGACCTCGGCAGCGCCTGGCAGATGCCGGGTTTTCCGGCGCGAGCGTGCCCTGGGTTCATCCCGGCCGCGTCGAGCTGACGCGCGGCGCGCTACGGCCAGACCGAGCTGAGCAGAAGGTTCGACAGCCGCTCGACTCGCACGTCGTCAAGGCCTGCGGCGCGCAGCAGCGACACGGCACCGCCGTGCTCCGAGTTGACGCAGTCCATGGTGTGCACCATCGCCTCGCGGCGCACCGTGAAGATCCGCTCGGCGCGCACCTCGTCCATCCCGCGTTCCCGCGCGCTGATACGGTCGCGGGCAAGCATCTCGGCAAGTTGCACGCCGCTGATCGCGTAGTCGTCGGCGATGGCGTCGACGCTGACCCCGGCGAGGCGCAGCACCAGCGCGATGATCACCCCGGTCCGATCCTTGCCGGCGTGACAGTGCACCAGGATCGGCGCCGATGGAGCGTCGGCGATCGCAGTCATCGCTGCGGCGACGCCGGTCCGGCGCTCGCGGAGCCACCAGCAATAGACCTCGGCGGCGGTGGTGAGGTGGTCGGGATAGTCCTCGTCGTCGGTGAAGATGGGCGCGTGCAACGTGTGCACGCCGGCGTCGACGAGCGGGCTCGGCCGGTGCTCCCGTTCCGACGCCGTACGCAGGTCGACAACCGCGCCGATACCAAGATCGAGGAGCGCTCGCAGCCCCGAGTCACTGAGGGTGTGCGGCGATTCGCTGCGCAGCAGCCGGCCCGGCAGCGTGGTCGCCCCAGATTCCGTTGGCAGCCCGCCGAGGTCACGGAGATTGACGAGCCCGTCGACCGTCAGCGTGCTGGATTGCTGGGAGACCACGTCCTCACCCTACCAGCGCGCTGGTTAAGGGCGCGGTGTCGATGCGGCGTCGGGTCGAAGTGCTAACTGACCAGCGACACTGCGGCGCGCGCCGAGTCAGACATCGCGGGATTGAGACGGTAGAACGCCCAGATGCCGCGCTTGAAGCTCGTCACGATCCCAGCCTCGCGAAGCGTGGCGAGGTGGTGGCTGATGGTCGGCTGGCCCAGTTCAAACGCGGCGGTGAAGTCGCAGACGCAGACGGGCTCGCTTGCGGTCGCGAGGATGTGGAGTATCTGGATTCGGGTTGGATCGCCGAGCGCCTTGTACAGCGCCGAGAGCTCGTCAGCCCGCCCGTCGGGGAGGGGAGGAGCCACCGGCTGGCAGCACCCCTTCACGCGCAGGGGTGCCAGGGCGGTTTTGGTCGCAGACGCTGTGGCAGTCATGGCTTGCGCCGCTCCATCAAGAGAACGTCTCGCCAGGTGCCGTGAAGCTGCCCAAGCCGCTCGCGGGTACCGACGACGCGAAACCCGCAGCGCTGATGGAGCTTCACGCTGGCCTGATTCTCGGGGAAGATCCCGCTCTGGATCGTCCAGACGCCACTGCTGTCGGCACCCTCAATGAGGGCTTCGAGCAGCCTGCGGCCGATCCCCTGACCCCGAGTGCGGGCGTCCACGTAGACGCTGTGCTCCAGGACACCCGCATACGCACAGCGATCCGAGACGGGAGCGGCGGCCACCCAGCCGACGATGTCGCCGCCGAGGATGGCCACGAAGCGGTATTGGGGCGGATGCGCGGCGGCCCAGCGGTCGAAGGCCGGCACCTCGGTCTCGAACGTGGCATTGCCGGTTGCGATCCCCTCGGCGTAGATGGTGCGAACCGCCGGCCAGTCCTCGTCGCGAAAGGGTCGAACCTCGATGTCGGTCGCGACCGTCCTGGATCCAGTGTGCATCGTCTTAGTCTACCCATTGACAGCCTTCGATGGAACGCGCTAGGATCGGGACCATTCATCGACGGTCATCGATAGGAGGTCTGGTCACCATGGACTGTGATTGCGGCTGCGACTGTGACGGCACGTGCGACTGTGGTTGCTGCTGAGATGGGACGGGTGCAACTCGCACTGAATGTCACCGATCTCGATGAAGCGATCGGGTTCTATTCGAAGCTCTTTCAGACCGAGCCCGCCAAGCGGCGCCCTGGCTACGCCAACTTCGCGGTTGCCGACCCGCCGCTGAAGCTGGTCCTGTTCGAGAACCCGGCACAGGCCGGGACGCTCAACCACCTCGGCGTCGAGGTGAGCACGACCGACGAGGTGGTGACCGCAACTCGTCGCCTTGCCGCCGAGGGACTGCCAACCGAGGTCGAGGACGGGGTCACCTGCTGCCATGCTCTGCAGGACAAGGTCTGGGTCGCCGGAGCGGATACCCGCTGGGAGGTGTACACGGTGCTGGCCGATGCCCCGTTGAGCGATCAGGCGCCCGACGCGGACGGCTGCTGCGGCGCAGCCTAAGCCGCGATGCGCATCGTGGCCGTCGGCGGCAGCGATGCGGGGATCTCCGCAGCCCTGCGAGCCAGAGAGCTCGACGCCGGTGCCGACGTGTGCGTCCTTGTCGCCGACCAATACCCGAACTTCTCGATCTGCGGCATCCCGTACTACGTGTCCGGTGAGGTACCGGATTGGCGCAACCTGGCGCACCGCACCGCGGCCGACCTCGAAGCGACAGGCATGCGCCTCGAACTGGGCACGACCGCGGAACGGATCGACGTCGACGCACACCAGGTGCACGTGCGCGACGCGAACGGTGCCACCAGCGCTCTCGAATACGACGCGCTGGTGATCGGCACCGGCGCGGTCCCGGTGCGCCCGCCGATCGACGGTCTCGAGCGTCTGGGGCCCCGAGACGGCGTTCACGTGGTCCATTCAATGGGCGACACCTTTGCGGTCATGGACAGTCTCACCGCCGCGGACGCCCACACCGCGGTGATCATCGGCGCCGGATACCTCGGGCTCGAGATGGCTGACGCCCTGACGCTTCGCGGCCTCGAGGTGACCCAGGTCGAGCAGCTTCCCCAGGTGCTGCCGACGGTCGATCCCGAGCTGGGACACCACATCGCAGCAGAGCTACGGACTCACGGCGTCGATGTTGTGACCGGGACCGCCGTGCATCGCGTCGAGCGCAACCAACCGCCTCGGAGGCCGGCACTGTGCGTGGAAGGCGCGTCGGGCGACGGAGTGGTCTTCCGGCGGGACGCTGACGTCGTCCTCATCTTCGCGGGTGTCCGTCCGGACGTCCGCCTGGCCGCCGCTGCCGGCGCCAGACTCGGCCTGCGAGGGGCGATCGACGTCGACCGGGCGATGCGTACCAACCTGCCCGACGTTTTCGCGGCAGGCGACTGCGTGGTGACTCACCATCGCCTGCTCGGCACTACGTACATCCCGCTGGGAACGACCGCTCATAAGCAGGGACGCGTCGCCGGCGAGAACGCGGTCGGTGGTCGTCGCGAATTTGCCGGAAGTCTTGGAACGCAGGTGGTCAAGGTCTTCGACATGGCCGCCGCGCGCACCGGGCTACGCGACCATGAGGCGTCGAGCGCCGGGTTCGACCCGGTCACGGTCGCCGCGGAAGCCGACGACCACAAGGCGTACTACCCCGGCTCGCACCGGATCGCGATGCGCTGGACAGGCGATCGGCAGACCGGCCGCCTCCTCGGCGTGCAGCTCTTCGGCCACCGTCACGCGGAGGTGGCGAAACGCATCGACATCGCCGCGGCGGCGATCTTCAACGACATGACCGTCGAGGCGTTCAGCGAGCTCGATATGTCCTACACACCGCCCCTCGGTAGCCCCTGGGACGCCATGCAGATCGGTGCTCAGGCGTGGGTTCGCGCTGTCATGGACGCGCGGCGCTAGTCGCGCCGGTGGGGTGGACGCGGGCCGTGGGGTGGCGGTGGCCCGTGCTTCGGAGGGGGTATCGAGTCGATGCCGGGCGTCTCGTCCGGCCAGACCAGGAGCACCGCGCAAGGCGCATGGTCGACGATGAATCGCGTGGCGTGTCCCAGGCTCTTCGGCCCGAGACGTGAGTGATCGCCGTCCCGCGCCACCACGAGGACATCGACTCC
The DNA here is from genome assembly GCA_963709585.1 of Candidatus Dormiibacterota bacterium. Lineage (GTDB taxonomy): Bacteria > Chloroflexota > Dormibacteria > Aeolococcales > Aeolococcaceae > Palsa-851. Next base: position 11,001 of record CAVPXI010000015.1, on the reverse strand, counting down.
TTCGGCGACCGCGCGCACGACCTCACGCTCGACGCGCCCACGACGGCTGAGCAGCTCGACATCGGTATGACCGAGACGAACAGCGGCGGCGGCAAGCAGCTGCGACGCCTCGTCGTCGGCGACGGTGTCGTAGCTGCGGGCGGGTCTGCGCCCGGGGAAGCCGCGCCCGAAGAGGCCGACGGTCGCTGCGTCAGCGGCTTCGGTGACGTCCGAGGGTGTGACGTGCAGGAGCACGAATCGCGAATCGGAGGGAAAGTGCTGTGCGGCAGCGTCGACGCAGCCCTCCCAGGTTCCCTCGACAACCCAGACGACGATTCGCACGGAAGTCATTAACCCACCAACCGCAACGAAATCCACAGGGCGACGGTGGCCGTGATCAGCACCGGCGGCACAGTGAGGGCCCCAAGCCGGAGGAATTCGGCGATCGGCAACTCCTGGCCGTGGCGGACAAGGACGCGCCGCCAGAGCAGCGTGGCGAGCGATCCGACATACGTGAGGTTGGGTCCGGTGTTGACGCCGATGAGGACCGCCAGGACCGGTCCGGCTCCCGCCCCGGCCACCGCGGGAAGCAGGAGCAGCGCCGCCGGCAGGTTGTTGATGACGTTGGCGAGAACGGCTGCGACGACCGCGATGACCAGCAGCGAGCCGAGCCCGGTGCCACCCGGCACCAGATGGGTCACCACCGAGCCGAGCCCGTGCAGCGAGATCGCCTTGACCACGAGGCCAAGTGCCAGCACAAAGGCCAGGAAGGGAACGTCGATCGACAACGCGATATCGCGGACGGTGGTCAGGCCGCGCCCAACCGCCGGCACGGCGAGGACGAGCGCGCCACCGAGTGCCGCGAATGCGGGGCTGACATTGAAGGCCGACGTGACGAAGAAGCTGATCAGAGTAAATGCCACCACTGTTGTCGCGAACACCGGCACCGGCAGCGCGGCCACGGCGTGCGACTCGCCGCGGCCGACGAGGTCGCCCGCGAAGAAGCGTCGCAGCACGAGCCATTCGACCCCGATTGCCGCCAGCCAGGGGAGGGCCATGATCGCGCCGAAGCGCGCGAACGAAAGGCCGCTCGCGCCGAAGGCGAGCAGGTTGGTGAGGTTCGACACCGGAAGCAGGAGCGACGCGGAGTTGGCGAGGTGCGTGCACGCATAGACGTGCGGTTTGGCTCGGAGGCGCAGCCGCGCAACCGTTGCGAACACCACGGGCGTCAGCAGGACGACCGTCGCGTCGAGGCTGAGCACCGCGGTGACAACGCTCGCTGCGGCGAAGACAAGAGCGAGGAGTGAGACCGGTCTGCCCCGCGACCCGGCTGCCATCCACCAGCCTGCCGCCTTGAACAGCCCGTAGCGATCACAGAGGTTGGCGAGGACGAGCACTGCGGCGAGGAAACCGATGGTCGGACCCAGATCTCCCGCCTCGGTGCCGGCCTGACCCAGTGGGAGCACGCCGAGCACGAGCAGCAGACCGGCGGCCGGGACCGCGACAACTGCCTCCGGCAATCCGTGGGGCCGGACGATGGCGCAGCCCAGCGTCGCAACGAGGAGCAGGACCGCCAAGGTCTCGGCGATGGAACTCGGCACGTCGTCCGACAGGGTACGGCCACGGCACGGCCGGGCGGCCCAAGGGTCAGGCGCCCATAGAGCCCGGCGCGGTTCACGAGACCGCCCGAGCAGGCAGCATCCATCGCCTGCCACCGACCGCCGGTTGCGAATCTATAGTCGCGGTCATGGAGGCCAAGGACGTCGTTGTCCGGGTCGCGATCGTGCAGCACGCACCCGTATTGCTCGACCGAGCGGCGACGCTCGACGCCGCGGTGGCGCATCTTCACGCGGCCGCCAAGGCAGGAGCCGGACTGGTGGTCTTCCCCGAGACGTTCATCCCGGGGTACCCGGCATGGATCTGGCGATTGCGCCCAGGTGACGATCACGACCTCACCGGTGCGATTCATCGCCGGCTGATCGAGAACAGCGTCGACCTCGCCGCCGACGGCTTGAAGGTGGTTCGCGAGGCCGCAGCGGAGTTGCACCTCGTGGTGGTGTGCGGGTTGCATGAACGGGAGGGGGAGTTCGGCCGTTCGACGTTGTACAACACCGTGGTCACGGTTGGATCGGACGGCACCATCCTCAACCGGCATCGCAAGCTGGTACCCACCAATCCCGAACGCATGGTGTGGGGACAGGGCGACGCAAGTGGATTGCGTGTCAGCGACACCGCGATCGGACGCGTCGGCACCCTCATCTGCTGGGAGAACTACATGCCGCTCGCCCGCTACGCCCTCTACGCCGAGGGGGTCGAGGTGTATATCGCGTCGACGTGGGATGAGGGCGACACGTGGATCGCCACCATGCGGCACATCGCGGCGGAAGGCAGGTGCTGGGTGCTCGGATCTGGATGCGTGCTGCGCGCCTCCGATGTGCCGGCGTCATTTCCGGGGCGCGTGCAACTCTTTCCCGACCCCGACGAATGGATCAACCCGGGCGACTCCGTGGTGGTCGCTCCGGGCGGGAGCATCGTTGCCGGGCCACTGCACGAGGAGGTCGGGCTGCTCATGGCCGACATCGAGCCGGCACGTGCCGCGGCGGCACGACGGACGCTCGATGTCACCGGCCATTACAGCCGCCCGGACGTCTTTCAGCTCGCGGTCGACCGCGGTCTCCGTGACCCGGTGACGTACCGCTAGCGACCCGGGCGGTCAGACTCCATCAGCCTGCTTGAGCAGCTGAACGTGGAGCGCCTGGATGGGTGGGCTCGGCGTCGCTCCGAGCTCCTCGCGAAGCAGCGTGCGCAGCTCCTCGTACACACGCAGCGCTTCCGCGAAATTGCCTCGGGCGGCAAGAACTTCCATGAGCAGGCGATAGCCCGACTCGCGATACGGAGCGTGTTCGATGAGCTCGCGCGCGGTGCGCTCGCCGACAGGGAGTTCGCCGCCTGCCAGCCCAAGCGCGGAGGCGGTGTAGCACTCCAGCCCTGAGCACTGGATGTCGTCGAGCCGCCGCCGGTGCGGTTCGATCCAGGGAAGATCCTCGCCGCGCAGGAGCCCGCGGCGAGCGGTGAAGAGGGCGACCAGGGACGGGCCCCACGCGCGCGCCCACCGACCCTGCGCGATCGCCGATTCAGCTCGGTGGATCGCGTCGTCTGCCGCCTCGAAGTCGATCCAGGCATCGGCGGGGAGGAGCAGTCTGATCTCGCCCCGCCCCTGGACCCGGTCGAGGCCAACAGCGTGGCGAAGCCTCGAGAGGACGCTGCTCAGCGCACCGTCGGCGTCGGGGGGCACGTCGTCTGCCCAGAGCGCGTCGATCAGTTCCTCCCTGCTCGAGTTGCGGTGACGGTTGAGCACGAGAAAGGTGAACAGGAGGCGACCCTGGCGCTTCGGAATGAACTCCGTGACCGGTTGACCGGCGATCTCGACCGCGAGCCGCCCGCAGATCTGAATTCGGGTGGAGGGCTGATGCGTCAACGTTGCGGCAAGGAGAATGTCAGAAAGTTCGAGGGTCCGCCTAGAGCCGGCCGGATCGACACAACGAGGAGAGAGCCATGGCCAAGCAGATCATCTGTCAGTGTGGCTTCGTCGCCCGCGGCGAGACAGCCGCTGATGCAGCGGCGGTGGTCGAGGTGCACATGCAGAGCGATCACCCCGAGCTGGTGGGAGAGGTCAGCAAGGACGACCTGATGGCGATGGCCGAAGAGGCCTGAAGCACGAGACGCTCCGGCTGGGCTGGAGCGTCAAGGTTGGTGCAAGGTCGCGGTCAGAAGGGGTCAACCAGCCGCTCCTAGGGTCTGCGGTGTCAACACACCTCAACCAGGAGCACGCACATGACCCAACTCATTCCCGAGCTCGGACTGCCGCCCGGGCCACTCGTCAGCGGTGACTGGCTCGAGGCAAATCTGGATCAACCAAGAGTGCGGATCCTCGACGTGCGCGGACGGCATCCCAGCTCATCGCTTGCGCACGCCAAGCGAGTTGAGTACACGGAAGGCCATATCCCCGGCGCGATCTTCATCGACTGGGAGAAGGACTTCGTCGATGTCAGCGACCCGGTGCCGTACCAGGTCGCATCAAACCATGCGTTCGCCAGGCGCGCCGGTGCGCTGGGCATCAACGAGGGCGACCTGGTGGTGACGTATGACGATTACTACGGCATCTTCGCGGGGCGAGCGGCCTGGAGTTTCCGCTACTACGGAGCCGAAGCCCGCGTTCTCGACGGCGGCTGGCGGACATGGCTCGAGGAAGGCCGGAAGACCACTTCGGATGCGGTTGATCGACCGGCGGTGACGTTCACCACCAAGGTGCGCGCCCCGTTGCGCCGCAGCCTCGAAGACGTCCAGCTGGCAACAGCCAACGGGGCGACGCTCGTGGATGCGCGGCCGCGCCATCTCTTTCTCGGCGAGCCCGGAGCCGCGGGCACGGGGCACATCCCGGGCGCGCTTTCCCTGCCGTACCAGGAGCTTGTCGACGGTGCGACCGGATTGTTCGCGAACCCGGCGGCGATCGGTCGCCTGCTGCGCGATGCGGGCGTCGACCCCGCGCGGCCGCCCCGCGAGCTGATCGCCACGTGCGGTACCGGCGTGTCGGCAACAGTCGCGCTGATCGCGCTCGAGATCGCCGGTGTTCATGGAGCCGGTGTGTACGACGGGTCGTTCTCGGAATGGAGTGCGGATCCACAGCGGCCCATCGAGTACGGCGCTGCCGGCTGATCTTCGCGTCGGCATCCGCCCCCAAGACGGCGTTCAGTCAGCAATCCGCAACCATCACAAGGAGGACAGGCAATGGCTACGACAGGCACTCGGATGATCCGGAAGAGCCTCGACTTGCCGGACGAGACACGCCGCTTCGAAGCAGGCACTGGCAAGCTCGACCTCGTCACCACCGAGGGCGGCCCGGTGGGTCGCGCCAGGTTCGAACCCGGATGGAAATGGTCGCAGCACGTGAAGCCGATCGCCAAGACGGAGAGCTGCCAGGCGGGCCACGTCGCCTATTTCGTCTCGGGACGGATGAGGGTGGTCATGGACGACGGCACCGAGGACGAGTTCGGACCGGGCGACCTCATGATCTGCCCGCCGGGTCACGACGCCTGGACCGTCGGCGACGAGGCGTGCGTGGTCGTCGACTGGGCGGGCTTCGGCGACTACGCCAAAGGCGCGTGAGCGCGCCAGACCTCCGTCCGCGCTTCACATCTGATTCACATCTGGCGGCGACAGTGATGCACGTACCGTTCAACCCTCCACAAGGAGAATCGACATGTATCGTGCAGGACGCACCGCCTGGGAACTCGTGGCAATCGGGGCGGCAACCGCGGTGGGCATCACCACTCGCGACCCCGGGTTCATCATCATCACGTTCCTCGGCGCGTTGGTGGTGCCGCGGGTGCTCGGCTTGACGCCGCGGCGCTGGAATCGGCGCGGTTTCGGACCCGGCGCCTTTGGTGCCCATGGCAAGGGCTGGGGTGGCGGCTGCGCCGGTGCCGCCAACAAGACGCCGGACGCCGAGGCATCCACGCCCACCCCGCAATCGGTCTGACGATCGCCGGGGCGGCGGCTGCTCGCCGCCCCGCGTCGCCCCTACGATGCATTCGCAATGACCAGCGTGCTCATCGTCGACGACGAGCCTGCGATCGTGCGCCTGGTTCGCGACTACCTGGAGCGCGCTGGATTCGCGGTGATGACCGCCGGCAACGGTGAGGACGCGTTGCATCTCTTTGCGCGCAGCCGTCCGGACCTGGTGATCCTCGACCTCACCCTGCCCCACATGGACGGTCTCGATGTCGCGCGGGCGATGCGGCGGGCCGGCGACGTGCCGATCATCATGCTCACCGCCCGAACCGACGAGCCGGACAGGGTGGCCGGTCTCGAGCTCGGAGCCGATGACTATGTGACCAAGCCCTTCAGTGCGCGCGAGATCGTCGCCCGAGTTCGAGCGGTGCTGCGCCGGGCGCAGTCGGCCGCGATGCAGGATGACGTCCTCCGTGTCGGTGACTTGATCGTCCTCGACGCGCCCCGCATGCAGGTGGAGGTCGATGGTCGCGACGTGCTGCTGACCGCGACCGAGTTTCAGCTGCTGCTCCACATGGCCCGGCAACCGGGCCGGGTCTTCACGCGGGCGCAGCTGCTCGACGCGGTCCACGGCGTTGCCGTCGAGTTCGTACGAGCGCGCCATCGATGCGCACGTCAAGAACATTCGCCGAAAGATCGAGCACGATCCGCGCTCACCGCGCCACCTGCAGACCGTTTTCGGGGTCGGCTATCGCCTCGTGGAAGGCGATCCATGAGGTCGGGGCCGCCGTGGGGAGGAGCGGTGGTGGCCGCCCACCCTGGTGGCCGGAGGGCGAAACCCGCCCGTGGGCTGGAAACCCGAACTGGCGGCGTCACGGGAGACGCATCGCGAGGCGCATCGGTTGCTTCATCGGCCTCGCGCTCCTCGTGCTCCTGGGCGCGATCTTCGGTGTCGTATGGCTGGTGCTCAGCGCTTTCGGCGCGGTCAACTCGGCGCCGTTCGACACCGCGGTGGCGGTCACCGCGCTGGTGCTTGGCGGCCTCGCGATCCTCGTGGCGCTCCTGGTGCTCAGGCGCTTGGTGGCACCCGTCGGCGCGCTCATCGAGGGGGCCCACCGCATCGAGGCTGGAGACCTGTCGGCGCGAGTACCGGTTCGCGGACCGTCGGACCTTCGCTCGCTTGCACGGGCCATGAACGAGATGAGCGGTCGCCTCGAAGCCGAGGAGACACAGCGCCGGTCGGTCCTGGCCGACATCGCCCACGAGTTGCGCACGCCCCTTTCGATAATCCGCGGACAGGCGGAGGCGATCACTGACGGCATCTACCCGGCCGATGCCGAGCACATGGCCCCGATCGTGAGCGCGACGAAGTTGTTGGAGATGCTCGTGGACGACCTCGGCACCCTCACCCTTGCCGAGAGCGGCGCGCTGCGTCTCCATCGCGAGCCGATTGACGTCGCTGTCCTGGTCAACGAGACACTGCAGGCCTTCGGAGCCGACGCGCGGGCGGCCGGGGTGCAGCTCAGCGAGCGGGTCGACGTCAACCTTCCGGCGCTGGACGCAGATCCCGCGAGGATGCGCGGAGTTCTGGGCAACCTCGTCCGCAACGCGCTGGTGCACGCGCGCCCAGGCGGCACCATCGGTGTCGAGGGGATTGCTTCCAACGGGTGGATACGCCTCACCGTCCGCGACGACGGAACGGGTATTCCCGCGGACCTGCTCCCGCGTGTCTTCGATCGCTTCGTGAAAGGGCCGTCGTCTACCGGCTCGGGGCTCGGGCTCGCGATCGTTCGGGATGTCGTCGAGGCGCATGGCGGCTCGGTGAGCGCGACGAGCACGGAGGCGGATGGCACCGCGATCACGCTGCAACTCCCCTCGGTGGCGCGGCGGTGATGTGATACACGTTAGCGTCAAGAGATGAGCACCGCGAACATCGCCACTGACTACTCGAACTGGCTGGCACGCTGGGACGCGCAGCAGCAGCGCCACATCCCCGACCGTGAGGAGCGCTTCACCGCCATGGTCGATGCGGTGGCGGCTTTCGCCGGACCCGAGCCGCGCGTCCTGGACCTCGGATGCGGGCCCGGCTCATTGAGCGCGCGGGTCCTAGACCGTGTCACCGGGGCGGGCGTCGTGGCGATCGACGCAGATCCGGTCCTCCTGGCCATCGGTCGCGGGACGCTCGGAACGCGGAAGCAGTTGCAGTTCGTCGACGCTGACCTTCGCGCCGACTGGGTGTCCGCCCTGCCGTCGCCCGGACCATATGACGCCGCGGTCTCGACCACGGCGCTGCACTGGCTCGGACTCGAACAACTGGTTGGTCTCTATCAGGCGCTGGGTCGAGTGCTCCGTCCGGGCGCGGTATTTCTCGACGGCGACCGGCTCGACTTCAACCACGATCAACGGGTGATCGCGACTGGAGCACGTCAGGTGCGACCCGAATGGCCCGACGCCCCGGAGGGCGCCGAGGATTACGACGCATGGTGGAAGGCTGTGGTTGCGGAGCCCGGGCTCGCCGGTGAGGTGGCCGAGCGCGCCCGGCGATGGCACGACCATCCCCACGAGGACGAGGGCCACAGCTACGAGTTCCACCGGTCGGCGCTCTTCTCGGCCGGGTTCGTCGAGGTCGGGACGCTCTGGCAGCACCTCGCAAATCGCGTTCTGGTGGCGATCCGCTGACCTGGATCGCGTAGCAGAGGTCGTCTGATCCCTGTACCCTGCGGGCACTTATGGGGTTGAACAGGTCGCCGTAACGTGTCCGAAGAGACACCAGGCGCAACTCCCACCGTGCTCGAGGTCGCCGGGGTCGATGTGCGCTTCGAAGGCGTGGTCGCTCTCGACGGCGTGTCACTGACGGTGCGCGCCAATCAGATCGTCGGTGTGATCGGGCCGAATGGCGCCGGAAAGACGACGCTCTTCAACGCGATCTCCAGGTTCGTCACTCCCGTGGCCGGCACGATCACCTATCACGGACAATCCCTGCTCGGCCTTCCAACCTGGCGTCTGGCCCATCTGGGCATCGCGCGCACGCTCCAGGGGCATGGCCTCTGGCCCACGCTCACCGTGCTCGAGAACGTGATGGCAGGCGCACCGGCGCGGACTCGACTTGCATCGGACATGCTCGCGTTCCCGAGTGCCGATCGCCGAACCCGAAAGCTTCGCGAGGAGGCGATGGCGAATCTCACCGAGCTCGGGGTGGCCGATCGTGCGGGCGCGTATCCGGGCGCTCTTCCCCACGGTGTCCAGAAGCGAGTGATCATCGCGCGCGCTCTGATGGCGGCGCCGTCGTTGTTGCTCCTCGATGAGCCCGCCAGTGGGCTCTCGGCTGCCGATGTGCACGACCTGATCGAGGTGCTGCGCTCGCTGCGGACGCGGATGGCGATCGCGCTGGTCGAGCACCACGTCGACATGGTGATGGCGGTGAGCGACACCATCACCGTTCTCAACCTCGGCCAGGTGATCGCGTCGGGCTCACCCGACGAGATCCGCGCCAACAGCGAGGTCGCCAACGCGTACCTCGGGCAGAAGGTTGCCCATGCTTGAGATCAGCGATCTCACGGTCGCGTACGGCGGCGTCATCGCGCTCGACAAGGTGTCGCTGTCGGTTCCCGAGGGCAGCATCACCGCAGTGCTGGGAGCCAACGGCGCCGGCAAGACCACCCTGGTCAGAACCATCTCCGGCCTCGTCAAACCGCGTCATGGCTCGGTGATGCTCGGCGAGCGGCAGTTGGTGGGCCGATCCCCCGAGGCGATCGCTCGTCTCGGCGTCGGTCATGTCCCCGAAGGTCACGGCATTGTCAGCGAGCTGACCGTCGATGAGAACCTTCGCCTCGGTGGCCTCTGGCGCCGCGATCGCGCCGACCAGCGGGTCGCGATCGAGGAGGCATACGAGCTGTTTCCGCCGCTGCGAGTGCGTCGCAGCGTCCATGCGTCGAACCTCAGCGGAGGCGAACGGCAGATGCTCTCGATCGGCAGAGCGATGGTCGCGCGTCCCACTGCACTGCTCCTCGACGAGCCGTCGCTCGGGCTCGCCGCCGGCCTGCTCGCGCAGATCATGCAGCGGCTCTCGGCGCTGGTGATCGAGCGCAGGCTGACCGTGCTCCTCATCGAGCAGAACGCACGCTCCGCACTGTCCGTGGCGGATCAGGCCGTCGTCCTGTCGCTCGGGAGGGTCGAGTTGCGCGACAGCGCCGAACGACTCGCCGGCGACGACGCGCTTCGCCATGCCTACCTGGGATTCTGACCATGCGCCTGTTCGTGATCTACACCGTCGACGGGATCACCAACGGGATGGTCTATGCGGCGGTGGCGCTGGCGCTCGTGATGATCTGGCGCGCGACACGGATCATCAACTACGCCCAGGGCGCGATGGCGATGTTCACGACGTATATCGCACTCGTCGTGATCCGCCACGGCGCACCGTACTGGCTGGGGTTCGTGGTCGCTCTCGCGACCGGGATGGTGCTCGGTGCGGCCACCGAGCGTGTCCTGGTGCGTCCCGTGGAGTCGCGACCTCCGCTCAACGCGGTGATCCTCAGCCTGGGCGTGCTCATCCTCCTTGAAGCGGTGGCGCCAATGCTCTTCGGCGGTCAGACGCAATCGTTCCCGGTGCCTGTCTCGAACATCGACCTCGTCGCCGGGACGACCTCGCTCGAAATCTCACCGTTCGCTCTCTTCACGATCGGGACCGTTCTGATCGCGATGCTGTTGCTCTTCCTCATCTTTCAGCGCACCACACTCGGGTTGCGCATGCGCGCCGCCGCGTTCAACCCCGAGATCGCGCGCATCCTCGGGATTCGCGTCGGCAGGATGCTCACCCTCGGATGGGGGCTGGCCGCGCTGCTCGGCGCACTCGCAGGGATGCTCGCCGCGCCTGCCGTGTACCTGTACCCGACCAACATGGACGAGGTCCTGGTGTTCGGCTTCACCGGTGCGATCATCGGTGGTCTCGACAGCCCGGTGGGTGCGGTGACGGGCGCGGTTGGCGTGGGGCTCGCACTCAGCTACGTCAGCGGCTACATTGGCGCGGATCTCGCCCCACTCGGTGGATTCGTGATCCTGATTGCGGTGCTCATGATCCGTCCGCAGGGATTGTTCAGCTTCGGACGGCAGCGCCAGGTATGAGCGCGGTGCTGCGTGGCTCGACACTCGTGCGCCATGGACTCTTCTTCCTGACGCTGGCCGTCGTGCTGCTGCTGCTCACGTCGTTCGTCTTCGACTCGTACACGAACTACAACGTGACCGAGGTGGCCATCTACGCGATCTCGGCCGCCGGCCTGACCGTCCTCACCGGCGTCAACGGTCAAATCTCACTCGGGCATGGCGCGCTGATGATGATCGGCGCGTACACGACGTCGGTGCTCCTCACGTGGCATGCGGACCTGCCGCTCGTGCTCATGCTCGTCGCCTCGATCGCGACGACTGGCATCGCGGGTGCGATCGTCGGTATCGCCGGAGCCCGGCTTCGCGGCCCATATCTCGCCGGCGCAACCCTGGCGCTCGCGGTCGCGC